>DASVWN010000051.1:0-34974 GCA_036393195.1 Gemmatimonadaceae bacterium | reverse complement strand
CCCGCCCCCAACACCACCGCCGGATCCACCCGCGTCGCGCGACGCGCCGGCAGATAGCTCGCCAGCAACGCCACACCGGCCAGCACGATGGACACCACGGCGAGCGTGACCGGATCGCTGGCCTTTACGCCGTAGAGCAGGCTCGAGAGAAAGCGGGACAGCGCCAGTGCGCCGGCCAGGCCGACCGCCACGCCCAGAGCTGCGAGCGTGACACCGTGCTTCACGACAAGCCTGAGCACATCCGCGGGACGCGCGCCCAGCGCCATGCGCACGGCGAGCTCACGCCGGCGCTGCGTTACCATTGACATCATCACGCCATAAATGCCCACCGCCGAGAGCGCGAGCGCTGCCGCGGCGAAAATGCCAAGGAGCAACGCGCTGAACTTCTGTCGCGCGAGCGAGAGCGACAGCACGCTCTCCAGCGGGCGCACCGGGCTGATGGCCTGATCGGGATCCATGCCGATCACCAGACGGTGCAGGTCTCCAGCAACGTTCGTCGCCCCGGGACGGGTGCGTACCATGAGCGACAGTTGCGGGAAGGCCAACTGCGCCTCGGGGATGTAGATCTGTGGCAGCGGCGCCTTGTCGAGCGCGGTGCGGCGTACGTCGCCAACGACGCCCACCACCTCGCGCGCCGCGCTGTCCATGGGGAATCCGCTTCCCGCTCCGATGTACGCCCGCTTGCCCATCGGGTTCTGGCCCGGCCAGAGCTTCTGCGCGAACGACTGGCTCACGATCATCACCCAGGGCGCCTTGTCGTCATCCTGTGTCGTGAACTCCCGGCCGGCCCGGAGCGGAATGCCCACAGTCCGGAAGTAGTCCGGCATGACGGCATCAAGCTGCTCGGCGTGCTTCGGGGCATCGTTGGGTCCGTGCGGTTCATCCGGCAGCGCGAAGCCCACGACCATGTTGCCGCCGCTCATCGGGAGGATGGTGACCGCTCCGGCGTTCGTCACGCCTGGGATGGACCGCGCGCGATCCAGGAGCTGCCTGAAGAACGCGATCTGCCTGACGTTCGTGTCGTACGTGGTGCTCGAGAGACTCACGGACGTGGTGAGCACGTTGCGTGCATCGAAACCCGGGTTCACCTGCATCAGCTTCACGAGCGTCGTGCTCAGCAACCCCGCTCCCGCCAGCAGCATGAGCGACAGCGCCACTTCAGCCGTGACGAGCGCACTGCGCATCCGGTTCGCGCTCCCCGGCCCGGTCATCGAGCGACCCCCCTCCTTGAGCGCCGAGTTGAGATCGGTGCCCGTGACCTGCAGTGCCGGCACGAGGCCGAAGAGCAGCCCGGTGACGATCGACACGAGCGCGGTGAAGGCCACGACGCGCCCGTCGAGCGTGACGTCGCCCAGACGTGGTATCGAGCGTCCGGCGAGTCCGAGCAGAAGCTCGGTGCCCCACGACGCGAGGATCAGACCCACGACGCCACCGGCCAGCGCCAGCAGCACGCTCTCCACGAGCAACTGCCGCACGATCGTCGCGCGCGTCGCGCCAAGCGCGGTGCGGACGGCCACTTCCCTCGTGCGCAGCGTCGAGTGCGCGAGCATGAGGTTCGCCACGTTGGCGCACGCAATGAGCAGCAGGAATCCGGTGGCGCCGGCCAGGACGAGCAGGCCGATTCGCGAGCCGCCCACGAGATTCTCCTGCAGCGGTTCCACGGCGGCGGTGAACCCCTGGTTCGACGCCGGATACTGCTCGGAGAGCCGCCGCGCGATCGCGCGGAGCTCCGCCTGCGCCTGGGCGACCGTGGCGCCGGGCTTGAGCCGCCCGATGCCGCGCAGGAAGTGCGCGCCGCGCGACTGCGCGAAGGTGGAATCGCCCGCGAGCGTGAGCGGCACCCAGAGCTGCGCCGGATCCGCGGTGATCGGGAAGTCGAAGCCTTTCGGCATGACGCCGATCACGGAGTAATCCGCGGCGTCCAGCCGAATGGTCCTGCCCACCACCTTCGGGTCACCGCCGAACTCACGCTGCCAGAGCGCGTAGCTCAACACCGCTTCGCGATTGCGCTGGGGCAGCTCTTCCTCGGCGAGTGGCGCGCGTCCGACCACAGGCGCAACCCCCAGCACGTGAAAGAAATTCGCCGAGATTGACGCGGCGCGCAGCCGCTCCGGCGCGCCGGATCCGCGGAAATTGAAGGACGCGTTGCCCCACACGGCGAGCTCCGAACGCGTTGCGCCGGCCCGGTAGTCCACGAAATCCGGCGCAGACAGTGAGCCGGTGGCGTGCGCGGAGTCGTCGCCCGTGCCCACCGCGATGAGCCGGTTGGCCGCGGGGAAGGGGAGCGGGCTGAGGAGCACGCCGTTCACTACACTGAAGATCGCCGCGGTGGCCCCGATACCAAGCGCGAGACAGATAATGGCGAGAATCGTGAAGCCGCGATGCGCAACCAGCACGCGCACCGCGTAACGCACATCGCGCAGGATGTGCTCCATTTACGCCACTTCGAATCCGCTCTCGCGGAGCTGCGCCTCGTCCCGCTGCTCGCGCTGCCCCCGCTCCTCCTCCACGATGCGTCCGTCGAACAGATGAATCGACCGGTCGGCGTGGCGCGCATACCGCGGATCGTGCGTCACCATGCAGATCGTCGCGCCCTGCCGGTGCAGATCGTGCAGCAGCTCCATCACCGCTTCGCCGTTGGTGGAGTCGAGGTTACCGGTCGGCTCGTCCGCCAGGAGAATGAGCGGCTCGCCCGCCACCGCGCGCGCCACGGCCACGCGCTGCTGCTGGCCGCCGGAGAGCTGCGATGGGTAGTGCTTCACGCGGTGCGACATCCCCACCTTTTCCAGCGCTTCCATCACGCGCTTCTTGCGCTCGGCGCCGTCCATGCCGCGATACGTGAGCGGCAGCTCGACGTTCTCGTACACCGTGAGATCGCCGATCAGGTTGAACGCCTGGAAGATGAACCCGATCTGACGGTTGCGCACGCGCGCGCGCTGTGACGCGGTGAGCTGCGCCACGGGATGGCCGTCCAGCATGTACTCGCCCTCGCTCGGCGTGTCGAGCAGACCGAGGATGGAGAGCAGGGTGGTCTTCCCGCAGCCCGACGGGCCGGCGATCGCGAGGTATTCACCGGGCTGCACCTCGAGATGCACCCCCGCCAGTGCGTGCGTCTCCACCTCGTCCGTGTAGAAGATCTTCTTGATGCCGTCCAGGTGAATGAGCGCGTTGCCGTTCGATGCGCCGTTGCTCTCGGATGTGGCAGATGCCGCGGACGGCGTGATCGGTGCTGTCATGGGAAGATGGGTAGGTTGGTGAGTGGTGCGGTGCGCGGTCAGCGCAGGCGGACGCGGTTCTGCGAATCGTAGGCCGACATGTCGGAGATGATGACCTTGTCGCCGACGTTCAGCCCTTGCACGACCTCGATGGTATTCACGCTGGCGCGGCCCAGCTTGACGTTCACGCGTGTGGCTTCCTTCCCGTCGGGTGTCAGCCGGAACAGGCCCACGGTGCTCTGTGGCTGCCCGTATGCCGGGCGTCCCACGTACATCACATCCTTCAGTCGTTCGATCTCGATGGTTCCATCCACGCTCAGCTCGGGACGCGCTCCTTTGGGGAGCGGCCCGTCGAGCGCCACGTCAACCGTGACGGTTCCGTTCTCCGCACTGGGATCAATGCGCATCACGTGACCCTGGACGATGCCGTTGCGCGTATCAATGGAAGCGGGCTGGCCGATCTGGACATCCGTTGCCTGCGTCTCCGGAATACGGAGCACTGCCTTGAGCTTGCCGGGCTGAGCAACCTTTGCCAATTGCGTTCCCGCCTGCACCCACTGTCCCGGTTCCAGGTCCATCTGCTGCAGCACGCCGCTCGCGCCCGCCCGCACCTGCATGGATGCCACGCGCCCGCGCTGGAACGTCGCGATGGCCTGCAGCCGCTCGACCTGCTGCTCCTGCAGTCTGATCTGCGACTGCATGGAGTTTGACATCACGTCGAGCTGTTGGGTTTGCGACTTGAGCCGGGCGGCGCTCTCCGTCGCCTTGTCCATGGCGTCACCCACGTCCTTGGTGGAGAGCAGCCCCTGCTTTCCGAGCGACACCGCCACATCCGCCGCGCGCTTGGCGGTCTGCTCGTCCGCCTTGGCCGTGGCGACAGCGCTCTCCTGATTGAGGCGCTGGGTTTCGAGCGTCGTCCTGAGCGTGACGAGCTGCGCTTCCGCCGCACTCACGGCCTGCTCGGCGGACAGCATTTCGAGCTGCACGTCGGGGTTGGTCATCTCGAGGATCGTGCTGGTGTCGGTGACCGTGGCCGGCGGACGAATATGAATCTTCTCGACACGGCCGCCCGTCACCGCCGACACCCAGAAAATCTGCTCGGGCACCAGCGTGCCCGGTCCGCGCACCTGGCGCACCATCTCGCCCTTGCGGACGGTATCGATCCAGAGAGTGCCGTGGTCCACGGATGGAGCGGCGGGCTGCAGCCGGCTCACCGCCGCCGTCAGGATCAGAATCGCGGCGATGGCGATTCCGCCGAGGATGTACTTCTTGCGCTTTTTCGGTGGTTCGCGAGGAATATCCAAGGGTACCGTGCTCGTGGTGATCTGGTGATTCGCGCTCTACTACGGGAGGATATGCAGGGAAGTTGCGTGCCGTCCCGTACGAATTGCCAAGTCACTCAACCACAAGCCGTTAGCTGACGCCGAACCGGCGTCGGGCGGGGCCTGGTGACCGATCGTGGGACTGGGCGTCCCGGAATCGGACGGCGCCGCATGCGCAGCGACGAAGCGCTGGGTGCCGAACGCCAGAAGTTCAGCCGGCGCGACGCTCCGATTCAGTTGCTCGAGTCAGAGCGAGCGAGCGCCGAGCTGTCACTGACGACGAGGCGCCTCACGCCGCGCCAGCGCTTCTTCCCCGCGGCCCACGGGCGCAGGAGGTTGGTCTCGATGATTCGTCCAGCCGCAACGCTGGCGTGAATGAACCGGCCGTTGCCCACGTAAATGCCGATATGCGAGACGCCAGCATTGCCCCTGCCGAATGTGACCAGGTCACCGGGCCGCATATCCGAGGTGTCCCGGGGGAGCGCCGCCCCCACGTGCGCCTGTTCACGCGCCGTACGCGGTAGCGCGATGTGCAGTGCGGCAGCCACGTACTGGACGAGCCCACTGCAGTCGAATCCGCGCGACGGCGATTTGCCGCCAATGACGTAGCGTTTGCCGATCTGGCGGCGCGCCATGGCGACAATGGAGTCGCCCAGCGAGAGCGCTGACTGGCTGAAGGCGGCGAAGGGCTTTGCGCTGTCGGCGGGAATGGTATCTGCCGGAGCGACCTGCGCCCGCGCCAGTACCGGGAGGCCGATGACGAATACGCCTGCCGCGAATAGTCGCGCGAGGACCGGTCGCTTCACTCCCTGCATGCGGTTGGCGTTGCTGGCATGTGCTTGGCTCCCGAAATCCGGTGCGGCTGGCCTGGCCAAGAGGCGGCAATACGCCACATCCTAAGCGATCCTGGCGTCAAAGGGAATGGGAATGGAACGCGGGACATGGAGCCATTCCTGGGCTTCACGTGTTGCGGCCCTGCTGACGGCGAGACAGGATTTACAGGACTCACAGGAGTGGCAGGATTCTCACGGAGCCGTTTCCAAAAGCATTTGCCGCCATTCAGGGAACGGACCGAAACGTTGGGGCTCGGCTCCAATCAATCCCGTCAATCCTGAAAATCCGTCTCGATTCTGCCCGTCCGCAGGACTCCCGCGGCTCTTGCGCGGACCGATCCCGCTCCTTCCGCATCGGCCGATGTATGCCGAAGTTGGCAGGGGTCTCACTTGCTTCGCACTTACCGGACATCGTGTCATGGAAGACCAACGCGTCTGGAATCTCCTCTTTCGCGTCGCTGCGCTGACCGCGCTGCTCGGCGCGAGTCTGTCCGCGCCGGCGCTCGCGCAGCGGACGACATCGTCCCGGAGCGCCGCCAGGTCGGCGCCGCTGGGCCCCGCATCCTACGTCAAGGAAGCCGGTACGATGTGGACCTTCGACGCGCCGCCCCTCGACTACTGGAAGAAGACCTACAACTTCACGCCGGACTCCGGGTGGCTCGACCACGTGCGCCTGGCATCCGTGCGGCTTCCCGGCTGCTCGTCGTCGTTCGTGTCGGCGGACGGGCTGGTGCTCACGAACCATCACTGTGCGCGCGCGTGCGTGGCGTCCGCCTCGCCGCGCGACACGGACTACAGCGTCACCGGCTTCGTTGCCGCATCGCTGGCCGACGAACGCAAGTGCGCCACGCTCTACGTGGATCAGCTCGAGTCCATGCAGGATGTCACGAGCCGCGTCCGCGGCGCCGTGACCGCGACGGCGACCGATGCGCAGGTGGCGCAACGCGACGCTGAAATCGCCAGCATCGAGAACGAGTGCAAGCAAGGCACGGGACTCATCTGCCAGGTCGTGACGCTCTACCAAGGCGGGATGTACTCACTCTATCGCTACAAGCGCTTCAGTGACGTGCGTCTCGTGATGGTGCCCGAGGAGGAAGCGGCGTTCTTCGGCGGCGATCCGGACAATTTCACCTTCCCGCGCTACGACCTCGACATGGCATTGCTGCGCGTGTACGAGAACGACGCGCCCATGCGGGTGAAGGACTATCTGCATGTCAGCATGACCGGTCCGAAGGACAGTGATCTGGTCTTTGTCGTTGGCAATCCGGGGTCCACCGGGCGTCTGCTCACGCTGGCGCAGATGCAGTATCTGCGCGACGTGCAGTATCCGCTCACGCTTGCCGCATACGCGCGCGGCCGTTCGGTCGCGAAGGAGATGGCTGCACAGTCACCCGAGGAGCAGCGCGCCAACGAGAACCTGATCTTCGGCATCGAGAACTCGATCAAGGCGGTAACGGGCTATCGCGCCGGGTTGCTCGACTCCGTCATCATGGCACGCAAGGCAGCGTTCGAGCGTGACCTGCGCGCGCGCGTGAACGCCAGCCCGACGCTCCGCGCCCGGTACGGCGGCGCCTGGGATGCCATTGCGTCCGCAGAGCGGGAGCGCACGGCAATCGCCGCGACGGCGGCGTATCACGGGTTCAGCCCCGCGCCGCCGTTCGGATCCCAGCTTCTCAACTGGGCCGGCGAGATCGTGCGGCTTCCCACGGAGAGCGCGAAGGCCGACAGCGCGCGGCTGCCCCGCTATCGGGGCAAGGGGCTCGCGCAGGTTCGCGCAGGCCTGGAAGCCGAGCAAGAGGTCAACCCGCAGGAGGAAAAGCTCGCGCTCGCCGCCTATCTCACCGATGCCAGGCACGCACTCCCCGCCAGCGATCCGGCCATGCGCGCCGCGCTCGCGGGACGCAGTCCGGAGGTGGCGGCCGAGGCGTTGATCAACGGAACGCATCTCGCTTCGGTGGACGCACGAAAGGCGCTGGTGGCCGGCGGCGCCAGGGCGGTCGCGGCGTCCACCGATCCGTTGATCGTGCTCGCGCGCCGGCTGGATCAGCTCAGCCGCGCCGTGGATGCGCGCGTGCGCCGGCTCGATAATGTGATTTCCGCCAACGCCGAGAAGGTCGGCCAGGCGCTCTTCGCCGTTTATGGCACCAGGCTTCCGCCCGACGCCACGTTCACGCTGCGCATCTCGGATGGCACGGTCCGGGGGTACCCATACAATGGGACCATCGCGCCATACAAGACGTCGTTCTACGGCATGTTTGGCCATGCCGCGGACTTCGACGACAAGCCTCCGTTCCATCTGCCGCGGCGCTGGATGCAGGCGCTCGACAGCCTGGATCTCGCGACGCCGCTGGATTTTGTCAGCACCAACGACATCATCGGCGGCAACTCCGGCAGTCCCGTCGTCAGCCGGAACGGCGAGCTGGTCGGGCTCATCTTCGATGAGAACATCGAGTCGCTCCCCAACCGGTTTATCTTCACTGACGATGCCGCGCGGTCGGTGAGCGTGGATTCGCGCGCGATCATCGAGGCACTCGGGATGGTGTATCACGCGCCGCGGCTCGTGCAGGAACTCGTCGGGCGTCCCGTGCCACAGAAGGTCACACGCTGACGCGCGCCCTCGCGCGCACGAACCCGGGCCAGGGAGGAATGGTGAGCATCCGCAAGCGTGGAATCCGGCGAGGGGCGGCCTGCGTGCTGTGCGCATTCGCCGCGCTGTCGGCTGTGTGGCAGTCCGCCGCGGCGCAGGACCAGCCGGAGGAGCAGGCGCATCTGGGCGTGGACCGCATCGGCTCCTACATCAGCTATACCTGGGTGGACCACGCCCGGAACGGCTGGGATCTGGGCGCCGATCTGGATGTGGGGTCGGTGATCACGCCGTCATTGCGCGTGGTGGTGGGCGGCAACTACCTGCACGCGCAGGTGGACCGCATGGATGCGCAGGGGAATCCGGTAAGGGGATCCTTTCATGATCTGAGCTTCAAGGGCGAGCTGCGTTATCGCGTGGCGCAGTTCGGCCGTGTCTCGCCATTCTTTGGTGGCGCGGTGGGACCGCACTTCCTGGGAAGCAGCATCCCCGCGTCGGAGCCGGCGCACGAACTGTATCAGGGCACGAAAGTGGGTTGGGAGTACTTCGGCGGCACGGATGTCGCAATCCTTCGACAGCAGCGCTTTTTCGGCTATGTCGAAGTGCGGCGCATTCTCGTCGAGAACGTGAATCGCACCACGCTGCGGCTGGGAGCGTACATTCACATCTGATCGGTCGCGCGACCGGAGACCATCACGTGCCTGTCCAGAGCGAGCCGCCCACCCGGGATGTGACAATACCGGTGGAGAACGCCACGCTCCACGGGTTCCTGACCGTGCCGGAGCACGCCCGGGGCGTCATTCTGTTCGCGCACGGCAGCGGCAGCAGCCGGTTCAGCACACGCAACGCGCGCGTGGCGCGGGTGCTCCAGGCGGCCGGCTTCGGGACGCTCCTGCTCGATCTGCTTACTCCGGTAGAGGATGAGCAGGACGCGCGAACCGGGCGCTTGCGCTTCGACATCAAGCTGCTGGCGCACCGGGTCCAGGAGACCACGCAGTGGCTGGCCAGCGAGCAAGGCGCACCCGGGCTGCCCATCGGGTTCTTCGGCGCCAGCACCGGGGCGGCGGCCGCGCTGCTGGCATCGCTCGATGCCGGCGTGTTCGCCATAGTCTCGCGGGGAGGCCGGCCCGATCTGGCGCACGACGCGCTCGCGCGCGTGCGGGTTCCTACGCGTCTCATCGTCGGTGGCGCGGATGTCCCCGTCATTCCGCTCAATGCGGAAGCGTGCGACATGCTCTCCTGCGAGAAGGAGCTGGTCATCATTCCGGGCGCCACACATCTGTTCGAGGAGCCGGGGGCGCTCGATGAAGTCGCGCGGCTGGCCGCGGACTGGTTCACCCGATACGTGCCGCCAGCGGCGTGATCCGTCACCCATGTATTTCCAGGACCGCGTGGACGCGGGGCGTCAGTTGGCCCGGGGAATTCTCGCTCGCCACCCGGACATCCGGGCGGACGATCCGATCGTGCTCGGCATTCCGCGCGGCGGCGTGATGGTCGGGCGCGAAGTCGCCCGCGCGTTGCACGCGCCGCTGGACGTGATCGTCGCGCGCAAGCTGGGCGCGCCGCGGCACGAAGAGCTGGGCATTGGCGCGGTGACACCGGATGGGACGCGCGTGCTCGATGAGGAGATCATTGCCGCGCTGGGCGTGCCGGACGAATATCTCGATCTGGTGACAGAGCGCGAAGTGGACGAAGCGCGGCGCCGAATGCGAGTCTTTCGCGGCTCACGCCCGCCGCCCGTCGTGGCGCATCGGCCGGTCGTGCTGGTGGATGACGGTCTTGCGACCGGCGTCACCGCGCGGGCGGCGCTTGCCACGTTGCGCCACGAGCAACCCTCGCTGCTCATCTTCGCTGCGCCCGTCTGTTCGCGCGAAGGCCGCCTCCTGATCGGGCACGACGCGGACGACGTCATCTGCGTCGCGATGCCGCCGGACTTTCGCGGCGTGGGCGAATGGTACGCCGAGTTCGAACAGACGACGGACGACGAGGTGATCGCGGCACTGGACGCGGACCGCGGACCCGCGGGCTAGCGCGAGCGCGACGACGGCTGCTGCTGCGTCAGGCAGTGCAGCGTGCCCAGCCCCCACACCAGATCCACGGCATGGATGCCAATGACCTCGCGCGATGGAAAGCAGGCTGCAAGCGTGTCGAGCGCCACGCGGTCGTTGCGGTCGTTGAAGGTGGGCACGAGCACTACGTCGTTGGCAACGTAGAAGTTCGCGTAGCTCGCCGGCAGTCGCTGGCCGTCCATCATGACCGGCCGCGGGAAGGGGAGCTTCACGACGCGCAAGCCGCCGGGGAACGTCCGCGCCGCCAGCTCGAGCCGTCGCAGGTTGTCCGCCGAACGGGGATGATTGTCGTCGTCGACATCCGGCTCGAAGGCGAGCGCAATGGTGTGCGCGTCGGTGAAGCGCGCCACATCGTCAACGTGCCCGTGCGTGTCGTCGCCCACGCAGCCTTCGCCCAGCCAGATGGTGCGCTCGATCCCGAGGTACGCCCGGAATGCGGTTTCGTAGCCGGCGCGATCGAGACCGGGATTGCGGACCTGCGCGTCTGCGAGCAACCACTCCTCGGTGACGAGCAGCGTACCTGCACCATCAGTCTCGATGCCGCCGCCTTCGAGCACGAGCGGCGCGCCAGTGTCGGGCCGCACCGCGTGCACGTGGGGCAGTCCGCTCAACTCGGCAACGACGTGTCCGACCTTTCGGTCACACGTGTGATTCTCGTATTTGGCCCAGCCGTTGAACGCCCATGCAATCCAGGAACATTGTCCGTCGGGCGCGAGCACCGCGGTGGGTCCCGAGTCGCGGAGCCAGACACGGTCGGTGGGAACAATGTGAAAGCGCACGGGCGACAGATCCACGTCGTGCGCGGCAAGTACGCGCGCCGCGGTCTCGCGCACGCGCTCGTCCTGACAGAGAATCTCCACGCGCTCGTGCGCGTGGAGCGCGCGCACGATCTCGGCGTACACCCAGGGAATGGGCGCGAACTTGCCCGGCCAGTCGGGCTCATGGTGCGGCCACGCGATCCAGGTGGCGTCGTGGTGGACCCATTCGCCCGGCATGCGCCCCCCCCCGGCAGGCGTCGCGTGCGATGTCACGAATCGATGTATCGGTTGAGAATGGGGCCGTACGCGTCAATCCGCCTGTCGCGCAGAAAGGGCCAGTTGCGGCGCGTGTATTCAATGAGCGCGGGATCGCATGTCGCCGTGAGCAGCGCCGGTCCGGTGCCTGCTTCGGCGATGATGCGCCCGAACGGGTCGGCAATGAACGAGTGACCGAAGAACTCGATGCCGTCCGTGCCGGGTTCGGGCTCGAAGCCCACGCGATTCACAGCCGCCACGAACACGCCGTTCGCGATCGCATGCGCGCGCTGCGCGGTGCGCCATGCATCGGCCTGCGCCGCGCCCCATTCAGCGCGCTCCGCCGGGTGCCAGCCAATGGCCGTGGGGTAGAGCAGGATCTCGGCGCCCATGAGGCTCGTGATGCGCGCCGCCTCGGGGTACCACTGGTCCCAGCAGATCAGCACGCCAATCGCGGCGTAGCGCGTGCGGAACACGCGAAATCCCGACGGCGGGCGCGATTCATCGTGCTGGTAGATCTCGCCCGGCGTGAAGTAGTACTTCTCGTGATAGAGCGGATCGTCGGGGATATGCATCTTGCGATAGACGCCAAGCAGCGCGCCATCCGCGTCCACGACGGCGGCGGAGTTGTGATAGACGCCGGGTCCGCGCTTCTCGAAGATCGGCACCACGATGACCACGGCCAGCTCCGCCGCAACACGCTGCATGCGTTCCACGGCGGGGCCGGGAATGGGTTCCGCCAGGTCGAAGCGTTCCGCGTCCGTCACTTTGCAGAAGTACGGCGCGTTGAAGAGTTCCTGCAGGCAGATGATCTGCGCGCCGCGGGCGGCAAGATCGCGAATGCCGCGTTCGGCGGCATCGAGCGTGGCGGCGGCGCTGTCACTGACGGCGGCCTGGATCAGGCCAACGGTAAATGGTGCGCTCGGCATGGTGCCGGAGAGTCTACACGGCCGCGCGCCGCGCGCGCAATCAGTTGGCATGGATCGTGGCGGCGCATAAATTGACCGGCCACGCGAAGGGGTCACGCACCGGAGATACGCCCATGACCATCGGCCAGGCATTGCTCCCCGAATTCGATCAGGAAATGGCATCCACACGGCGCGCCATCGAGCGCGTCCCGAGCGACAAGGGGCCGTGGAAGCCGCACGCGAAGTCGTTCCCGCTGGGACATCTCGCGCAGCTCGTCGCCGGCATGCCGGGATGGCTCCCGACGATCCTGCAGGCACCACGGCTGGACCTGGCCGGGTACCCGGGCTACAGCTTTGAGACCACGGAGACGCTGCTCGGGCAGTTCGACGCGAATGTCCGCGCGGCGCGCGCCGCGCTCGAGTCAACGTCCGACGCGGCGATGGATGAGTCGTGGTCCCTGGTGCGCGGCGATCAGGTGTTCTTCACGTCCCGGCGTGGTGACGTCGTGCGCCAGACCATCAACCACCTGGTTCACCATCGCGGCCAGCTCACCGTGTACCTGCGTCTGCTCGACGTTCCGGTGCCGGCGATCTACGGTCCGTCCGCGGACGAGGGCCCGGCGTTCTGATCTGCCGGGCGGCAGAGCGCGAGGGCGACGTCCATCACGTTCGTCCCGGTGAGCCCGGTGCGCAGGAGCGCGCCGGCGGCGTCGAGCGCGGGCCAGGCATCGTGTGCGGCGAGATCGCGCGCCGGGTCGCGTCCCGCCCGTTGTATTGATTCCCATGTATTGCCATCCACCATGGCGCCCGCCGCATCGGTGGGCCCGTCACGGCCGTCGGTGCCGGCGGCGAGCAGGGTCACCTGCGCGCCGGCGCGTTGCGCGGCGAGGGTGCGCGCTGCGGCCAGGGTCAATTCCTGGCAGCGTCCGCCGCGTCCGCCGGTTGCGTTCCCGAGCGTCACCGTGGTTTCTCCCCCCCAGATGAGGCAGGGCAGCCCCGACCTTCCGGACAGTGTGGAACCGAGGGGCCGGCAATAACTTAGCGCTATCGTGGCCAGTGCATCGCCGGCGACCGACGCCTCGCCGTCGAGCGCGTCGCTCACGATGCGCGGCTCCAATCCCAGGGCGCGGCCCGTGGCCACCATTGCATCGAGCGCCATGCGATTGCTGGCGACGATGCGGCGTTCCACTTTGCGGAACCCGGCGTCACCGGGTTTGGGTGTCTCGAGCGATGGGTCCGTCTCCGCGGCGAGCAGCCGGCGGCGGATCATGAGTGGCAGGCGATCCCACAGTCCGGCCGTCGTCAGAAGGCCGTGCACGTATTCGGCATTGGACTGGTCTGGCACGCAGGGTCCCGATCCAATGACACTGATCTTGTCACCAATGACGTCGGAGATGATGAAGTTGCGAACTCGAGCGGGTGCGAGCGCCAGCGCGAGCCGCCCGGCACCCCAGCGCGAAAAGCGCTTGCGAACGAGATTCATGGCGTCGATGTCGAGCCCCGAGCCGAGCAGCAGCTCGAAGAGCTGTGAGAGTTCATCCGGGCGCACCGGACCATCGGGTGCGGCAATGAGACTCGTGGCGCCACCGGACAGCAGCACCCAGGCTTCGTCGGTGTCGCCCACACGTGCCACGACGTCTTCCAGCCGCGATGCGGCGGCCAGGGAATTCCGTCCCGGCACCGGGTGGTCACCAGTCACGCAGACGATGGCCGGATGGGGAGCAGGCTCGGCCGATGGCGAGACGATGATGCCGCCGGCGATCTCGCAGCCCCAGGCATTCAGTGTCTTCACCGCGGCCACCGCCATGGCGTACGACGCCTTGCCAATGGCGAGCACCCAGACGCGGCGCGCGCGCCTGGCAGCGGGGATTTCCTGCAGCGCCTGTTCGAGTGCGGGCCCCGGCGCAACGGCCTCCACGCCGGCCCGGTACAACTGCGTGAGCACGTCGCGGGGATCGGGCCCCTTCATGGCCCCGGCCGTGCTGGCGTGCTGGCCCGTGATTCGCATGGACCGAATGATCATTCATCGGGGCGACTTTTGCGAGAGCGGCGCCGCGCCCATCCATCTGATTGCATTGCAAGGAGCGCATCATGCCCGGCCGTAATTTCCTGTTCGTACCCGGTCCCACCAACACGCCGGACCGCATCCTCCGCGCAATGCATCATGCGATGGAGGATCATCGCTCGTCGTCATTCCCCGCGCTCTCCCGCTCGATCCTTGCCGACCTCACGAAGGTCTTCCGTACGGAAACGGGGCAGGCGTTCGTCTTTCCGGCAACGGGAACAGGCATGTGGGAAGCCGCGCTCGTCAACACGCTCTCGCCCGGTGATCGCGTGCTTGCGCCGCGCTACGGGCAGTTCGGCCATCTCTTCATTGACACCGCGCAGCGGCTCGGACTCGACGTGGATATCCTGGATGTCGAGTGGGGGGAGGGCGCGCCACTGGATCGCATTCGCGATGCGCTGCGGGCCGACACGAAGCACGCGATCCAGGGCGTGCTCGTTGTTCACAACGAGACGGCAACCGGTGTGACGAGCGATATCGCCGCCGTGCGCAAGGCGATCGATGACGCCGGACATCCGGCCCTGCTCTACGTGGACACGGTGAGCGGCATGGTGAGTCTCCCTTTCGAGATGGATGCCTGGGGTGTGGACGCCGCGATCACCGGGTCGCAGAAGGGATTCATGCTCCCCGCCGGACTCGGCATTCTCGGCATGAGCCGCAAGGCGCTGGCCCGTCGCGAGAGCGCGAAGTGCCGGCGCGTCTTCTTCGACCTTGGTGACATGATCGCGGCGAATGCCTCGGGGTACTTTCCGTACACGCCCGCGCTCTCGCTGCTCTACGGATTGCGCGAGTCGCTCGACATGATCTTCGAGGAGGGGCTCGACCGCATTCATGCGCGGCATCACCGCCTCGCCGACGGCTGTCGCGCGGCGGTGCAGGCCTGGGGACTGTCGTTGTGTGCCCGGGCTCCGCAGTGGTACTCCGACACCGTGAGCGCGGTGATGGTTCCGGCGGGCGTCAACGCCGCCGACGTGATTGACGTGGCGTATCGTCGCTACGACCTCGCGCTCGGCGCGGGACTGAGCAAGGTGGCGGGAAAACTGTTCCGGATCGGACACCTGGGTGATCTGAACGAGCTGATGCTGCTGGGCGCGCTCGCTGGTGTCGAAATGGCCATGCGTGACGTGGGCATCGAGGTCCGCGCGGGCAGCGGCGTGGCCGCCGCACAGGAGCATTTCCGCCGCACGGCGGCTCCGCTCGCGAAATCGGCGGCCGCCGGCTCGCCCGACGCGCAGGCGAGCGCTGCGGCGCCGAAGCGTGAACCCGTGGGCGCCGCGCGATGAGCCACACACGCCACGATCCGGCGCGCGTGCGGTTGCAACGCAGTGAGCTCGCCGTGCCGGGCTCGCGCGCGGAGCTCTTCGCCAAGGCGGCGGCGGGACCGGCCGACTATGTCTTTCTCGATCTCGAGGATGCCGTGGCGCCGCCCGACAAGGAGCAGGCGCGCCGCAACGTGATCGCGGCGCTGCACGACGTGGACTGGCGCGCGCGCGGCAAGACCGTGTCGGTGCGCATCAATGGCATCGATACGCACTACATGTATCGCGACGTGGTGGATGTGATCGAGGCAGCCGGCGATAAGGTGGACACCGTGCTGATCCCGAAGGTCGGCGTGCCGTCGGATGTCTATCTCGTGGATGCGCTGCTCACGCAGATCGAGACCGCGCGCGGCTATCGTACCCGCATCGGCATCGAAGTCCTCATCGAGACGGCGCTCGGCATGGCGAACGTCGAGGCGATCGCGCAGTCCAGCCGTCGTCTCGAAGCCATGCACTTTGGCGTGGCGGACTATTCGGCCAGCGTGCGCGCGCGCACGACCACCATTGGTGGACTGAATCCGGATTATCCAGGCGATCAATGGCACTACGCCCTGTCGCGCATGGTGGTCGCCTGCCGCGCGTACGGGCTGCGCGCCATTGACGGACCGTTCGGCGACTTCCGGGATGCCGACGCATACACCGCAGCGTGCCGTCGCGCCGCGGCGCTGGGCTGCGAGGGAAAGTGGGCCATTCACCCCACGCAGATCGACATTGCCAACGAGCTGTTCACGCCCTCCGGGGTGGAGGTGGACCGGGCGCGCCGCATCCAGGTCGCCCTGCGCGAGGCGGAATTGCAGGGCCGGGGCGCGGCGCAACTCGACGGTCGCATGATCGATGCGGCGTCGGCGCGCATGGCGGCGAACATCGTGGAACTGGCCGACGCCATCGGCGCGCGGTAGGCAGGCCGGGCCGGCGCGTCACTCTCACCGAGGATTGCATGGATATCCATGAATATCAGGCCAAGGAGCTGCTCGCGAACTTCGGCGTGCCGGTGGCGCGGGGCGGCGTGGCCTACACGGCGGAACAGGCCATGTTTCGCGCCGAGGAGATCGGCGGCTCCCGATGGGTCGTGAAGGCACAGATCCATTCGGGCGCCCGGGGCAAGGCGGGCGGCGTGAAGCTGTGCGGCAGCGAACATGAAGTGCGCCTGGCGGCCGGAGAGCTGCTGGGCCGGCGACTCGTCACGCACCAGACCGGCCCCGCCGGAAAGGTCGTGCACCGCATCTACGTCGAGGAAGCGGCGTCCATCGAGCGCGAAGTCTACCTGGGCTTCGTGCTGGACCGGCGCGAAGAACGCGTCTGTGTCGTCGCGGCACCGCAGGGCGGCATGGAGATCGAGGAGATCGCGCAGCGATCGCCGGAGACCATCCTGCGCGAGGTGATCGAGCCAGCCGTGGGGATGCAGCCGTTCCAGGCGCGCGAGATCGCGTATGGGCTGGGCCTCAGGCCGTCCGAGGTGAATCAGGCGGTGAAGGCGCTGCTCGGCGCGTACACGGCGTTTCGCGATCTGGATGCAACGATGGTGGAGATCAATCCCCTGGCGGTCACGTCCGGCGGAAAGGTGCTCGCGCTCGACGCCAAGATGACGTTCGATGACAACGCGCTCTTCCGCCGCCCGGGCGTGAGCGAGCTGCGGGACTACGCGGAGGAAGACCCGCGCGACGCGGAGGCGAGCAAGTATGGCCTCAGTTACATCGCGCTCGATGGCTCCATTGGATGCATCGTGAACGGCGCCGGCCTGGCCATGGCCACCATGGACATGATCAAGCAGGCCGGAGGTGAACCGGCGAATTTCCTGGACATTGGCGGCGGGGCATCACCAGAGCGCGTGGCCGCCGCATTCCAGCTCGTCCTGTCTGATCCGCGCGTGCGGGTGGTGCTCGTGAACATCTTTGCCGGCATCAATCGCTGCGACTGGGTGGCCCAGGGCATCGTGAAAGCCGCCACCGACATCGGCGTGCCGGTTCCCGTGGTCGCGCGATTGGCCGGTACCAACATGCAGCAGGGGCGGACGATCCTGCGCGAGAGCGGGCTTCGCATCATCACCGCTGATACGCTTGCCGACGCGGCCGGCAAGGCCGTTGCCGCCCTGAACCAGCACGGTGCGGATGGCCCGGCTCTGGTGGCCACCGAGACCAGAGGAGCAGCCTGATGAGCATTCTGCTTGATGCGGGCACGCGCGTGATCTTCCAGGGTTTCACGGGCGACAAGGCGAGCTTTCACGCGCGCGAAGCGATCGCCTACGGCACGCGCCTGGTAGGTGGCGTCACGCCGGGCAAGGGCGGCACGACGCACCTCGGTCTTCCGGTGTTCGACACGGTCAAGGCCGCGGTGCGCGCCACCGGTGCGACGGCCAGCGGCATCTTCGTGCCCGCACCGTTCTGCGCGGACGCGATCATGGAAGCGGCGGACGCTGGCATTCGTCTCATCGTCTGCATCACCGATGGCATTCCCGCGCAGGACATGATTCGCGTCAAGCGTTACATGCGGCGCTACTCGCGTGAGCGGAAGCCGGTACTCATTGGCCCCAACTGTGCGGGCATCATCAGCGCGGGCAAGGCCATGGTCGGCATCATGCCGGGCCACATCTATGCGCGCGGCCGCATTGGCGTGGTGTCGCGCTCGGGTACGCTCGGCTACGAGGCCGCTTCGCAAATGCAGGCGGTGGGACTGGGCATCAGCACCAGCGTCGGGATCGGCGGCGATCCGATCAATGGCAGCTCCTTCGTGGACATGCTGGTGCTGTTCGAGACGGATCCGGAGACCGACGCCGTGATGATGATCGGTGAGATCGGCGGACCGCAGGAGGCGGAAGCGGCGCTCTACGTGCGCGACCACATGACCAAGCCGGTGGTGGGCTACGTGGCGGGCCTCACCGCACCGGCGGGCCGCCGCATGGGTCACGCGGGCGCGATCATCAGCGCGTTCGGCGACAGCGCCGCGGAGAAGGCGGAGATCATGCGCTCCTCAGGGCTCACCGTGGCGCCGAGTCCATCGGAGCTGGGTACGGCCATGGCTGAAGCGCTGGGGCACCGGCGCGGCGCCGGCATGACGGTGCACGCATGAGTCCGCGGCCATCACTCGTCGTCACGCGCCGGATCCCGGCGGCGGTCGAGTCGCGCGCGCAGGAGCTGTTCGACACCTGCCTCAACGCGAGCGATCGCCCCATGGATGAGGCCGCGCTGGCGGCCGCGATGCGTGAGGCGGACGCCCTGCTGCCGACGGTCACGGACCGGATCACCGCGGAACTGCTCGGCCTGCAGGACCGGCGCGTGCGCATTGTGGCGAACTTCGGGGTGGGCTACAACAACATTGACGTGGACGCCGCGAAGGCGCACGGCGTCGTCGTCACGAACACGCCCGGCGTGCTCACGGATGACACGGCGGATCTCGCGATGACGCTGCTGCTCATGGTCGCGCGGCGAACGGGCGAGGGCGAGCGCCATGTGCGCGCGCGACAGTGGACCGGGTGGCGTCCCACGCACATGCTCGGCGTGCGCGTGACCGGCAAGACGCTCGGACTGATTGGTCTGGGGCGCATCGGCGGCGCGGTGGCGCAGCGCGCGACGCGTGGCTTCGGCATGCGCGTGCTCTTCGTTGACCCGTACGCGACCGATGCGCAGGCGGCGGCGACTGGCGCGGAGCGCCGTACGTCGCTGGAGGAGCTGCTTGGTGAAAGTGACTTCGTGTCGCTGCACTGTCCGGCCACGCCGGAAACGCATCACCTGCTGAACGCCGCACGATTGAGCGCGATGCGGCCGCACGCGTTTCTCATCAACACCGCGCGCGGCGATGTGGTGGATGAAGCAGCCCTGGTGGACGCGTTGCGGGCGGGAACGATCGCCGGCGCCGGGCTCGACGTGTTCGAGCGCGAACCGCGAGTGCACGATGCGCTGCTGGGCATGGAGAACGTGGTATTGCTGCCGCATCTCGGGAGCGCCACCGAGGAAACCCGCGTCGCCATGGGCAATCGCGCACTGGACAATCTCGTGGCGTTCTTCGGGGGCGGATCACCTGGGGACCGGGTGGCGTAATGGCCGCGGCCGGGCACACGCTGCTGCCGGCGCACGGCGGGGTACCGAGTGGTGCGACGGCCATGGAGTTTCCCGTCCGGGAGTCGCCCGCCCGTGATCTCCTGCTTGGTCTGCTGATCGAGGTCGTGCGCGAACGCGCGCCGGACGCGGCCGGAGTACTCGAAGGCGCGCCGCTCGACGCCGGTGGCACGGCAGACTCCATCGCGCGCTCCCTGCAGGCGCTCGGCGTGTGGGCGCAACTGCTCAGCATCGCGGAGCTGCATGCGGCGATGTCCGCACGGCGTCGCGTGCAACGGGAGCAGGACGAGACACGGCTGCTCGGGACGTTCGCGCACACGCTCGCGGGTTGGCGCGCCGCCGGAGTGCCGGCCGACGAGGTGCACGACCTGCTCGGTCATCTTCGCGTGACGCCCACGATCACCGCACACCCCACCGAAGCCAAGCGCGTGACCGTCCTCGAGCAGCACCGGGCGATCTATCGCCTGCTGGTGGAGCTCGAATCCGGAGCGTGCACGCCCGCGGAGCGCGCGCGAATGCTCGAGGCGCTGCGCAACGACATTGACATTCTGTGGATGACGGGCGAACTCCGGCTCGAACGTCCCACCGTGCCGCAGGAAGTCGCCTGGGGCATCCATTTCTTTGACGACACGCTCTTTGATGCGCTGCGCGAGCTGCACGAGAACCTGGATCGCGCACTGGCCGCGCACTATCCCGGCGCGCGATTCGGCCGTCCCGTCATCATTGAGTTCGGCTCGTGGATCGGCGGCGATCGCGACGGCAATCCCAACGTGACGAACGACGTCACGCGCGCGGCGGTGCGAGAATATCGACGTGCCGCTCTGCGCCGCTATGATCGGGAGCTGGGCACGCTGGTGAAGGCGCTGAGCATCTCGGAGCGCGCCATTACGCCATCACGGGAGTTTCGCGCGGCGCTGGGCCACGCGCTGATGAGCAGCGGTGACGGGGAGCGCATCGCCGCGAGGAATCCGGGAGAGCTGTTCCGCCAGTGGGTTGCGTGCATGCGGTTGCGTCTCGAAGCCACCATGAGCAATGCCGGGACGGGGTCGCATTACACCACGGCCGATGCGCTCATGGCGGATCTCGACACACTCGAACGCGGGCTGTGCGACGCGCACTGCGGTGCGATCGCCCGGGAATACGTGGCCCCGTTGCGGCGGGAGGTGGAGACGTTCCGGTTTTCCACGGTACGGCTCGATCTGCGCGAGCACGTGCGGCGCCTGCGTCCTGCGGCGGAAGCGCTGCGGGAGCAGCATGCGGCTGACACACCGGATGTTGCCGGCGATTCTGCGATCTGGTTGCGCGCTGCGCTGGCCGCACCCAGGCATTCCGTGACGGAAGCCGGGGCGATTCCCCCTGCGGCCCAGGAGATGGTTGGTCTGTTCCGGCTGGTCAGGGAGGTGCGCATGCGCGCGGATCGCCGGGCATTCGGCAGCTTCATCATCAGTGGAACCGAGGACGTGCGCGACATCCTGTCCGCCTATCTGATCGCCAGGGAAGCCGATCTGTTCGTGGATGAAGCCGCCATGGAAAGCTGCACGTTGCCGATCGTTCCGCTCTTCGAGACGATCGAGGATCTGCGTCGTGCGCCGGCGGTGATGCGCGAGCTGTTCGCGGTCCCCGTGGTGAAGCGAACGATCCGCGCGCTCGGTGGCGTGCAGGAAGTGATGATCGGCTACTCGGACTCCAACAAGGATGGCGGCTTTCTCACGTCGAACTGGGAGCTGTACAAGGCACAGCTCCGGCTGGCGCGCGTGGCGGCGGAGAGCGGCGTCACCATTGCGTTCTTTCATGGACGCGGCGGGTCCGTGAGCCGTGGTGGCGCGCCGACGCATCGCGCGATCGCGGCGCAGCCGGCTCGCACCATCCAGGGCCGACTGCGGCTCACTGAGCAGGGTGAAGTGGTGTCCTTCAAATACGCGTACGGCGATGCCGCGATCTATCAGCTCGAGCTCCTGGCGTCGAGCGTGATGGAGTACTCGCTGGAGGCGGAGACGCGCGGTCCGGTGCCCGGCGCGGATGAAGCCATGGACGCACTCTCCGGCGCATCGCATGCGGCCTATCGCGCGCTGATCACGCATCCCGGCTTCATCGACTACTTCTCGGCCGCCACGCCGGTGGATGAGCTGGGACTGCTGAATCTCGGATCGCGCCCCGCCCGTCGGGCCGCGACACGGTCGCTGGCCGACCTGCGTGCGATTCCCTGGGTCTTCGCATGGACGCAGAATCGGCACATGCTGCCCGGCTGGTACGGTGTGGGCAGCGCACTCGAGGCGTTCCATGAGATCCGCGGCGCCCGGGGCGACGCGTTGCTGCGGCAGATGTTCGAGGAGACGCCGGTATTCCGGCTGATTGTGGACGAGGTGGAGAAGACGCTGCTACAGGTGGATCTCGATCTGGCGCATGCCTACGCCGGACTGGTGCACGACGCGCATGTGCGGGAAGAGATTTTCGCGCGCGTAAGCGCCGAGCACGACCGGACGGTGACGGCCATATTGCGAGTCACGGGCGAGCCCCGCATCGCGGAGCGATTCCCGCAGTTTCGTGAGCGCATGGGACGCCGACTCGAGCTGCTGGACCGCGCGCATCGCGTGCAGATCGAGCTGCTGCACCAAGTGCGCCGGACCGACCTGGACTCCGGCGCGCGCGCGAGCTGTCTGTCGAACCTGCTCCTGTCCATGAACTGCATTGCGGCGGGATTCGGGACCACGGTGTGATGGAGGCTGGCGCAATGGGGTCAGAGGCTGATAGGGGTCAGAGGCTCAGCCCCTGACCCCTATCAGCCTCTGACCCCTGAGTCACCTGATTCATGTGCTTCCCGCAGGCGCGCTTCGCGCGCCGCTTCCCTAGCTTTTCTTCCGTGCCGCCGCCGGAATCTGCTTCTCGAATTCCACGGCGGCCGCGGTGCGGTTGTTCACGCCGAGCTTCTGAAAGAGGTTCTGCGTATGGAACTTCACCGTGCTCGGACTCACCTTGAGCTGGCGGGAGATGGCCACGTTGGAGAGTCCGGACGCAAGCAGCGCCCACACCTCCCGTTCGCGCTCGCTGAGCGAGCCGGGTCCCGTCAGTGGTTTCTCCGTGGTGTGGCGCATCCAGCGCCGGGCGGCCTGCGGAAAGACCAGCGCGCCGGAGTGCACGGCGCGCAGTGCGTCCACCGTGCGGCCCGGTGCGTCCGTCTTGAGCGCGATGCCATCGGCCTGATGTTCCAGCGCGGCGCGCAGGGATTCCCCGTCGCCGTATGCCGTGAGCACGAGCACGCGAACGGGAAGCTTCTCCGCACGCAGTCGCTTGAGCACGTCGTAGCCGTTGGTCGCGCCCAGCTCGAGGTCCAGCAGAAGCACGTCCGGCCGGTGCAGCCGCACGAGATCCGGCACGCAGCTTCCGTCGGTGGTCGTCGCGACCACCTGGATGTCCCGCTCCGCTTCGATCAGTGCGCGCAGTCCTTCGAGGACCAGCGGATGATCGTCCACGAGCATCACCGTGATCATCGCTGGCTCCTCACGCGGCGGGGAGCCGGATCGTGACGCGGGTGCCACCCGGACCGGACACGATACTCAACTGTCCGTTCATGATCTCGACGCGGTCGCGCATGCCGCGCAATCCGAAGTGGCCGCCGGTTACCCCCACGTCCAGCTCGCTCGCCAGTACCTTGTTGACGTCGAACCCCTTGCCGTGATCGCTGACTTCCATCACGATGTCACCGCGATCCGCGCGTACCGCGACTTCCATTTCGAGTACTCCCGCGTGCCGCGTGGTATTCGCGAGCGCCTCCTGCAAAATGCGGTACAGCGAGATCTTGAGCGGGAGCGGCACCGCCGGCAGCTCGCCATCCACGTGAAAGTCCACCGTGGTGCCGGTGAGAGACTCGTGCTGCACGACGAGTCCTTCGAGGATGGGGCCGATGGAGCGGCGCTCGAACTCGGGCGGCCGGAAGGCGCCGATGAAGTTGCGGATTTCGCCGAGGGCCCGTTCGAGCGAGGCCGCCACGCGCGTGAGAATGAGTGCGCGCTCGGGATGCGCGAGATCGGCGCGGTGGCGAAGCACCTGCACCTGCGACAACGCCCCGAAGATGTCCTGGACCGGCCCATCGTGAATGTCCAGAATGATCTGCTGGAGATCACGCTCGGCGGCTGCCAGCAGCCCACGCGCGGCGGTCTGGGATGACGAGGCGGCGCGCGTCGGTCGCGCACGAGAAGAACGCGCGGGCATGATGTAGGGTGCCGCGCGGCGCGCGCGCAGTCAAGAGTTCCGCCCCGCCACCCTGCCGCCCCTCCGCCCTCTGCCCATGGGAATGGGCCAACGGGAATGGGGAATCGCGGGATGGGGAATGGGGATTTGGTGGAAACGGGAGAGAGATGGGCCGCCGAGCACAACGAAATGACAGCCGGTGCGGCGCAAGGATGATGCGCGAGGCAGGGGCTGCTGAAATATTGGTGCGTTCTTCAGCAGCCGGGTGAGACGAAGACGCGCGACTATCGGGACCTCGTCGTGTGGCAGCGCGCGGTGGACCTCGTCTCGGTGCGCTGCCAGCTCGCCGAGCAACTGCCAGCGAGCGAGTAATTCGGTCTTGCCGCCCAGATCCGGCGCGCCGCGACGTCGGTGCCGGGAAACATTGCCGAGGGCAATGCGCGCCGAAGCCGCGGCGATTACCTCCGCCATCTTGCCATTGCGCGGGGCTCTCTGGCGGAGGTGTGCAGCCATGTCGAGCTGGCCTGCCGGCTGAACTACCTGGAGCCTGGCGACGTGCGGAAGTTCCAGGCGCCGTCAACCAGGACACACCGTTTACTCTACAATCTCATCCAAGCCCTGAAAGTGCGATTAGCGTTGCACCGCTCGCCCTGACGCCCCCCCCACTCCCCATTTCCACGGGCGGGGTGGGGCGGTGGGGCGTGCTGTCATTCCCCCGTACCCCCCGCTGCCTTCTGCACCGCGTCCCCGAGTTCCGTGTACGCATTCGCCGCGAGCTCCCGAAATGGCATGGCGCGATAGGTGATCTTGCCGTCCGGTGCAATGACGAATACCACACGCGTGTCCAGCTTGTACTTCTCATTGAAGATTCCGTAGCGCCGCCCGATGGCACCACCGGAGTCGCTTGCGAAGAGCATGGGGAAGCTTTCCTCGTGCGCCCAGGCCGCGAGCGTGGTGTCGGGGTCCGCGCTCATCGCGAGTACCACGACGTTCTTGCCGCCGTTGAACAGCTTGGCGTACTGATCACGGTACGCCTCCATTTGGACCGTTCAGCCCTTGGTCCGTGCCTTGAAGAAAAAGGCCAGCACGACGGTCTTGCCGCGGAGTGCCGCGAGCGAGATCGGGTCGCGCAGCACGCCATAGCGCGTCGCGCCCGATGCCGTGAAATCCGGTGCGACCTGACCGACATCGGGCACCGTCGCACTCTGCGCGCGGGCGCTGGATGCGCCGCCCACGATCAGGGCCGTTCCGGCCGCCGCGACCGCCGCTGCCATCCGTGGCCATGCGAATGCGTTGACGAGCATGTTGACCTCGGTGAATGAATCCCGCGGAGGAACTACCGGAGAATCTACGACCATCCCCACATCTTCGCGCAACTCCATGAACCACGACGTGCCGGGCTCGCTACTGCCTATCGCCTCTCCGCCACCTTCACTGCCAGCGCGGCCGGCATGACGCGCAGGCTGTCCAGCTCGGCGGCATGCGGCAGCACCAGGTCCACATTCTCCCGGGGCAGGTCGCCGAACCCCTGCGTGAGATTCTGCAGCCCTTCCTTGGCGCGCGCACGCAACTCCGGACTCATGGTGGCGGTATCCGCCGCCTGCTTCATGCTCTCCACCATGCGCTGGTTGCCCCAGCGTGCGAGCACTGCGACGATTGCATCCTCGATGGACCGGAACTGGTTTGCGTCCACTCCCGCCGCCTGCACCGCGGCCTTGCGTCGCCCCGATTCATCGGAGAGCGCGAACAGCGCGTTCAACGAGTCAGACGAGGACTTCGCGTTCTTCACGTCGACGGCGCGCGCGCGCACATACTCCAGCTCCGCCCGCATGCCGCGACGATAGCGGGCGATGTCCTGTGGAGTAAGAATGACCGCATCGACGCCCGGAGTTCCCGAGGCAGCCGCGGTGGCCGGCGGACTCGCGACGTCAGGCGCTGGAGCCGCTGGTGCCGCCGCCGGTGCCGCAGCAGCCGCCGCCGCGTGGCCGTCGGCCACGGGTGCGTCATGGCGCCCCCCGCAGGCCATCAGGGCGGCACAAGAAAGCAGGAACGTTGCGCACGCTGCTGTCCGAATCATGATCTGCCTCCAGAAATGTCACTGTCACCGGCGTCCGGATCTCCGCTATCGGCCGCCAACCAGGAACGCAACCTTCACACTCTTCTTCTCACCCTTGTCCATGGCCGTCGCCACGGCGGTGCGATAGTCGGCCAGCGCAAACGTGTGCGTGAGCAGCGGCGTCAGCTCTACCCGCCGCCGCGCAATGAGCGATGCCGCTTCGTCGAACGCCGTGCGCGCCGGACTCGCGTGCTGGTGCGCGCCGTAGCACAGGCTTCCGCGCACCGTGAGCTCCTTGAGCCAGAGTGGCGTCCAGTCCAGTCCATTCATCGTGCTCGAATTGCCCAGCAACACGATCGTCCCTCCGGCGCGCGTGACACGCATGGCGTCGTCCATCGCCCGTGCCCCTCCTGTACAGACGAACACGCGGCCAAAACCGCCCACCCCCACGGGTTTCCCCAGTATCGGCTTGAGCAGCCGCGTACCGCCGGCGTCCGCGAGCGCGGTCGTATAGTCGCCGCGCGCGGCCACCACGTGAGCGGCGCCAAGGCGCTGCGCGTGCTCGCCCTGGAATTCATGACGCGCCAGAACCGTGATGTGCGCTTCGGGGGCGAGCACCGCAATCGCGGCTGTCGTGAGCAGCCCAATGGATCCGGCACCGATCACGAGCACCCGCTCGCGCGGTCGCGGCAGGTTCGCGCGCACCGCGTGCACGGAGCAGGCGAACGGCTCCACCAGCACGGCATCGCCGTCGCTCATGGCGTCGTCCACGCGCACGAGTTGCGACGCGTGCGCGACGAACTGTTCGCCCCAGCTTCCACCCACGCCGCGCGTCGTGCCAATGAGCATGCCCGGCGCGAGGGCACCGTCGGTGAAGTGCGTGCAGCGTGAGTGATCGCCGGCCGCGCAGGCATCGCACGGCGGGGCCACGGCGCGCGGCTCGCAGCAGAGCAGGGGGTTCACCGTGACGCGTTCGCCGGCCGAGTACCCCTGCACGCCGCGTCCCAGCTCGATGATCTCCCCCACACTCTCGTGGCCCAGCACGAAGGGAAACGAGGAGAATGGCGAGATTGACGGGCTGGCCTTGAGCGTGATGACGTTCAGGTCGCTCCCGCAGATTCCCCCCAGGCGCGTCCGGATGCGCACCCACTGGTCGCCCGGCAGCTCCGGCTCGGGAAGATCGCCGTATCGCGTGCACGCATGCGGCCCGATGTACCACGCGTCCGACACGGCGCCCGCGGCGCGCGTGGCGAGATAGGTGGGAATGGGCGCGGCGAACCGGATCGCCTTCACGCCAGCGCGGTTCCCGCCGCGGGAGTCACGACGCGCAGCGCAGCAGGGACGCAGCAGACGTCGAGGACAGCGGACTGCGCGCGATTGTATTCGCCATCGGTTTCGTACGCGGGTGGTTCGGTGAAGGCCAGCCGGAACGCGGGCGCCTGTTCCGTCTGTACCTCCGGCAGCGTGATGTGCGTCCCCTTCGTGGCCGATGCAAAGAGCTTCATGCGCCGGAACGGCGGTGCCACGGCAATGGAGACGGCGTCGAGCTGCCCATCGGTCACGCTCGCCGCCGGCGCGATGCGGAACGAGCCGCCGAAGTTCTTCCCATTGGCCACGATCAGCATGAGATGCCGGCGTTCGGCGCCCGACCCGCTCATGGGTGTGGACACGTCCGCCATCATGCCCCGGTAGGCGAAGAGCTGCCGCATGGCGGAATACAGATAGACGGCATTCCCCCGGAGCCAGATGATCCGCTCGACATCCTCGATGACCGCGATGTCGAATCCGAACCCCGCCACGTTGAGAAAGTACTTCCCCTCGATCTGTCCGACGTCCACCAGCATGTCCGCATCATCCACCGAGAGTCGCGCGGTGGCGGCGAAGTCGAGCGCTGGCGCGCCCACGGTCTTCGCGAAATCGTTACCGGTGCCCGCCGCCGCGAGCGCGAGGCGCACGGGCGCCTGCGCGCTCAGGATCGCGTTGGCCACGTTTCCCCAAGTGCCGTCGCCGCCCACCGCCACGATCGTGTCCACCCCGTCCTCGATTGCGCGAAGGGCGACGTGTCGCTCGTCGCCCTTTGCCCTGCTGCTTCGGATGTCGGTGACGCCTACCGCGCTGAAGGCGGCGCGGATGCGCGGTTCGGCCTTCGCGCCCCGCCCCTTTCCCGAGGCGGGGTTGATGATCACGCAGACCTTATGACTCATCGCCGCGCGTAGGAGGCAAGCTGCTGGAGCGGGTAGAACGTCTGCAGCCCGTCCTTCATCCACAGTTCACGGAACGGCGTGACGTCCACCTCCCAGTCTTCGAGCAGCTCGGTCATGGCCTGCGAATGCAGGACGATCCCGCCGCGCTCTTCCTCGTTCTCGCTGAACTGGCCGGCCATGATGATCGTGGACGTGTACGCGCCGTCTTCATCGGTCATGAAGGTCTGATAGCGGTGCTCCACCTGCGACCATTCGTGTTCCGTGATGGTCATGTCCACGATCGGCTGGCCGCGGTCGGTCGCGTGAATGGTGATGTGTCCGTCACCGCGCTCCCAGGCGATGGAGATGTCCTGCATGTAGTGCGGCAGGTGCCAGCGCTCGATCGCGTGCTCGCGCGACTCGCGCGTGGTGGTGCCAAGCCGGAAGGTGTAGAACGCGGCGCGCGGCCAGGGCTGCCCCTGCTCGATGCGGGGCGCCACGAGAATCGAGAGAATCAGCTCGCCGTATTCACCGACCGGGCTGTCGTGAAAGTCGAACGCCATCACGGACAGCACGCTCGACCCGTGATGCGGCTCGATCGGCTGCAGATCGGGCGGCAGGATGGCGCGGGCGTTCTGCGTGGGGAATTCGAAGAATCCCCCGATTGCGTCGCGGAAGTGATACTGCACGAGGCCGTTCTTGTTGCTGCTGCTCATAGGAGAATCCCCTCTTCACGAAGGACCCGTACGAGGATCGAAACGCCCTCGTCGAGCTGTTCAAAGGTGTGCGACGCCGAGATCGACACGCGCAACCGCGATCGATGCTTGGCCACCGCCGGATAGACGACGGGCTGCAGATACACGCCGGCTCGAAAGAGCCTGTGGCACAGATGGAAAATCCGCCGGTCGTTCCGCACCATGATCGGGATGATCTGCGATGTGGAGTCGCCGACATCGACGCCTTCCTTCTCCAGGCTGCTCCGGATGTAGCGCACGTTCTCCCACAACCGGTCGCGGAGCTGGGGCTCGGCCTGCGCGATCCGGAGCGACTGCAGCACGCCCGCGGCGACGACGGGTGAGAGCGCGCAGGAGAAGACGCGGGAGCGGGCAAAGCCCTTCAGATAGTTGTACAGCTTCCGCGTTCCGGCCACGTAGCCGCCCTGGCCGCCCAGCGCCTTGGAGAACGTCCCGATGTGGATGTCCACCTCATTCTCCAGGCCGAACTGCTCGACAATGCCCCGCCCGTGCGCGCCGTACACGAACGCCGAATGCGCCTCGTCGAGCAGGATGCGCGCCCCGTACTTGCGACAGACCTCCACGATGTCCGGCAGCGGGCACACATCGCCGTCCATTGAATAGACGCCTTCGATGGTGACGAGCCGCTTGCCGCTCGTCTGCTTGAGCTTCTTCTCCAGGTCGGCCGGGTTGTTGTGCTTGAAGAACCGGACATTGGCCTTGGAGAGAATCGCGCCGTCCACGATGCTGGCATGGGCATTCTGATCGGCGAGGATCCAGTCGCCCGGCCGCATCAGGCCGGAGATCATCCCGAGATTCGTGCTGTACCCGGTCGGGAAGACCAGCACCGCCTCCTTGCCCTTGAAGCGCGCCAGCTCCTCCTCGAGCTGGACGTGCACATCCATCGTGCCGCTCAGGATGGGAGAGCCGGCGGCGCCCAGTCCGTACTGGTCCAGCGCGGCCTTGGCCGCCGCAATGACTTCGGGCCGGTAGGACAGGCCGAGATAATTGTACGATGATAGATTGAGAAGCTTGACGTGCTGATGACAGAGCCCTTCCGTCACATCGATGCGGCCCCGTGGCGGCGTTGACATGGCCTGGGCGAACAGGTAGTAGCCCTGCTGAATCGCCTTGGTGAACCAGTCATTGTATGGATCAAGAATCGCGAACGGGTCGTCGCTCGACGAGTAGAAGAAACTACTGTAATCGTAGTCGGAGACGCTCGAACCACTCGTCTGCGCTTCGACTCGTGTTGCCATGGGTGACCTCCACTTGAGTGCTGACAGCACCGAACTGTTCATTCCTCGCGCCGGCCTCGACTCCCGAGTGACACAATTGGGGCGTACGCTGCGCAGCGGCTTGCTCTTCCTGGTCTACTGGCTCTACCTCGGCTGTTTCGTCGGGCTGGGCCAGCGCTTTGTCATCTGGCCCGCCATCCTGCTCGTTCCGCACCGCCGCACCGCCATCGCGCGTGCCTGGCTCAGGCTGAACGCCCGCATCACCCTGCGACTCGCCCGCAGCATCGCGAACGTCCGCGTGTCCATGCAGGGCCCACGCCCCGCAGAGAGCTGCGTGCTGGTGATGAACCACCAGTCGCTGCTCGACATCCCCATCGCGCTCGACGCCGTCGTCGGCCCGCAGCTCGTCATCCTCACCCGCGACCGCTACCGCTGGGGCATTCCGGGTATCTCCCCGCTGGGCCGCCTGGCGCAGTTTCCCTTCGTCTCGCACAAGCGCAAATCGTCACGCCGGCAATTCGCCACGCTCAGCCGGACCGTCGAGCGCGTCGACCGCGGCGAACAGACGCTGCTCATCTTTCCCGAAGGACACCGCACTCGCGATGGCTCCATCGGCCGCTTCATGCGTGGCGGCCTCCGGACGATTCTCGCGGGAACGCGGCGTCCCGTGTACTGCGTTGTGACCGATGGCATGGCGCACGCCCGAACCTTCCGGGAATCGCTCGTCCGCTTCGCCAACAGTAATGTGCATGTCGTGATCTCCGGCCCGTTCACGCTGGCCGACAATCCCGACCCGGACGCCTTCATTGATTCGCTGCGCGAGCACATGGTCGCTTCGCTCGAGCAGCTTCGTGCAACCTCATCGGACTACGCATCATCCGGTGCAGCCGTTACCACTGCGGTCCGCTGACCGGGAGCTGCGGGCCGCCCTGGCTGGCGGCCTGAGCGACCCTCCCGCTCCGCGTGCGGCCCAGCTCGCCGAATATCTCGCTCACGTCTTCGGGCCGGCCACGATCGGAATCGTGCATTACGGATCGCACGTGCAGCATTCCGACGCCAGACCCGAAAGCGCCCATGATTACTTCGTTATTGTGGAGCGATATGCCGACGCCTACAAGTCCCTCGCGGCGACAATCTCTCCATCCTACCGCGCGGCGACCGCGGCGTTCCTCAATCGCATCCTGCCGCCGAATGTGATTTCAATAACCCTGCACAATGAGTCGCGCCCGCTGGAGGCCAAGTGCGCCATCTTTTCCCTGAGTGATTTTCTACGAGCGTGTTCAAGCCACGCCAGAGATCATTTCGCGCTGGGCCGCCTCTTTCAACAAGTCCAGTTGATCTGGACGAAGGATGCCGTGCACCAATCGCGCCTCACGGACGCTCTGCAGTGCTCGCGCGCCCTCACCTGGTCGTGGGGACGCCCGTATCTGCCAGCGCAGTTTGACGTGGAAAGCTACTGTCGGATACTCCTGGCGACGTCCTATGCCGCAGAGATACGTCCGGAAGGCCTGGAGCGCGTGGATGACCTCGTCACGGCGCAGCGGAACACGCTGATCCCAATGTATGCTGCTCTGCTCTCGCATCTTGCCAGCGAAAGGATAGTCGCGACCGACGGGAAAGTCTATACGGATTTGCGCCGCCCGGGGCGTGTCGCCAGGGCGCGGACCGCGCTCTACTTCCGGCGCAGCAAGGTCCGCGCGACGCTTCGCTGGCTGAAGTACATCGCACTCTACGACAACTGGCAGGAATACATCCTGCGCAAGATAGCCCGACGGAGTGGCGTCTCGGTCGAATTGACCGCTCGTGAGCGCCGCTGGCCGCTCATATTTCTCTGGCCCAAGGCTCTTCGATACTTGAGGGCCCGACCCCAACGTCGCACCTGATATGACTCCGACCACCTACGTTGCCCTCATCGCCGCCGCGATCGTCGTGCTCACCATGCCGCTCTATGCCCTCATGGCGCGCGGCCGCGAGATCGACGCCGATGTCGCGCGACGGCCAACCACGTTCCTCCTCGGCTACTGGATTCGCGACTGGCTGATGTGGCTCATCTCGCCCATCGAGCGCGTGTTCGTCGCGTGGAAGATCTCGCCGGACTTCTTCAACTATTTCGGCGGCGCGATGGGGCTGCTGGCGGGCATTGCGTACGCCACCGAATCGCTGGCCATCGGCGGGTGGTTCATTCTGCTCGGTGGGCTCGCGGACATCTTCGATGGACGTGTCGCGCGGGCCCGCGGCATCAGCTCGAACTACGGCGAATTTCTCGACTCCATGCTCGACCGGTTTGCCGAGATGTTCGCATTCATGGGACTGGCGGTGTACTTCGAGCCGAATAGCTGGGCCATGCTCGCCGTGCTGCTCGCATCGGGCGCCTCGATGATGGTGAGTTACGCCAGAGCGAAGGGCGGCGAGGTCGGTGTAGACTGCAAGGGCGGGCTGATGCAGCGCGCGGAGCGGCTCGTACTGCTGGCGGTCGCCTCGCTGCTGGATGGACCCATCACGGGCGCGGCGCACTGGGAGCCCGGCGCGTTCCTGCTCACCGTCGTCACCGTCATCGGTGTGCTCGCGTTCGCCACGGCGGTGTATCGGACGTACTTCATCGCCAACGCGTTGAACGAGCGCGGCGAATAGACTGCGGCGGGGAACGGGAAAGGGAACTGGAAGAGGGCAGCCCGTGTGAGGCTGCCCTCCCCCGGCTCCGGCCGGCGCATCTATTCCCCGTTCCCCTGCTTCTTCACGAGCGTTCTCAGCACGTACTGCAGAATTCCGCCGTTCCTGTAGTACGTCCCCTCTTCGGGTGTGTCGATGCGCGAGCGGGCCTGGAACGTCTTCACGCCGCCATCGGCCGCCGTCGCCCGAACGGTGAGTGTGGCGTGCGGGCGCAGCGAGTCGTCAAGCCCGTCAATGTCATAGCGCTCGAACCCGGTGAGGCCGAGCGAGCGGCGCGTCTCGCCGTTCACGAACTCCAGCGGCAGGACGCCCATGCCGATCAGGTTCGAGCGATGGATCCGCTCGAACGATTCGGCGATCACGGCGCGCACACCCAACAGCAGCGTACCCTTCGCCGCCCAGTCGCGCGAGGAACCGGTGCCGTACTCCTTGCCGGCGATCACGATGAGCGGCGTGCCGGCCTGCTGATACTCCATTGACGCGTCGAAGATGGTGACCGCCTGTGCACCCGGTGCAGTGGCCGTCCAGCCACCTTCCGTACCGGGCGCCAGCTCGTTGCGCAGCCGGATGTTGGCGAAGGTCCCACGCATCATCACTTCATGGTTGCCACGGCGTGATCCGTACGAGTTGAAGCCCGATGGCTTCACACCGTGCGCGATCAGCCACTTCCCGGCCGGGCTGGACGCGGGAATGGAGCCGGCGGGCGAAATGTGATCGGTCGTGATGGAATCGCCGAGCATCGCGAGTACGCGCGCGCCCGTAATGGGGCGCACGCCGGGCGGCTCCGCCGTCATGTCCTGGAAGAAGGGCGGGTTCTTCACATACGTGGACGCGTCGGACCAGGTATAGCGGTTGCCCGTGGGCACGTCGAGCGCCTTCCAGCGTTCGTCCCCTTCGAACACGTTCGCGTACTGCCGGGTGAACATCTCGCTCTTCACCGAGGTGAGAATCGTTTCCTCTACTTCACTGGAGCTCGGCCAGATGTCCCGCAGGAACACCGGACCATCGGTCCCGATGCCGAGCGGCTCGGAGAACAGGTCAATGTCCATGCGACCGGCGATCGCGTAGGCCACGACAAGCGGCGGCGATGCGAGGTAGTTGAAGCGCGTGAGCGGATTCACGCGACCCTCGAAATTGCGATTGCCCGACAGCACCGCGGCCACGACGAGCTTGTTCTGTTCGACCGCCGTCGCGATGGGTTCGCTCAGCGGACCCGAGTTGCCTATGCAGGTCGTGCACCCGTATCCGGCGAGATAGAAGCCGAGCTTGTCCAGCGGCTCGGTGAGACCGGCCTTGTCGTAGTAGTCCGTCACGACCTTGGAGCCCGGTGCGAGACTCGTCTTGACCCAGGGCTTCACACGCAACCCCATGGCCACGGCCTTCCGCGCAAGCAACCCCGCTCCGATCATCACCGATGGATTGGAGGTGTTCGTGCAGCTCGTGATTGCCGCAATGACGACCGCGCCGTTGCGCAGCGTGAACTGCTGACCGTCCATTGTCACACTCACACCCTGCTGCGCATGTGCGCTGTCCGTCGCACTCATCGTCGCGACGGTCGTCGAGCCGGCGGACGCGCTCGCCAGGGCGGCGCCGCCCTTTGCGCCGGTGCCCAGGTGCTCGAGCTCATCCTGCAACGCATCGTTGAACATCTGCCTGGCGGCCTTGAGCGGCACACGATCCTGCGGGCGCTTGGGGCCGGCGAGACTCGGCTCCACCGCGCCGAGGTCCAGTTCGATGGTATCGGTGAAGACCGGGTCCGGCGTGTCATCCGTGCGGAAGAGCCCCTGCAGCTTGCAGTACGACTCCACCAGCGCCGCCTGATGCGCGCCGCGTCCGGTGAATCGAAGGTAGCGTATCGTCTCCGCATCCACGGGGAAGAATCCCACCGTGGCCCCGTACTCCGGCGCCATGTTGCCGAGCGTCGCACGGTCGGCGAGCGAGAGCGAGGACAGTCCCGCACCATAGAACTCGACGAACTTTCCGACCACCTTCTTCTTGCGCAGCATCTGCGTGACGGTGAGCACCAGGTCCGTGGCGGTCGCTCCCGGCGGCAGCTTGCCGTGCAGCTTGAATCCCACGACATCGGGTATGAGCATGGACAGCGGCTGGCCCAGCATCGCCGCTTCCGCTTCGATGCCGCCAACGCCCCAGCCCAGCACCCCCAGACCGTTGATCATCGTCGTGTGCGAATCCGTGCCCACCAGCGAATCGGGATAGGCCATGCGCACGCCGTTGGTTTCATCGCTGAATACGGAGCGTCCCAGATATTCGAGATTCACCTGGTGGCAGATGCCGGTACCGGGCGGCACGACGCTGAAGTTGCGGAATGCGTGCTGCCCCCAGCGCAGGAAGGCGTAGCGTTCCTGGTTGCGCTCGAACTCCTTTTCCGTGTTGATGAGGAATGCGGCCTCGGTGCCGTATTCATCGACCTGCACCGAGTGGTCAATGACGAGATCGGCCGGCTGCAGCGGGTTGATGCGCGTGGGGTCGCCGCCGAGCTGCGCAATGGCATCGCGCATGGCGGC
>DASVWN010000050.1:0-3457 GCA_036393195.1 Gemmatimonadaceae bacterium | reverse complement strand
GGCACAGCAAAGCATACCGCATCAGGAGTCTCGCAGGGATCATGCGGTTCAGTATCGAGGTGTCACTGAAACGTATCGCACGACATCACCCGGCGTGATCGTGCCGGTGGCCATTCGAACTGTGCAGTCTGGCGCCGGCAGGCGCGGCGCTGCACTTTCGATGTCCGCCGCCGTGTCCACCGCAGCTCCCATCCGTCAACCCACCGCTCCAGTGATTCGTTACCGTATCGCACGTGTCGTCATTGTCGCGCTTGTCTGCGCCGCAATTGCGACGCCGCTGGCGGCGCAATCGCCAGGGCCGAGCCCGGACCAGGCACTGGCGCGCGACATCTTCGCGGAGCTCGTTGGTATCAACACCACGTTCCATCATGGCAACACCACCCCTGCCGCGAAAGCCGTTGCTCGCCGTCTCCTGACCGCGGGATTTCCCGCCGCCGACGTCCAGGTGATCGGACCCAACGGCGACAATCAGAACATCGTCGCGAGACTTCGCGGTACGGGCAAGCGCCGGCCCATTCTGCTGCTCGCGCACCTGGACGTGGTGGAGGCGCTGCGAGCGGACTGGTCGCTCGATCCGTTCACCCTCACGAAGCGCGACGGGTACTTCTACGGGCGCGGCACCAGCGACATCAAGGACATGGCGGCCATCTTCACGGCCGCCATGATCCGCATGAAGCACGAGGGTTTCACGCCCGATCGCGACATCATTCTCGCGCTCACGTCCGGCGAGGAAGATGATGATGCTTACAATGGTGTGCAGTGGCTGCTCGCCCATCATCACGATTTCATTGACGCGGCGTACTGCATCAATGGCGATGGCGGCGAGCCGCTGGCCATCAACGGAAAGGTGTTTGCACGGAACGTCCAGGCGAGCGAGAAGGTATATCTCGACCTGCAGCTCGAGGTGCACAACCGCGGCGGCCACAGCTCGCAACCGGTACCGGACAACGCCATCTATCATCTGGCCGCGGCGCTCACCCGCATTTCGGCGCTCGAGTTTCCCATGCGTCTGAATGAGGTCACGCGCGCCTACTTCGAGCGTGCAGCCAGCGCCGAAGCGCCCGAAGTCGGCGCCGACATGAAGCTCGTGGCCGAGCACGCCGACACGAGCGCCGCACGTCGTCTTGCCGCGCACTCCGCCTTCTTCAATGCGCAGTTGCGCACGACATGCGTCGCCACCCGGCTCGAGGGCGGGCACGCGAACAATGCCCTGCCGCAAATGGCGCGCGCAATCGTCAACTGCCGCATGCTTCCCGACGATCATCAGGATGACGTCGTGGCCGCCATACGCAACGCAATCGCTGATACCGCAGTCGCGCTCACCGTCGTCAATCCGGCCAAGCCGTCGCCACCCTCACCGCTCGTGCCAGACGTCCTTGGACCGATCGAACAGGTGAGCGCCGAATTCTTCCCGGGCGCGCCCGTGGTACCATCCATGGAGACCGGCGCGACCGACGGCCTGTATCTCCGCAACGCCGGCATGCCCGTGTACGGCGTATCGGGCGTCGCCATTGATGCGAACGATGTCCGCGCGCACGGACGCGATGAGCGGATCCGTGTCGCCGCATTCTATTCGGGCGTGGACTACACGTATCGCCTGCTGCGCGCCCTGGCGGGCGGGCGGCCATGAACGTCCTGCTACCCTCGCGCTCGCCACGACCCGCGCGCCATACTACAGCGGGAATCGTCGCAGCGCCCGACACCTGTCCCTAACCGGATTCCACGATGGCCACTCAACCCAGGGTATCTCAGACCCGGTCGTTCTCCACGGTCTTTCTCATCGAGATGTGGGAACGGTTCGGCTACTACGGCATGGCGGCGTTGCTGGTGCTGTACATGGTGCAGCAGCTCGGGTTCTCCGACACGCAAGCCAGTCTCACGTGGGGCGCCTTCGCGGCCCTGGTGTACGCCGCGCCGTCCATTGGCGGCTGGATCGGCGACAAGGTGCTCGGCTCGCGCCGCTCCATGACCATCGGCGCGATGATCCTCGGGCTCGGCTATCTGCTCCTCGCCATCCCCAACACCGGGCTGTTCTTCCTGTTCGCGAGCCTCGGCGTGATCGTCGTGGGCAACGGCATGTTCAAGGCGAACGCCGGCAATCTCGTCAGGCACATCTACGAGGGGGACGACAGCAAGATCGACAGCGCGTTCACCATCTACTACATGGCGGTGAACATCGGGTCCACGATCTCCATGCTGCTCACGCCGTGGATCAAGGAGCACTATGGATGGCACGCGGCTTTTCTGGTGTGCTGTGTGGGTCTCGTGCTCGGGCTCATCAACTATCTGTTCATGCGGCACACGCTCGATCACGTCGGCTCCAGGCCCGATAACGAGCCCATTCACTGGGATAGGCTGTTCGCGGTGCTGGGCACAGGTGTGGCCGTGCTGTTCGGCGTGGGATTCGTGCTGCGGCATCAGCAGGTGGCGCGAGCCTTCGTGTACCTGGCCGCGCTCGTCATCCTGGGCATTTTCGTCTACCTCATCAGGAACACGCAACGCAACGAGAAAAGCGGCCTGATTGCGGCGCTCATCCTCACCTTCCAGACCATTCTCTTCTTCATCTTCTACCAGCAGATGTCCACATCGCTTACGCTGTTCGCGCTGCGCAATGTGGACTGGAACCAGTCGCTGTTCGGCGCGCACCTGTTCTCGTGGCAGCCGGCGCAGTATCAGGCGCTCAATCCCATCTGGATCATGATCCTGAGCCCGATCCTCGCGGTCGTCTACACGCGCCTTGGCAAGCGTGGGCGTGACCTGCCCATTGCCGGCAAATTCGCGCTCGGCTTTGCCGTGGTCGCGATCGGGTTCTTCATCTACGGGATCAGCGGACGTTTCGCCGTGGACGGAAAGATCTCGAGCTGGTTCATGATCTGGGGCTACGGCTTCTATTCGCTGGGCGAGCTGCTGGTGAGCGGCTTGGGACTGGCCATGATCGCGCGATACGTGCCGGCGCGCATGGGCGCCTTCATGATGGGTGCGTACTTCGTGGCCACCGGACTGTCGCAGTATCTGGGCAGCGTTGTGGCCACGCTGGCGAGCGTGCCGCAGAGCGTCACCGATCCGGTGCAGACGTTGCCCATGTACACGAAGCTGTTCATGGAGCTGGGCGTCGTCGCGGTTGGCGGAACGTTGATCGCCATCGCACTGCTGCCGCTCATGAAGCGGCTTTCCACCACGCACAGCGCGCAGGGCGACGACGTGGAAGCGTTCGTCCCGGCTGCGGCACGCACGGTGGGCGCCGAGACCTGACCGGGGATCGGGTGCCGGTGGTTGACACCGGCGCCCGCCGCACACGGGAGGTGACATGATTCCGGACCGCGTTGAACCGGGGCATGGCGTGACCACCAAGCCAAGCCCGCGCTCCGTGGACGAGACGCTCGCGCGTCTCGAAGCCACAGTCCGCGCCAAGGGGCTGACGGTGTTCGCCAACATCAATCACACAGCAGGCGCCGCG
>DASVWN010000049.1:0-20079 GCA_036393195.1 Gemmatimonadaceae bacterium | reverse complement strand
CGCCACGGCGCGCCCGTGGCCAGGATCCAGAGCATCCCGTTGAGGATCGTGCGATGATCCCGATAATAGCGGCCCTTTGTCTCACGTGGCGGCAGCAAGGGGGCGAGGAGCGCCCACGCCGCATCGGAGAGTTCATGACGGTGTCCCATACGCCAACTCGACAGCAACAACCTACCTGCAGTCTAGAAGTTGGGTACCACCGCTTGTCAAACACAGCCTAGCGTTGAGTTTGCTTGCACATGAATCCTGTGGTGCGTACTGTAGGCCGGACGAGTTATTCTCCCGACTCGATGACTCGCGATGTCGCGCTTCAACACCGTGAAGAAGCGGCGAGCAATTGGAGACAAGCAGTTGACTCGCTGCAGCATGGAGGACGCAGCAACTCGTGATGGCGGCAGGACGCAGCGACCTTTCACGCGGAGCGGCACCATGCATTTCTCTCCCCCCCGCAGCGAAGTTTCCTTCTCCATCGCCTAGCCACAGGATGGTTGCTCGTCGCAGGATCCGTCGCTGGACTTGCGGCGTGTAACACGGACCGGCCGCTGGCTCCTACGCGTCCATCAGCGAACGTGGTAGCAACCGGTGACAGCACGCCGTTTTACTACTATCAGGACCAGAAAATCTATCTGAACGTCGATCAGTCGCGAGTGGTAGTCAGCACGACGCACGGCATTGATCCAGTCAGCGCGGCCACTACCGACGCGCGTAGTGTGCTGGCGGCGAGTGGCGTGATGCTCGACTCCGTAAAGCCGCTCATGCAGGCTCCGGATCACGCGGTCGTGTACCTGACCAAGGCTGCGTCCCCGGCTGCCACGAGCGCCCTCCGCACGGCGTTGACGAAGGATGCGCGCTTCCGGTTTGTGAGCCCGGTCTACACGCTCCAAGTCGGCGGGTCCGCCATCATTCCGCTGGACCGCGTGGTTGTCCGATTTCGACCGAATGTGTCAGGCGCGCAGGCGATGGCCTTAGCCGATTCCATGGGACTTACGTTGGAACGGACGCCGAAGCCGGATTCGGGGTTCAGCGCATACTGGTTTACGTATCCATCGAACCCCTCAACCAACACGCTCGCCATTGCGGCGCAGCTCGATCACAATTCACTCGTGTCGTGGGCGGATCCGGATCGCATCGACAACGGCCGTCTCGACGCGGTGCCTACAGACCCCTACTTCCCCTATCAGGACTACCTCAAGAATTCCACGCTCCTGAATGGTGTACCTGTGGATATCAACGTCGAGCCAGCGTGGGAGCTCACGACGGGGAGTAGCACAATTCGAGTGGCGATCATTGGTTCAGGTGTTCAACAGGCGCACCCCGAATTGGGATCCGCGCTTGTTGGCGGATACGACAGTTTTGCAGGCCTACCCGGAATCCCGGCCGGGGAGGACGCTTACCATCCCTGTTTGACATGCTTTAATCCTGCGGAAAATGAGACAGGCGACGCGCACGGCACCGCAGTCGCTGGAATTCTCGCGGCGCGACAAACAATGGACAGGGAACCAGTGGTGTCGCGCCGAACGTCGACCTCGTTATCGCGCGCATTTTCCGCAACGACTTGGAAAACTCCGAGGCGTACGTCGCAAATGCCATCAACTGGGCGTGGAACACCGCACACGCCGATGTGATCAACAATAGCTGGAGCAACACGAGTCCGAGCAACGCCATCACCAACGCCATCCAGAGCGCAACTGCCAGTGGTCGCGGCGGGCTGGGTACCGTTGTCGTTTGCTCCGTCGGCAATAACGCGGTCAATCCCACACAGCCAGCACCGGTGAACTTTCCGGCGAACCTCTCCCTCACAAAACCAGGGGTGATCGCTGTCGGCGCCATCGGCACCAACAACGGCCATCTGTCAGTCTACTCAAACACCGGCACCGCGGTCAGCGTGGTAGCGCCGAGCAGCTATTACAACAATGATCTCACGACAACCGATCTTATCGGTACCCCTGGCTACAATGGCGGCCCTGGTGGCAGCCAGGACTATACCTCGGTCTTCGGAGGCACATCCTCTGCGGCTCCGCAGGTATCTGGTATGGCCGCATTGCTTCTCTCTCGCGAACCCGGCTTGAGGAACAACGAGGTGCGTGACCGAATTCGAATGAGCGCCGATCCCTGGGGTTCAGCCACCGACTTCGGTGCCGGGAAGGCGAATGCCTACAAGGCGCTCGTCGATTTCCAGGTAGTCATCGATGGCCCGAATCTGATCCGCCGCTCTGGCACCGCCTCATGGACAGTGGACATCGTCCGGGGCACTAGCGGGACGTACACGTACACGTGGCAGTGGTCGCAGGACAAGGTGTCCTGGTATACCGTGAGCACGAGCGCTACATACAGCCGCTACGTCAATCTTGGCGACCCGACGTTCTACCTGAACGTCAGTGTCAATTCGGGGCTGGCGACGATGGCGGACACCGCGACGATCAACGTCGCGCCCTGATCGGTGAGCACCTTCTACACGCGCCGGTTCGCCGTGGGTTTGACTTGTCCGATCCGCTCAGGCCGGCGCCAGTGCGGCCTGTCAGTTGAATCCAGACGAATTTGCGGCGTGGCAGCCATGGCTGTCTTTGTGCTTGGTTGCAGCAATGGCTTCGCGCCCTTGCCTGCCGGTCGTGCCGTGCTGGTCACAAGTGGCGAGGCACACGCCCTTACCGTCGTTGATGCCAGTTCCGGAAATGTGATCAGGAGCATCAGCCTGCCATGGAGCACTTTTGCTGCAGCAATGTCCCCAGACAGCAGCTTGCTTTACCTCGTCACGAGTGACCTTGTCGCTATCGATACACGTACGTTCGCGATCCAATGGCGGGAGACACTTTCAACAACGGTCTGCCCGCGTCTCGATCGCTGGGACGGCGTGAGTGTGTATGCGAGTTCGGCGTTGGTTGCAACGAGCGATGGCACCGGACTCTACGCCGCGCCGGCTTTTCGCTCGGATACTCAAGGGGTCGCGCTCCTCAATGCCAGGATGCGGAATCTTGCCTCGTTTGGGGTGACACCCGGACCAAGAGAACGAGGACTGGCGGTTGTTCCACCCAACGAATTGATGCCCTCGGGCGCGCTGCTGCTCGGCGGGCGTCGAGACTATTATGCCGTTCCGGCTGTTGGCTGGCTCTACATCCTCGATCCGAGCACCGTTGCGATTGTTGATTCCACCGGAATCATTGACACTGACCCTTACGGCAATCGGTACTTGCTGCTCCCGACACCAGACGCGAGCGGGCGATTTCTGTACATCATGGCATTGGGCGCGACGGACGGGATTTTCAAATACGACTTCTCTTCGCGCCGGGTCGTCGCGTCAGCTCCGCTTGGAAGCGGGAACGCGTTTGCGCTCTCTCCCGACGGTACTAGGCTTTACCAGCCGCTTCGAAGCTCAACACCGGACGGCAGCGCGTCGCTGCTCGTGTACGACGCTGACCTCAGCCTTCTCGCGACGATTCCCCTCCCGCAGATCGATGGGCTGCCTGCAATCGTCCAGGATGTCGCCGTCAGTCCGGACGGTGCGCGCGTCTACATCACTGCCGGCACTGGCAGCGGCGTGCTCGATGGTCCCATCCAGGCTGGCCATCTGATTGCCGTTGACCCGGTTGCGCGAACGGTGCTCTGGTCGAAGGCGCTGGGCGTGTGGGCACCGAGGCAGTTGTTCGTTCACTGATCATGCCGTGGAGACACGAGACGCGAGTAGCTGGTAGCTGGTAGAGGCGGAAGCAGTAGTTACTCGCGACCCTCAAGTCTCAACTCGCCCTCTACCTCCCGAACTTCTCCCTGAGCCGCCGCGCCGTATCCGGCGCCACCACGCGCAGCACCAGGTACACCACGCCGCCTACGACCGCGAGCTTCACCGCGAAGAACAGCAGCGGCAGCAGCAGCGCGAACAACCCGGCGAAAATGCCGAAGGCCAGCTTCAGCAGAAAAAGTCCGACGATGGCCAGGATGCCGATCGAAAGTATGGTGCGTAGCATGTGCAGTGCTCCTCGCAGATGGCGAGCGTTGATTGTCCCGCTACACAGTACGATCCGCCAGTGGTGGGGGTTTCATTGAGCGGTCCGGCCGCGTAGTCTCCCCTGTATGGCCACCATTGTCACGCCGGGCGGTGACGTCGCGATCGTTGGCGCCGGGCTCGTGGGACTCGCCACCGCCGCGGCGCTCGCCGCCCGCGGCGCCAACGTCACCCTCATCAGTACGCATCACGCGGGCGAAGCGTCGCGCGCCGCGGCGGGCATGCTCGCGCCCGGCATGGAAAGCGGCACCGGACCAGCCACCGCGTTCGCGCTCGCCGCGCGCGATCTCTATCCCAGCTATATCGAGGCGCTGGCCGAAGTGACAGGCACCATGGTGCCGCTCAATCGCGAGGGAGTCCTCGAGCTCTTCGCCAACCCGGGAGATGCCGAGCGCCGTGAGAGCGCGCCGCTGGGCGACGGTGCCGTATGGCTGACGCCGGCGCAGCTCCACGAGCTGGAACCCGCGCTCTCGCCCATGGCCGGAGCCGTGCTCTATCCGCTCGACGGCGCCGTGGACAACGTCGAACTCATGCGCGCCCTGCACACGATGGCCGAGTCGAATCCGGGCATCGCCATCGTGGACGAAGCCGCAACCGGCGTGGAGCTCGACGGCGTGAGGCCCGCGGTCCGGCTGTCGTCGGGCGCGACCGTGGACGCCAATGTGGTGGTCCTGGCGGCGGGCGCGTGGACGCCGGGGCTGGGCGGCCTGCCCCGCCCCATTCCCGTGGAACCCGTCCGCGGCCAGATGATCGCCCTGGACGCAGCGCCGCTCCGGCACGTGGCATACAGCGGTCACGGCTACGTCGTTCCCCGTGATCCGGCTCGCTCCGTGGTCGGCTCGACCATGGAGCACGCCGGATTCGACTCGCACACCACCGAAGCCGGGCTGGCGCAGCTCCACACGACGGCGGTCTCCATCTGCCCGGCGCTCGCGGCGGCGCGCACCCTGGACCGCTGGTGCGGTCTCCGCCCGGTGACGCCCGATCTGCTGCCCATCCTGGGCCCCGACCCGGACGTGGACACGTTGTATTATGCTTGCGGCCATTCCCGGAACGGCATTCTGCTGGGCCCCCTGAGCGGCGAATGCGTCGCGGCACTCATCGCAGGCGAGACGCCGGAGCTGGACCTGTCGCCGTTCTCGGTTTCCCGATTCACCAAGGCCCCGGTAACCGTCTAAATTGAGTTAGACGGTTAGCCAGCTACCCTTCGCGGCCACACAGAGATAGCTTTCCGCCGGTTGCACCAGCCCCGATCCGCGAGCGCCGCAATGCGCTGTCCGGAACAGCGCTGAATCCCTGGCCCTCGCCTCCAACTCATGGCCGACACCCTCTACCAGATCATGGGACGCCACCGCGCGGCGCAGCTCCCCGAGCGCAAGCCGGCCTGGCTCAGGATCCGCCCGCCGGGAGGGAAGAACTACGCGCGGCTCAAGCATCTCATGCGGGACCTCGAGCTGCACACGGTGTGCGAGGAAGCACACTGCCCGAACATCGGCGAATGCTGGGAGCACGGCACCGCGACGTTCATGGTGCTGGGCGATGTCTGCACGCGAAACTGCGCGTACTGCGCAGTGGCGCACGGCCGCCCGCCTGCGTACGACATCGCAGAGCCCGGGCGCGTCGCCGCGGCCGTCGCCGAGATGGGCTTGCAGCACGCCGTCATCACATCGGTGGACCGCGATGACCTCCCGGACTTCGGCGCGTGGATTTTCGCCGAGACTATCCGGCAGATCAGGGCGCGGCTGCCCGAGTGTTCCGTGGAGGTGCTCGTCCCCGATTTCCAGGGCAACGAGGACTCCATCCGCACGGTGCTCGATGCGCGTCCCGACATCTACAACCACAACACCGAGACCGTCCCGCGTCTCTACAAGCGCTGCCGTCCGGGCGGACGCTACGAGCGGGTGATGAACATCTTCCGCTTCGTCCGACTCGTCGCGCCGGACATTCCGGCCAAGTCGGGGATCATCCTCGGCATGGGTGAGACGGTGGAGGAGGTTCACGCGACAATGCGCGACCTGCGCGAGGTCGGCGTGGACATCCTCACGCTGGGCCAGTATCTCCGCCCCTCGGCGAATCACATCCCGCTCGACCGCTACTACACTCCCGACGAGTTCCGCGCGCTGCGCGACGTGGGCATGGCAATGGGTTTCCGCCACGTCGAAGCGGGGCCGCTCGTACGATCCAGCTACCATGCGAAGGAGCAGCTTTCGGCCGTCGGCGCTCTGCCGGCTGACCGCTGAGCGCTGACAGTCAACCGCGTGCCGACAGGAACCATGCCCCGCAAGAAATCCGACACCACGGACACCCAGCTCCGCCGCGAGCTCATGCAGCAGATGCTGCTCATCCGCCGCTTCGAGGAACGCGCGGCGGAGGCGTACGCACTGGGCAAGATCGGCGGATTCTGCCATCTCTACATCGGACAGGAAGCCGTCGGCGTTGGCGCCATCTCGGTGCTGCGCGAGGACGATTACGTCATTGGCAGCTATCGCGACCACGGGCAGGCGCTGGCGCGCGGCATGACACCGCGAGTCATCATGTCGGAGCTGTTCGGCCGCTCGGACGGCAGCTCGCACGGGAAGGGCGGCTCGATGCACCTGTTCGACCGCAACCTCAACTTTCTGGGCGGGCACGGCATCGTGGGCGGGCACATTCCGCTCGCCACGGGTGTGGGATTCGCCATCAAGTATCGCGGCGGCGACCAGGTATGTCTCTGCTTCTTCGGCGAGGCGGCGGTGAACGGCGGCGCGTTCCACGAGGCGCTCAACATGGCCGCACTCTGGAAGCTCCCCGTGATCTACATGATCGAGAACAACCGCTATGGCATGGGCACGGCGCTCGAGCGTGCCTCCGCCATCAACGACATCGCCGAGCGTGCCTGCTCCTACGACATGCCGAATGAAGTGGTGGACGGGCAGGATGTGATGGCCGTGCGCGCGGCGACGCAGCGCGCGGTGCAGCGCGCGCGGAGCGAGCACATTCCCACGCTCGTCGAGGTGCGCACGTACCGCTTCATGGGACACTCCATGTCGGACGCGGTGAGCGGCACCTATCGCTCGAAGGAGGAGCTCGAGGAGCACATGAAGCGCGATCCGATCGCGCTCCTGCGCATCGACATGGAAAAACGCGGCGAATGGTCCGACGCGGACATGACGAAGCTCGACGAGGAGCTCAAGGCGACGGTGGAGGACGCATACAACTTCGCCGACGCGAGTCCGGAGCCCGCGCTGGACACAATGTACGAGGATGTCCTCGCCGAGAGCGCGCCGGTGGGCGAGCCCACGGGCGCGGGCGCCTCCCCGGCGACGCACTGACCGGCCGGGCACGAACGCACATCCCACTCCGTTCACATCGCAATGGCAATCATCACGTACCGTGACGCGCTGAACCAGGCGCTTCGCGAGGAGATGCGGCACGACGATCGCGTCTTCATCATGGGCGAGGAAGTTGGCGTCTACCAGGGCGCGTACAAGGTGTCCAAGGGGCTGCTGCAGGAGTTCGGCGAGATGCGCGTGGTGGACACGCCCATCACGGAGCTCGGCTTCGCGGGCGTGGGCGTGGGCGCGGCGATGGTGGGGCTCCGGCCGATCATCGAGTTCATGACGTGGAACTTCGCGCTGCTCGCGCTCGACCAGGTGGTGAACGCGGCGGCCAAGATGCTCTACATGTCCGGCGGACAGTACAACATTCCCATCGTGTTCCGCGGACCCAACGGCGCCGCGCTGCAGCTCTCGGCGCAGCACTCGCAGGCATGGGAGTCGTGGCTGGCGCACATCCCCGGTCTCCAGGTCGTCACGCCCGGTACTCCGTACGATGCCAAGGGACTGCTCAAGACCGCGATCCGTGACGAGAATCCCGTGGTGGTGCTCGAAGGCGAAATGCTCTACAACCTCAAGGGTGAAGTCCCCGAGGACGAGTACTTCATTCCGCTGGGCAAGGCGCAGGTGAAACGCGAGGGCGACCACTGCAGCATCATCACCTTCGGCAAGATGATTCACGTGGCGCTGCAGGCCGCCGATCAGCTCGCGAAGGAAGGCATCCACGCGGACGTGGTGGACCTGCTTACCGTCCGTCCCATGGACGTTGCGACGATCGCCGCGTCCGTGGCCAAGACGAATCGCGTGGTCGTCGTGGAAGAAGGCTGGGAAGTGTGCGGCATGGGCGCGCAGATCGCGGATGTCATCCAGCGCGAATGCTTCGACGATCTGGATGCGCCGATCCTGCGCGTGCACCAGGAGGACGTCCCCATGCCGTACGCGAAGAACCTGGAGCGCGCCGCGAAACCGGATGTCCCGAAAACAGTCGCGGCCGTGAAGAAGGTTCTGTATCTGTAGCAACCAGCGACCACATACTCGAATGGCCACCAGAATCGTAATGGAAGCGCTGTCGCCCACGATGGAAGAAGGGCGACTGGTCAAGTGGAACAGGAATGAAGGGGACCAGGTCGCGAAGGGCGACGTGCTTGCGGAAATCGAAACCGACAAGGCGGTCATGGACCTCGTGGCGCGCGGCGATGGCGTATTGCGCAAGCGGCTCATCGAGGAGGGCGGCACGGCGCCGGTGGGACAGTTGCTCGGCGTGATCGGAGCGGCGGACGAGGATATCAGCGCGCTCGTCGCGCAGGCGCCTGCGGCAAAAGCGGCGCCGGCGACACCTGCTGCGGCGCCGGCTGCAGCGCCCGCGCAGGCCGCGCCCCCGGCTGCGTTGCAATCTGCTCCGCCCCCTGCTCCCCCGCGCGCTGCCGCGCCGGCACCACCTGCCCCGCCGGCCGCTGCCCAACCACCGCGTTCGGCCGGCAACGGCGAGCGGCAACGCTCATCGCCGCTCGCCAGACGGCTCGCGTCGGAGCGCGGACTCGACCTGCAACAGCTCAGCGGCAGCGGGCCGGGCGGTCGCATCATTCGTCGTGACATTGATGCGGCGCTGGCCGGCGGCGCGGCGACGGCGGCGCCCGCAGTCGCGGCGACCAGTACGGGACGCGCGCCCGCGGCGCCGGGCCAGGACTTCACCGATGTGCCACTGTCACAGATTCGCAAGACGATCGCAAAGCGGCTCACCGAATCCATTGGCCCGATTCCGACCTTCTACCTCACGAGCGAGGTGGACGTCACCCGCATCGCCGAAATGCGTGACGCAATGAGTGCACAGGGCGCGGAGTTCAAGGTCTCCTACAACGACATTATCCTGAAGGCCGTCGCCACCGCGCTCGCGCAGCACCCCGAGGTCAATGCGCACTGGCTGGGCGATCGCATCCGGCAGTTCAACCGTGTCCACGTCGGCATGGCGGTGGCCATTGACGAGGGACTCATCACGCCGGTGATCTTCGACGCCGACCGGAAGGGATTGCTGCAGATCGCGCGCGAGTCACGCGCCCTGGTGGAGCGTGCGCGCGCGCGTCGCCTCACGCCCGATGAATACACCGGCTCGACCTTCTCGGTGTCGAACCTCGGCATGTTCGGCATCGATCAATTCACGGCGATCATCAATCCGCCGGAGGCCGGCATCATTGCCGTCGGCGCCGTCGAGGACAAGCCCGTGGTGGTGAACGGCGCGGTGGCAGTGCGCAAGCGCCTGCGGCTCACCATGAGCTGCGATCACCGCGTGATTGATGGCGCGCTGGGCGCGCGGTTCCTGCAAGCGCTGAGAACAATGCTGGAGAATCCGTTGATGATGGTCGCCGGAAGCTGATGGCGGCGAGCAGCAGCAGGCAGCACCCCGTGACCACCGCGCAGGCCCAAGTCAACCCCACTCGTATATCAGAACCATGGCAACCTTCGACGTGATTTTTCTTGGTGGCGGCCCCGCGGGATACGTGGGCGCCATTCGCTGTGCGCAGCTCGGATTCTCCACGGCGGTGGTGGAGCGCGAAGGATTGGGCGGCACGTGCGTGCTGTGGGGGTGCATCCCGGCCAAGGCGCTGCTCGAGAGCGCGTCGCTCGCCCACCAGATGGAGCACGCGGGCGACTTCGGTGTGAAGGTGGACAAGGTCTCGTTCGACTACGGCGTGGCGATGAAGCGCTCGCGCGCCGTGAGCCAGCAGAACTCCAAGGGGGTGGAGTTCCTCTTCAAGAAGCACAAGATCACCTGGCTCAAGGGCACGGGCCGCCTGGCGGGCGGCCGGAGCGTGACAGTCAAGGGCGCTGACGGCAAGGAGGAGAAGCACGACGCGAAAAAGGCCGTCGTGATCAGCACCGGCTCGCGCGTGCGCGGACTGCCGCAGATCGGACTGGAGCTGAACAAGACGACCGTCCTCTCCTCGGACGAGGTGCTCGTGTTGGAGAAGGCGCCGAAGACGCTGGCGGTAATCGGCGCGGGCGCCGTGGGGTGCGAATTCGCCGACGTCTTCAGCTCGTTCGGGACGCAGGTCACGCTGCTGGAAGTGCTCCCTGCCCTCCTGCCACTCGAGGACGTCGAGGTATCGGCGGAGCTGGGGCGCAGCTTCCGGAAGCGGAAGATCGACGTCATCACCGGCGCACGCGTCTCGGGCGCGACGGTCAAGAAGGACTCCGTCACGCTCTCCGTCGAGTCGGGCGGCGCGAAGAAGGATCTCACCGTGGAAAAGGTGCTCGTGGCTGCCGGGCGCGCGCCCAACGTGGAGGAGCTGGGGCTCAAGGAAGCCGGCGTCCAGCTCACGGAGCGCGGCTTCATCCGGATCAATGAGCGCATGGAGACGAGTGCGCCCGGCATTTTCGCCATCGGGGACGTCGCGGGTCCGCCCATGCTGGCGCACAAGGGATCGCGCGAAGGCATCGTGCTGGCGGAGCTGCTGGCGGGGCAGCAGCACGTGCACCTCGTGAACTACGACAATGTGCCCAACGCCACCTACTGTCATCCGGAGGTAGCGTCGGTGGGCGCCACGGAGCAGCGCCTCAAGGAGAAGAACACGCCCTACAAAGTCGGGAAGTTTCCCTTCTCGGCGAACGGACGCGCGCGCACGGCGGGCACGACGGAAGGCTTCGTGAAGGTGCTCGTGGATCCGAAGTACGGCGAAATTCTCGGCGCGCACATCATCGGGCCGCACGCCACCGAGCTGCTCGCCGAGCTGGTGTCCGCGCGCGAGAACGAGCTCACGATCGAGGAAGTGGAGCTGCCCATCCACGCGCACCCCACGCTGTCCGAAGCGGTGGGCGAAGCGGCGCTGGATGCGATGGGGCGCGCGATTCACATCTGACGTGCGCCAGCCGGGCGCGGTCGGACACGTCAGCGCGTGCTACCCGTGCCTGGCCATGCGGCGGATGCCCGCGAGCGAGAATTCGGCGATGTGATCCGCCACCACGCGCAACGCCTCGGGACTGGCCGCGCTGTCCTCTTCCGGCAGCACGGCGGCGCGGAACCGGTTCGGCGCGTAGAAGAGGCATTGTGCCTGGATGCTCACCACGCAGCGCCGCACTCGCGGGTCGCTGGCGTCGCAGTGCATCAGCTCCGCGACGAGCCGTCCCAGATATTCGATGCGCGGCAGGATCGCCTGCTCGGCAATCCACGGCGCGAGCGGCGTGGGCTCGGACGTTTCATGTCGCATGAGCTTGTGAATCCACGCCACGCGACTGTCGCGACTGGCGAGCCGCGGGAGATACGTCCGCACGTAGAAGCGGAGCCGATCCGCCGCCGGCAGATCGGGGCTCGCCATCATCGTCAGGTCTCCGGTTTCGCGCATGGCGTCAACCGCGCCGCGCACCACCTCGCGATACAGGCCGAGCTTGCCGCCAAAATGATAGTTCACCGCGGCGACGTTCGCGTTCGCGTCACGGCAGATGTCGCGCACGCTCACGCTCCGGAATCCGTGGTCCGCGAAGCGGCGGGTGGCCGCGCGCAACAACCGCTCGCGCGTGATGCCATCGCCGGTTTTCCGGACCCGGCGCCGCGCCGGAGCGTGCCGGGCGCGCGTCATGACAGCGTCCGTTTGAAGAGCAGTGTGGCCGCCACCATGGTCACCACCGAGAAGATCGCCAGATAGAGCAGGTCGAACCAGATGGCCGTGAAGCCGGTGTTCTTGAGCAGCAGGCTCTTGAGCGCGTGCACGGCATACGTAAACGGATCGGCAACCGCGATCACGCGCATCCACTTCGGGAAGGCCTGCTGCGGATAGACCGCGCCACTGGGAAACCAGAGCAGCGTGTTGAGCACGCCGAACAAGGCGCGCGGCAGGAGCGGGTCGTCCATGCGCACCATGATCAGGAACATCATGCTCACGAGGGCGACGCTGGAAATGGCGATCACGACGAAGAGCCGCACCAGGCGCAGCGGCTCGAAGGGGTCGGGAATACCCGCGATCACGGAGCCGATCGTCATGAGCACCGTGCCCGCAATCACCGCCTTGATGGCGCCCGCGATGTTGAAGCCGAAGATGAGCTCGAGCCGGGTGATCGGCGTGACGAGATAGCCTTCGTGCAGTCCGCGGGCCTTGTCGTCGATGTAGATGATGCCACCGCCGATCATCACCATCATGAAGATGGACATCACGATCGAGCCGGGGAGCAGGTACTGAATGTAGGGGACGTACGGATACAGCTCGACGGTTTCGAGCGTGGGCTCGGCGGAGAGGCGGCGCGTGTCGGGTGCGGGGTTGTTGTACGCGGTGAGCAGACTCGAGAACGTGCCGGCCAGCGAGGCGGTGACGAAGTTGTCGGTGTTGTCCTCGATGAGCGCCACGCGCGGATCGTCCTGCGAGAGCACCCGGCGCGAGAAACCCGGCGGGATGGTGAGCACGCCGTTCACGCGCCCGTTCCGGAGCGCGGTGAGCGCCTGGCCGCGGTCCGCATACGGAATGGTCGTGAAGGTCTGCGCGTTCTCCGCCACGGCGTTGGCGAGCGCATGGAGGCGCACCGCCGGCACGCCACCGTCTTCGTCCACGAGGGCCAGCTTGAGGTGCTTCACGTTGCCGCCGAAGGCGTAGCCCAGCACGACGAGCTGCACCACCGGCATGAGCAGCGACATGATGATGAGCGCCGGGCTGCGGCGGAAACGCCGCAGATCGCGCTCGATGATGGCCCAGGTGCGTTGCACGTCAGCCCCTGCGCCGGATCATGACGCTGCGATCGGCCGCGGCCGGTTCCTGGAGCGCGTCGCGCAACTGATGCCCCGTGTAGTGCACGAAGACGTCGTCCAGGGACGTGCTCTGCACCGAGAGCGACTGCACGGTCACGCCGGCGGTCGCGGCCGTTGTCATGAGCGCCATGGTGGTTTCGGGTCCGCTGGTGGATTCAATGCGGAACACCGGCGCCTCACCCTCCACGCGCACGACGCCCGGAAGCGAGCGCAGGCGCTCGGCCCACCCGGGCGGCACCGCCGAGAAGCTGGCTTCGAGCGTGTTCTCTCCCGGAATCGCCGCCTTCAGTCTGATGGGTGAATCGAGCGCCATCAGCTTCCCGTGATCCACAATGGCAATGCGCTCGCACAGCTTGTCCGCTTCGTCCATGTAGTGCGTCGTGATGAGCACGGTGAGGTCGCGCGCGTCCTTGATCTTGCGCAGCATCTCCCAGACGGCGGTGCGCGACACGGGATCGAGCCCGGTGGTGGGTTCATCGAGAAAGAGGATGCGCGGCTCGTGCACCAGCCCGCGCGCGATCTCCACCCGGCGCCGCATGCCGCCTGACAGATTCTTCACCGGCTTGTCCGCCCACTGGGTGAGCTCCACGGCAGCCAGCAGTTCGGCGATGAGCGGCCCGCGGCGCTCGCGCGGGACGCCATAGAGCTTGGCGAAGATCAGCAGGTTCTCTGCGGCGCTCAGGTCGAGGTCGCTCGTCATGGCCTGCGGAATCACGCCGATGGCGCGCCGCACCTCATCGGCCTCCGTCACAATGTCGTTGCCGTCCACCGTCGCGGAGCCGCTCGTGGGCAGCAGCAGCGTGGTGAGCATGCGAATCAGCGTGGATTTGCCAGCGCCGTTGGGACCGAGCAGGCCGAAGACTTCCCCCTCGCTCACCTTGAAGGAGATGTCATCCACCGCGGTGAAGTCGCCAAAGCGCTTCACGATGTGGTGGACGTCAATGGCGATCATGACCGAGTATCCCCGAGCGGCAGCAGCACGTACGCCGTCATGCCCACCGCCAGGCGACGGTCGCGGTTGTCCACGCGCAGCCGGATCTCGAACGTCTTGATGTCGCGCTTGGTGCGGCTCACGTCGCGCTGCGTGGCAAATCCCGCATCCACGCCGCGAAAGAATACCGTGCCCTGTCGCTCCTCTCCCGAAGGCAGCCGCACGGTGAGGTGATCGCCAAGGCGCACGCGGTCGATGTATGTCTCCTCGACATCCGCGCGCACCCACAGGCTGTCGGGGTTGACGAGCGTCACGACCGGCTGGCCGGCGGTGACATATTCTCCCGCGCGCACGGCGCGGACGTCCACGATGCCGGCGATCGGCGCGTGAATCTCGGCGTACGCCAGCCGGACGTCGGCCTTGCGCGTCTGCGCCGCCGCGGCGGCCTGCGATTGCCGCGCGCCCGCGAGCGCGCTCCGCTTCACGGCCACCTGGTCCTCCGTGGCACGGGCGAGCGCCACGGCCGCGCGCTGCGCGTCCGCCTGCCGCGCGGATGCCTCGAAGCGCGCTTCGGCGACGGTGAGCCCGGTGTGCGCCGAGTCCACCTGTTGCGGCGACACGGCGCCGGCACGCAGCAGCGGGACGTAGCGCTCGTACACGCGCCGCGCGTTCACCATGCTGGCGGAGTCCTGCGCGGCCTGCGCGATCGCCGCGGCGAGCGTCGCCTGCGCCTGTCGCAACTGTTGCTCGGCCTGCGTTTCCTGATAGCGCAGATTGGCCTCCGACTCCAGCACCTCGGAAGCCATGGCGCGCGCGCTGTGCGCGTAATAGGTCTGATCGGCCTGCAGCTCGTCCGGCGCGAGCACGGCGAGCAACTGGTTCCGCGTCACCGAGTCACCCTCGGCCACCAGGAGGCGGCTCACCTGGCCGCTCACCTGCGGACTCACGATCACGTCGTTGGTGGTGACGATTCCCGTGAGCACGAGCGCGCTGGATCCCCGCGTGAGGACGTACGCGACGACGGCGATGACGGCGACAACGGCAATGCCAACGATTATGGCAGGCTTGCGATGCATGCGAGGGCTCCGGCGCGGCGCCGGGCGGTCCCGGCGAACTTGTTCAAACAAGTGTATAAAACGGTCGTTTCAATCCGTCAAGCGATGGAGCAGTCGGTGCCGGGCGCGCAGCACCGGACGGCGGGCGGCAAACGGCGGGCGGCGGGCATTGCGAACCGGCGCGGCCTGCCGTGTATTCTTCTGCGGAGGGAGACTTCACAATGCTCACATTGTCGCGCTGGCGACCCGCCAATCTCTTCGCGGCCTGGGGTGCCTACTGGGCGGGGCTGGCCGCTGTCACACTCACGCCCACCGCACTCGCGATCCTCCGGGCCACCTCCGGCGGCGCGCATCCCAGCAGCGTCAACGCGTCGCTCGGTGACCACGGGATCAGCATCACGGTCATGGAAGCCGGCAGGCAGACCTGGGTCGCATCGGCGCACGTGCTGCCGGCGGCGCTCTGGGTTGCCGTACCGCCGCTCGCGCTCTTCGCGCTCTGGCTCTGGAGACGATCCCGCGCGCTCGCCGAGGGTCCTGAGTCTTCGGCGCCCGCAGCGCTCGGCGTCCCCGCACCGGACTTCGCTCCTCCACCCCCACCGGAGTCCGCCCCCGTGTACCCTCATTCCCGAGCACCCCATGCCTGACGCCCGGCCGCGCGGCCGCACGACTCTGCTACCATGGCTCGCCCTGCTCTGTGCCGCCATCGCGACGTCCGCGTCATCGGCGCGCGCCGTGAATCGCAACGCCAGCCACGTCGCGCCGGACTGGCGCGCGGCCGTTCGCGCCTTCGCCGAGGCGCATCTGCAGCACACGGCGTGGGGTCCGGCGCACGCGCGGCGCGATTACGAGACCACGCTCATGCTGGCGCACGCCGAAGGCGTGACCGTGGACGACGATGCGCTCTACGCCGCGGCGTATCTGCACGACATGGGCGGCATTCCGCCCTACGCAATCCCCGGCGTGGATCATGGCGACCGCTCGGTCCAGCTCGTGGACAGCGTGCTCCGCGATGCGGGTTTCCCCATGGAAAAGGCCGCGCTCGTGAAGGAGATCATTGACCATCACCAGTATTATCGACCGCCCGACACGCTGGCCGTGGCCGTGCTGTTCCGCGACGCCGACATCCTCGACTTCCTCGGCGCAATCGACGTGGCGCGCATCCTGTCGCTCACCACGCGCGAGAAATTCACCCCCGACCTGGCGCACGCCGTGGCGGTGATCCGGCAGAACATGCTCGAGATGCCGGCGCGACTGCAGTCGGCCACCGCGAAGCGCGAGGCACAGCACCGCGTGCAGGAAATGCAGCGCTTCCTCGATGCGCTCTCGACCGAAACGGACTCGCTGCGCATCTTGTAGGCACGCCGGAATACCGACGGACGCGATGGCATCCTCGTCCCCTTCCCTCGGAGCACCCATGATTGCCCTGCACGCTCGTCGCGCCACCGTCGCCGCGTTCGCCGCCGTGCTCGTGTTGAGCGCCTGCACGCTGCAACGCCGCGTTCCCTCCAGAGCCGCCGCCGCGACGGACGATCACGTGGCGATGATGTCGGAAGGCGAGATGGCCGCGCCACTCGTCACCAGCCGCGCCGACCCCCAAGGCGTCCCTGGCCTGCCGCCCAGCGCGAGCACCGCCGCGGCGCGCATCGCCGCCAGCCCGCGGCACGCCGAGTGGGTGAAGATCGCCTGGGAGCCCGGCTCGACGGACTCGCTCATGGCCTGGATCGTCTATCCCGCCACGTCGCGCCCGCACACGCCGGTGGTCGTGGTGGTGCACGAGATCTTCGGCCTGTCCACGTGGGTGCGCGGCGTGGCGGACCAGGTCGCGGCGGACGGCTACATTGCCATCGCGCCCGATCTGCTGTCGCGCGTGCGCGGCGGCCCCACCGCGGACGAGCTGAAGGCCGATTCGGCGGTCAAGCTCATTCGCGGCGTCAGCCCCGCCGAGCGGGCCATGGGCATCACCGCCGCGGCCCGCTATGCCATGTCCCAGCCGTCAGCCGCACAGCGCTACGGCGTGATCGGTTTCTGCTGGGGTGGGTCCACCACGTGGATCTATGCCGTGAACGGCGGTCTGCCCGGTTTCTCAGGTGGCGTCGCGTTCTATGGGCTCCCATACATGAACGGTGGCACCCCCATCGCGGATTCGCTCGCGAAGATCAGGGTGCCGGTGATGCTGCTGAGCGGAGCGAAGGATGCGCGCATCGGCTCCGCCATGCCGGCCGTGGACTCGGCCATGCACGCGCAGCACAAGGACTATTTCGGGAAGAACTACGCGGGCGCGATACACGGTTTCATGCGCGCGCAGGACGACCCCAAGCCGCAGCGCGATCCGGCGGAGGAAGCAGCGAATCTCGCCGCGGCGAAGGATGCCTGGCCGCGGACAGTGGCGTTCCTGAAACAGCACCTCAGGACGTGATCGTCTGGCGCACGCGGCGCGCTCGCGCAATCTCCGGCGAGGCGCCGCGATGCAGCATCGCGCGCCGGTGCCGCAGCACCCACCGCACCCGCCAGGCCGACACGACCGCCACCGCCAGCGCGCACAATTCGACATAGACCTTCTCGCCATCCAGCCAGTCCACCGGCTTCCCCTGCAACGTGGGGTCCGAGAAGAGGGAATGCGCGAAGAAGAAGATCGCCGCCGCGTACGCCGTATAGTGCAGGAGCTTCCAGGTGTGGCGCGTCATCCGCGATCGCGCGTACGAAGTCACCACCACCAGCACCAGCAGATAAAGCCCGACGGCACCCAGCGAGTTGACCAGAGGCTGCTTCGGCGACTGCACCGGGATGACCACGTCGAAGACGCGGAAGTGCGCTGTCGCTGAGAACAGCACGATGACCGGGTGCAGCGCCGATACGGCGAGCGCCACATACCCCGTCCAGTTGTGGACGCGAAAGTAGTTGAAGCGGTGATGTGGCCAGTGCGTCCACGGGTTGTAGCGCATGGAGAGCAGCAGGCCGAGCAGGAGGTTGAGCGTCAGGAGGCCGACGGCGACGAGACCGGCGTCGCTCGAGAGATCGATGGCGCTCACGCGAGCATGGAGGCGGAGGTGGAGGTGGCAGCGAGAGGAGCAGGCACGCTCTCCGAACATACGCCGCGCTGGCGGATTGTGCTGAGGGCACAGGCTGGCGGGCGGCTCGTCCGCTCCGCATGGACGCGGGGCACCAAATGCGGTAAGGTTGGCGCCATGCAATCGCGAACACTCTTGCGGCGCTCCGGCGTCGCGCACGGCGCAGCGGTCGCCGCCGCCTGCATCACCATCGCCGCACCGGCCGCCGCTCAGCGTCCCGTGCTCTCGGCCAACGTGCGCCAGTACGTGGCGGTCGACACGCCTGTCGTCGCCCTCACGCACGTTCGGGTCATCGACGGCACCGGCGCGGCGCCGCGCGAGAATCAGACGCTCATCATCCGCGATGGCCGTATCGCCGCGCTGGGCGACGCGGCTGCCACGCCGGCGCCCGCCGGCGCGCAGGTGCTCGACCTCACCGGCAAGTCGGTCATCCCGGGGCTCGTCATGATGCACGAGCACCTCTACTACCCCACCGGCCCCGGCGTGTACGGCAATCTCTCCGAAAGTTTCACGCGGCTCTACCTCGCGGGCGGCGTCACCTCCATGCGCACGGCCGGAAACGTGAACGGCTACGGGGAGATCAACATCGCCCGCGCCATCGAGCGCGGCGAGAAACCTGGCCCGTGGATCGATGCCACGGCGCCCTACCTGCAGGGCCCCGGACTCGGCATCGGGCAGATGTACGAGTTGAAGAACGCGGACGACGCGCGCCGCATGGTGAACTTCTGGGCGGACGCGGGCGCTACGTCGTTCAAGGCGTACATGAACATCACGCGTGCGGAGCTGCGCGCCGCAGTGGAGGAGGCGCACAAGCGCGGCCTCAGGATCACGGGTCATCTCTGCTCCGTCACCTATCACGAAGCCGCCGCCGCCGGAATCGACGACCTCGAACACGGCTTCTTCGTCGCCACCGACTTCGTGACCGGCAAGCAACCCGATGTGTGCCCGGGTCAGAACACGGGCATGATGGCCGTTGCCGCGCTCGACAGCAGCGACGCGCGCTTCAGGGCGCTGGTGCACGATCTCGTGGCGCACCACGTGGCACTCACGTCCACCCTCACGGTATTCGAGACGTTCACGCCGGGCCAGCCAATGCCGCCCGGCCTGGATGTGCTCGACCCCATTCTCCGCCAGCAGTTCGAGCAGTTCTACACACGCGTGCAGCGCAACACGCAGTCCCTGTACGCCACGCTTTTTGCAAGGGAACGCGCCATGGAGGTGGCGTTCGTGCACGCGGGCGGGCTGCTGCTGGCGGGCACCGATCCCACCCGCGCGGGCGGCGTGATCCCGGGCTACTCCGACCAGCGCGAACTGGAGCTCCTCGTGGGCAGCGGCTTCACACCACTCGAAGCGATCAGGATCTGCACATTGAACGGCGCCACGTACCTGGGCCGGGCCGGCAGCACGGGTTCCATCGCGGCAGGCAAGCAGGCGGATCTCGTGGTGATTGACGGCAACCCCGCAGCCACCATCACCGATGTGCGCAAGGTGGAGATGGTGTTCAAGCAGGGGGTGGGCTATGACCCCGCCAGGCTGATCGCGTCGGTGAAGGGGAAGGTGGGGTTGTTCTAGCGCTCACGAGATGGGGAGACGCAAGCGTGCCGGGTGCACGCGCTAATCCATGCGAGTCTACACGTATTCCAAAAGGAGAACGCATGCGAGCCATGACTTCAGCGGTGTTCGCGAGCATCCTCGTTGCCACGACCACCATCCCCCTCGTGCGAGCGCCAGCGCAGGCCAGCCGCACCGCCCCGCGCCGGGCGGCGCCCGCAGAAACAGCAATCATTCTGCTCGGCACCGGGGGACCGCCCCCCAACCCCGATGCGTTCGGCCCGGCGACCGCGGTCACCGTGGGTCATCGAGTCTTCATCATCGATGCCGGTGCGGGCATCACACGACGGATGCGATCCGCCGGCCTCCCCATGACCGGCATCACGGCGCTCTTCGTCACGCACCTGCACAGCGATCACACACTCGGCTACCCCG
>DASVWN010000048.1:0-22329 GCA_036393195.1 Gemmatimonadaceae bacterium | reverse complement strand
CCGAGGGTGTGATCCAGCTCGGCATCCGTGAGAATGATCCCTTCGAAGGGAACGCGGCGCGTCGTGTCGAGCGCCGGCGTGGGAAGTCGCGCGAGCTGGTCGCGCACGTCGGGTGAGGCGTTGCAGAGAAACCAGTGCGATCCATCCGCGCTCACGCCGACCGACGACTGCGTGCGTGGATGTGCACGCGCGGGCGTGTCGCGGGCCGCGCGGCACGTTGGACACCAGCAATTCCACTGGGGGAATCCGCCGCCCGCGGCGCTGCCAAGGAGAAGGACGTGCACTATGCGGACAAGAAATGTCTGCCCGGGTATGGCCGTCGCCGGGATTCGCCTCTGGACAGCCCGCTAATAGGCGTTCCGCGGCTGAACGCCGAGCTGCGTGCGAATCACGTTCTCGCACAGCGGTTCAGTCGCGAACTTGCCGAGGCCTGTCGTCCACTGCTCTTCATCCGGGCCGTCCTTCTTGATCCCCGTCAGGCAGTGCCAGGAGTGGATCAGCTCGTGCGCGAGCACGATGGCCGGTTGCGATTTCTCTCCGTTGGTGGTGACGACCTGCACATTCGTGAACAGCATCTTGCACACGGATCCCGTCTTGTTGGTGGACGCCGAGGGGTCCTTCGCGGCATTCAGGCTCCCGCCCAGGATGTAAAAGGGACAGCCATTGGCGGCGACGTGGCGCGGGTCAGGCGACTTCTCCAACGTCTTGGTCATCCCACCCCCGGGCACCCAGGCCTGCTTGTATCCCGACGTGACGAAGGAAACAGGCTGGGGCATCACCATCACATTGACTCCCTGCGGAAAATCAGCACGGGATGCCGGCTTTGCCTCGGCAATGTTCTTCAGGAGCTGTTTCCCCGCGGCGCAGGAGTTGATCCTGTCGAGGGCTTCGACCACGATCGGCCGGAAGAATGGATTCGCGGCAGGATCGTATTGAACGGAGATCGTGGGAAACGCGGCAAGGTTTTCGACGAGTTCGGCCATGGTTGCGACTCCGCGGGCTCTTGAGAGAAGGGCGCTGCGAGAGACAACGCTGCGGCGAATCGCGGCGGAGCGCAATGGGGGGTGACGCAACCCGGCGACGAGCCGTGTGCTCCCATGCTGCGCCTCCGAGTCTCAGGCGACGAAACCCGCTCCCCGGGCCCCTCGGATGGAACAGCCTCTGACCCCGTGGAACAACCCCGTGGAACACTGCCGGGCCGGAGGGGTCTTTGGGGAAGTCCGTTCAAGCTTGAACAGTCCGGAACCACCCAGAACCCGCGGGGCTTGGTGTTATGGCGATACCGATATGCGACACTGGCAGAGCCGACAGCAAGGACGACCTCTCGTTCGAACGCGAAGCGCTCCCGTGGCTCGACGACGTCTTCCGATTCGCTCTCTCCATGACCCGAAATCAGGCGGACGCCGATGACGTCGTGCAGGAGACCTTTCTCCGTGCCTATCGCTCGTGGCACACGTACCAGCCCGGCAGCGACTGCAGGAAATGGCTCTTCACGATCTGCCGCAACGTCTTCCTCCGGTCGCGCGAGCGGGAAGGCAACAAGGTGGAGTACGGGGGGAATGACGCCGAGCTCGAGACGCTGGTCGCCGTTCGCATGAGCACGCCGCTCATTCAGGCTGGTGACGACGATCTCTTCTCGCGCCTTGACGTGGGGCCCGCCATTCAACAGGCTATTGCCAGGCTGCCGGCTGTCTTCCGCTCCGCTGTGCAACTGGTTGACGTGGAGGAGATGTCATACGAAGAGGCGGCAGCCATCCTCACGGTCCCGGTCGGGACGATCCGTTCCCGGCTCTTCCGCGGACGACGGCTGCTGCAGGAGATGCTGATCAACCATGCGCGTGATGCCGGACTCGTTCCGCGCGATGCCGGCGCTCACGCTCAGCTTGAGGCCTGACATGGGCCTTCACAGGACAACGAGACGCCATGGACTGCATGAGTGTGTTGCGAGAACTCTGGGACTATCTCGACGGCGAGCTGACCGACGAGCGCATGGGTGCGATTCGCCGCCACCTCGCGGAGTGTCGCGAGTGTCATCCGTACTTCGACTTCGAGCGACAGTTTCTCGAAGCCGTAGCGGCCACGCGCGACGAGCATCCCGTACCGGCCATGGTGCGACGCAAGGTCATGGCGAAGCTGCGCCATGCCGGGTTCTCGGTGACCGCCTTGTAGTCCACGCGCTGCACGCCCCGCGGCGGACTGCTACAGCCCGCCCTCGTGCGCGGCGCCGTTCTCTTCGTCCGCAAAGAGCGCCGTCGAGAGATAGCGTGCGCCGCTGTCCGGGCTGATCATCGCGACGCGCTTGCCGGGCCCCAGCTCGCGCGCCACCTGCAGCGCCGCCCAGGCAATGGCGCCGCTCGACATTCCCACGAACAATCCCTCCTCGCGCACCAGCCGGCGAGCCAGCGGAAAGGCATCCTCCTCCCACACCGGGATCACCCGGTCCACCACGTTCCAGTCGAAGTTGTCGGGGATGAAGCCGGGACCCATGCCCTGGAACTTGTGCGGGCCGCGCTGGCCGCCGCCAAGCACGGGCGAGCGCGCCGGTTCCACGGCGATCACCTGGATGTTCCGGTCCCGTTCCTTGAGAAAACGGCCTACACCGCTGATCGTCCCGCCCGTGCCGGAGCCGTAGACGAACGCGTTGATCCGTCCCTGCATCTGGTCCCACAGCTCGGGGCCCGTGGTCTGATAGTGAATGCGCGGATTCGCGGGGTTGGAAAACTGATCCGGCATCCATGCGCCGGTCTCATCGCGAATGCGCTTCGCCTCGGCGATGGCCGCGATCATGCGCAGCTCCGGATCGGTGAGCACCAGCTCCGCGCCGTACGCGAGCAGCGTGCGCTTGCGCTCCTCGCTCATCTGCGACGGCAGGCAGAGCACCAGCCGATAGCCACGGGCGGCGGCCAGCTGCGCCAGCCCGATGCCCGTGTTCCCCGACGTGGGCTCCACGATCGTACCACCCCGCGCGAGAACACCGCGTTCCTCCGCGTCGCGCACCATCCCCAGCGCGGTGCGATCCTTGATGGACCCGCCCGGATTCATTCCTTCGACCTTCACCCAGACCTCGGCCATCTCCGGCTCCACGACTCGCGCGAGCTGTACGATGGGCGTGGATCCCACCGCCGAGAGAATGTTCGGCGCCTGCGTGGCCAGTCCCGTCATCTGCACCTTCCGTGCGGCTATCCCAGTTCCAGTTCCCACTTCACATCGATGTCCTCGCGCAACGAGTCGCGCACAGAGCAGTACTTCGTGACCGCCAGTTCGATCGCGCGCAGTGCCTTTTCGCGCTCGATGCCCGCGCCCGTGATGGAATAGCGCAGCAGCACGCTCGAGAGCCGGCGGGGAGTGGTGTTCACTCGATGCGCCACGACGTCCACGCGGAGCGCCGACACCGGCGTGCGCTGCTTCCGCAGAATGTCCACGACATCCACCGCCGTGCACGTGGCCAGGGCGGTGAGCAGCGCGTCAACCGGGCTCTGGCCTGTGACGGTGTCAGAGTCGATTCGAGCGGTGGGTCCTCCCGGGCGGCCGGTGTCGAACCGGTGATCGCCCACCCACGTGACGACCACGTGATTGGGCGCGTGAGCCGTTGGTGTCGTGGCGCCGGCTCCCGCCCGTTCGTCGCCAGGTTTCACCGCTCCACCGGCATTCGCACCGAATTGCCCCATTCCGTCCAGCTCCCATCGTAGTTGCGCACCTTCTCGTAGCCCAGCAGGTACGTGAGCACGAACCAGGTGTGCGAGGACCGTTCGCCGATTCGGCAGTACGCAATCACGTCGTCGCCCTTCCTGAGGCCCGCGTCGCCTTCGTAGATGGCGCGGAGCTGCTCGGAGGTCTTGAACGTGCCATCCGGATTCGCGGCCTTTCCCCAGGGAACGTTCTTCGCGCCCGGAATGTGCCCGCCGCGCAGCACGCCTTCCTGGGGATATTCGGCCATATGCGTGCGCACGCCGCTGAACTCCTCGGGCGAGCGCACGTCTATGAGCGGCTTGTGCGACTGCGACTGCCGGAGCGCTTCGTCGCGGAAGGCGCGGATCTTCGCGTCATCGCGCTCCGGCGCCACGTAGCTCGACCGCGGGAACTTCGGCACGTCGGTGACGAGGGCACGGTGCTCCTGCTCCCACTTCACGCGGCCGCCATCCAGCACCTTGGCGTTGGTGAAGCCGAAGAGCTGGAAGACCCAGAACGCATAGGTCGCCCACCAGTTGTTCTTGTCGCCGTAGAAGATGACGGTGGTGTTGTCGTCGATCCCCCTGCTGCGCAGCAGCTCCTGGAACTGTTCGCGGTTCACGTAGTCGCGAACCAGCGGATCGTTCAGATCCGCATGCCAGTCCACCTTCTGCGCATTGGGAATGTGTCCCATGTCGTACAGCAGCACGTCTTCATCGCTCTCAATGATGCGAATGGACGGATTGTCCAGGTTCGCGGCCAGCCAGTCCGTGGACACCAGCGCGTCGGGGTGGACATACCCCTTGTTGAGGATGGACTGGTCCGGTACAATCGCGGTCGCCATGGTGTGCTCCTTGTTCATGAAGTTCGGTCAGGTCGGTCAGGGGCAGCCCATCGGGCTGCCCCTTTGGGGCATGGATGCAACATAGGGGCTGTCCCATGGGCTGCCCCATGGGCTGCCCTTATCCGCGACCGTTGGCGGAATGATTCAGGTCGGGGTCACTCTGCTGATGCGCCTCGACGAACCAGAGGTACTTGTCCACGCCGCGCGAAACCTCGGTGAGAATGTCCGCGGAGTCGGCATCGCTCAGCTCGTCCATTTCCTCGATCCCCAGCCGCACTGTACGCCCGAACGTGGCGAGCGCGTTCGACAGCGCGTCCACGTGGTCCAACCCATTGGACAGCACGAGCGGATAGACATCGAGCGACGACCGCTCGGCGACCACCCGCGCCGTGCCTTCCGCCACGCCGCCCAGTTGCACGACGCGCTCGGCGATGAGGTCGATGTAGCCCTCCACGGCTTCATCCACGTCGTCGAACAATTCGTGCAGGGCGATGAATGACGGCCCCTTCACGTTCCAGTGCGCCTGCTTGCACTGCGTCTGAAGGTCAATGGCATCAGCCAGCCGCTGATTGAGCAGTCCGATCACCTGGACACGTGTCGTTTCCGGGATGTCGTTCTTCGTGCGAAAGAGTCGTGGTGCGGCAACAGCGCGGTCGGACGAGGGCGCCCGCGATATCGCCCGCGACGCGTGGGTGCGTGCAGCGGTCTTGTGTGCCATGAGTTCACCTCTGTGGGCAATTCATGAGTAAGAAACCAGATCAACGCGCTTGCTGCGCAATCTGTGCCAGTGCCGTGACTATCTTTGCCGTCGTGATGAGCTGACCCGTGTGCCGCTGGGTATGCTCAGCGACGTGCACGAGGAGGCCAAGGACGGAGGTGGGCAGTTGCGATCGGCCCACGGTGCGTGGCTGGAGCAGCGAGTCATGCGGCGTCGCACGCAAAACATCCAGCGCGCCGTGGATCGCCTGCTGGGCCTGCTGCAGCAGCGTCGCGGCGTCGTCGGGCGGATCGCCGGAGTCCTGCTCCCGGCGCAGCGCGCCGAACTGCGCCTCACTCAGTGCGTCGCCGCGCGCATACGTGAGCAGCCGGTCAATGCTCCCCGCGATGTGCCGGAGGTGAAAGCCGGCCGACGCGGCTCCGCCCGGCTTGATCCACAGTTGTTCCACGTTCAGAGCGTGCGCCGCCCGCTCGATATCGTCCGACGACTGCATCAGCGCGTGGGCCGCGGGCATCAGATAGGGGTCCACGCCGGGGAGCGGACCGCGAAGCCAGTATTCGGGAGAGGACATGGGTCGCAGCGAGTGATCGGGGGCAGCCCATGGGACCTGGGTTGCAGTGTTTAGGTTATACGTAAGCAACAACTGGCGCGCGCGCCGCGTTCCCCGGCGCCGCGCGACCCGACCCCGCACCCGACCCACATGTCCCAGTACAAGCACCACATTTTCGTCTGCACGTCGGGCAACACCTGTCCGTCGCAGGGGAGCGACGCGGTGCACGCCACCCTCAAACGGGGTGCGGCGGCTGCCGGGCTCAAGGGGATCGTGCGCGTGAATCACGCGGGGTGCATGAACCAGTGCGGCCACGGACCCATGGTGGTCGTCTATCCGGACGACGTGTGGTACGCGCACGTGGATGTGCACGGGGCGGAGCGCATTCTCCGTGAGCACATCATTGGCGGAAAGCCCGTGCGCGAATATCTCTACCACGCGCCCCCGGGGGACAACAAGCTGGTGGACTGACTGGTCCCGCTTCGGATGTCAGGCGTCGTTCGCCGCGCCCGCGTATTGCGCCAGCCACGATTCGATTTCCCCGGCCACGAGTTCCCAGCCGGGCTCGGCAATGATGTAGTGGCCGTGCTCCTCGAACTCCCGATAGGCGCCTCGATACTTCTGCGCGAGCGCGCGCGCCACGCGCGGAACGACGAACTGGTCCTCCGCTGCGGCAATGGAGGCAACGGGACAGCGCACGCGGCGCTCATCCACGGCTACCATGCCGAGCGTCAGCTCGCGTCCCGCCCGCCCGCTGTCGGGAACGAACCGCGCCAGCAGCTCCGCGTGTCGCTCGCGCGGCAGGCAGTTGAACACCAGTGCCTCCGCGTCGGCCATGCCCATGACCAGCGGGCGCGAGAAGAGGATGGACGGGGCATGCTTCACCTGTCGCACGAAGAGGGAAGGGCTCGCGACACTGATCCCCCGGGGCGGCGCGGCGCACACGAGTACCGCCGCGCATACCGCGTCGCACTCCGCGAGCTTCTGCGCAATGATACCACCCATGGAATGGCCGAACACGATGGGCTTCCCCATCTCGCGCGCGGCGCCGAGTGCGTCGTCCACGTACTCCAGTACGGACACGCTGCCAATGTCCGGGACGGGGCGGCTGGCGTGATGTCCCCGGAGATTGATGGCGACGCTGGAGTAGCCGTGATTGGCGAACCAGCATTGCAGCGCCTCGAATTGCCACGCGCCGCCGAACAGGCCGTGCAGGAAGAGAATCGGTGGCCGCGTGGACGCCGGAACGTCAATGCGCACCGCGGTGAGATCACCGGCGAGTGTGGTCGCTGTGAGCATGGATCACTCCGCGGCAGAGGCGACTGAACGGTGCATCCGGACGAGCGGGCGAGTGGAGCGACGTCCGTAACCTTCGGCTCGCGCCAGCTCATGCGCAATAGCGCCGGGAGTCAGAGCCGCTACCTCTGGCATTGGCCGCTCGCGGCGATAGAATAGCCCGGCAAGGACTGCATGCTGCCAACCATGGAACCGTACGCGCGCCACGTGCTCATCTGCACGGGTGGTTTCTGCTCTCCGGAGCGGAAGGGGCGCGAGCTGTACACGCTGCTGGCAAGCCTGCTGCAGCGGGAGGGGCTGCTGTTCGGGGCGGACCGGGTGAAGCGGGGCGAGACACCCTGTCTCGGCGTCTGTACCGGTGGGCCCATCGTGGTGGTCTATCCGGATGGGATCTGGTATGCGGGGGTGACAGCGGCGCTGCTGGAGCGCATTGTTGTAGAGCACCTCAAGGGTGGCAGGGTGGTGGAGGACGCGGTGTTTCATCGGCTTCAGGCTGGAGGAACTTCACGATGACACCAGGTCACGATCCGTCGGGTTCGCGTTCAATGGACTTCGAGCGGGAGCGCGAGCTCGACAGCGTCACGGCTCGCGTCGTGGGCCAGCTCCGCGCATGCGGCGTTGAGCTCACGGGACGGGAGAGCACGCTGCAGCTTGCCGACATGCAGACCGCGGTGGAGCGCTTCGAGTCTGCGGTGTCGGAAGCGGGCGGCGACCGCATGATTACGGCCGGTCGCGCGCCGCGAGCGGAGGATGAGCGCTTCGTGCTGCCCAGGCGCGCGGCGGATGAATCGCCCGGACAGTACGCGGACCGCGTCCTGCGCGCGGCGCGCCGGCTCGCCGAATAGCCGGAGCGGCTGCCCGGACGCCTGCGGACGCGTGACGGCCGGACGCGATGGTGTTACGCTTGTAGCGCATGGCCGATCCAGTGAATCCTCGTCGCGCGCTCATGGGGGCGGCAAGACGGCTGCTCATGAAGCAGGCCGACGCGCAGTTGCGCGCACCCGCCCCGCTGGAGCCGCCGCGTCTCATCCTTCAAGCCCTCGAGAAGATTGACATGTCCCGTTCCCGTGATCGCATTCTCGCCAACCTGGACGAGATGTACCGTGAGGCCTTCGACCGCGCGAAGACTACGGGTGACGAAACCCAGATGGCGACGCTCGACTTCGCGTATCGCCGCGAGCAGCTCTACTTCGAGATTCTGCTCGATATCCGGGACGGGATGACGCGCGGCTGACGCGCTGCGCCGACACGCTGCGCCGCATCAGCCCGCGTAACGAAAGCCTGTCTCTTCGAGCGTCAGCGTTTTCGCCTCGTGCTGAACGCCGGCGTCCACAACCTCGGCCACCAGCAGCACGTGATCACCGGCGGGGTGTTCGGCAGCCACGCGGCAGTCGAGCCACCCCGTTGCCTCATCCAGCACCGGCGCGCCAGTCACCGGGGACGGGTGGTGCGCGACCCCGTCCAGCTTGTCAGGCACGTTGCGGGACGAACGCCCGAGTCTGCCCGCGCTCTGGCGGGCACCTGTCGGGAAGACGCTGATGGCGAAGGCGCGTTCACGCCGGACCAGCGGGAGCGAATGCGATTCGTTCTCCACGGCCACCGCGATCAGTGGCGGTTCGAAGGAGATCTGCGTGATCCAGTTGACGGTCATGGCGTGCGGCGCATTGTCATCGCGCACGCCGAAGGCATAGAGGCCGTAGGGTATGCTCCGGAGGACTTTCTTCCTGGCGTCGAGGTTCATGTTGGGGAGCGGCGGGCGCCCAGCTCACGGCTGATCGCGCACGACTGGAAGTGTTCGTGGAAAGTACCACGATGCCACCACCGAGATCGTCAGTATGACGGCAATGGCAATGAGCGAGACCAGGGACGGAATCTCGACAACGGTGGTGAGCGCCATCTTCGCGCCCACCAGCACGAGAATGGCCGCGAGACCATAACGCAGCAAGTGGAAGCGCGTGACCATTCTCGCGAGCAGAAAGTAGAGCGAGCGCAGCCCGAGGATGGCGAAGACGTTGGACGTGAAGACGAGAAACGTGTCGCTGGTGACGGCGAAGATGGCCGGGATGCTGTCCACCGCGAACAGGATGTCCGTGACTTCCACCAGCAGCAGCGCCAGGAAGAGCGGTGTGGCGAGACGCCGCGCGCCGTCGCGCACGAAGAAGTGCTCTCCATGGTACTCCGGCGTGAGCGGGACGACCTTCCGTGCCAGGCGGATCACGGGATTGTGTTCGCCGTCGAAGGGCTTCTCTTCGCGCAGCGCCATGCGAATGCCCGTGACGAGCAGCAGCGCGCCGAACACGTACATGATCCAGTGAAATGTGGCAATGAGGAACGCGCCGAGCGCGATGAACAGTCCGCGCATCACGAGCGCGCCGAGTATGCCCCAGAAGAGCACACGGTGCTGCAGGCGCAGCGGCACGGCGAAATACGAGAAGATCATCGCGATGACGAAAATGTTGTCAATGCTGAGCGACTTCTCGATGAGATACCCGGTGAGGAACTCCGTGGCCGGTACGTGCCCCGCATAGAGGTAGATTCCGCCGGCGAACAGCAGCGCGAGCACGATCCATGTGGCGCTCCAGGCAGCGGCTTCGCGCACGGAAATCTCATGCGCCGTGCGGTGGAAGACGCCGAGGTCGAGTGCCAGCATGGCAAGCACGAAGACCAGGAAGCCGATCCAGAACCAGAGATTCGTCGCCATGCGTGTGGTGTCGGCTGAGGCCGGATGGGGCGCGCATGAAAAGGCGAGACCCTACGGCACGTGCGTGTCGTAGTGGTCTCGCCCTGGATGCTCAGCCGACCGGGAGCGCGACGGGCGCTCCGTCCTGACGATCGGCTGCACCGGCGCACTGGTCGCGCCGGCGGGCTACTCCCCACCGCGGTCTGGAATATAACACGCCGCGGGACGCTGGCCTCGCCGCGCGCGCCGGGCGTCCCTCTGTCCGAGACGCCGATGCGGACGCATCATCCGCGGCATGTCTTCCTCCTGTACTCTCGCTGTCGTCAATGCGCGGGCCTGGACGGGTACGCGCGATCGTCCCTGGGCGGACGCTGTTGCCGTGAGCGGCGACCGGATAACGGCCGTGGGCTCGAGCGCCGCGATCCGGAAGCTGACGGGGCCGGACACCCACGTGGTGGATGCGCACGGCGCGCTGCTGCTCCCCGGTTTCATCGACGCGCACGTGCACTTCCTCGAAGGCGGGCTGCAGTTGTCCGGTGTTCAGCTTCGCGATGCCGGCACCCGCGCCGAGTTCGTGGCGCGCATTCGGGAGTTCGGCGAACGACTTCCCGCTGGAAGCTGGATCACCGGTGGGAATTGGGACCACACGCTCTGGGGCGGCGAGCTGCCGCAACGCGGCTGGATCGACCCGGTCACCTCCGACATGCCCGTCTGGATCCAGCGGCTCGACGGTCACATGGGACTCGCCAACAGCGTTGCGCTTCGGGCGGCGAACATCACGCGTGACACGCCGGAGCCCGACGGCGGCACCATCGTGCGCGACGCGGCCGGCGAGCCCACCGGCATCCTCAAGGACAACGCCATGGAGCTGATGGCGCGCGCGGTGCCCGATCCGGGGCCCGCGTTGTACGATCGCGCGCTCGACGCGGCCATGCGCTACGTGGCCGAGCAGGGCGTCACCTCGGTGCATCACATGGGCACCTGGGCGGACCTCGCGGTGTTCGAGCGCGCGCACGCGGCCGGCCGGCTCCGCACGCGCATCGCCGCGGCGGTGCCGCTGGCGACGTGGGAGAAGCTGCGCGACACCGTGCGTGCGCAAGGCCGCGGCGACGAATGGCTGCGCATCGGTGGGCTCAAGGGATTCGTGGACGGGTCGCTTGGCTCGCACACGGCGGCGATGCTCGAGCCCTTCACGGACAGTCCCGGTGATACCGGTCTGCTCGTGAATACTCCCGAAGATCTCTACGCGTGGACGAGCGGCGCCGACCGCGCCGGTCTGCAGGTGGTGATGCACGCAATTGGCGACCGCGCGATTCGCGTGCACCTCGACATCTGCGATCGCGTGTCGCGTGAGAACGGGCCGGCGGACCGCCGCTTCCGCATCGAGCATGCGCAGCACATCGCGCCGGACGACATCCCGGGCTTCGCACGGCTGCAGGTGATCGCAAGCATGCAGCCCTGGCATGCCATCGATGACGGACGCTGGGCGGAGACGGTGATCGGCGCGGCACGGTGCCGCACGACGTACGCCTGCCGGTCGCTGCTCGATGCCGGGGCACGACTCGCGTTTGGCAGCGACTGGTTCGTGGCGCCCGCGACGCCGCTCGAAGGGATCTACGCGGCCGTCACGCGCCGCACGCTCGACGGCGCTCACCCCGATGGCTGGGTGCCCGAAGAGAAGATCACCGTGGAAGAAGCACTGCGGGCCTACACCATCGGCGCCGCGTACGCCTCGTTCCAGGAGCGCGAGAAGGGATCGCTCGAGATGGGCAAGCTCGCGGACTTCGTGCTCGTGGACCGCGACATCATGCGCATCCCGCCGGTGGAAATTCGGGATGCGCGCGTGATCGCGACCTTTGTGGGCGGACGCGCAGCAATGGAGTCAGGGCCGCCGCTTGCCTGACCCTAGAACCGCATCAGCTCCGCGAACGCCGTTTTGAAACTCTCCACCTGCGGGAGAATCGCATCTTCGAGCTGCGGGGCGTACGCCACGTAGGTGTCTGCGGACGCCACGCGCCTGACCGGCGCGTCCAGCCATGCGAAGCACTCGTCGGCGATCGCCGCCGCGAGCTCGGCGCCGTAGCCCCACGACATTGCGTCCTCGTAGCCGACTACCACGCGCGACGTCTTCTTCACCGACGCGAACACGGTCTCGCGGTCCCAGGGTGAGAGCGTGCGCAGGTCAATTACTTCAACGTCAATGCCTTCATCGGCCATCTGATTCGCGGCCGTGAGCGCCCGCTGCACGGTGGCGCCGTACGTCACCACGGTGAGATCCTTCCCCTCGCGCAGCACCTTCGCCTTGCCGAACGGGATCATGAAGTTCGGGCCCGGATACTGTCCCTTGTTGTACGTCTGGCGATAGAGGTGCTTGTGTTCGAGGAAAATCACGGGGTCGTCGCAGCGAATGGCCGTGCGGAGCAGCCCGTTCGCGTCGAGCGCCGTCGCGGGACAGACGACGCGCAATCCGGGGCAGTGCGTGAACAGCGACGCGCCCGTCTGCGAGTGGTAGATCGCGCCGCGGATGTAGCCGCCGTACGTCGTACGGACAACCACCGGCGCGCTGAACAGGTTGTTGGAGCGCCAGCGCATCGTGGAGAGCTCGTTGCGGAGCTGCATGTATGCGGGCCAGATGTAGTCGAAGAACTGCACTTCGACGACGGGCTTGAAGCCGCGCAGCGCCAGGCCGATCGCGCGCCCCACGATGTTCGCTTCGGCGAGCGGCGAATTGTACACGCGCACGCCGCCGAACTCCTTCTGCAGCCCCCAGGTGACCTTGAACACGCCGCCCTTGCCCTTGACCTTCCCCATGTACTGCTCGCGGGACACGTCCGCCACGTCCTCGCCGAACACCAGCATCATCGGGTCGCGGCGCATCTCGTCCTTCATGCAGGCGTTGAGCAAGTCAACCATGGTGGTGGGCTCGCCGCTGAAGTGCGGATCGTCTTCCGTGTCGAACTGCTCGCTCGTGGGGTCCACGTCGGGCGAGTACACGCCGAAGTAGATCGAGTCCGGCGCGGGCTGCGGCGCGGGGAGCGCCGCATCGGTGGCGGCCTGCACGTCCGCGTCCACCTGCTCCTTCATGGCCGCTATCTCGGCCTCCGTCGCGTACCCCTCCGCCACGAGCCAGGCGGGGAAGGTCGTCACGGGATCGCGCGCCGCGTCGGCCTGCCGCTCCTCGGTGGGGCGATACATCACCTCGTCATCCGAGAGCGAATGCGAGTATGGCCGGATCACGTGCGCGTGCACGAGGGCCGGACCTTTGCGCTTGCGTGCATACTCCACGGCCTTCGTCATGGCGGCATAGCTCGCCACGAAATCGCATCCGTCGACTTCCTGGATGAAGAGACCGGGAAATCCGGTGAGCAGCCGGGAGATGTTTCCACCGGCCGTGTTCACCTCCACCGGCACCGAGATGGCGTACCCGTTGTCTTCCACGAGATACACCACCGGAAGCAGCAGATTGCACGCCGTGTTGAGCGACTCCCAGAACTCGCCCTCGCTCGTCGTGCCGTCGCCCGTGGATACATACGCGACCTCGTCCTTCTGGAAGCCGTCGCTGATGCCGAGGAGCTTCGCGCGCATGACGGCTTCGGCGCAGCCAACCGATTGCAAGAACTGCGTGCCCGTTGGCGATGAGGACGACGCGATGTTGAGCCCCTTGTGTCCCCAGTGGCTGGGCATCTGCCGGCCGCCCGAGTTGGGGTCCGCCGCGGCGCCCACTGCCTCGAACAGCATTTCAGTGGGAGTCATGCCGAGCTGGAGGCAGAGCGCGCGGTCGCGGTAATAGGGGAAGAACCAGTCGTAGCTCGGCTTGAGCGCCATGCCGGCGGCGGTGAGCACCGCCTCGTGTCCCGCGCCCGAGATCTGGAAGAAGATCTTGTTCTGTCGCTTGAGCTGGATCTCCTTGTCGTCCAGTCGCCGGGACAGATACATGTTGCGGAACGCGTCCAGCATTCGCTGGCGCGGCAGAATGGTCGTGCCCTTGCGTTCAGCGCGCGTCTGTGTGGCCATGGGATCTGATGGTTGGGAGTCCGATGGAAAGATAGCGCCCGATGGGGCAAATGGGGTCAGATGGGGCCGGACCCCGATTCACGAGCGCAGATGGCGCAGGAAGCGCTCCGGATCGGCCAGAAAGTCCCGCGTGAGCGCCACGTGATCCAGTTCCGCATATGGGGTTTCGACTGGCGGCACGCTGTCGAAGCTGTAAATGCGCGCTCCGGGAAACGCCAGCAGAATCGGCGAGTGCGTGGCAATCACGAACTGCGCGCCGTCGGACACCATGTCCAGCAGCATGGCGAGCAACGCGAGCTGGCTCTGTGGCGAGAGCGGTGCCTCGGGCTCATCGAGCAGGTGCAGGCCGCCTGGCACGAAGCGCGACTGGAACAGCTTGAGAAAACTCTGCCCGTGCGAATTGGCGTCGAGGTCGATACCGTAGCGGCGTTCCATGTCGTGCAGGGAGGCGACGATCGGGCCGCGAGCCAGCGCGCGGGCATGGTCCGACCGCGCCTGGTACTCGACATCGATCTCCGCGAGCCGCTGCCGGAACTCGCTGCGCATGCGCGAGAGCGATTTCGTGAACCCGAAAAAGTCCTCGGCGCGCAGGTAGAATCCCGTGTGCGTCCGGTGGGACCAGGTGAGCCGGAGCGCGCTGCCCAGTTGTCGCTGCGCGGCGAGCGTTTCGTCGCTGTCCACTTCGCTGCTGCCCACGGTGGGGAGCCTGGCCGCCGCGGCAATGCCTTCCAGCAGCGTGGATTTGCCCGATCCGTTTTCTCCCACGAAGAAGGTGACGCGCTCGCTCAGCTCGAGCATGCCGAGCGCGCGCACGGCGGGGACGGAGAACGGGAACTGTTCGGGGTCGACAACCGCGTCGGGCCGGCGGGAAACGGAGCGAAGATGGGGCATGCAGACAGGATGGGGCAGAAGCAGCCCATGGGGCAGCCCCATGGGCTGCCCATGGGCTGCCCCTGCCCCTCCTCGACCGCTAGAAAATGATGCCGAACGTTACCGGAATCGTGCGGATGGACTTCGTGTCCATCACGCCCTGATCCGTGTACACATTCTGCACCCGGCCTTCCACGAAGGCGTCAACGCGGCCGATCGTGAAGGCCAGCCCCGCCCCGCCATCAATGCCGAACTTCGTAGCGGATTGCGATACCGAGCCACTGCCGTCCGCATTGACCGTACTCCTGATGTTGAACGCGCCAACGCCGGCCAGCAGGTAGGGACGCACCTTTCCCGGAAGGAGGTTGAAGCGCATCCCCGCCACGCCGCTCAGAATCTGGCTGTTGCCACTCTGTGCCTCCCCGGCCAGCGCGTTCTTGAAGTCGAATCTCGAGTAGCCGAGGTTGACCCGGATCGCCGGCAGCACGCCCAGGTTGATGAGCAGGAAGCCCTGGCCCGTGACGCCGTTCTTGTAGAAGTCGCCAGCGTTGCTGGTGGGCACTTCCATTCCGCCGCCGAACCCGATGCGCAGCCGGTGCGGTTGCGGCATGGCTGGGCCGCTCATGACTCCTTCACCTTGCGCGAACGCCGGCGGCGCCACGGCGAACAGTGCGATAGCGACGAGAATCTTCGTGACGCGTTGCATGCGGCCCATCCTGTCGTATGTGTTATGCCGGCCGTCACCACGCGAGCCGGCGATCGCTCCGCCTGGTCTCGATGCAGGCGGTTCCAGCCCAATAGACGAATCAGAGATTGTAAAGTTCTCAGCCATGCTTTACGCGACCTCATGCCTGTGGCTAGCTTCGGCCAGTGAACACGCAGCCTGACTCTCTTTCACCCGCGATCGAAGCTCTGCTCGATCGCTACACGGGCATGGTGCGCCGTGTCGGATTGCGCCACGGTCTGTCCGACGCGGATGTCGACGAAGTCTTCCAGGAAGTGCGGATTCGTCTCTGGCGCGCCCGGGGCGACAATAGTGAGCAGATTTCCGCGATGCGGTCGTCCTACTTGTATCGGACCGCGGTTTCCGCGGCGCTCGATGTCATCCGCCGTCACCGCCGCCCCAGGGAGACGATGCTCGAATTCGACGACACCGATCCCGTCATGGCCTCGCCGTCCGGTCCTGAACGGACGTTGGCTGCCTCCGAACTGGCCACACAGGTGGACGAGGCAATTGGCGAGATCGTCGCCTCGCGGCGGCCGGTGGTGCGCATGTACCTCACGGGCTACACGCGCGAGGAGATCGCGGACCTGCTGGGCTGGACGGAGGCGAAAACACGAAATCTGCTCTATCGCGGGCTCGCGGACCTGCGGGAGCTGTTGCAGGCACGAGGGATTGGACCGGAGGCGATCTGATGAACGACGCGCGATTGTCCGAGCTCTATCGGGAGGTCCTGGAGGCGCGGCGCGACATGCCGCGCGCCGCCTGCCTCGCGCCTGAACAGATCCTCGCGCTCGTGGAGCGCGAAGGCACAGCGGACAGCAGGCTCGCGACGCTCGATCACGTTTCGTCGTGTCCCGACTGCCAGCGCGAGTTCGAGTTGTTGCGGGCGCTGCGCAAGGGTACGCCCGCGGAGCGGCGGTGGAACGTGTCGAGCATGGCGCTCGCGGCGTCGGTCCTCATCGCCGTCGCGGCCGGTGCGTACGGTGTCCGCGCGCTCGCGCACCGCGGCGACGTGGTGCGCGGCCCGGACGGCAGGGGCGTGCACCTCATCGCGCCTGCGCCATCCGCACGCACGCTTCAATGGAACCGGGTACCCGGTGCGCTCTCCTATACGGTGGAAGTCCTCACGCCCGGCGGCGCGCTCGTGACGAGCGGCGAGACGTCCGACACCGCCTTTGCGCTCCCGGATTCGGTCACGCTGCGCACACCCGGGCATGCACTCTGGTGGGTTCGCGCCCACATGTCCGATGGCACGGAGCAGCGATCAGCCATGCAGCCACTCGGCTCAGGGCGATAGCGGTTCCGCCGCGGCCGCTGTTCTCGATTTCCCCCGCTCCGTGCTCGCCGTCGCGGCGAACGCGCCGCAGACTGCCGCCCCGCCTCCCTGACACACGCAGCGCAACCCGTCTAGTCCATGCGGATGGCTTCCGCCGGGTCGATACCGGCCGCGCGCCGCGCGGGAAGCCAGCAGGCGATGCACGCGACGCCGAGCAGCAGCACTGTGACAGTCGTGAGTGTCACCGGGTCCGTCGTGCCCACATTGAACAGCGCGCCCGCGAGCCATCTGGTCCCCACCAGCGCCACCACCAGTCCGATCATCGCGCCGGCGACGGCATGCGTCATGCCTCGTCGCACGATCATGCGAACGACCGCGCGGTGCGGCGCGCCGAGCGCCATGCGTACGCCGATCTCGCGCTGTCGGGCATTCACCATGTACGACAGCATGCCGAAAATCCCCACGGCGGCGAGGGCGACCGCGGCGATGGCGAATCCGCCAAGCAACGTCGTCAGGTGCCTCGGCTGCGCGATGGATGCATGGACGCGATCCTCCAACGGCACGACCTCATCCAGCGGAATCCCCGGATCCAGGGAGCGCAGCGTCGCACGCACGCGATCCACCACCGGCTGCGGTGCACCCGAGGTGCGCACGAAGAGGTTGAGATCGTGCGACCATCCCTGCGTGAGCGGCTCGTATACCGCGTCCGCGGACGCGCCGAGCCCCTGATACTTCACGTCCCCTGCGATGCCCACGACCGTCGTCAACGGACAGGTGGTGCAGCCGCCCGACACGAGCCGTTGGCCAATGGCCGTGCCATCCGGGAAATAGTGCTCGGCCCATGCGCGGCTCACGATCACCACCGGCGCCGCACCCGTGTCAGAGGGAGTGAACAGACGGCCATCGAGCAGGGGAACGCCGAGCGCCCTGAAATAGTCGCGACCGACCATCACCCACGGCGCCGTCGGCTGCGCGCCGCCCGGCGGCACCGGATGCTCGATCAGGTCGAAATTGTTGATGTTCATCACCTCATCCGGCGGCATCGCCTCGCCCAGCGCTGCCTGGACAACGCCGGGAACACTGCGAACGAGCGGCAACCCTCGCGCCCAATATGCGGCTATTGCCGAATCATTCGCGTAGCGCGCGGACGGCAGCGCTACTCGCAACGCGACGAGGTGCGCCGGATCGAATCCCGGATTGACCCGCTGGAGCCGCATGAAGCTGTTGAGCAGCAGGGCTGCACCGGCGAGGACCGGCAGCGCCAGCGCGAACTCGGCCACCACGAACGCGCTGCGGATTGCATGAGTGTGCCGGCCGGCGCCGACGGTACGATCGCCGTCGCGCAATGCCGGCGCCGCATCGCGCCCGAGGAGGAGCAGCACCGGATACGCTCCAACAATGATGCCGGCCACCAGCGCCAGTCCAATGGCGAACGCGATTGCGCGCGCATCGAGCTGGGCCGCGTCCAGCCGCGGCACGGTGGGTCCGATGGCCTTGAGCACCCCGAGGCCGGCGACGCCCACACCGATTCCCGCCACCGCGCCGGTGCCCGCCAGTACGAGACTCTCTGTCACGAGCAGCCGGACCAGTCGGCCGCGTGTTGCGCCGAGCACCGTTCGCAACACCACCTCGCGCCAGCGCCCCGTGGCGCGCACGAGCATCAAGCTCGCCACGTTCGCGACGGCAATGAGCAGCACGAGCGCCACTGCCGCCGCGAGCATGCCCAGCGTGTGGCCGGCGTTGCCGAGAATCGCCTCGCGCAACGGAACCGGCGTCAGGCGTGCGACGCGATCCTGGAAGCTCGGCCACGCGTCGAAAAGCGCGACGCTGATGGCGTCCAGCTCGCGCCGCACGCTGGTGAGCGACGCCCCGTCGGCCAGTCGTCCGACTACGAGAAGCCCGAATGGCCCCCGGCGCGTGGGCGGTTCGAAATGCAGCACGGGCCAGATTTCGGCGTGCAGCCCCGCCAGCGCGTTCGCGCCCGGCGGCAGCACGCCCACGATCGTGCTCGCTGTGCCGTCGATGGTTATCGTGCGTCCAACCGCGTTCGCATCACCGCCGAACGTTCGCATGGCGAACGTGTGACTCACCAGCACGACCGCTGGCGCACCGGCACGCTCATCCCTCGGCTCGATAGGGCGGCCGCGCACAGGCCGGACACCGAGTGCGCGGAAGAAGCCGGAGGTCGCGAAACCCGCGCGGGCACGATCCAGGTTGACGCCCGACGACACAGTCACGTCGAGCCATCGCACACCGCCCACAGCGGACAGCGTGTGCCCCTGGTGTTCGATCGCCTCCAGGTCGACCTGGGAGAGGCCCCACCGGTTGGTCGGCGAGTTCTGCTCGTAGATGCGGATGAGGCGGTCGTCGTGCGGATACGGGAGATGCGTGAGGAGTACTGCATCCACCGCACTGAACACGGCTGCACTGGCGCCAATGCCCAGCGCGAGCACGAGTACGGCCGAGATGGAGAACGCCGGCGCCCGGATCAGACTGCGCACCGCATAGCGCACGTCCTGCACAAGTTCGCCGATCCAGCGAACACCGCGCGCATCGCGATGTGCTTCCTTGTATCGCTCGACTCCGCCGAATGCGACGAGCGCGCGACGCCGCGCTTCGTCCGGCTCGAGCCCCTGCGTTCGCATCAGATCGTCCGCCTCCATTGCGACGTGATGCTGCATCTCGGCGTCGAGCTCCCGCTCGAGCGCCGTTTCATGGATGAGCGCGCGAACGCGGCGCGCGATCCGGGTGAGCCACTGGCGCATCCGACCCTCCGCGAGATTCACGTGGCCTTGAGCACCCGATCCACGGCGCCGGAAAAGAGCCGCCACTCGGAGCGCTCCGTGGCAAATTTCCTCTTTCCCGCCGCGGTGAGCGTGTAGAACTTCGCGCGCCGTCCTTCAGGGCTTATGCCCCATTCGGCGCGAATGAGTCCCTGATCCTCGAGGCGGTAGAGGGCGGGGTAGAGGCTGCCCTGGCCGACGTCCAGCACATCGCTCGAGAGCTGGCGAATGCGTTTGGAGATGCCCCAGCCATGCAGCGGACCCAGGATGAGCGTCTTGAGGATCAGGAGGTCCAGCGTGCCCTGGAGCAGATCGGCGCGGTCGTTCATGCGGTGGTCCCGGCCCGGGTGAATACCTCGACATCCGACAACAAGAATGGGATTGCTGTTGTCGGATGTCAAGGTATGGGCGAGACGGCCACCGCGCCGGCTGGAACGCATGTTGCGCGGGCGGCTCTTGACGTGCCCGGGCCCGGAGTCAATTTCTGCACGGCCGCCAGGCGGGTGCGCCCACAGGCCGGTCTGCTCAGCGCCGGGTCGCGTCAACCGGCCAACGCCATTCACGATTCACGCGGAGCTTCCCATGTTTCTGATCCGGGAGATCATGTATTGCAAACCGGGCAAGGTGCGCCCGATGGTCGAGAAGTTCATCGCGATGTCGAAGCTGAGTGAGAAGCAGGGGATGCCGCGCATGCGCATCATGACCGATTTCTGCGCCGAGGCCTTCTGGACGGTCGTGGCGGAACTGGAAGTGCCGGACCTGCAGGCGTTCGAGCAGATGATGGCGACTCCCCCCGGATCATCGGACGACATGAAGCAGTTGGAAGAGATCATGAAGGGGTATCACGATCTCGTGGACCGGGGAAAGCGGGAGATCTACCGGATCGAGAATTGATGGATGCGGGCCCGGAGCGCCGCTGGTCGGGCGCGACGGGCACGGTCTTCCCCGACGGAGTCATCATGATCGCACGAACCTGGCACGGGCGCGTACCCGCTGAACAATCGGATGCCTATTACGCGTATCTGCTCCGCACCGGTCTCAGCGAATACGCGTCCACGCCGGGCAATCGCGGCGTGCACGTGCTGCGCCGCACCGATCAGGGCGTGACGCACTTCCTGCTGCTGACGTACTGGGAGTCGGTGGAGGCCATCAAGGCGTTCGCCGGGGAAGACTACACGGTTGCGCGGTACTATCCGGAGGACGATGACTATCTGCTCGAGCGCGAGCCGTTCGTCACGCACTACGAGGTGCTCGCGGCGTCTCCCGGATCACCGGCCTGAGGGACGCGGCACGGTGGGCGGCCCGAACAGCCGGCCATCCCACACCACGTCGAAGGGACGTTGCGGCCTGATGCGCGACGCATCCCGGTGCGCGGGATTCAGAATATAGTTCCACTCCTCGGGCTGCCCCGGTACGGAGGGGACGATGAGCACCGCCGTGCGGCCTTCGGCGACCCACGCATCGCCGGCGGCGCGGGCGACGGACGATCCTTCGGTATCCCAGCCAGCGTGCGCTCGCGGATCGAGCACCTCCATCGCGAGGTCATCGGGAATGGCGATCCGCACGGCGTGATGCGGACCGGGCAGCGCCAGCCGGCCGCGATGCACCAGGATTTCGAGGATCGCCGTGGCATAGTGCTCCGCCGCGTAGATGACTCTCACGCCCGGCGAGGTCCAGCGCCCGCCGACGCGCACCGCCCCGGCGACATCGTACAGGGCGTGCCGCTTCTTCGCGACGCGATAGACGACGGGCACGCGCTCAGACGGGCAGGCTGAACTCGAGACGCCAGAGTACATCCTCCACGCGCCGTGCACCGAGGTCGCTCACCGCGACGTCGATCGGCGCGCGGCCGTCCAGCAGCGGATGCGGCGTGGTGAGGAACTGCTGCGCTTCGGCCTGCGACTCCAGCACGTGCTCGGCGAGGGCGGTCACGCGCGCCATGCGTTCGAGCCGTTCGCTCTCTTCGGGGCTGAGGATGCCGGAGCGTTCGCGCCGGAGCAGCGTGGTGCGCGGCGCGACGAGCCGCTCGACGCGTGCGCGCTCGGCGGCGGGATAGTGTGCGCTCACGCGGCGCAGGCTCTGCAGCGGCAGGCCGCGCAGCACGAGCGCACTGAGCTGCGCGATGGTGCTGATCTGCACGCGCAGCACGCGTCGTCCGCCGAGCGTGGCGACGACGGTTTCGAGGGCGGGGTAGCGGCTCATGGGCGGCGGTTGGTGAGGTCCATATGGATCATAAATCTAGTCCAACTGGACGGCTCGGGCAACGGCCAGGAAATCGATGCTGCATGGGCTTCAGCAGTCCATACATCGCGCCATCGTAATTTCCCGCCACGACGCAGAAGCCGACGGCAAGCTGCCAGTCATGAAATGCCTGGGCTGCGCCGCCATCTGCTCTGGTGCCGTGGAGGGTCGACGCGTGCCAGGCTGAGGGAGACTCCGCCTTCCGATCATGCTTCCATACGCGACGCGAGGGCACGGTGACTTGCCGTCGCATCACTTCCACGCTTCCGTCGGCACATCCTCCGGCGGCTGCAGCGACTGCACGTACGTCACCAGCTTCCACACCGCTTCCGTGTTCGCGATTCCGCCATACGCCGGCATGCCGTGCGGGCGCCCGTAGTAAATCGACTGGAAGATCGCTGCATCGCTGCCGCCGTAGCGCCACCGCCCGTCCGCCAGGCTTGGTCCCACCCACCCCGTCGCGCCGCCGCCGTGACACCCGTCGCAGTTCAGGGAGCTGAAGAGCGCCTCGCCCTGCTTCGCCGACTTCGCGTCGCCCTTGTCGGGATGCATCATGACGGCTCCCGGCGGCATGACACCGCCCGCCGGGACGTGCTCGTCGTGCCGCACGGAAGGCGGGGTCGCACCGGCACGGATCACTTCTGTCTGTCCGGTTGCCGCGACG
>DASVWN010000047.1:0-10380 GCA_036393195.1 Gemmatimonadaceae bacterium | reverse complement strand
GGAATGGACCGATGCGGTAAGCGCCGCGTTCGGAACCATCAAGGCCGTGCTCGAACGGGGCGGCAAGCGCATCGAGGATTTCGACGCCGCCATTGCCGCCCACGCGCTGGCGGTCCGCGGGACTCTGGTGACGGCCGACGTAGAGCACATGATTCGCGTACCGGGCCTTACGGTAGAGGATTGGAGCGCCAGGAAATCCTGAACCAGCAGCGCAACTGTCCGCCGGCATTCGCGAGTGTCGTTTCGCCGGTCGCGTCATTCGACGCCACATGGGCCGGCAGGTAGAATAAGAGCCCCACTCCCGACAGCGGGTGACACACATGGCGGAGCGCGCACTCGACGAGGGCGTGAGCGCCGTTGGCGACGTCGCAGACCGGAGTCGCGGTTTTCGCCGCGAGCTCGGGCTCGGCGACCTCGTCCTCACCCAGATCCTCTATGTGGTGGGATCCGGATGGGTGGGCGCGGCCGCCAAGCTCGGCACGTCGCAGATCGCCTACTGGGTGCTCGCCATCCTGCTGTTCTACCTGCCGCAGGCCGCCGTCGTCATCTACCTCAACCGGCTCATGCCGCTCGAGGGCGGACTGTATCAGTGGGCCAAGGCCGGGTTCAACGAGCGCACCGGCTTCATGGTCGCCTGGAACGTGTGGGCGTTCATGGTGATCCTCATCTCGGCGTTCGGCGTAGCGGTGGCCAACACGCTGGTGTACGTGCTCGGCCCGCACTGGCTGTGGCTGGCGAACAACAAGTGGTACGACGCGGGCGTCACCGTGGCGCTGATTGTCGGGCTCATGCTCGTGGGCACCGTGGGGCTGCGCGTGGGCAAGTGGGTGCACAACGCAGGCGGCGCGATGCAGCTCATCGTGTTCGGCGCGCTCATCGCCATGCCGTACTTCGCGCTCCGGCGCGGCACCATCGCGAGCTATCATCCGCTCGCCGCCACGCTGCCCGCGGCGTCAGTGCTGAGCCTCAATATATTCGGCAAGATGGCGGTGGGCGCGCTGAGCGGGCTCGAGTCCGTTGCCATTCTCGCTGGGGAATGCCGCAATCCGCTGCGCTCCATTCGCGGCTCCGTGATACTCGCCACGCCGCTCATCGCCGTGATGTTCATCATCGGCACGAGCGCCGTCATGGCGGTGGTGCCCGCCAGTCGCATTGACCTCATCAGTCCCATCCCGCAGGCGCTACTCGCGGGGCTCGGGTCGTTCGGCATCGCCGAGTTCATCGTGCCGCTGCTCGCGCTGCTGCTGCTCGTGCGACACGTGGCCGACGTGAACTATATTTTTACCGGCAATACGCGGCTGCCCATGGTCACCGGGTGGGACGGGATGGTGCCCGGCTGGTTCACACGACTGCACCCGCGATTTCGGACGCCGGTGAACTCGGTCGTCTTCGTGGGCGCGATCACGCTCGCGCTCGCGCTGGTGAGCCTCATTGGCGTGGGGCTGCAGGAGAGCTTCCAACTGCTCGACAACGCGGCAGGGATTCTCTATGCGTTGAGCTACCTGGCGATGTTCGCGATTCCGATCTTCGGGCTGCGGCGGCTGGGCGTGCGCGTGCCGGTGTGGCTCAAGGTCGTGGCTGCGACCGGGTTCGCGATCACCGTGCTGTACGTCGTGCTGTCCGTGCTGCCCATCATCGATGTCGCGAGCTGGCAGATTTTCGCGGTGAAGATCATCGCGGTCGTGGTGGGCGCGAACCTGGTTGGCGTGGCGCTGCTGCTGTCGGGGGAGCGGCGCCGGCGGGCGCGGGTGAGCCGGGCGACACTGGCGCCTGGGGTGTGACCCTGGTAGAGATGCTGAACCAGGAATGGTCTGAGCCCTTTTTTCACTATCCTGTTCCGGCTGGATGATCAAGCCCGATTCAGTTCTCGTTCGCCCGGTCCGACAATCGGACCATGCCGGCTGGAAGCCGCTCTGGGACGGATACAATGCCTTCTACGGCAGGTCCGGACCAACCGCTCTTCCCAATGAAATAACGGAGACCACCTGGCGCCGCTTCTTCGACCCCGCGGAGCCGGTGTTCGCGCTTGTGGCGGAAGATGCCGGCAGGCTTCTCGGTCTCACTCACTATCTCTTTCATCGAAGCACCACGAGAATCGAGCCGACCTGTTATCTGCAGGATCTGTTCACAGCGCCGGCCGAGCGTGGCCGGGGGATCGGGAGAGCCCTGATCCAGGCGGTGTTCGAACAGGCACGATCCGCGGGCATCAGCCGGGTCTACTGGCAGACGCAGCACTCGAATGCGGCGGGGCGTCTCCTGTATGACAAGGTGGCCAGCCACGCCGGATTCATCGTCTACAGCGCCGAGATATGATTACGGATCACTGCCGCCTCCCACTAGGCCGACATCCCGAGTCCCTCGTGCATGAAGACGAAACTCAACGCGAGCGTCAGCACCTGATCCATCACGACCTGCTGTCCGAAGTCCGCGCCAGCCCGTGCGACGTCGTCGAGCGCCGCCACGATTTTCCGCTGATCCAGGAATGGCACGTTCGCCGCCGCCGAGCTGCGTAGCGTATCCTGCATGAGCGCGTGCAATGGCTCCGAAGGATGCAGCGTCGCGGGCGGACTCAGGAAGGGATGCTTCTGGCGTTCGTACACGGTCCTGGTAACCACGTCCCGCACCGCTTCGCGCAGGATGTACTTCTCCGTCATGCCGCGGATCTTGAGCGACACGGGCACGCGCTGCAGATACTCGGCCACATGGTGATCCATGAACGGCACGCGTCCCTCCACCGAGTGCGCCATCTCCATGCGATCGCCGAGATTCGACAGGATGTAGTGCGGCAGCACGGTCTTGGCCCAGAGGTAGAGCGCTGCATGCACGGCGTTCCTGCATTTCAGGTGGCGTTCGACATCGAGCGACGCGAGCAGCGTTCCGATGACGTCGACGCCGCGCTGCGGCGCGATGAAATCATCGCGCATCAGGCCGCGCATTCGGGCCGCGGTCCCGCTCATGGCTTCGAGCCATGATGGAACGAATCCGAGCAGTGTGGTGCAGACGGCTCCGGTGTCCGCGTCACCCTCGGGCAGGAGCAGTCCGCGCGAGACCTGGTTGTTCTCGACGAGATCACGCAGCAGCCGGCTGGTCTCGTCGGGATCCTGGCCGGCGGTGTGGTGCAACAGCATGTCGCGCCGGAAGTGCGGATAGCCGGCGAGAATCTCATCCGATCCTTCGCCGGTGAGTACCACCTTGTAACCACTCTCCCGCACCGCGCCGCTCAGCATGTACTTGGCGACGGTATGCCCGTTGATGAACGGGATTTCCGACTGGATGACCGCCGCGCGAAAGTTCATCGCGAGATCGGCCTGCTTCATCGGGATCGGCTGGTAGATCGCGCCGGCGTGCTGCGCCATCTCCTGCGCGATCACGCTCTCATCGTACTGCGGACCGTCGAAGGTGAGCGTGTACGCGCGCACGGGGCCGTCATGATGCAGTGACGCGAGGCCAAGCACCGCGCACGAGTCGATGCCGCCGCTCAGGTAGCAGCCCACCGGCACGTCGGCGCGGAGTCGGGTCCTGACCGAGTCTTCGAGCACGGCGCGAAACCCCGCGATGTACTCGGCGTCGGTTCGTGGTGTCTGCGGCGCATCGTCGCGCGGATAGTCCACGTCCCAGTACTGATGCGCGCGGTGCCCTTCGCGCGTGGCGCGCAGGAAATGACCGGGCGGCACGGCATTCACGCCGTGGAAGAGTGTCCGCTCGGCCGGCACGACGAACGCGCCCGCGTACACCGCCTCGGGACTCCAGCGCGCCGGCACGCCCATCGCGATGAGCGCCTTCACCTCCGAGGCCAGATAGAGTGCACCGTCGTGCTCGGCGTAGAAGAGCGGCTTGACGCCGAAGCGGTCGCGCCCCGCGATCAGGCGCTGGTTGCGCTCATCCCAGATGACGAAGGCGTACTCGCCGCGAAGATGATGCAGGCATTCGGGGCCGTAGTCTTCGTAAAGGTGCAGCGCGATCTCACTGTCGGATTTCGTGCTGAACCGGTGGCCGCGCGCCTGCAGTTCGGAGCGCATGCGCTCGAAGTCGTAGAACTCGCCATTCACCACGATGTGAATGGTCCGATCCTCGTTCGAGATCGGCTGGTCGCCGGTGGTGAGGTCAATGATCGACAGCCGGGTGTGGCCGAGCGCGGCACGTCCGTCGCTCGCCATCCAGCACTGGTGCCCGTCGGGCCCGCGGTGATGCAGCGATTTCATGCCGGCGTGCATTGTGCGGGGGTCGATTGACGACCGCCTCGAGAGCACCGCGGTGATTCCGCACATGGGGACCTCTGCGAGAATGGAGGTGAGCCGGACGGCGGTGCTCTCGGCGCTCCGAATATGCGCGATCGACACGCGTTTGCCAGTGGAGGGGCCAGAGCGAACGGCGCCGCCGCACCTTCCCCGGTGTCGCGCCGGTTCTCATATTCGCTCCCGCCCATGAGCCCATGCCAAAGACTCCCGCCCGTCCCATGCCGGATCCCGTCGTGACAGTACGGCAATGAGCGACCTCGCATCCGCGCCGGCCGCGCTCACCGCCAGTCTCGCCGACCGCTACCGCATCGAGGGCGAGCTGGGGCAGGGCGGAATGGCCACCGTCTATCTTGCGCACGACATCAGGCACGACCGCAAGGTCGCGGTGAAAGTCCTGCGCCCCGAGCTCGCGGCGGTGATCGGCGCCGAACGGTTCCTGGCCGAGATCAGGACCACGGCCAATCTGCAGCATCCGCACATCCTGCCGCTCTTCGACTCGGGCGTGGCACGGCTGAACGGATCGCTCACCGCCCTGTACTACGTCATGCCGTACGTGGAAGGGATTTCACTGCGCCAACGGCTCACCCGCGAGAAGCAACTGCCGATAGCTGACGCGATACGAATCACGACCGAAGTGGCCGCCGCGCTCGACTACGCTCACCGCCACGGCGTGATCCATCGCGACATCAAGCCCGAGAACATCCTGCTGCACGACGGCAGTGCGCTCGTCGCCGATTTCGGTATCGCATTGGCCGCCAGCAAGGCCGGCACCCGCATGACGGAAACCGGGATGTCGCTGGGCACACCGCAGTACATGTCACCCGAGCAGGCGATGGGCGAACGCGAGCTCGATGCGCGCAGCGACGAATACGCACTCGGTTGCGTTGCCTACGAAATGCTCACCGGCGAGCCACCATTCAGCGGGCCGACCGCACAGGCGATCGTGGCCAAGGTGCTGACCGCCGAACCGGCCACGGTCACGTCGCTGCGACGAGCGGTCCCGATTCAGGTGGCTGAGGCGATTCACACCGCGTTGCAGAAACTTCCGGCCGATCGTTTCGCCACCGTGGCGGCGTTCGCCGAGGCGCTGGCGTCCACCGCGGCGGGACGGCTCCGGCCGCCGCGAGCCGGCACGACCACCTGGCTGCAGCGTCATGCCCTGCCGATCATTGCTGCACTGGGCGTGATCGCCGTCGTCGCCGTTGCGTTGGCGATCCGGACATTCCATGCGCCGGACACGACGAACGTCAATCGCTTCGATCTCGCGCTAGGTGCGAACGAAACGCTGGCGGCAACCGGCGGCGTCCGGCTGGCATGGAGTCCTGACGGTCGCAGTTTTGCCTATTCCGGCACCGGGCCCGCCGGGACGGCGGAAGTATTCGTGCGCGCGCTCGACTCGCTGATAGCAATGCCGCTCGCCGGTACGGCCGGCGCATCCTCACCGGTCTTCTCGCCCGACGGCCAGTTCATCGCCTATCTGACGACCACACCCTTCTCGCTTCGCGTCGTACCCCGCACTGGGGGCACACCGCGCGTGGTGATCAGCGATTCGATATCCGGTGGCGGCTGCGATTGGGCGGACGATGGCTACATCTATTTCGACGGCGCCACGACGATTTCCCGCATCCGCCCGGACGGGACCGGCCGCCAGGTGGTTGCCGCTCTCGACACGCTGCACAACGAGATCGGAGTGGCGTGGCCGCAGGCGCTCCCCAACGGGCGCGGCGTGATTTTCCGCGTCCGTCACACGGGCGAGGACGTGAGCAAGTACTCCATCGACGTGGTCGACGGGAAAACGCACGCGCGCAAGCGCCTTGTGACCGCTACGATGGCGCGGTATTCGCCGGCGGGCTATCTGCTGTACGTCCTTGCCGACGGCACACTGATGGCGTCGCGATTCGATCTCGGCCGGCTGGCGTTGACCGGCACACCGGTAGTGATCGCGCGCAACCTGGATATCGGCCCGTTCGGCGCGGCCGATCTCGCGCTGGCACGCGATGGGTCCCTGCTCTACGCGACAGGAGGCGGCATCACCGGCGTCGAACCGGTATGGGTGGCGCGCGACGGCGCGACGTCGAAGGTCGATCCGGCCTGGGGCGATGTGTTCGCGGCAGCGGTCGCGCTTTCGCCCGATGGTAGCAGACTTGCCATTGACGAGAACGCGCCATCGGCGGGATCGACGAACCGGACCGAAGACATCTGGGTGAAGCAGCTTCCCACTGGTCCACTCTCACGCCTGACAACCGAAGGCGAGCAGAACCGCCGCCCCTCGTGGTCGCCCGATGGCCGCGACATCATCTTCGTGTCGAGTCGAAGCGGCCCATCGTCCCTCTTCCGCCAGCGCGCCGACGGCAGTGCACCCGCCACGCAGGTCCAGGGTCGGGGGCACGCCAATCCGAACGCGAAGCTGTCCCCCGAACTGATTGCGGAGGGACAGGAATCACCGGACGGCCACTGGATCGTGGCGCAGACCGAGACCACCACTCCGGGCGACGGCGATATCATGGCGCTGCAGATCGGCGTGGACACGACCTGGCGGCCGATGGTCGCCACGCGGTTTCAGGAGCTCGCTCCCGCGCTCTCTCCCAATGGCCGCTGGCTCGCCTACAGTTCGAACGAGACCGGCCGGCCGGAGGTGTACGTGCGGCCGTTCCCGAACACCGGAACGGGCAAGATTCAACTGTCGACCGATGGTGGCACGGTGCCGCACTGGAGCGCCAGGGGCGATGAGCTCTACTTCATCAGCGCCGCCAACGAGATGATGGCGGCGCGCGTGCGTATCACGCCCGACTTCGCCGTGCTGGGGACGACGCGCCTCTTCTCGACGGTCGGATTCATTGCGACCGCCGGACACGCCAGCTACGACGTGTCGGCAGATGGCCGGCGTTTCCTCATGCTGCGCCCCGAGACCGGGGCGAGCGCAAGCTATTCCGCACCGCACGTCATTCTCGTGGAGCATTTCCTGAGCTACGTTCAGCGGGTACTGCCGTAAGCCTGGGGGCGAAACCAGCGTCCCGGGATCCAGCGTAAGGGGTCTGACCCTTACGGGACACCACGGATGAATGGAGTACGTATGACCGCACGTTGTTCCTCTTCGTTTGCCGCTGCACTCGGCGCGCTGTGCGTGCTTGCGGCATCACCGGGCCGCGCCGCCGCGCAGTCGTTCACGTCCGGCGACCAGGTGGTGCGCGCGATGCACGACAAGTACCAGAGCACGTGGTACCACACGCTCACGTTCACGCAGAAGACCACGCGCCGCACGCCCGCGGACACGATGGTCGTGGAAACCTGGTACGAGTCCGCGGCCGTGCCGGGGCGACTCCGCATTGACATCGCGCCGCGTCCCGGCGGCCGCTCCATCATCTTCGCCAACGACAGCATTTTCGTCACGCGCGGTGACAGCGTGCTGCGGCGCGTGGCGGGGCGCAATCCGCTCCTCATCCTCGGCTTCGACGTGTACGGCCAATCGCCGGAGCGCACGATGGAGGTGCTGCGCGCAGAGGGGTTCAACCTCGCGCCGGTGCACGAGGACACGTGGAAGGGGAGAAAGGTGTACGTGGTGGGCGCCAACGCCGGTGATCTGCGCTCGAAGCAGTTCTGGGTGGACAAGGAGCGCCTGCTCTTCGTGCGACTGCTCGAACCGTCGCGCGCGGATTCCACGAAGATGGATGACACGCGCTTCGATGACTATCAGCGGCTGGGCGGCGGGTGGATCGCGCCGACCGTCGAATCGTACTCGGGCGGCAAGCTGGTGCAGCGCGAGGAGTATCGCGACATCAAGGCCGATCCGGCGCTGCCGGATGGACTGTTCACGGTCGGGAGCAGCGCGGCGGCGCCGGCGCGGCAGTAACCGGACCGCGTTGCCCATCACTCCCGCCATGACCGACATCACCGAACGTTCTCGTTACGACCGGCGCGCCTTCGTCGGCTACTTCGCCAGCATCGGGCTTGGCGGCACGCTGCTGCCCGGCCTCCTGTGGGCGCATGCGTCGCGCGGCGAGGAAATCACCACGGCGACGATCGCGAGCGCCGAGGAGCTCGCGGGTCTCACGTTTGCGGATGACGAACGCCAGCTCATGGTGAACGGGCTCAAGGCGCAGGAGAAGCTGATCGAGGCGCTGCACGCGGTCGTGCTTCCCAATGCGGTGGCGCCCGCGGTGAGCTTCAACGCGGTGCTGCCGGGCGTGGTGCTCGACACGAAGCAGCGTCGCATGGTGCGAGGCCGCGTGTCGCTGAGCGATGTGCCATCCGATCCGGAGGCGCTTGCCTTCCTGCCCGTGACGCAGCTCTCGGATCTGGTACGGCGGCGCAAGGTGACGTCCACCCAGCTCACGACGATGTACCTGGCGCGCCTGAAGAAGTACGACCCGGTGCTGCACTGCGTGGTCACGCTCACCGAGGAGCGCGCGCTGGCGCAGGCGAAGGCCGCCGACGCGGAGATCGCGCACGGCAAGTATCGCGGGCCATTGCATGGGATCCCATGGGGTGCCAAGGATCTGCTGGCGGTCAAGGGATATCCCACCACGTGGGGTGCGAAGCCGTACGAGACGCAGACCATCGACGAGGACGCCACGGTGGTGCAGCGGCTCGACGCCGCGGGCGCGGTACTCGTGGCCAAGCTTTCGCTCGGCGCGCTCGCCATGGGCGACGTGTGGTTCGGCGGCATGACGCGCAATCCGTGGAAGGCCGACCAGGGGTCGAGCGGTTCCTCCGCGGGACCGGCGAGCGCGACATCGGCGGGGCTGGTGGGTTTCGGCGTGGGGAGCGAAACGCTGGGGTCCATTTCGTCGCCGAGCACGCGGTGTGGCGTCACGGGCTGCCGCCCGACATTCGGCCGAGTGCCGCGCACCGGCGCCATGGCGCTGTCGTGGAGCATGGACAAGCTCGGGCCGCTGTGCCGGAGCGTGGAGGATTGTGCGCTCGTGCTGGATGCCATTCGCGGTCCCGATGGAAAGGACGGCACGGTGCACGATGCCGCGTTCAACTGGGATGCGACGGTGAAACCATCGAGTCTCCGCGTGGGCTATCTCAAGAGCGCATTCGACCAGACCGAGCGGCATCGCACCAAGGCGTTCGACGACGCGGCACTGGGCGTGCTGCGCAAGCTCGGCGTGAACCTCATGCCGGTGGAGCTGCCGGAATTTCCCTGGCGCGCCATGACGCTGATTCTGCAGGCCGAGGCTGCCGCGGCGTTCGACGAGCTCACGCGCTCGGGGCGTGACCGGGAGATGGTGCAGCAGGATGAAGGCGCGTGGCCCAACACGTTCCGTGTGGCGCGATTCATACCGGCGGTAGAGTACGTGAACGCGAACCGCCTGCGCACACAGGCCATGGAGGCCATGCGGAAGCTCATGTCCACCGTGGACGTGATCGTGGCACCGACCGGCGGCATACAGCTCACGGTCACGAACCTCACCGGCCATCCGGCGGTGATCGTCCCCAACGGCTTCAATCCCGATGGCACGCCGGTGTCGCTCACGTTCCTCGGCGATCTGTTCGGCGAGGCGAAGATGCTGGCGCTGGCGCACGCATACCAGCAGGCCACCGGGTTCCACCTCAAGCACCCGACACTGTAGGGGCAGCCCAAGAGGCTGCCCCTTGGGCTGCCCCTTCTGGAGCGAAACGATGTCACACGCAACGATCCAGCTTGACACGCAGGACGGCCGCTGTCCCACGCACCTCTTCCGCCCCGACAGCGGCGATGGGCCGTGGCCGGGCGTGCTGTTCTACATGGATGGCATTGGCATCCGGCCGGCGCTCTTCGACATGGGCGAGCGCATGGCGAGCGCCGGCTATTTCGTGATGCTGCCGGATCTCTTCTACCGCATCGGCCCCACGTCGTTCGACGCGAAAACGCTGTTTACGGATCCGGTGTCGCGCGAGTATTTCATGAAGGAGGTGCGGCCGACGGCGAGCATCGCGAACATCATGCGCGACACGACCGCGTTCCTGGCGTACCTGGATGCGCAGCCCGCGGTGCGTGCCGGCGCGATCGGTGTAACGGGCTACTGCATGGGCGGCCGGCTCTCGTTCGCCGCCGCGGGTCACTTCCCCGAGCGCGTCGCCGCGTCGGCGTCGTACCATCCGAGCGGACTCGCGACCGACGCGCCGGACAGCCCGCACCTGCTGGCGCCGCGGATCA
>DASVWN010000046.1:0-4313 GCA_036393195.1 Gemmatimonadaceae bacterium | reverse complement strand
ACCGTTGCTCAGGGAAGCCCGGGTCGCGACGGCAAGTATCGCCTGCGCATGCCGGATGCACTCGTCGACAAGGTGGCCGGATGGGCGGAGCGCGAGGGCTATCTCCTGATTCTCGACATCCAGGTGGGGCACAGCGACGTGACCTCCGAGCTGAAGCCCCTCATTCCGTGGCTCCGGAAGCCGAATGTGCACCTGGCGCTCGATCCGGAATTCGCCATGAAGAATGGGAAGAAGCCGGGCACCGTGATCGGCACGCTCGATGCCGCGCAGGTGAATGTGGCCGTGGACACGCTCGCGCGGCTCGTCAGCGAGTATCAGCTCCCTCCCAAGATGCTGATCGTACACCGCTTCACGCGGCCCATGCTGACCAACCGCGCGCAGATCAGGCTGGACCCGCGCGTGCAACTGGTGATCGACATGGATGGCTTCGGTGCTCCCCACCTCAAGCGCAGCTCATACCAGCACTACGTGGAAGATGAGGCGGTGCAATTCACCGGTTTCAAGCTGTTCTACAAGAATGACAAGCCGATCCTTACGCCGGAGCAGGTGCTGGGCCTCACACCACGGCCCGTGTTCGTCATGTATCAGTAGTGTGGGGTCGCCCGGGAACGGGACGGCAGAGCACGGCAACGGCTCAGCCACCAGTGGTGGCTGAGCCGTTGCCGTGCTCTGTTCGCGCGATCCGGTAGCAGGGTGCGAAACTGCCGCGTGTCTGGTCTTGCGGAAATCCACAGCAAGCGCAACTGTATCGCCTGCCACATTCCGGTCGGGAAGATGCGCGACGTGAGACGCAGGCTGCCGCTACTGGCAGCAGCCGTCTGTTTGACATTTCCGAATGCCACTCCGCGCGAGAAGCATTCCGGTCGCGGGCGCGTCGTGCTCTCTCATGAAGCGCTCGCGGAGCCGCCTGTGCTCGCGAACACGTCCCGGCTGCCGCATACGGTCGAGGTGTCGCTTACCGCTGCACCGGGGCGCCTGTCGCTCGTTCCGGGCACCACGAGCGATGTGTTCGCGTACAACGGTCGGGTGCCGGGGCCAACGCTGGACGTGCATGAGGGCGATCATGTCATCGTGCACTTCCGGAATTCGCTGCCGGAGCCGACCACCGTCCACTGGCACGGGCTGCACATCCCGGCGAGCGCGGATGGCAGTCCGCTGGATCCCGTGATGCCGGGGCATCAACATGACTACGTGTTCGACATCGCCCCAGGTACCGCGGGCACGTACTGGTATCATCCGCACCCCGATCGTCGCGCGGGCTACCAGGTGGCGATGGGTCTCTTCGGTGCGATCATCGTGCGCGCGCAGGACGATCCGTTGCCAGCGTCAATTTCCGAGAAGCTGCTGATTCTCTCGGACAATCGGTTCCGCGCCGACGGCGCCGCCGATTTCCCCGACGTGCACTCCGCGCAGGCGGAAGTGGACGCCGAGAATGGGCGAGAGGGGAACTTGCTCTTCGTCGATGGGCAGCTCGCTCCCACCGTGGACATCCGTGCAGGTGAGGTGCAGCGGTGGCGGATCATCAACGCCTCGGCGGCCCGGATCTACCGCCTCGCCATCCCCGGTCAGGAGTTGCTGGAGTTGGGCCATGGCGCCGGTCTCTTCGAGAAGCCAGTTCCGAGGCGGGAGGTTCTGCTGGCCAACTCCCAGCGCGTGGAGCTGTTGGTGCGGGGCGCGGGCGTGCCGGGCGGCGCCGTGCCGCTACAGACGCTTCCGTACGATCGTTACGATCCGCACACCCGGCCAGCAGACTGGAATGAAACGCACGACCTGCTGTCGCTGCGCACCAGCGGTGTCGCATCCGCACCGACCGTGCAAATTCCCGGGACGCTGCGTGCAGTTCCCGCCCTCGATACCGCGCACGTGGCCGAGCATCGCGTGCTGGTGCTCACGCAGGGGATGATCAATGGGAAGATGATGGATCTCGGCCGGGTGGATTTCACGGCTCGCCTCCGCACGACGGAGATCTGGGAGATCGAGAACCTGGTCGGGATGGACCACCCGTTTCATCTGCACGGCTTCCGCTTTCAGGTGCTCGACCGCGATGGCGTGCCCGAGCCGTTTCCGTACTGGCTCGACACCGTGAATGTGCCGTCGCATTCGTCGGTGCGCATCATCGTGCGCTTTGATGATTTCCCGGGGAAGTGGATGTACCACTGTCACATCCTGGATCACGAGGACATGGGGATGATGGGGATACTTCAACTCCAATGAGCGGGAGGAGATCATGAGAGAGACAGGCGCCGGTCGCTGGTCGCTCGCACTTGCGGTGCTCATTGCCGTGGCGGCATTCGTCATGCCCCGCATCATGGCCACACCCCGCGTGGCATCGGCCGCGACGGGTCGCGTGTCGCCGGGCGACGATGCGGTGGCACGCGGCCGTTACCTTGTCATCACGCACGATTGTGGAGGCTGTCACGGCGGCGACGCCGATCCCGCATCACCCGACTGGTTGCAGGGGATGAAAACGCCCTTGACCGAATTCAAGATCGGCCCCTGCGCCCTGAAGCCCGATGCGATGCCGTGCTTCCTTACCCGCCCGCGCAATCTGACCCCCGACAACCTGACGGGACTGGGAAGATTCAGCGAGCGGCAGATCTTCAACGCGCTCCGCTTCGGGCTGCGTCCCGAGGACACCCCGGATGTTGAGGTCACGTCGACCACGCCGGGTGTGGGCAACTTCCCGGAGCATCCGCACTATCTGGCGCCGCCCATGCCATGGCCCGCCTGGCGGCACATGCCCGACCGGGACCTGTGGGACATTGCGGCCTACCTCAAGCGCGGGCTCAAGCCGGTGCGGAACAAGGTACCGGATAGTCAAGGACCGCCGGATTTCTGGGCTAGCGAGTATACGGCGGAAAAGATTGGTCCGTATCCGGTTCCCGCGTTTCCCACAGCGAACGAGCAGACGCCGGTGGCACAATCCGGGTCGCCGCCCAGGTGATGGCAGGTGACGACAGGGGCTGCCCCATGGGCTGCCCCATGGGCTGCGCCTGTCGTCACCGTCCGCGCAGCGCGGCCACGCGTCGCTGAATCAAAAGCACGCGCGGACGAAACTGCGGGTCGGCGTGCGCCCACGCCACGAGCGTGTAGTCGTAATGCGCGAGCGCGCTGTCCGCTTCGCCGGCGCGATCGAACGCCTCGCCGAGCAGCGCATGGAGCTCGGTCAGCGTCGTGTAGTAGTTCGTGGACTCGATGGGCCCGGCAAGCGGGGCGCGCAGCACCGGGATAGCCTCTCGCGGCTGATTTCGCGCAAGCAGCATCCTGGCCAGCTCCAGGTTCACCCGGCTGTAGCCGCTCACCGGATCGACCAGCGCGCGCTCGAACTCGGCGCTCGCGTCTGCCGGGCGCCCCCGCGCCGAAAACAGCAGGCCCCGCGCGTAGTGGTCCAGCACGTGATCGCGCCAGAACCCACTGTGCGTCTTCCACGCCGTGAGCGAGTCGATGATCCACGGGAGCTGTCCGGTATCGCCCGCGGCCGCGAGCGCCGTAGCCACGTGCGTCAGCATCCAGATCCGGTGACGCGCCACGAGTCCCGGCGCCACGTCGGGAAACTCCGGCGAATCACGCCAGTCGTAATTGGCGATGGAGTCGAACAGCGCGGCCGACTCTCGATATCGACCCATCTCGAACAGCACCTGCGCAACTGACACCGCATCCAGCGAGCGGGGCGTGGTAAATCCCGGCAGCTCTGTTGCATCGTCCTGCACCATGCGACGCGCCGTAGCGAGCGCCTCGTGCAACCGGCCCTGGTTTCGCAGACTGATCACGAGCCACCACAGCGCATCGCCGCGTCGCGTCTGGTTGCCGGTCCTCGCCTGTTCGGTCAATATCTGATTCGCGATGCCGAAGCGCCCCGATCTGAGCGCGATGCGAACTCGCGGCGCGAAATCGCTGGCTGACGTCGGTGCCAGGCGTTCCACGGTCTGCTCCGCGACGAGGGCGCTGTCGGTGCGCCCCTTCCGATCCAGCATGTCCATCAACTGCCACCACGCCCGCTGCGATTGTGGCTGCAGGCGCACCCACTCGCGTGCCGTGCGATCCGCCGCGCCCAGCGAGTCCGCGCTGACATACGTCGCCAACAACAATCCATAGGCGTCGCACGCCAGGCAGCGCGGGCTCCTGCCCGAGAGACTCGACGAGTCAAGGTGAATGGCGCGGCGCAGGTGAGGGATTGCGCCGAGAAACTGCCCATTCCACGCGAGCGCCTTGGCCAGCGCCAGCTCGGCACCCGGCTCGTCGGGATATCGTGCGGCGAGTGATTCCGCACTCGCGAGCTCGCTGGGATCGTTCGTGGCGTCGGCCCACGCTTC
>DASVWN010000045.1:0-4198 GCA_036393195.1 Gemmatimonadaceae bacterium | reverse complement strand
ATCACCTTGCGCGAGTTCCTCGACCTGGACCTCGTAGTGCGAGAACGTGACCGAGACCGGGCACTTGCCGTGCTTCGAGACGCTGGCTATCGGAATGCCCTGCCAATCGGGTCCGGTTCACGAGCTGCGCTGCTGGCGGCGGACTACCATCTGCAGCTCGTGCACGATGCCCATGGCGTAGTCGTCGAGCTGCACTGGGCGCTTGGTCGTGGGTATTTTCGCGGGTACCTAGACAGCTCGTGGGCATGGCACAATGCACACACGATTTCTGTCTTCGGGCGGCCTGTACACACGCTGTCCCCTGAGGCACTGCTCGTCTATCTGTGCGTGCACGGTGCCAAGCACATGTGGTCGCAGCTCAACTGGATCTGTGATGTTGCGGCACTGCTCCATGCTGAGCCTCGTATTGATGGAAGTCATGTCTTTGCGCTTGCGCGAGCAACCGGAACGTGGCGCATGGTGCGGCTGGGTATCGTGATCGCCGCCGATCTGCTGTCTGCCAAGCCACCAGCCGACCTTCCTCCAGGGTGGGACAACGACGCGACCACGATCAACCTGGCGACTCGCGTGCGGCAGTTGCTCTGTGAGCCCGGTACAAGCTCCTCTGCCGGGGACGCGCTCGCATTTCAACTCGGTATTCGCGACAGGCGCCTCGATCGCCTGAGTCTGTGGGCACACCTTGTCATCTCACCGAGAGTGGCGGACGTGACAGCCGTGTCATTTCCGCCGAACTTGCGGTCTCTCTACCACGTGCTGCGGCCACTTCGATTGCTTTCGAAGCAAAGTCGGGGCTGGGTGGGCAGGGCTGAGGCGAAATGGAGGAGGTGACGGCGGGGCCACCCCCCCACCTCCTCTGGATCAACCACTTCGCCGTCGCCCCCTCCGACGGCGGCGGCACCCGCCACTTCGAGCTCGCCCGCGAGCTCATCTGCCGCAACTGGCGCGTCACCATTGCCGCGTCCGATTTCCACCTCCATACCCGCGGCTACACGCGCCGCCCGTCGGCCGCTGCGCGAGCGGCCATCAGCGAGCAGATTGATGGCGTGGACTTTCTCTGGCTCTGGGCCGCACCCTACGAACGCAACGACTGGCATCGCGCGCGCAACTGGCTTTCCTTCCAGCGCTCGCTCGCGCACTGGCGCCCGAATGGATCGTCGCCGGATGTCATCATCGGCTCGTCGCCGCACCTCTTCGCCGCGCTTGCCGGCTATCGCATGGCGCGGCGCCTTGGTGTGCCATTTCTCTTCGAGGTGCGCGATCTCTGGCCGGAAAGCCTGCTCGCCGCCGGCGGGTCAAAGGGGCCGCCCTACTACATGCTCGGTGCCATCGCCCGCTACCTCTACAGGCGCGCGGACCGCGTGATCGTGCTGGCCCGGGGAGTGGCACAGTACCTCGAGCATCACGGTGTCGCCGGCGACAAGCTGGTGTACATCCCCAACGGCGCGAACACCGACACGTTCGTCCCGCGTACGCGATCGCGCGGTCCGTTCACGCTGATCTACGCGGGTGCCCACGGGCCGGCCAACGGCCTCGACACGGTGCTCGATGCAGCCGAGCTGCTCGCCGACCAGCCCTTTCGCGTGATCCTGGTGGGCGACGGACCCAGCAAGGACGAACTACGTGCCAAAGCGCATCGGCGCGAGCTCACGAAAGTGGAATTCCTGGACCCGGTGCCCAAGGCGGAGATGCCCGCGCTGCTCGCGCGTGCGGACGCGGGACTCATGGTCCTCCGCAGCGCGCCGCTCTTCTCGTACGGCGTGAGCCCCAACAAGCTCTTCGACTACCTCGCGGCGGGGTTGCCGGTGGCGTGCAACGTGCCCGGGGAGGTGGCCATGCTGCTGCACCAGTCCGGCGCGGTGGAGCAGGCGCGCGATTCGTCGGCGCCCGCGCTGGCCGACGCGATCATGCGCATTGCCATGCGCTCGCCGCGCGAGCGCGAGTGCATGGGTGCGAGCGGGCGCGAATGGGTCGCGCGCGAGCACAGCCGTTCGGTACTCGGCGAACGGCTGGACCGCACGCTGCGCGGCGTCATGCAGCAGCGGTCGTGACGCTCCCGCCCACCCGGTGGCCGTCGGCCGTCGCCACGGTGGCGCGCACGTACGGAGTGCGCGGCCTCGCACTGCGTACGAATCACGAGTTGCGCCGCGCGCTCAACACGTTCCGCAGGAAACCGCGGCGCGACGTGGGATTCGCTCCCGCACCCCGGCCGCATGCCTTTGCCGTGAACGGGGCGGCGCTCGCGGCGGCGACCGACAACGCTGCCGCGATCGAGCGCGCCGATCGCGTCGCGTACGGCGAATACCAGGCGTTCCGCTGGCACTGGCGCCTCCGTCCGGCAACGCCGGGAGAGTGGCACATCACGCCCATTGAATATGTCATTCCCAGCCACACGCCCTGGTGGCAGCTTCCATTGATGAAAATGCCGGGCGTGGACGTGAAGCAGGTCTGGGAGCCCGCTCGCTTCGCCTGGGCGTACGACCTCGTGCGCGCCTGGGTCATCACGCACGACGACCGCTACGCCGCCGCGTTCCACGACGCGCTGGCCGCGTGGGTCGAGGGGAATCCGCCCTTTCGCGGCGTGCACTGGGCATGCGGGCAGGAAACGACGATTCGCGCCATCGCGTTGCTCTACGCCGAGGCGAATCTGACTGGAGCACCGTCCAGCACGCAGCACGCCATGGCGCGCATCGCGGGCGTGCTCGCCGCCAGCGGCGAACGCATAGGTGACGCCATTGGCTACGCGCTCTCCCAGCGCAACAATCACGGGATCTCCGAAGCGGTGGGCCTGCTCGTGCTGGGCGCACGCTTTCGCGGCACACACCCCGAGGCGGTGCGCTGGGCGAGCCACGGCAAGCACCTCCTCGAGGGGCTGATCCGCGACCAGTTCGCCGAGGATGGCTGGTACATCCAGCACTCGTTCAACTATCTGCGCCTGGCACTCGACCAGTGCATCATTGCGCAGCGCGTGCTCCGCTCGGCCAGCATCTCCCTCTCGCCGGTCGCCGTGGACCGGCTGCGCGCGGCCACGGAGCTGCTGCTGGCGGTGATGGAACCGCGCACGGGCGTCGTGCCCAACCACGGCGCCAACGACGGATCGTTCGTGCACCCCATTACGCTCGCGGAGTTCCGTGACTATCGCGCCACGGTCACCGCGGCGTGCGCGTCGTTCGCCGTGCCGCTGCCGTCCAACATTCCGGCGGACCGCGAGGTGCTGGCCTGGCTCGGGCTGGGCGACGTTCCCCGCGGCGATGCCGTGCGCGACGGCATACACCGCGGCGCATCGGGGTGGGCCGTGGCGCGGCGTGGTGGAACGGTCGCGTTCCTGCGCGCGGGGAAATACACGTCGCGCCCCGGACATCTCGACTCGCTCCACACCGACGTCCGCATCCGCGGCCGCGAAGTGATCGTGGATCCCGGCACGTATTCCTACAATGCGCCGCCCCCGTGGCGCAACGGGCTTGCGGGCGCGCGCGTGCACAACGGCCCGCTCCTCGACGAGCGCGAGCCCGGCGTGCGTGGTCCGCGCTTTCTCTGGTATCGCTGGCCCGAGGCGTCGCTCACGGACGCGGTGCGCGATGGCGACGACTTCGTGCTTCGCGGCGAAGTACCGGGACGGCTGCGCCGCACGGTGCGCGTGCGGCTCATGGGCGTGGACGTGGAAGATGAGGTGCTCGCCCACGACGCATCGCGCGTGGTAACGCGATGGCTCGTGTACCCCGGTGTCAGCGCCGATGTGGTGCACGTGGATGGCGATCGCCGCGTACTCGCGGCCGATGAGGAAGACACCGATGGCTGGTTTTCCCCCACCTACGACGAGAGAATTCCCTCGTGCTGCGTGGAAGTGGAGCGCAGCGCGGCGCCCGGCGTGCGTGTGATCTGCGAGATCTCCATGTCCCCCGGCTCACCTTCACCGGTCAGCAATGAAGCAGTTGCTCCAGCACCTCGATAGCGGCGACACCACGGTGGCCGAGGTTCCGGTGCCCGCCGCGGGCACCGGCAGCATTGTCGTGGAAACGCGCGCCACGCTCGTGAGTGCGGGCACCGAGCGCATGCTCGTGGAGTTCGGCCGCTCGGGGCTCATCGACAAGGCGCGGAGCCAGCCCGACAAGGTGAAGCAGGTGCTGGACAAGGTGCGCACCGATGGTGTGCGTCCCACGCTCGAGGCGGTTCGCGCCAAGCTGGATCAGCCGATTTCCAT
>DASVWN010000044.1:0-9076 GCA_036393195.1 Gemmatimonadaceae bacterium | reverse complement strand
TTTGATCCTGACCATTGTGATCCGACAAATCGAAACGTGGGGGGAGCGAGGTGAATTCGCGCAGACAATTTCTGATCCGCGCCCCGATCGGGCTGCTCGGAGTGGCCGAGGCGTGCCGCGGGCGGAGCGAAAAACCAGTGGCCGGCCCGCAAGGTGCTCCGGCCGCCGCGCCCGCCGGCGCGCCGCCGACCTTCGGCACTGCGCCGGCGGCCGGGCCATCCGTGTCCGCGGCCACGTTCGCCGAGGCGGAGAAGCTCGCGCAGGTGGAGATGAGCGATGCGGAGCGCGCCATGGCGGCCGCCAGTTGGCCAAAGGCGATGGCACCGTACCTCGAGCGCCGCACAGGGCCGCGCAAGATTGCGCTGGAGCCGGAGCTTGCCCCCGCCACGCACTGGGATCCCGTCCTTTCGGGCGGCCATGCAGGGCCGTCGCGCGATCACTTCGTGCGCGACAGCGGAGCCCCGGAGCCGCTCCCATCCAGCGATGAGGAGATTGCGTTCGCGCCGGTGTGGAAGCTCTCGCACTGGATCCAGTCGCGCCGGCTGACGTCGAAACGGCTTACGGACATCTATCTCGACCGTCTCCAGCGGTTCGATCCGAAGCTGCGTTGCGTCATCACGCTCACGAAGGATCTCGCGCTGCAGCAGGCCACGCAGGCGGACGCCGAGATCGCCGCCGGCCGCTACCGCGGACCGCTGCACGGAATTCCATGGGGATCCAAGGATCTCCTCGACACCGCGGGAATCGCTACCACGTATGGAGCGGAACCGTATCGCCATCGGGCGCCGGACACGGATGCCGTGGTGGTGCGCCGGCTGCACGACGCCGGTGCCGTCCTCGTGGCGAAGTTGAGCATGGGCGCGCTCGCGCTCAACGACATCTGGTTCGGTGGGCAGACCATGAATCCGTGGCTGCTGGAGGAAGGCGCGTCGGGCTCGAGCGCCGGCCCCGGCGCCGCGACCGCAGCGGGATTGGTGGGGTTCGCGATAGGCAGTGAGACAGAGGGCAGCATCGTCAGTCCCAGCATGCGCTGCGGCGTGACGGGACTGCGCCCGACGTATGGGCGCGTGCCGCGCACGGGCGCGATGACGCTCTGCTGGTCACTCGACAAGCTCGGTCCCATGGCGCGCAGCGTGGAGGACACGATGCTCGTGCTGCACGCCATCTCGGGACCGGATGCGGGCGATGTCGCGAGCGTGCCCAGCACGCTCGACTTCGACGCCGGCGCGCCGGTGCGGGGGCTGCGCGTGGGTTACTTCCCGGCGTGGATGAAGGAGAGTCCCGCCACGGATGTGGATCGCGCCGCACTGGAGACGGTGCGCAGACTGGGCATGATTCCCACGGAAGTGACGCTCCCGGACTGGCCCGTGGATTCGCTCAACGTGATTCTCTTTGCCGAAGCGGCGGCGGCGTTCGAGGAGCTGACGCTGAGCGGGCGCGTGAACGAGATCAAGCCGCAGGTGAAGGACGCGTGGCCGAATCTCTTCCGCAGCGCGCGCTTCCTGTCAGCGGTGGATTTCGTCCAGACGGATCGGTTGCGGCGGAAGTTTGCGCTGGAGATGGCGCGCATCCTGTCGCGCGTCGATCTCCTGCTGGTGCCGTCGCTGCGCGACGAGATGCTCACCATCACGAACTTCACGGGACATCCCTCGCTCACGCTGCGTGCGGGCTTCGTGGAAGTGTCGGAGGCGCGCAGCGACTGGGCGCCGGATCCGGCGAACCCGCTGCCGAAGTTCTCGCCACCGCGCCGCGTGCCGCACGGGGTCACGTTCATCGGGCGTCTGTTCGATGAAGGCACGATCGCGCGCGCGGGGCTGGCACTGGAGCGCGCGGTGAACGTCGCGGGGGAAACGCCGCCGGGGTTGTGAGCATCTCGTTGTCGCGTCGATGCGGATCGCTGATCGAGCGACATCAGAATCATCACCGGCGCATGCTCACGCGTATGACCACACCCTTTCCCATGGCGGGCGCGACGCTCAGGTAGACCTGGTACTCATGGTAGGGAACGTGGCGCCAGATGTCGAACTGATGCGTGCCGCCCCAGATGCCTCCGATCACCGCACCGCCCAGGAGGCCGATGACGGCTCCCCTGAACGATGCTTCGGCCTGACCATTATGGACGTTGTTGTCCGGACCGTACGGCGTGCAGTTCGGGTTGGCGACAGAACAGCCGAGGGAGTCGCCGACGGTCTCATTGCCGGTGGGTGCCTTCCTGGCGTTCGTCGCACCACCGATAATGAGACCGGCCGCGGCTCCTGCAAAACCGCCGAGCGCCATGCCATGCAGCAGCCGCGTGTGCCGGCCCTGGTACACGTCGAGTCGCGTGATGTCGCGGAACTTCACCGAGTCGGTGGCGGTGCCGTTCGACGTCTCATACACCAGCTCCGCGTTCGACGTCGAGACCACCGTGCCCTTCACGGTGGGTGGTGAATCGAGCTGATAGCGGACCGTCATGCCGGGTGCGAGCGGCGTCGCGCCCTGGGCGCCCACGCCTGTGAGTGGTACCAGTGCAAGCGCCAGCATCAGTGCAGGAACCCGCATCATGGATGGCACGGGAGATCTCCTGAGGGGAGGAGGGGGGAGGGGGGGAGGGGGGCTCCCATGCGACGACGATCATACCGCGTTCAGAGTTTCTTGGCGAATACCAGCTTGTCGTCCTGCGGCTTGTAGAAGTCCGGAATGCGCGCAACGATCGGATAGCCGTTACGCTCGTAGAACCGGATCGTGCCTCCGTACGCGTCCTGCGACGAGGTCTCGATGAGCAGCAGACGTCCCGCGCGCGCCCGCACCGCGCGCTCCACGAATTCGAGCAGGATCCGACCGTAGCCTCTGCCCTGTGCGCTTCGCTCCACGGCGATCCAGTACAGGTCATAGGTACCCTCGGTGAGCGGCGTCGGACCGAAGCACACGTAGCCGCGTACGTCGCGCGCGGCGGGATCGGTCGACGTATCGAGGACAAAGGCGGAATAGCCGCTGGCTTCACCACCGGTGATGGCTGCATCCACCAGCTCGAGCGCGATCGCGATTTCCACCGCCGTGAACATGCCGGTGGAGGCGAGCAGACGTTCCACGTCGGGCCGGTCCTCCGGGCGCAGCGGACGCACGCGCATGGCCTGGTGGCTGAGCGTCAGGCAGGACGTGGCTATCGGTGTGCGCCGGCCGCGCGCGCGACGATCATGACGACACCGTGTGGCGCCACCGTCGTCGCGAACGATCCGCCGAACGTGCCGAGGTCCTGGTGCGACCAGAGGTCGTGGACCGTGGCTGAATCGCCGTACAGCCCGGCGCGGTGAAAGGACGCCGTGATCTTCGCGGACGTATCGGAGCGATTGAACAGCAGAATGGCGCGTGAGCCGTCGCGCAACGGCTTGGCCCAGACCTGGAGATCGGGCGGCCCCTCGGAAACGAGCATGCCCTGCGCGCCGAGCGCGTCCTGATCCACGGCGATGACTTCATGGTTGGTGAGAATGGCGCGCGTGGCGTCGCTCATGGAGCGCAGGTCATTGCCCGCGATGAGCGGCGCCGCCATGACGGCCCACAGACTGAAGTGCGCACGATACTCGTCGTCGGTCATGCCGCCGTTCCCGACTTCGAGCATGTCCGGGTCATTCCAGTGCCCCGGGCCCGCGACGGCGGCGTGCTGTGCCGACTGATCGAGGTTGCTGAGCATCGAGCCCCACTTGTCCTCGATGTCGTCCGTGGTGCGCCAGAGCTGGCCGATCTTCGGCGCCCAGTCCCACGGCTGGTTGTAACCCCATTCGCAGAGACTCAGAACGATGGGGCGGCCGGTGTGCGTGAGCGCATCGCGGAACTTGCGGTACTGCGTTGGCGCGTCCAGGCCGCGCGCATGACACCAGTCCTCCTTCACATAATCCACACCCCACGCGGCAAACGTGCGCGCGTCCTGCACTTCGTGCCCCAGCGTGCCCGGGCGCCCCTGGCAGGTATTGGTCCCCGCATCGGTGTAGATCCCGAACAGCAGCCCCTTCGAGTGCACATAGTCGGCGAGCGCCTTGATACCATGCGGAAAACGCTGCGGATCGGCGACGAGCGTGCCGGCGTTGTCACGCGACACCTGCCAGCAGTCGTCAATGACGACGTAGCGATAGCCGGCGTCGCGCATCCCGCTCGACACCATCGCATCGGCGGTCTCGCGGATCGTCTGCTCGTTCACATCGCACGCGAAGTGATTCCAGCTGTTCCACCCCATGGGGGGCGTGGGCGCGAGCGCCGCGGTGTCGTGCGCGGGGCGTGGCGTGATGTGCGCGAGAGGCAGAACGGCCGCTGGCGCGATGGCGAGCGATGCGGTGGCGGCAAGGCGGGTGAGCACTGTGGATCTCCGGAGGAGCGAATGATGGGCCGATGATGGCGCGACATGAGTCGGCGATCAAGATGGGGTGGTCGCGCGTGCCGGCGTCGCCTGCACCTTTGCGTACGGCAAGGTCCGGAGGAACTCGGCGAGATAGTTGCCCCATACTTCCGGATGCGAATGCGTGCCGTGACCGAAGGTGTGACTGCTGGTGGGAATGAGTACGTACCGCCCGTGCTTCACGCGCGGCATCAGCTTCTCCATGAGGCCGAGCTCCGGAGGATTCACGAAATCGTCCGCGGAGTTGATGGCGAGCACAGGGATGGTGATGTCCTGGAGATGCGACGATGGATCATAGAATCGCGACGCCTGGAAGGCGTAGATCACATCGTTCGCGTCGAGCGCGCGGGCGTGGTGGTCGATGTACGCGAGAATCTGCGAGTCGGCCTGCGCGCGCGTGGGTGCCTGGCGCTGCTGCACGAGCGGCGCCGAGGTCAAGACAAACAGGATTCCCATGGCAGCGCGCATGCCGCGGAGCGGTGGCTTGATGTAGTTGCCGTTGTTCCAGTCGGGATCGCTCTCGATGTCGTTGATGATGAGCTCGCGCATCATGCGGTTCCGGCCGGCGATTTCGGTGGGCGCACAGGCGAGCGGAACGAGCCCGTCCACGAAGGTGCGGTAGCGCTCGCCCCATACCCACGCGTGCATGCAGCCCATCGACGTCCCCATGACGAGGCGCAGATGATTCACGTGGAGTCCCTCGACCAGCAGGCGATGCTGCGCATCCACCATGTCGTCGTACGTGTACTGCGGGAACTGCATGCGAAGACCGTCGCTCGGCTTGCTCGACTGGCCGTGGCCGATTCCGTCCGGGAAGATGATGTAGTGTGTGGTGGTGTCGAGCGGCGCGCCGGGCGCGAAGAGCGCGGACATCGGGCGCACGAGTCCCGTGCCGCTGCCGGTGGTGCCGTGCAGCATGAGGACGGCGTTCCGCACGACACCGGCGGCATCGCGATGCGGCTTGCCGAGGGTGACGTAGTGGATGCGGAGCTCGGCGAGGGAGTCGCCGCTTTCGAAGCGGAAATTGCGCTCGACAAAATTGCCTTCGGTGCGCTGCGCCGCGGCGGTGGCGGGGAGAATCAGCGCGAGGGCGAGGAGGACGCGACGAGTGTGCATGGCGCCAATGTATCCGGGAACGAGCTGTGGGGTCAGAGTCGGTTGAAAATCAATCGAGTCTGACCCCTTTTTGCCCTTGCTCTCAATCGATGCTGACCCCAGTGGTCCCACCGGCTCGCAGGTGCCGCGCCACGGCATCGAGCCCCCGCGCTTCGGCGATCTCGGCGGCGGTGCGGCCATCGAGTGCCCGGTGCGCCGGATCGGCGCCGGCCTGCACGAGCAGCGTCGCAATCTCGAGCGCCTGCCGGGAATCTCCGGGAAGCCACATGAGCGGCGTTCTCCCATCGCCCTCATTCACCGCCCGCGCGCGCTCGGGTTCTTCGGCGAGCACCGTGCGCAGCCGCTCGACCTGGCCGGTGCAGGTGAGCTGCCACACATCCCGGCTGTGCCGGCCGAGCAGCTCGATCATGCGCGCGTGCTGGAAGTGCGACGCCCAGCCGAGTGGCGGCGAATGATAGATTGCATCGCGCGCATCCACCGACGCACCGCGCGCGATGAGCAGAGCGGCACAGCGCAGCGCGTTCGATGCCGCGGCCGCGTGCAGCGCGCGCGCCCCGGTACCAGGCTCGGCCAGATCCGGCGACGCGCCCAGATCGAGCAGCATCTCGACCGCGTCCGCACGATCCTCGCGCAGCAGCGCGCGCATGAGTCGATTATCAGTGAGATATTCCGAATGCGCCGCGATCATCGAGGCAACGGTCGCGCGATCCATGCGCATGCATGCATTCAACAGCGCTTCGCGCCCGTCGAGCACGGGCGGCTGCGGGGTGGCGCCGTATCGGATGAGCAGCGCCGCCATCTCGTCGTGACCGCGCGCGACCGCCTTCTGGTAGAGCGTGCGCGTCGTTCCTTTCCACACTGTCCCTGCCGGTGCGTTCGGACCCGCGCCGTGCTTGAGCATCCACGTCGCGAGCGGGACCAGATTGCTGTCCACCGCCGCATCGAGCATGAAGCGCGCGCCCTGCAGGCGACGATCCTCGTGCCCGAGTGAGGGCGCTCCCGCCATGTCGAACATGGGCCAGGCGGGATTGTCCCAGTCCGCCTTGTGACCGCGCCGTACGGAGTGTGCATACATGAGTTCGAGCAGCCAGATGATGTCATTGTCGAGCAGATGTCGCGACGTGTTGTCCGCGAACACGTTGTAGAGCACCTGGCCATCGTGCGGATCGGCGCCGCGCTCGAGCAGCAGCGCCACGAGCTCGCGCGCGCGCGGGTGGACCGATTCGAGATCCTCGCCGCGCCCCATGACCCAGGTGAAGGCGGTGTAGTGAATGTCCGCGTTGCCGCCCAGGGAAAACGCATTCGGATCGGCGCCATGGTCGAGGAGCAGACGGGCGATCGTCACCGCATTGTCACTTGCTTGTTGCTGCGGGAGACGCGCCGCGCAGAGGTAGAGCAGGGGAGGCCACGCGCGCGGGCCGCCGATTTCATGCACCACGCCCGGGCGGGCGTCGATGAAATCCTGCACCGCGCCGACGTCGCCGCAGGCGACGGCCGTGTAGATGTTGGCGCGCGCCAGCTCGGGGTGCTGTTCGAGCAGCCTGCCGGCATCCTGCATGCGCGTGACGCGTTCCGAGCCATTCACGCGCCAGTCGAGGCACGCCATGCGGAGAAAGCGGGCGACGCGTTCATCGGGATCCTCGAGCGGCGTCGTGCGCCGCGCCGCATTCGCCGTCTGACGCGCGATCAGGTCGGCAATGTCCGGGTGCGCCCGGAGTTCGGCGAGATCGAGGAGCGTGCGAGAGGACGAATCACGCACGGTGAGATCCGCGCCATGCTCGATGAGCACGCGGAGCGCATCGCGCTTTCCCTCCGCGACCGCAAACGCAGCCGGCGTCCACGCGGGATCGCGCCGCGGTCGCGGCGACTTGTCACCATTCACGTACTCGTCGAAGCGGCGCTCCAGCGCGAGCGGGTCCCGCTGGAGGACGTCGCGCAGGCGGTCGGCGCGATCGAAAAGAATCGCGTCGAAGATGTCCACGCCGGGCGCGTCCATGATGATGTCACGGAGCGCGGTGTGGCCGGCATACGCGGCCCATCCCGCGGGCGTGCCCCAATACTTGTCTTCGCGATCGGCGGGGTTCGCGCCGTACTCCAGCAGCACGCGCACCGCAGCGGGGTTGTTGTTGAACGCCGCCGCGTGCAGGGCCGTATAGCCGTGCGTGCCATCCACCGACGTGCGATGATTGTCGCGCGCGTGCACGGATGCGCCGGCACGAATCAGCGCCTCGACCACGCGTGCCGTGCCGTGCTCGCTGGCGCGAATGAGGAGCTTGTCCCAGCGCCCGCCCGGGCGGAGCGCATCAGGTTCGTCGCGCAGCAGCCGCGCGACATCCTCGTGGCGCTCGAGCGCGATGGCGGCGGGCAGCCGCACGCGGGCGCCATGGGCGATGAGACGGTCGGCGAGGTCGCGCCGGTCAGCGAGTGCTGCCTGGTCGAGCGGCGTGAGTCTGGCGGCGTCTTCCGCTTCGGTGTGGGCGCCGAGCGCGAGCAGTGCATCGAGCGCAGCAGGCTCGTTGCGAATGACGGCCAGATGCAGCGGACGACGATGATGATTCGTCGCATCCATGGCGCGGTTCAGGCTCGCCGGGTCGGCGGCGACGACTGCACGAATGGCGCCGGCATCACCCATGACGACCGCGGAGGAGATGTTGTGTCGCGCGCCATGCGAGAGCAGATAGTCCACGAGCTCGCGATTCAGGGTGCGGGCGAACACCGTGGCCCAGCCGATGACATCGAGCTCGTGATGGTCGGCGGCGCCGATGGGGTCGGCGCCACGTTCGATGAGGCGGCGCACGATGCCGAGCGATCCGTGCTCCGCGGCAAAGTGCAGCGGCATCGCGTTGTCGCCATCGTCGCGGATGTTCGGGTCGGCCCCGTGCGCCAGCAGCACCTCGGTCACCGCTTCGCTGGAATGGTTCATCGCGAAGTGGAGCGCCGTGCGCCGGCCAGTGTGGCCGGCGAGGACAGCGCGTTCGTTGACGATGTCGGGCCACGCGGCCAGCACCGTGGCGACGCGCGCTGCGTCGCCTTGTTCCGCGGCTGCGAAGAGCGCCTGAATGGCGTCACCGCGCGACGACGGTGACGACGCGGCACGACGAGCGTCGAGCTCGCGCCGGAGTGCCGTCCAGCCGGGGAATCCGTATTCGTGGGCGAGTGCGTGTTGCACGTCGCGGAGCGTGGGATTCGCCGGGGTGTCGGGGAGGGCGCGGACGAGACGCGCGCGAGCGACCGCGTCCTGCGCGCGGAGCGCCTTGAGCCAGCGCTTCGCTTCCGTCCGGAGGGTTTCGAGCGAGCTCCGGGGTGTGAGTTTCCTGCTCATGCACCTTCCTCCAATGCGCCTGGAGTCCGCTGAACACAGGCAGGAAGAAGGTTCGCAACGAGAGACGAACCAGCATGGGTGGGAGCAGAGCTCCCTTGCCGCGGACCAGAGGCGCCCCAGAGCGCGCTGGGGCAAGTATGGCGCGCGGCGCGGCGGGCTGAAAGGGGTCAGAGGCTGATAGGGGTCAGAGGCTGTTCAGCCTCTGACCCCTATCAGCCTCTGTCCCCTTAGCCCCCCTTAGCCCCAATACTGTTCAGTTAGTGGCAAAT
>DASVWN010000043.1:0-23818 GCA_036393195.1 Gemmatimonadaceae bacterium | reverse complement strand
CCACCGATCTGCTCTGTGCGCAGACGCTCGAGGTTTTCGCGGCGGCCTTCGGCGCCGAAGCGGGGGACCTGGCGCTGACCGTGCTGGCCACCGGCGGGGTCTACGTTGCGGGCGGCATTGCACCCGCCATTCTGCCACGCTTGCGCGAGGGGCCGTTTCTCGCCGCCTTCCGCGACAAGGGACGCCTGGGTGATATGCTCTCCAAAATTCCGGTGCATGTGGTGATGAACACCAATGTCGGACTGATTGGCGCGGCAGTTGCCGCCACTGATCCAGGTATGCTCGCCGGTGCAGCAACACCGGCGCAGCCACTTTCTCACGAGACTTCCGGGACACCTTGAGATGGCGCAAACACTTTCCGCGATGACGGGGACCGAGCTGGAGCAACTGTGCATCAACACGGTGCGCACACTTTCCATGGACGCGGTGCAGCAGGCCAGGTCGGGTCACCCCGGCACGCCAATGGCACTCGCTCCGCTGGCCTGGGTGCTGTGGAGCCGGCATCTGCGATACAATCCGGCGGACCCCAACTGGTTCAACCGCGATCGCTTCGTGCTGTCGTGCGGCCACGCGTCCATGCTCCTCTACAGCGTGCTGTATCTCACCGGCTACGACCTGCCGCTCGAACAGATCCGGAACTTCCGGCAATGGGGCAGCCAGACGCCCGGACATCCCGAGTACGGCGTCACGCCGGGAGTGGACACGACCACCGGGCCGCTGGGTCAGGGATTCGGCAATGCCGTGGGATTCGCGATCGCAGAGGCACATCTCGGCGCGACCTTCAACCGGGAAGGCGCGTCCATCGTTGACCATCGCACGTACTTCATCGCGAGCGATGGTGATCTCATGGAGGGCATCTCCCATGAAGCGGCGTCGCTGGCGGGTCATCTCGGACTCGGCAAGCTCATCGGCTTCTACGACGACAATCACATCACCATCGAGGGGAACACCAACCTCGCCTACGATGACGACAAGGCCAGGCGCTTCGAAGCCTACCACTGGCACGTCCAGCGCGTGGCTGACGCGAAGGATCTCGACGCCCTCGACCAGGCGATCACGAACGCACAGGCCGTGACCGATCGGCCGTCGCTCATCATCGTGCGCAGTCACATCGGGTACGGGAGTCCGAACAAGCAGGATACCAGGGAGGCTCACGGTGAACCGCTGGGCGTGGAGGAGATCGTGCTCACCAAGCAGAACCTGGGCTGGCCCTGGACGGATGCGTTTCACGTGCCGCCGGAGGCGCTGCAGGCATGGCGCGAAGCCGGAGGCCGGGGCGCATCACTGCAGGCCGAGTGGCAGCAGCAGTTTGACGCGTACGCGAAGGCGCATCCGGGTGAAGCGCGGGAACTGGAGCGCCGCCTGCGCGGTGAGCTGCCGCGCGACTGGAAGTCGGAGCTCCCCGAATTCCCGGCGGATCCGAAGGGGATGGCGACGCGCAACGCCGCCGCCGCGGTGCTCAATGCGATTGCACCGCGAGTGCCCGAACTCATGGGCGGCGCCGCGGATCTGGCGCCATCCACGAAAACCAGCATCAACGCGGACAGCAGCTTCGAGAAGGGATCGTATGCGGGCCGCAACATGCACTTCGGAATCCGCGAACACGTCATGGGTGCGATACTGAATGGCATGGCCCTGCATGGCGGCATCCTGCCGTTCGGCGCGACGTTCCTGATCTTCTCGGACTACATGCGCCCGCCGGTGCGACTCGCCGCACTCATGAAGCAGCACGTCATCTACGTCTACACGCACGACTCGATCGGACTGGGCGAGGACGGACCCACTCACCAGCCTATCGAGCAGCTCGCGGCGCTGCGTGTCATCCCCGGCTTCACGCTCTTCCGGCCGGCGGATGCGAACGAGACCGCCATCGCGTGGGCCGCGGCCATCGAGATGCGGGATGGTCCCGTCGCGCTGGTGCTCACACGCCAGAACGTGCCGACGCTCGATCGCACGCGGCTCGGCAGCGCGGCGAAGACGGTGCGCGGCGGCTACATCCTGCAGGACGCGGAAGGCGGCGCGCCCGAGCTGATTCTCATGGGGAGCGGGTCCGAGGTGCACCTGCTGCTCGACGCGGCGGAGAAGCTCTTCGCCCACGACATTCGCGTACGCGTCGTGAGCATGCCCAGCCTGGACGTCTTCGCACGGCAACCGAAGGCGTATCGTGATGAGGTGCTGCCGCCGATCCTCAAGCATCGCATCGCCATGGAGGCGGCGAGCCCGCTGTCGTGGTACCGCTGGGTCGGGGACCAGGGCGAGGTGATTGGTCTCGACCACTTTGGCGCATCCGCGCCGTACGAGCGGCTGTACCAGGAATTCGGAATCACCGCCGATCACGTGGTCGCACGCGCGCGGGAAATGCTCGACCGCTAGAGAAGTGGGACGGGAGGACACCATGACGAACACCGGCACCACCAATCACATGACGGCACTGCTGGCGCAGGGGCAGAGCGTCTGGCTCGACTATCTGCGGCGCGGCATGCTGCGCAACGGTGACCTGGCCGCACGCATCCAGGACGGATTGCGCGGCATGACCTCGAATCCGTCCATCTTTGAAAAGGCCATTGACGAGAGTACGGACTACGACGCCGCACTGCGGGATCGGGCGCTCGAAGGCAAGACGGACGTGGAAGTGTTCGAGGAGCTGGCGGTGGAGGACGTCCGCGAGGCCTGCGACGAGTTCCGCTCGCTGTACGATGCCACCGATGGCGCCGATGGCTTCGTCTCCATCGAAGTCAATCCGCGCCTGGCCCGTGAGACGGAAGGGTCGCTCGCGGAAGCGCATCGGCTCTGGCGCGAAGTGGGCCGGCCCAACGTGATGATCAAGATTCCGGGCACGCACGAAGGCTGGCCCGCGATCGAACGCGCGCTGGGCGAGGGACTGAACATCAACATCACGCTGCTGTTCTCGGTGGGCCACTATCGCGAGGTGGCGGAAGCCTACCTGCGGGCGCTCGAAGCGCGCGTCCGTCTGGGCCAGCCTGTGCACCGCATCGCGTCGGTCGCGAGCTTCTTCGTGAGTCGGGTGGACACGGAGGTGGACAAGCGGCTTCAGGCCGGCGGCGAGAGGACCGCGTCGCTGCGCGGCCAGGCCGCGGTGGCCAACGCCACGCTCGCCTACGCGCTCTTCCGCGAGCTGTTTTCCGGGCCGCGCTGGAACGCACTCGCCGCACGGGGAGCTCGCGTGCAGCGGCCGCTCTGGGCCAGCACCAGCACGAAGGACAAGGCGTACAGCGATGTGAAATATGTCGAGGCGCTCATTGGTGCGGATACGATCACGACGGTCCCACCGGACACGCTGGCCCGCTTCGAGGATCACGGCGTCGTGACGCGCACGCTGCCGGGCGACTCCGGCCAGGCCGCGCACGTCATGCAGGCGCTTGCACGGAACGGGATCGACTTCGCGGATGTGACGCAGACGCTGGAGACGGAGGGGATCGAGAAGTTCGCGAAATCCTCCGACACCCTGCTCGCGACGCTCAAGCGCAAGCGACAGGCGCTTGCCGCCGCGTGATGCCGATCACGCACCTGTTCTTCGACATTGGCGGTGTACTCGGCACCAATGGCTGGGACAGCCGTGAGCGCGCAGCCGCCGTTACGCGATTCGACCTCGATGCCGAGGAGTTCGACCGGCGGCATCGCGAAGTCGTCGGCGCCTGGGAAACGGGACAGATGACTGTCGATGAGTACCTGGAGCACACGGTGTTCGACGATCCCCGTGATTTTTCTCCGCACGAGTTCATCGCCTTCATGAAGGCGCAGAGCGAACCCAACAGCGCCGCGATCGCGCTGGCGCGGGCGCTGGGGGCGAGCGGACGCTATCGCATGATGGCCCTCAACAACGAGTCGGAGATGCTGAATCTCCATCGGGTGCAGAGCTTCGGGCTGGTGCCTATCTTCCATGCATTCTTCTCATCGTGCTGGACAGGCGTCATGAAGCCATCACACCGTGCCTACGAGCTCGCGATCGCCATGTCACAGGCCAACCCCGCGCGCTCGGTCTTCATTGACGACCGCGTGCACAACCTCGTGCCGGCGCGCGCGCTCGGGATGCAGGTCATCCACTTCACCGGTGTGCCGGAGCTGAAGCGCGAGCTCGAGAGCTGCGGCGTCACCTTCTGATCAGGGGAGTTCCACACCATGCAACTGGGAATGATCGGGCTGGGCCGGATGGGCGGCAACATGACGCGGCGTCTCATGCGCGCAAGGCATGCGGTGGTTGCCTATGACCGGAGCCCGGATGCGGTGCGCGAGCTGGCCAGCGAAGGAGCAACGCCGGCCAGCAGTCTCACCGACGTGTGCGCCAGGCTCACGGCGCCACGCGTGGTGTGGCTCATGGTGCCATCCGGCAAGCCGGTGGATGACACGATCGCTGCACTGACGCCGGCACTGGCGCGCGGCGACATCATCATCGATGGCGGGAACTCCAACTTCCACGATACCATGCGGCGTGGGGCCGCACTCAAGCCGCGCGGCATCGCCTTCGTCGATGCGGGAACGAGCGGAGGCATCTGGGGGCTCGAGAACGGCTACTGTCTCATGGTCGGTGGCGACCGGGAGGCCGTGTCGCACTGCGAGCCGATCTTCACTGCGCTGGCGCCGGCCGATGGCTATGCACATGTCGGTCCCACTGGCTGCGGCCACTACGTGAAGATGGTGCACAACGGGATCGAATACGGCATGCTGCAGGCGTACGCCGAAGGCTACGAGATTCTGCACGCGTCGAGCGAATTCGACGTGGACCTGCATCAGGTCGCCGCTGTCTGGAACCATGGCAGCGTGGTGCGGTCCTGGCTCAACGAGCTGGCCGAGAGCGCCTTCGAAAAGGACAACGCGCTGGCGGATCTCAAGGGCTACGTGGACGATTCCGGCGAAGGGCGGTGGACCGTGCAGGAAGCGATCGATCTGAACGTTCCGGCGCCGGTGATCACGCTCTCGCTGCTGGCCCGGCTGCGCTCGCGCCAGGAAGAATCGTTCGGCGCGAAGGTGATCGCGGCGCTCCGGCACGAATTCGGTGGCCACGCGGTGCACGCGGAATGAGCACGCAACTGGTGGCGCCCGCCGCGCCGGCGACGCCACAATCCGCTGAACGGCCCGTCCGCTGCGCGGGGCCGTGCACGATGGTCATCTTCGGTGCCAGCGGTGATCTCACGCACCGCAAGCTCATGCCGGCCATCTCGAATCTCGCCCACGACGGGTTGCTGGACCCGGGCTTCAAGGTGATCGGCGTGAGCAGCGCTGCCATGACCGATGACGCGTTTCGCGCGGACATGGACAAGGCGATCGCGACCTCGAATGAGAGCGTGCAGACCGACGAGGGAAGTCGGGCAGAGTTCCTGCAGCGCGTATCATACATTGGCGGCGATCTGCGGGACGGCGGCACGTACGCCAAGGTGAAGGAAAAGCTGGAGTCCATCGAGGGTCCGACGCCTCGCGGCGGCGGTCGCCTGTTCTATCTCGCCATCCCGCCCAGCCTCTACCCCGATGTCGTGCGTCACGTGGCCGAGAGCGGACTCGCGCCGCGCGAGCAGGACAGCAGCCGCCGCTGGGCGCGCGTGATCATCGAGAAGCCATTTGGCCACGATCTGGAGAGCGCGCACGCGCTGAACGCGCTGGTGCGGAGCGCGTTCTCCGAGAAGCAGATCTACCGGATTGATCATTATCTGGGCAAGGAGACGGTGCAGAATCTGCTCGTGCATCGCTTTGCCAATTCCATCTTCGAGCCGATCTGGAATCGCGATCATGTGCATCACGTGCAGATCACCGCTGCCGAGACCGTTGGGGTGGAGCATCGCGCGAGGTACTACGAGGAAGCGGGCGTGATTCGCGACATGTTCCAGAATCACCTGCTGCAGCTGCTCGCGCTCACCGCGATGGAGCCGCCCAATACGTTCAGCGCGGACGCGGTGCGCAACGAGAAGGTGAAAGTCATTGAAGCCATCCGGGATTTCACGCCGGCGCAGGCCCGCCATGCACTGGCCCTCGGCCAGTATGGAGCCGGCACGATGGACGGCAAGACGGTTCCGGGTTATCGCCAGGAGCCAGGCGTGGATCCGGCGTCACGTACGCCAACCTTCGCCGCGCTGCGCCTGGACATCCAGAACTGGCGCTGGCAGGGCGTGCCGTTCTTCCTGCGCTCCGGCAAGCGGATGGCGCGTCACGTGACCGAGATTGCCGTGCAATTCCGCCGGCCGCCACACACGCTCTTCAAGCTCGTCGGCTCCGAGCAGCTCGATCCCAACGTGCTGGCATTTCGCATTCAGCCGGAGGAGGGGATCTCGCTGCGCTTCGAGGTCAAGGCGCCCGGCGTGGACATTCGGGTCACGCCCGTGCGCATGATCTTCAGCTATGCAGACGCGTTCGGACGGAATGGCGAGTACACGGCGTACGAAACGCTGATTCTCGACTGCATGGAGGGAGATGCCACGCTGTTCAACCGCGCAGACGCGGTGGAGGAAGCGTGGCGCCTCGTGGACCCGCTCGTGGAGGCCACGATGGATGAATCGGACGGCTTCCCGAATTACGCGGCCGGATCGTGGGGACCGGCGTCCGCCGATGAGCTCATCGGGCGCGAGGGCGCGGTGTGGCGTACGCCGTGACCGAAACGTCCGAGGCGCTCAAACGCTCCGCCGCGCACGATGCGGTGGAGCGACTGACATCGGGAATGGTCGTGGGACTCGGCACCGGCACCACATCGGCGTACGCCATCGAGGAAATCGGCCGCCGCATCCGCTCGGGCGCGCTCCGCGACATTGCCGGTGTGCCCACGTCGAATGCAGCGCATCACCTGGCGCTCGAGCTCGGGATTCCGCTGGTGACGCTCGAGTCGCATCCGGTCGTGGACATCACCATTGATGGCGCGGATGAAGTGGATCCGTCGGGCCGGATCATCAAGGGCGCCGGCGGCGCGCTGCTGCGCGAGAAGATCGTCGCGACGCGGTCCAGGCGCTGGATCGTGGTCGTCGACCCGACCAAGCTCGTCGCCATGCTTGGCACGCAGATGCCGCTGCCCATCGAGGTGGTGCGCTTCGGCTGGGCGGGACACCTGGCGGCGCTGCGTGCACTCGGTGCGGAGCCGGCGCGGCGGCAGAAGGACGGCGAGACTCCCTACGTGACGGACGAAGGCAACTACCTCATTGATGCGAGGTTTCCGTCCGGCATCAGTGAACCGGAAACGCTCGCGCGTGAACTGCGCTCCTGGCCAGGCGTCGTGGAGACAGGACTCTTCCTCGGCATGAGACCCGAGATCATCGTGGGGGAACCGCGGTAATCAGGAGCATGGCGTGGCGGTCGGACCGGCATTCGCGGTCTGGCCGCTACTCCCGCTGGTCCCCCACCATGACCTCGAAGTTGGTTCCCTCCCACCGGCCCCCCTGCATCCAGCGGAAGGTGAACACGACTCGGCTCCCCGTCGGAAGCCGGTTCGTCGCGAGATCCGCCACGTGGATGTCCAGGCCCGTGTCGCGCGTGTCCGTGTCAACAAAGGTCGTCCAGTCGTCCGAGGTCCAGCGCACGGTGGCCTCGTCGAGTACTTCGAGGCGCAACACCTTGCCCTGCGGAATACTGCGCCGCATAAGGTTGAACTTCCAGGACGAGTACGGACAGGTCGTGGCCTGCATGATGTAGCGCTGCGTTGTCTGCGCGGGTGTATCGAACACCTTGCCGTCCGCGAGCGAGCGGCAGAGCTTGAGATATTCGGCGTGCGCCCAGACGAGCGGCATGGCGGACCCCGCCGGCCGGCCGGGAAACAGCTCCGCTGCTTCAATGGACGCGCCGTCCCAGACCTGCTCCGGAATCAACCCGCTGCCGTTCGCAGACTGCTCCATCACGCGGAGCAGCGCCAGCGCATCCTTCTTCCGCCCGGCCGCCAGCTCGTAGTGGGCGCGCTCGCCCGTGAGCAGCGGCCAGCATCGCCCCACGCCGCCGCCGTCATACGGGCGGCCATCATCATACTCGCCGTAGCGATCGCCCGTGTAGCGCCGCCACCCCGGCCCGTACGGCAGCCTGCGCTTGAGCACCGCGTCCATGGCCTGCAGGGTGTTCACGATCCGTGGATCATTCGGCGCGCGCAGGCCGAATCGTACCAGCGCCAGTGCGTCCGGGCTCACGGCCTGTCCTTCACGATCGTGGCGTCCGGTGACGCCCATCTTGATCGGGACGAATCCCGACTGCGGTGATGGCGCACAGGCCAGGTTCGTCGGCGCGATGCGCACGTAGTATCCGTCCACGCCGAGATCGCGCGCGGTCGGCGTGCCGGTCACGTACGTCCACCGCTCGATGTCATCGTTCCAGCCATCGGCCGTCTCGCGCAGGTAGTGCGCGATCTCCGCCGAATCGTGCAGCTCGGCCAGGTCGGCCGCCACGAGCAACGCCGCGATTTCGGCCGCCAGCGTGAATGGCGAAAGGCCCGCATTTTCCTCCCACCGGTCCTGCGCCGTGGCGGGTCCATTGCGCACGATGAACGACGCGGCGCGGCATACCATGGGCCAGAGGCGCGCGAGCTCATCGGGCGCCAGTGCGTCGGCGCGCCGCAGCAGGTCCACGAGCAGAATGGGAAAGGCCGTCTCATCCATCTGCACCGCGTTCCAGTACGGTGTCCCGTCCAGCCACATGTTCTGCGGCCAGTGGCCATCCGCGTCCTGTGTCACGCACAGATAGTGGAGCACGCGATGCGCATCGGCTGTGGCGCCCACGGCCAGCAATCCGCCCGCGGCCTCGACGAGGTCACGCGGCCATACGAGGTGATAGCCACCGAGATCGTTGTCGCCCTTGCTGAACCCCCAGGGGATGGACAGGCTCGCAATGATACCCGAGCCAAAGTTCTTGGACTCGTGCACACGCAGCACGGTGGTGCTCATGCGGCGAATTTCCGGATCGCCGGGCATGCTCTCGTCCTTCACTGTGAGCGAACGCTGCCACTCCTGCCAGCCGTGCACGTACACACTGCGGGCGTGCTCGAATCCTTCATTCAATGCGGCGACGGCCTTGAACGCGGCCTTCACGCTGTCGCTGCCAAAGCCCAGGGCGAGGACGAACTGTCCGCCGGCCGCGGCGAGATCCACCTCGCCGGTCAGTGCGACATTGCCGTTCTCGGCGCGCTGCCACGTCTGCTCCAGACGGCGATGATCCGCAAGTTCCCGCCAGCCGTCCGACTGTCCCGCGAAGCCCACCGAGCGCGCCAGCCACGGCACGGAGCAGGCCAGCGCAAGCGCCGCACCATCACGCTCGGCGAACAGCAATGGAATTCCCTTGTAGTCGCCGACCCACGCGGTGTTGCCCGCGCCGTGATTATGGAGGTGGGGCGACAGCAGCACGTACACGTGATAGTCCTCGAGCGTGCCGAGCAGCGGAGTGAAGCGCGTGTCCTGCATCACCGTGTCGTGACGGCTCGACGTCAGCACGCGCTTCTCGATCCGGTAGCGGCCGTGCACGCAGGTGTTGGTCAGGCGATACGCCGGCACGCCGCGCGCGAGCGACGCGATCTCGTGCGTGGCATGTCGCTTCTCCTCGGAGAGGAACTCGCGACCGTCCGTGACGATGAGCCCCAGGTCGCGCGTACACGCGAGATCCACATCCGGATAGTAGATCTCGTTGAAGATGCCGTGACTGAGCGTGAACCAGACGCGGCTCATCGCCGCTGGCGAGGTACCGACACCCGTCTTCGCGCTGGACGTCCAGCGCGCCGGAATGCCGGGCCATCCCGGCGCATGAGAGTCAGAGGTGGTCATGACGTTGTGGGAGAAGTAGTACCGATGAGGCTGTTCGTGAGGGATGCGAGACGGCGACGCTGCTCCTGCAACCTGCTCCAGTCGGCACTGTCGCGCCACTCCACGCCTCTGCGTGCCGCGGGGCGAGGTGCAGCGCGATCGGGCCCCATTGGCATGACGCGCCCCGGTCCGGGCGGCACAGGGTATGCCCGCTGAGAGAGCGCAACACCCCGCGCGACCGCGCAGCGCACCATCGGAGACCGGACCCCGACATCCGCTGCAGGCCGCCGCTCCGGGGATATCACGGGAGGCAACCTATGGAGATGTCAATCACGCATGCGCATACCGGACAGGTGCGCACCGCATCCGGTATCTGTTTCCTTGCTGGAATCTGGCTGATCATTTCGGCGTCGGTGTACACCGGGCTGCATGCGTCGGCCGCCGGCTGGAACAGCATCATTGTCGGTATCATCGTGGCGATCTTCGCGGCCATTCATTTCTACACGCCGCGGTCCACCGCGGGACTGAGCTGGCTCAACCTCCTGCTCGGTATCTGGATGATCATCTCGCCGTGGATCTATGGCTATACGGCGGAGCACGGCGCGTTCTGGAACAGCCTCATTCTGGGCATCATCATCGTCATCTTTGCGTTCTGGAGTGCCGTCACGACGCGGCCCACGGAACCGCCGAGCGTGGTGCCACGGGTGTAGCCGACCGTTGCGCGGCTCACCCTGCCAAGCCGCCCCCGGGTTGTTCGATTGGCGCGTATCAGTTGCCATCGACAACCAGAGCGGAGAGCGATGAATGAGTCGTGTGCGAACCATCTCATGGAGTCGGACGACGGCGGCAGGACGGCTCGCGCCATTGATGCGCGCATCCACCCCAATCATCACACCCGCTGGATCGATCCGGAGAATCCGGCACGCATGATCCAGGGGAACGACGGCGGCGTCTTCCTCACCCACGCCCAGCGACAGCAACATTGTCTACGTCGACTCCCAGAACGGCTACATCGCGCGCGTGAACCTGAAGACGGGCGTCTCGAAGTTCATTCGCCCGACGCTCGAGGACGTGTCGCAGAAGCCACCGTCGGCACTCACGTACCGCTTCAACTGGACGTCGCCCATCGCCGTATCGCCAACCAGTGCGGACGAAGTGTTCCCTGGCGGGAACGTGCTGTTCAAGAGCGTGGATGGCGGAGCGCACTGGAGCGTCATCAGCCCGGACGTGACGCACAACGACAAGAGCCGGCAGAGGCCGAGCGGCGGGCCGATCGAATACGACAGCGGCGGTGCCGAGACGTACAACACGATCCTGTCCATCACGCTTGCGCCGACGGACACGAACGTGATCTGGCTGGGCACGGATGATGGCAACGTGGAAGTCACCCGCGACGGCGGCAAGTCGTGGCGGAACGCGCGGCCGGCGGCGAAGGGGCTGCCCCCGGAGGGACGCGTGTATCAGGTGGGCGTCTCACCGTTCGACGCCGGTACGGCGTATATCACGCTCGACTATCACATGCTCGGCGACGATCGCCCGTTCGTGTTCAAGACGACCAACTACGGCGCGTCGTGGACGAGCATCGCGGCGGGGCTGCCGGCCACCGCGCGCGCGCACGTCGTGCGTGAGGATCCACGCGACCGGAATTTTCTCGTGCTGGGAACGGACGCCGGGCTCTGGTACTCGCGAAATGGTGGAGCGCACTGGGAATCGCTCGCGAAGGAGTTTCCTGCGGCGCCCGTGTTCGACGTGTCCTTCGTGCGCAACACGCGCGCGCTGGCCGTCCGGCGCCGTGATCGCGGCCGGCACGCGCGCCACGGCGCCGGTGGTGGTCCGCGCCGACCCGCGCATTCCGTTCGACACGATGGCGGCGCTCGCGCAACTGTGGGGGCTGGGCTTTGCGCTGTTCTTCTCGTACGACGAGGCGCCGAACGCCATCACGCAGCAGGCAATGGCGGCGTTGCACGAGGCGCTGCAGGGTTACCTGGCGCGATACGAGGCATTGCTGCGCACGGACGTTCCGGCGTTCAATACGCTGGCGGGCCAGCCCGGAATGGGCGGCGTGATCGCGCGGTAGGCAGCGGCGGGGGATACGGGAACGGAGCTCGCGCCCCGTTTCCGGCCCCACGCGCAGCCAGCTTTGTAGCATAAAGTACTTGACAAGCAGCCCGCCGCACCCCATTGTAGGCGCATGCCCGCTGCCCCAACGCCGGACTCGCCCGCGCTGCATGTGCGCGCCATGGACAACTTGCGGTTCATCCGCGAAACCATGGAGCATGCCTCGCGCTTCACCGCCATCTCCGGCTGGGGGCAGGTCGGAGTCGGCGTGACCGCCGTCGCGGCCGGCGCGCTGGCCATGCGGCAGCCCTCAACCGCACGCTGGATCGCCGTCTGGGGGACGGAAGCTGCCGTGGCCATTGGCATTGGCGTGGGCGCCAGCGCCTGGAAAGCGCGCGCCGCGGGTCTCCCGCTGTTCTCGGCGCCGCTCCGCAAGTTCGTCCTTGGCTTCGCGCCACCTGTCGCGGCCGGTGCGCTGCTGACGCTGGCGCACATGCGGCTGGGCCTGACGGCGCTGCTGCCCGGGATCTGGCTGCTGCTGTATGGCGCCGGGACCATGGCGGGCGGCACCTTCTCCGTGCGGCCGGTTCCCATCATGGGTGTCTGCTTCATGCTGCTCGGCGCGGGCGCGCTCCTGGCGCCCGCGCCGTGGGCTCCGTGGCTGATGATCGCCGGGTTCGGCGGACTCCACCTGGTGTTCGGCGCGATCATCGGATGGTGGTACGGTGGCTGACTCCGGAGCCGCACGCCGCCGCCGCACCGGCGAGGATCACGCGACCCGCGAGTCACAGACGTCGCATCACCGGCGTCATGCCCCGGGGCTCGTGGAGCTCGATTCGCTCATTCACCACCGGATGCGCCTGGGCATCGTGAGCGCGCTCGCGGCCGACGAGTCCATGTCGTTCAATGAGCTCAAGGCCGTGCTGCACACGACCGATGGCAATCTGAGCGTGCACGCGCGCAAGCTCGAGGAGGCCCAGTACATCACGTGCAGCAAGCGCTTCGAGGCGCGCCGGCCGCATACGGAGTATCGGCTCACCGCGACCGGCCGGCGCGCGCTGCAGCGCTATCTCGATCACATGGAAGCGATCATCGATGTCACACGGCTCGGCATGGACCGCTGAGACCACCTTTTTTTTCACCAGACACTTTATGCCGCCAAGTTCTTTGAGCAATTCCGTGACGCACCGCGCGAATGCGCTCCACGTCGCGATCATCATGGATGGCAACGGGCGATGGGCCTCGGCGCGAGGCCTGCCGCGCTCCGCGGGGCACCGCCAGGGCGCCGAAGCGGTTCGGCAGGTCGTCGAGGCCGCACCCGCGCTCGGCGTCCACACCCTTACCCTCTTCGCCTTCAGCTCCGACAACTGGAGCCGGCCGCCCCGCGAGGTTGGCGCGCTGATGCGGCTGTTCCGCGCGTACCTGCGCTCCGAGAGCGCGCGCCTCGCCGAGCGCGGTGTGCGGTTGAGCGTCATCGGGCGGCGCGATCGGCTCGCGCTCCCGCTTCGCGTCGAGATCGAGCGCGCCGAGCGCCGCACCGCCGCAGGCTCGGTCCTGCATCTGCGCCTCGCGATCGACTACTCGGCACGCGATGCGCTCGTGCGTGCGGCGAGTCAGTGCACGACACCGGAGCCACTGACAGGCCGTTCCCGCGCGCGCGAGCCGCTCACCCGCGACGGGTTCGCGCGCCACCTCGCCGAGGCATATGCGGCCGATGCGAATGGCACTGGCAGCACCCCCGCTGTGCCCGATGTCGATCTCATGATCCGGACCGGCGGCGAACATCGGCTCAGCGATTTTCTGCTCTGGGAATGCGCCTATGCGGAACTGTACTTTACCAACCGCATGTGGCCAGAGTTCACCGCGGCGAGCCTGGCCGCCGCCCTCACCGAATTTCACCATCGCGTCCGGCGCTTCGGTGCGCTGCCGGCCGCCGTCGCAGCGGGGTGAATCATGACACCGGACAGAACGGAAGCAGCAGCCGCGTCAACGACGAGCGGCCCCGACTCAGCATCGCCCGCGGCCGGAATCCGCTCGCCGGGCGCGGTTGCCGCGACAGTCGTCGGCCCGGCGGCCGTCGGACAGCTCTGGCTGCTCGCGGCGATCGCGGGCGGCGTGGGAGCCTGGATGACGTTCGACGCTCAGCCCGGCGTGAACTGGACGATCTGGACCGTCGTCGCCGCTTCCGGACTTGCGCTCACGACGCGCCGCGCGCGCGGCCGCGTGCCTCGCGAGATTGCGCTGCTGCTGCTGCTCGCATGCACGCTCTCCGGCGGCGCGGCCATCACCGCCGATCCGGTCTTCCAGTTCCTGACCTTCGCCGGAGTTGCGACGCTGCTGGCGCTCGCCACGCTCATCGCCGGCGGCGCGCGACTGGAACAGGCCGGTCTGCTGTTTCTGCTGCTGGCTCCGCTGTTCGCCAGCATTCGCACGGGCGTCGAAGCCATCCGCCGCGTGTTCGAGGGTGCCGGGATGATTGGCCGGAACGGGGGCGCATCGGTGCTCCGCGGCGCGCTGATCGCCCTCCCCGTGGTTGCCGGACTGGCGCTGCTGCTCTCGCAGGCGGATCCGGTGCTTGCGGTGGTACGGGACGACGTGGCGCGCGCCATCGCCGGGTGGACTTTCCTCCCGCGCCTCTTCTTCTTCGTCATCATCGGCGGCATGATGCTCGGGGCGTGCGGCCTGGCGCTCCATCCGGGGCCCGAAGGGTCGCCGGTCACGATCTCCGGCACGGCGGTCACGCTGCGTCTGGGCGACACCGAGCGGCTGATTGTCCTGGGATCCGTGGCGGCGCTCTTTGCCCTTTTCGTGCTGCTGCAGTTCGCCTACTTCTTCGGAGACCTCGCGGGCAGGCCGGGAACCGGCATCACCTACGCCGAATATGCGCGGCGCGGTTTCGGTGAGCTCACGCTGGCGGCGTCGCTCGCGACGGGGCTCATCGTGGGACTCGATCTGGTCGCCGCACGGGGAACCCGGGAGCGCGCAGTTCGCATTGTCTCACTCGTCCTCATTGGACTCGTCCAGCTCCTCCTCGATTCGGCGTACCATCGCGTGTCACTCTACGAGCAGGCGTACGGCTACACCACGGCGCGCGTGTATGCTCAGGTGTACATGGTGGCGGTCTCGCTGTCGCTGGCGCTGCTCACCTATGAGGTGTGCACGACGCTGCACGTGAAGCGACTGGTACGGCGGGTGGCCCTGCTGGCGACGTGTGCGCTCATCGCGCTCGTCTACTGGAACCACCAGGCGTGGATCGTGCGGCGCAACGTCGCGCGCTACGCGGCGGCTGATTCGGTGAGCCGGCCTGATCTCGCCGTCGCCGCGACAGCGGAGCCGCTGAACGCCATACCGGCGCTCGTCGAATCGCTGCCGCGGCTCGATCCCGTCACACGGGCCGGCGTGCGCGCGTGTCTGCTCAAGCGCGCCACCGACAGAACGGTGCTGCACACGCGGGAGGCGCACTGGTACGAGTGGAATCGTGCGCGCCGGAACGCCGCGCGTGCGTTGCTCGGGCTGCAGCGTGCGCAGCAGGACGCGACGACACCTGCGCCGGGGATGTGCGCCGCGAAGTAGCGCCCTGTGTGTAGATTTCCGGTGCACCTCTTCTCGCAAGGTTCACCGACCATGGATCACATCGTTTATCCTCCCGAGACGGTGGAGGGCTGGTACGCGCTGCACCAGCTCTTCGCCCTCCCTCCCGATCTCTCCGCACGTCCGGCCGAGCGCGAGCGCGCGATCGCGGCGCTCTGCGAACTGTCGCAGCCATCCGGGCAGGGCTGGACCGCGGTCGCGGGTGTCATCGGGTCTCGCGCCGACATCATGCTCATGCACTTTCGTCCGACGCTCGACGACATTGGCGCGGCGGAACGACGGCTGCGGCGCGAGCCGCTGTTCGCGCGATCCGCCCTGGTGTGGTCGTTCCTGAGCGTGACGGAGGCGGGACTGTATCACATCACGGCCGCGCTGGCCAGGGACGCGAAGACGCGCGGCGGAGAAGTTGGGGATGATGCGTTCAGGGCGGCACTCGCCGAGCGCGTGCGGGCGGAGACGAACACGCCGCATGTACAGCGGCGTCTGTATCCGCGCCCGCCGGCCGACATGCCCTACGTCTGCTTCTATCCGATGAACAAGCGGCGAGCGCCCGGGGAAAACTGGTACACGCTTACGCTCGAGGAACGCAGCCAGCTCATGTTCGGCCACTCCACCGTCGGGCGCCGCTACGCTGGTCGTGTCCTTCAGATCATCACCGGCGCCATCGGCTTCGACGCCTGGGAGTGGGGCGTGACGCTCTTCGCGCGAGATCCACTCGAGTTCAAGAAGCTCGTCACCGAGATGCGATTCGATGAGGTCTCGGCGAAGTACGCGGAGTTCGGGGACTTCCATGTGGGCAGGATAGCCGAGCCGACACAGGTGCTCGCTGACGATCGCTAGGCGCTCGTCCGTACGCCTGGCGAGAACCGGCAACCATCAACCCGCAACCAGCACTCGATGCTCTTCCTGTCCAATCTCGACTCTACCGATGCCGCGGCGAATCTCGCGCTCGAAGAATACTGTCTCCTCAATCTCGACATTGCCGAAACCTACCTGCTGTTCTACGTCAACAGCCGGGCCGTCATTATCGGCAAGCACCAGAACACGGCCGAGGAGGTTGATACGGATTTCATTCGTGAACACGACGTCCAGGTCGTCCGCCGGATTTCCGGCGGTGGCGCCGTGTATCACGACCTGGGCAATCTGAATTTCAGCGTCATCACGCGTTACGCACCCCAGCGTTTCAACAACTACCGCGAATTCACCGGACCGGTGGTGAGCGCGCTGCGTGAGCTGGGTGTGCCGGCGGAAACGACGGGGCGCAACGACATCGTCGTCGAGGGGCGCAAGATCTCGGGCAATGCGCAGGTGGTGCGGGGAGAGCGAATGTTCAGCCACGGCACACTGCTGCTGGACTCCAACCTGGAAGACGTCACGCGCGCGCTCCGTCCCAAGGCGGGGAAGGTCGAGAGCAAGGGCATCCAGTCCATCCGCAGTCGCGTGGCGAACATCAGCGAATATCTGCGGCAACCGCTCGCCATGGCGGACTTTCGCGCCGCGCTGCTGGCGCATCTCTTTCCCGGGTCGTCCACGCCGCCCACGTACGAGCTCACCGGCGCGCAACGGCGGGATGCCAGCGCGCTGGCCGACTCTAAGTACCGGACGTGGGAGTGGAACTACGGCGAATCGCCGCCCTTCAATCTGCAGCGCACCCGGCGCTTCCCGATTGGCGAAGTGGACGTCCGCATGCAGGTGGAGGACGGCATCATCCAGAGCGCCCGCTTTACCGGCGACTTCTTTTCCGAGCGCGAGATCGGTGAGCTCGAAGGCAAGTTGCACGGCATTCGCTACGACGCGGCGGCGCTCGACACCGCGCTCACCCGTGCGGAAGCGCCAAGCTACCTGGCTGGCGTGAGCGTGCAGGAATTGGTGCGGCTCATCTACTAGTGCGCCGCGCGAGTGCCGGTGCGTGCGGCAGGCTCAGGGTGAGTTCCTCCGCGCCACACGCGCCACGGTGGACGGGAACGCCGTGATCACATCCAGCACGCGAGCCTGACGCGCCGGGCTGTTCAGCAGCACCAGCAGACGGCCATCGGGACTCATGGCGTGATTCCACGCGAACGTGGACAGGAAGGAACCCTCGATCAGGAGCTGTGGCTTGCCGGCATGCAAGCCGTTCCGGGTGGAGATGCCGACACGGTAGTAGCGCGAGCGGTCGCGATAAATGATCGCGTCGCCCTTCGGCGTCCAGAGCGGCATGTCTCCGCGCTCGGCGATGTGGTAGATCGCTCCGGTTGGCGGCAACGGAGAGACCTGCACCGATCCATCGTCGCCGCCCCACGAAAGCCAGCGACCATCCGGGGAGAAGCTGCCGGCGATGCCGACTCCGCCGGGAACGGCTGTACTCGTCGTGTCCGATCCGAGCGAGCGAATATGCAGATCGTGCTTGCGCCAGTTCGAGTAGACGAACGATTTGCCGTCTGGCGAAACGGTCATGTACGAGGCGTTCGCCAGATGCAGATCGGTCCACCGACCCGTATCCAGCGACTGGATGCGCGCACCGTAATTGAGAAACTGCACCGGATCAAACAGGCCGATCATGATCTCATGACCGGAGGGAAGCCAGGAGGCGGGGAACGCACGGTAGTTTCCGTCCACATGCACCTGCTGGCGCACCCCGGAGGCGATATCCATGAGCAGAACCTGCCAGCCCCCCAGAGGATTGCGCACCTGCACCGCCAGTCGTGAGCCATCGGGCGAGACGCGCGGCTGCGTGTACGGCCCGCGAGGAAACGGAAGCGTGTCGAGTTGTCCATTCGGTGACACAAGCGCCACGTTCACGTAGAGCTGGTTCGCGCCCGGTACGTAGATCAGCGTGCCATCATTGGCGATTGCGTACTCCGCCGCGCCGAATCCCGCCTCCATCCGCATCCCGGTGATTACCGGGACGGGTTCACCCAGCACCCTGCGACGTGCGCCGTCGAACGGCATGGCGGAGAGTTGGCCATCGCCGGTGCCGTATACCAGGTAGCCGGGGTGAATCCAGTGCGGGCTGGCGCCGAACAGCAGGTCCGACTGGCGCACGGAGTCGAGCGGAAGAACGCCGCGCTCCGTGACGGCGAGCTCGGTGCCATCTCGCAGCGACAGCAGTGCAAGCTGACCCGAACTGAGCTGTCCCACGAGCCATCCGCCGCCCGGTAGTGCGGCAGGTGTGCCGAACTGGGTCGTGAGGTGCACGATGGAGTCGGCCGCGCCACCGGACGCCGTGATGCGATGCAGTTCGAAGCCGTTGCGTTCGAAGACCACAATCTGCTCCGCCGTGAGCCATACCGCTCCCGTGACGTCGCTCACTTCGGCGACGGTGATGGGATTGCCGCCGTCCGCCGACACCTTGCGCAGCAGATTACCGGCCACGAAACCGATCCACGCGCCATCGGGCGAATAGAACGGATTGGATCCCCCTTCGGTGCCGGGTAGTTCCGTGACCGCTCCACTTCCCGGGGCCCGTACCATGAGCACGGAGCTGCTACCACGCGGCGCAACGTACGCAAGCTGATTCCCGCCGGGTGCGACGGCGATGGCGCTGTACCACCCGCCCGGCTCGGATGGTCCTTCGAGCGCGACCGGCGCATCCGCGGGGAGGTCGAAGTTCCAGCGCCGCGCGGTGGCAGGCGTGGTGGCGTGCACCAGCGGGCGCACGAGAAATCCGGCGAGCAGTCCGGCCAGCAGCCCCGCCGCCACGCCAACCACGAGGCCTGCCGGAATCCGGCGGATCGCCTCGCGCCGGTTCGCGACCCCCGAGCCGGCGCCACTCAGCGCACCGCGAAAATCACTGGCGGAGGTGAACCGGTCGGCGGGAAGCTTCTCGAGCGCCTTGCGCACGGCGGCGTCCACGCTGACCGGCACGGTATGGCGCTGCGCGACGAGGCTCCTCGGCTCTTCCGTCATCACGCGGGCGACGATGGCCTGGGCCGTCGGGCCCGCGAAGGGCGGTTCGCCGGCGAGCATTTCGTACAGCACGCAGCCCAGCGCGTAGATGTCCACGCCCCGCGTGAGGGTGCGCTCTCCCATGGCCTGCTCGGGCGCCATGTACGCCGGCGTGCCAAGGCTCAATCCGGTTTCCGTGATGCGAGCCGCCGCCTCCCCGCGGCTCGCTGCCAGCGCGATGCCGAAGTCCGCGACCAGCGCATGTCCGCCGTGGATGAGAATGTTCTCCGGCTTGATGTCGCGGTGAATCACACCCTGCTCGTGAGCGTACTGCAGCGCATCGGCCACTTCGCTGGCGATGCGCAGCGCTTCCTCCACGGGAAGCTGTCGCTCGCGTGTCAGGCGCTCGCGCAGGCTTTCGCCTTCCACGAACGGCATCACATAGAACACCGTCCCATTCACTTCACCGGAGTCGTGGAGCGGCAGGATGTGTGGATGCTGGAGATGCGCGGTGGTTCTGATCTCGTGCAGAAAGCGCTCGGCGCCGACGATGGCGGACAACTCGGAGTGCAGCACCTTGAGCGCGACGTGGCGATCGTGCCGAACGTCGTGGGCAAGATACACGGTCGCCATGCCGCCACGGCCGAGCTCTCGCTCGATTCGATAGCGTTCCGCCAGCGCGGAGGAAAGACGGAGCACCTGGTCCTGAGCGAACACGCCGGAAAAGATGTGGCCGGTCCGCCGCGCTGGCCAGAGCGGACCGCTCGTGGTGCGGACCTGCGCCTAGACGCTCTTCAGTGCCTCCGCCAGCGCCGACAGGCTCTTTTTCGCATCGCCGAAGAGCATCCGCGTCCGATCGCGGTAGAACAGGGCGTTGTCGATGCCGGCGAAGCCGTGGCCCATGCTGCGCTTGAGCACGACGACGTTGCGGGCCTTGTCCACGTCGAGTATGGGCATCCCGTAGATCGGGCTGGCAGGGTCCTCACGCGCGGCCGGATTCACCACGTCGTTCGCGCCCACGACCAGCGCGACGTCCGTGCTGTCGAAGTCGCCGTTCACCTGCTCCATCTCGACGAGCTGATCGTAGGGGATGTTGGCCTCCGCCAGCAGCACGTTCATGTGGCCGGGCATGCGGCCGGCCACCGGGTGAATCGCGAACTTCACGTCCACCCCGCGTCGCTCCAGCTCCTGTGCCAGCTCGCGAACCGCGTGCTGGCCCTCGGCCACCGCCAGTCCGTAGCCCGGCACGATGATCACCTTGCGCGCGTACGCCAGCGCAATCGCGGCATCCTCGGCGGTGGTCTGTCGCACGGTCTTCGGAATTCCGCCCGCCACCACCGCCGCCGCCGCGTCCCCCGCCCCGAAGGCGCCGAACATCACGTTGCCGAGCGAGCGGTTCATGGCCCTGCCCATGAGGATCGTAAGCAGTGAACCGCTCGCGCCAACGAGAATGCCTGCCACCACGAGCATCTGATTGTGCAGCACCAGGCCGGTGAACGCCGCCGCGCACCCCGTGAGGGCGTTCAGCGTGGAGATCACCACCGGCATGTCGCCGCCGCCAATGGGAAGCACGAGCAGCGTGCCCAGCACGAGCGCGATCGCGAAGATGATCCACACCGTGGTAGTCGTTCCGGGACCGGCAACGACCATGAGGCCCAGCACGATGATGGCGAGCAGCAGCAGGGCATTGACCACGCGCTGCAGGGGGAACTGGAACGGCTTGCCCGACATCAGCTCCTGCAGCTTCGCGAACGCCACGACGCTGCCCATGAACGAGACCGCGCCGATGGTCGTCCCGAGCACCACGCTCGCGCCCTCTCCGGCGCCGACGTGCGCGGACTGCGAGAGCCGCAGGTATTCGGACACCGACACCAGCGCTGCCGTGCCTCCGCCCAGCCCGTTCAGCAGGCCGACCATCTGCGGCATGGCGGTCATCTGGACCTTGCGTGCGGACACGATGCCGATCGCGCCGCCAATCGCGACGCCGACGGCAATTTCCCAGTACGACACGATATGGCGGTCGAGCAGCGTGACCGCGAGGGCCATGAAGACGCCGATGCCCGCGAGCAGGTTGCCCGAGCGCGCCGTGGCGGGTGAGCTGAGCCGGCGCAGCCCCAGGATGAGCAGAACGGATGCGACGATGTAGGTGATCGCGATGATGCTCGCGCGCGTATCGAGCATCACGGTTTCTTCACCGTGGGATGCTTGCGGAACATCTCCAGCATCCGATCCGTCACCACGAATCCGCCGAACACGTTCGCGGCACCGAGGATCACACCAATGAAGCCGAGCACGTGGAGCAGCGGGGAGTTCGCCGAGCCCAGCATGATCATGGCGCCGAGGAGCACGATGCCGTGAATCGCGTTGGTGGCCGACATGAGCGGCGTGTGGAGAATGGAGGGAACGCGGGAAATCACCTCGTAGCCCACGAAAATGGCGAGAATGATCACGTATGTGGCGAGCACCAGCGTCTCGGTCATACTCTGGCCTCCTGGGGCCGTGCGGCGGGTTCGGGCGGAACGGGCGCCGGCGCGGGCCGGTCGAGCACGACCTCGCCGCCGGTGGTCACGCACACGGCGCGCGTGATGTCGTCGGCGAAGTCCAGCACGAGTTCGCCTTTGGGCGCGAGGTGCCGCACGAGCGCGGCGACGTTGCGCGCGTACATCGCGCTGGCGTCGAACGCGAGCTCGCTCGTGAGATTCTCGGGCGCAATGATGGTTACGCGATGCTTGACGATTGTCTGCCCCGCCACCGACAGCTCGCAGTTGCCGCCCTGCTCGGCGGCCAGATCCACGACGGCGGAGCCCGGCTTCATGGCACGCACGGTGTCTTCCGAAATGAGTAGCGGCGCGCGCTTGCCGGGCACGAGCGCCGTGGTGATGACCGCATCCGCCATCGTGGCGTGCGTGTGGATGAGCTCCTGCTCACGGCGCATGTGCTCCTCGGAGAGTTCGCGCGCGTAGCCGCCCGCGTCCTGCGCGGCGTGATCGTCCACGTCGAGCTTGACGAACCCGGCGCCCAGCGAGCGCACCTGTTCCTCGACGACGGGTCGCGTGTCGAACGCTTCGACGACGGCACCCAGACGGCGTGCGGTCGCAATAGCCTGGAGTCCCGCGACACCTGCCCCGATGACGAGCACCTTCGCGGGGCGAATCGTGCCGGCGGCCGTCATGAGCAGCGGAAAAAAGCGCCCCACCGCATTCGCCGCGAGGAGCGCCGCCTTGTAGCCGGCCACGGTGCTCTGTGAGGAGAGCGCGTCCATCATCTGCGCGCGTGTCGAGCGCGGCACCAGCTCCATGGCGAACGCGTTCACGCCGCGGCGGGCGAGCAGGCGCAGCGTGTCCGCATCACCGCGCGGGTTCAGGAACGCGATGAGCGACGAACCCGGCGCGAACAGCTCCACCTCGTGCGTACCGAGCGCCTCGTTGAAGATCGGCGCGCGGAGCTTGAGGATCAGGTTGGACGATGAGAAGAGGGCCGTGGCATCGGCGACCATGGCGGCGCCAGCGGCAGCATAGTCGCTGTCGCTGAATCCCGCCGGATCGCCCGCGCCGGCCTCGACGGCAACGGCGTGGCCGTCCTTGATCAGTTTCGCAACGACTTCGGGGACGAGCGCAACACGCTTCTCCCCGGGGACAATTTCACGAGGAACGCCAATATGCATGACTTCACCAGAGGGGCAGAGCAGCGCCGCCGCGACTCCGACGGTGGGGCGGAAGAGCAGGTGACAGATGGAGATTGCGCAAGCGGCCCGAGTGGCGCAAGGCGGCGCGCCGCGGTGTATTGCCAACTGGGGTACACGCGTCGCATATAGTGGGTATGCCGGACGGGGCAGCAGCGCCGGGTGTGGCGCCTCCGACGGCCAAGGGGGATATCGCCATGCGGTTGCTCCTGAGATCCGTGACGGTGATCGCGGCGGCGGGCGTCGCCGCCACGAGCGCATGCTGGCATTCGAAGCGAGCCGAGACTCCGCAGGCGCACAAGGTCGTCCGGGGCACCGGGCCGATCACCGAGAAGGAGCTGACGCCCTTTGCCGGGTGGGATACGTATCAGGCGGTCAAGCTGCTGCGACCGCAGTTCCTGCAGAATCGGGGCGCGACAAGCATCGTCCTGGATTCGCCCACGCAGCCCGAAGTGGCAATTGACGGGGTGATGTATGGGCGTGTGGAGAGCCTGGCCCAGTTGCCGGTAAGCGAGGTCGCCACGATCACGCTGCTGAATGTCGGCGACGCCGTGATCAAATATGGGCCGGGGCATCCGGCGGGGGTGATCGATATCGTCACGAAACATTGATGCCGAAGTGAGCGGCACCGCATAGGGCACTCCCTGACAACATCCGGTCGATTCTCCCGACACCGGAGACATTGCGCGAACCCTATCATCCAGTAGCGATCTGGACGATCCTCTGCAGAGGGGGGCACATGGCTCATGCAGCGCGATTCAGGCAGGTGATCATCGGCGCCGCCATGGGAGCGGCTGGACTCATTGCGCGCGCGCCAGAAGCTGGCGCACAAGCGCAGCCCGGCCACGTTCCCGGGGTGCATGACCACGCGGCCACGGCCTTTCGGATTCCGGAATCCATGCAGGCCGAACAC
>DASVWN010000042.1:0-2310 GCA_036393195.1 Gemmatimonadaceae bacterium | reverse complement strand
AGCGTGGCCGAAATCCCGCCGGTCTGCCCGGCCGCGACGGCCCACTCCACCGTCACGGGCGTCGTGCCGCCGTCCGCGGCCACATAGACGAGATTCTGGTCCGGCTGGCACATGGTCGTCGGGATCCCCGTGCACGTGACCACGGCATGGTAGCCGATGTCGTCCGGCGTCGGATTCGACACCGTGAAGGTGTAGCTCCCGGGGAGCCCCGTATAGCTCGTGTCACTCGCGCTGCACGGCGCCACAATGCGCGCCCCCGAGGGGGCCGCGCACCACTGCGTGAGCGCTGACACGCCCCGCTGCATGCGAGGCAGAAGTGGCGGGTGCTCCGCCGCCGCCAATGCCGGCGCGGTGACCGGGCTGACCGCCGGACCCCGCCCGGCCGGCGCAGCGACCGATACCCCCAGCCCCACCAGCACCGCCATCATCGCCAGCACCGGCGCCGCCTTGAGCGCCACCTCGACCGACCAGACCCGGGCCGTCATCGCATCCGCTCCGTGGGAGGATGCGCGCCAACCTGGGGGCGGTCGCCATGGGCACAATGAGCCGGTGTTACGACGATGAGCCAGTGTAAAATCGAGCCGGTGTTGGATCGGCGCCATCTCGACGATGACGGGTTCGCTGCACGTCCGCACCGCGTACGACCCCGTGGGCCGCGACACACGTACGGTACAGTGGAGCATCAGGGCAGTCTGGGGTCCGCCGGCGGTTCGACGCGGAGGGTGAACGGCCTGCGCTCAGGGTGCTCCGGATCCCGCTTCACTCACTGATACCAGGGGCAGCCTGCACCATATCCACCTCGAACCGGGTGAGAATGACCTCGCCTCCCGCGAGGCCACTGACCGCGTCGAATTGGTGGAGATCGCCGCCCGACCAAAGTCTCGAATCTTCCCTGTGACCGTACTACCGTGCGAGTCGACGCGGTCGCCGGCGGGCTCAATGTGAATGGGTTCGCGAAGAGAACGGTTCAGGCCCTGCTCGTGCCGCCACAGTTGGCTGCGCGCGTCGCTGGGCGTATACTACGCTCGTGAACGCCGTGCGCATCGTCGTGGATACCAATGTCTGGGTGTCAGCTTTGCGCTCGCGGCGCGGGGCGTCATTTCGCTTGCTGTCGTAGGTTGGGACCGAGCGGTTTGCGATGGCGCTCTCCACCCCGCTTGTGCTGGAGTATGAGGACGCGGCCAAGCGGCAGCTGGACCAATTGGCCGTCACTGCCGAGGAGATCGACCGGTTGCTCGATTTTCTCTGCGCTCACGGGACACACCAGAGTGTCTTTTTTCTGTGGCGACCCGTCCTGCCTGATCCGGCCGATGATTTCGTACCGGAGCTCGCGGTGGCGAGCGGCGCGGAGTTCATTGTGACCTACAATCGCCGGGACTTCGCCGGGGCGGAGCGGTTCGGGCTCCGGATCGTCACCGCGAAGGAACTGTTGCAGATTCTCGGGGAGATTCCATGAGCACCGTTCAGATACGATTGCCCGATTCCCTCTACCGGCGGATTCAACAGGCCGCCGAAGAGGACGGCATCTCGGTGGATCAATTTCTGGCCACTGCAGCCGCCGAGAAGCTATCCGCGCTGCTGACGACAGACTATTTGGCCGAGCGGGCGGCACGAGCTGGCACCCGTGAAGAATTTCTCCGGCTGCTGGAGAAGGCCCCCGATGTCGAGCCCCAGGAGTACGACAAGCAATAGGCGTCGCCAGTCCTGGGGGCCTGGAGCAGGTAGCGCCTTCAGTGCGGCGCTCCAGGCGCGTGCTGTGTCCGCCCTGCGCCGCAATGAGGTCATGCCGTCCGTACACGGCCGTCCGTACGCAATATCGACGAGTCTGACCAGACTCCCTACCACAGACCCATGCGCGACACCTACTCATTGTATGAGGCCAAGGCCAGGCTCTCCGCCATCATTCGCCGGGTTCGCGAAGGGCACCGGATCGTCGTCACCGTGCATGGCGAACCCGCGGCCGAGATCCGGCCCATCGCTGCCGCGCCGCCGGATCTCGGCGCGCGCCTGGCGGAACTCGTTGAACGCGGCGTGATCATTCCTGCCGGTCACCCCGTGAAACCGCTCGGACCGATTGCCCGAAAGCCGGGCGCGCTCAAGCGCTTCCTTGATGACCGGGGCGAATGAAGGTCGCCTACGTCGACACGTCATGCCTCGTCGCGATCGCGTTCGCTGAGCGCGGCGCAAGCACGCTGTCGCGACGCATGGCGCAATTTGACCAGCTCCTCGCCGCGAATCTTCTGGATGCAGAGATCCGATCGGTGTTTGCGCGCGAACAGGTCGTGGCGGACGCGCGCATGCTCCCTGCGC
>DASVWN010000041.1:0-7217 GCA_036393195.1 Gemmatimonadaceae bacterium | reverse complement strand
CGGCCAGTTCACGCATCTGCTCGATCGGTTCGACACGGCACTCGTCAGACGGTACGGCCCGCCGGAGAGCGTCGCGGACTTCACGCGCAAGTCGCAGCTCATGACCTACGAGGGCGAGCGGGCCATGTTCGAGGCGTACCGTCGCAACAAGTACGCGTCCACCGGCGTGATTCAGTGGATGCTCGACAACGCGTGGCCGTCCATCTACTGGCACCTCTTCGACTGGTACCTGCGGCCGGGCGGCGGCTTCTTCGGCACCATGCGGGCGAACGAGCCCGTGCATCCCATGTTCTCGTACGACGACCGCAGCATCGTCGTCGTGAACGGCGCGCGGCAGCCGGTACGCCACGCCCGGCTCGCGACGCGCGTGCTGCGTCTCGACGGAACGGTCATCTCGACGCAGGACACCGTGCTCGATCTGCCGGCCGACTCGAGCGTGCGCGTCTTCATTCTGCCGGAGCCGCCGGGTGTGAGCGGCGCGTATTTCGTCGCGCTGCGCCTCACCGGCAGCGACGGTGGCACACTGGGCAGGAACTTCTACTGGCTGTCCACGCATCCCGACGTGCTCGCGGATACCTCGACGTGGTACATGACGCCGGTCACGCAGTACGCGGACTACACGGCACTCGCGCACATGCCGCCGGCAACCGTGACGGCGACCGCGCGGTTCACCAGGGCCGCCGGCAACACCCGGGCGCGCGTCACGCTCACGAACCCGGGGCGCACGGTGGCGTTCTTCGTGCGCCTGCAACTGGCGGGACGTGGCGGACAGGAAGCGCTGCCGGTGTTCTGGGAGGACAATTACGTCTCGCTGCTGCCCGGCGAGACACGCACGCTCGTGGCGACGGTGCGCACGCGCGACCTGGGCGGCGCGGCGCCACACGTGATCGTCAGCGGCTGGAATGTGCGCCGGACGATGGCGCGGTGAACGCGCGGTCGTTGACCGAAAGGGGTCAGAGTCGATTGTAAATCAATTGACTCTGACCCTGAGCTGCGGCTTCGCCGGCGCACTTATTGGACGCGCTTGCAGTAGAGCTGGAGCATTATGCCGCAGGCCACCGTTGCTTCGCAGTCAGCAGCCTGGCGAGATCGCGCTTCGTGGCCCCCGTCGCGAAGTACGCACGGAGCAGAAGATCGAGCGAAACGCTGGAATCGGCGGCCTCCATCTTCGCGACTCGAGACTGACTCGACTTCAGCTTCTTCGCCAAGGCCTCCTGGGTCAGACCCGCCTTCCGGCGCCGCTCGTGCAACGCACCACTTACAGCCAGTCGCGTCTCAACGAGTGCGTGCTCCTCGGCCGACAACCCGAGGAACTCCTTCGCCCTCGCCACCTTCCAGCCGGCGGCCTCCAGTCGCTTCCGCTTCCGTGCATCCATTTCAGTCTCCCTCCTCTGTCGCAGCAACGTCATACCGTTTCAGTCGCCGACGGCAGTCCGCGATCACCGCGCGGCATCGGCCGCGAGTGCGGCATGCCCATTTTGTCGCCGCGTTGTAATTGGCGAAGCAGCGTACCCGCCTCCACGCGAGCCTCTGTCGAGAACGGCGGCGTCTTCACCTCGGCACTGAGCCAGACCAAGGGCTTGTCGCTGTGCGTCATCGCCTTGAGCATATGTCCGATATGGCATGTCGGCAAGGCCCCCGGCGGTGACCCGCTCTCTATCTCCCCTACCGCTTCCACGGCCGCCGCACCGTGTACGTGGCCACCGCGGTGATCCCGCTCCGCTCTACCGCAATGAGCTCACGCTTCACGAGCCGCGACAGCGCCTGCTGCACCGCGCGCTTGGACAACCCGCTGCGCTCGGCGAGATCCCGGAGCGGGACCTGCACCGCGCTCGCCCCCGCGCCGCCGGTCAGGCGCCAGAGCAGCAGATAGACGAGGAACGCGGCGGGCTGCCGGTCGTGTCCCACGAGGTCCGGCATCAGCGTGTCAATGATGTAGGCGTCGAGCGCAATGGCGGGCACCGGCGGCCTCCTGTGGCAATGGTTGCCATACTATCGATTGCGCGCCTTGCGTACAAATGGCGCGCGCGTGATGCTGTCTCCCGCGGGCAGCCGCCGCACTGGCTCACTCACACCACGATGGGAATACGTCATGATCAAGGGGATCAAATTCGCCAGCATCCCGGTCCGCGACCAGGACCGGGCGCTGGAGTTCTACACGCAGAAGCTCGGGCTTCGCGTCATCACGGACAGTCCGTTCGACGGCACGCAACGCTGGATCGAGCTGGGCATTCCGCGGGCCGAGACGAAGCTGGTGCTGTTCACCGCGCCCGGCCAGGACGCGATGATCGGCGGCTTCATGAACGTGACGTTCATGGCCGACGACGTCGTCGCGACGGCAGCCGAGCTCAAGGCGCGCGGGGTGGAGTTCGTGCAGGAACCGGAAAAGGCCGACTGGGGTACGGCGGCAATCTTCAAGGATCCGGACGGGAATCAGTTCGTGCTCTCCACGCCGTGAAGGGCAAAGGGGCGAAGGCGTCAGAGGCGATTGAAAATCAATCCAGGCTGACCCCTTTGCCAAGACTGTCGCAATACAGCCATTGGTACTATCTATACAGCACCCAGAACGCCGAGCTCGCGTCATGCCCACAAAGCGTCGTCGCAAGAATGTGTTCATCGATCAACGCCGAATCGATCGCGTCAAGGAGCTACTTCACACCGAGACCGAGACGGAAACCATCGATCGCGCGCTCGCCCTTGCAGAGGAGATTGCCCGCTTCGAGGCTGAGGTCGATCGTGGGCTCTCTGGTCTGATCGGGCACGGTGGATTCGTCGATAGGTTCCGCGCCTAGCCGGCACCTGGCGTGTTCCTTCTCGATTCGAACGTCTATATCCGGGCTTTCCGCGAGGTTGAGTTCGGGCGCGAACTCCAGGCCTTCCACAGCGCGGAACTGTCGCGACTCGTGGTGAGCGCGGTCGTCGCGTCCGAACTTCTCGTGGGGGCTCAGCGGCCGGATCGGGATCGTGCGGTTCGGCGGACCCTGATTGATCCATTTCGTGCACGGCGCCGCTTCATCACACCCTCCTGGAGTACATGGGAACTTGCAACCGCGATTGATCGCCGGCTGCGGCGGCGCACCGGAACGCGGTCGCGACTCGAGCAGCGTTCCTTCTTTCATGACATCCTGATCGCGGCCTGCGCACGTGAGATTGGCGCCATCATCATTACCATGAATACTGACGATTTCGCTTTGATCGGCCGCCACGTGGACATCAGCTACGGGCTCCCTTGGCCCATTGGCGTGGGGTATAACAAGTGAACGGGTCAGAATGAGCGGGGTCAGAGTCGATTGAAAATCACTCGACGCTGACCCCGTTGATCCGCCGCCCCCTCAGCACCCTCCCGTATTCGCTGTCCAGTTCCCCGCGTCGCCCTGACCAATATTGGGCGCACTGTACGATCCGCTGCCGCCGCCGGTCGTCGGATTCAGTGTTCCTGACGCAGTCCCGCCGGTGTACGTGACCGTGATCGCACCGCTGCCCGGAGTGAACGTCCCCTGCAGCTGCCCCGCCGCGGTTGCCACACCCGACAAGTTGTTGTTCTTGTCGAGCACGAGGTTCCAGGTGCCGCCACCGTTCCCCTGTGTACTGGTGTACGTCCCGCAGAACACATACACCGTGGCGGCATCGGCAGACACCGTCCACATCCCGCTCTTGCCGTCGGGGAACGTGGAGCTCCCCGAGAACTGGCCGTTTGTCGGCGTGTAGTCGCCAGTGAGTCCGTAGCCACCGCCCGCCAGCACGAGCTGTGGCTCGGCGCTCGCATTGTAGGTGCCCGTGAGCTGGATGGTACTGCCGCCCGTGAGAGCGAGCGTTCCCGTGACGGTGACCGGCCCGCTGGCGGCCTCAGCTTCGCGCACGAGGGCAAACCGCGACGGGCGGACGGAGCGGCTCGCGGACGACGCCGGGAAGGAGAGCGTCAACACACCGCTCCCGCTCTCGCCAACGAGCGTGCCCTTGAACGTCCCGGTTGGTCCGGTGTAGGGAGACGTCGAGCTCGATCCGCCGCATCCGGCGGTCGCGAGAATGAGACTCACGGCAATCAATCCCGTGAGTGAGCCGAGTCGCCATGAAACGGTGTGATACGGCGTGGTCTTCATGTGAGCGCTCCTTGAGGGGAAGGCCTCGCCTGGACGCGAGGGCCGAATGAAGCCACACGGTACGCCGGGTCGTGACGCAGGCGTCACCACGCCATCACCTGGCACGTGACGGCAGTCCAAGGGGTCGGAGGCTGATAGGGGCCAGAAGCTTTTCAGCCTCTGACCCCTATCAGCCTCTGACCCCTTGGACCCGCCACGCTCGCTACTTCATGCTGCTGTTCCAGATGTCGCGGTAGATCTTCCAGGCGCCGTTCACCTTCTTGTACGTCGTCGCATATGAGCCGTGATCCAGATGCTTGCCATCGGGCCCGGTCGCCACGTAGCTGCCAATCGCGATGGCGTAATCGCCACCGTCGAGCACCTCCTTCGTCGTCAGCTCGTTCTTCGCGCCCGCCTTCACGTCGTCCGCAAAGTACGCCTGGATGGCCGCGCGGCCGGACGCCGTCTCGTGGGCCGGCGCCATGACCTGCCCGTCGTCCGCGTACAGCGCAGCAAGCCCGGCCGCGTCCTTGGCGTTGTACGCCGTCTGCCAAGCCTGGTCCATCCTGGTGATCTCGCTACGAAGATCGGTGGCGCCGGCCTGCGCACGCGCGATGAGCGGCATCGCGAGGACCAGCGCGGCAACGCTCAGGATGATACGTCTGGTCATGGGATCTCCCTGCTCGGGTGGATGGTGGTACGGCGAGGGGAACAAGGTATGACAAGGAATGGCGTTCGAACATAGCTTTCGCCGACCCCCCACGATCCACGTTGATCCGGAGTTCACGCCCCAAAGGAGGCCGATGTGGAACAACCGGGCGATCTGAGGGAAGAGTGGGACAGCATACCGCCGCCGACCAGGCGCCGCGGCATTGGAGTCCTGCTCCTGTTCAGCGTTCTGGGCTTCTTCGTGATCTTCAACGTGATCCTGGCGCCCTATGGGTTGCTGGACGCCGGCCCCGTTCTGCTCTCGGTCCTGATCTGGGCCTGTTTCACCTTCGCCATGCTCTCGCGCTTGCCCAGAGGGGAGCGCGTCACACCCACCTACCTCGTGATCGGCCTGTATCCCTGGGTGCTCAGCGCCCTGCTGCTGGCCAACGGGTGGTTCGACCACTCGGCGGAAACCACGTACCACACGGTGGCGATCAGCTCGTCCGGGGCGACGCCGCTCTATATCCTGCGCGTGCAGTCCTGGCGCCCGGGACGCGCCAGTGAGACCCTGTACTTTCACCGAACGTACTTCGGCACGGGCCACCTTGGCGAGCAGCGGTATCTGCAGGCGGGCGATCCCGTGACGATCGGTGTAAAAGCCGGCGCGCTCGGCATGCCGTGGGTGAGCAGCAGTTACGCCGGCAACTGAGAAGCAGTGGGGTCAGAGCCGACTGATGTTCTCCCGCCGCCGCCTACCGCCCCTCCAGCTCCGCCCAACTGATGTTGCTGAAGCGTTCGTCGAGTGTGAAGTAGAATCGCCGCTGATCCGTGGCCAGTGTGGGTCCGATCAGTCGTGCGGGATCTTCGAGGCGCACCAGCAACCGCTTCGCGCCGGTGCCGAGCGAGAGCGACCAGATGCTTCCGTGTCCGGATGCGTCATGCGCCAGAAACCAGAGCGTGTCAGGTGACGTGGTCCACGCCAGGAACACCGCGACCGGATCATCCGTGCCCTGCCGCGGCGCGTACACCGTTCTGCGCGCGCCCGAGTCGGCCGGAATGGTCTGAATGCTTCCGTCGTATCGCGGGAACGCGATCGCTCTCCCGTCAGGAGACCACACGGGGAGCTGTGCGTCCTTCAACCTCCACTGCTGCTTCCACAGGCCCGAGGCATCGCGACGCACCACGAATACATCGCCCTCCGCTGTGGCGTGACCCCAGGCGGCAATGGAGCGGCCGTCAGGGGACCAGCGCGGAACGCCCTTGTCGCCCGGTTCGGGCATGATCTCCTGCGCCGAATCGTCATCGAGTTTCCGGACGAACAGACGTCGCTCGCCGTTCACCCACCGGTGCCACGCCAGCTCGCTATCGTTCGGTGACAGTGCCGCCGCGAATTCCTGCCGTTCATCTTCAGTCAATCTCTCCGTCGCTCCGCCGGAGGTCGGCATGCGGTAGATATCGGCGTTGCCACGAAGATTGCTGTCGTACACGAGCCACTTGCCATCACGGGATACGCTCACTGTCTCGATGAGCTGATTCCCACTGGTGATGGGAGTCGCGGCCGCGAGACTCGCCGGCGTACTCTCTGGAACTTGAATCGCCCAGATGTTCGCGCGCCGCTGAGGAACCGAGTACGCAATGCGACGTTCCGACAACCCGATCCACTCGGCCTTCAATCCAACGCGCACGAGCGGGCCCGCCGGGTGGCCGTTCCTGCCGATCGGCATGGCGTACACTTCCCCGGGCACGCCGTCGCGATTCGACAGCATCCAGAGGAATCTGCCGTCCGCCGACCACGCCGGACTCCGGTGCTGGAACGCGGTGTCGGTGAGCGCAATCGCCGGCCCGCCGGAAGCGGAGAACAGCACGATCGAGCTGGGCGCATCGTTGCCGAACAACGGCCCGGCCTCGAACTCGATCCAGTTGCCCGACGCACACGCAATCCATTTTCCATCGGGCGACCACGCGCACGAATGCAACTGATTTCCCCGGCCGACAAATCTCGTGCGAGGCCCTTCGAGTGGCTGAACGAGGAGGGAATCGTTCCTCACGATCGCAACTGAATCGCCGTGCGGCGACCACGACGCGGACCGCACCATCCCGTTCCCGCTCGAACCGCGGGCGACCAGTCTGGGAGAGCCACCGATGGACGGCGCGACCCACGCGTCGTTGCGTGAAAGGAAGAGCAGTTGATCGTTGTCGGGGGACCAGCGCGGCAGCACTTCGTGCGCCAGCGAGTCGCCCGAGAGCGGCCACGCCGGTCCGCCACCAATTTTCTGAACGAAGATGCGCAGGCGGGCCGCGTTCCCCTTCGCATACGCAACGAGCCGGCCGTTGGGAGAGATCGCTGCTTCCACCTGCAGACCCTCGTCCATGGTCAATGGAGAAGAGGTGCCGAGCGATTGCGGCACGCTCGGACGCGACGACACCCAGCCGACGACTGCCATGGCGCCGAGACCGGCGACAACGAACAGGGGGAAGGCCCATCGT
>DASVWN010000040.1:0-19112 GCA_036393195.1 Gemmatimonadaceae bacterium | reverse complement strand
TTCGGCGACCAGTCGCTTGAAGTCCGCGTTGGTACCGTACGCGGGTTCCACGCGATAGTAGTCACTCACATCGTAGCCGTGATAGCTGGGCGATGCGGTCACGGGCATGAGCCAGATGCAGTCGGCGCCCAGGTCGTGCGTGCTGGCCGGATTGCCGTCATTGATGTAATCGAGCTTGTCGATCAGGCCGTTGAGATCGCCGACGCCATCGCCGTTGCTGTCGTAGAACGAGCGAATGAACACCTCATAGCACACCCCGCCCCGCGTCCATGCGGCAGCAGTCGCCGCAGTCGCGCGGGGCGACCGGGATGGCGTCACTCGGGGTGACGGGGATGGCGTCAGGTGCTCCGGCGGCTGCGCTGCCGGTCTCGCGCACGCCGCGGCGATCGTCGAGAGTGCGGCCAGTGCGGCCATCGAGAGCCGGCTACTGTCGCGTCGCCGCATCGATCGCCAGGGCGGAGTTGGCATTGAGGTGAAGCCGGATCATGCCTGCACTATCAATGGTCATCGTGGCGCCGGCACATGCTGTTCCGCTCAGCCCACCCGTGAGAATGTCGCAGTACGTGCCTGGGGTCATACCCGTGCTCACTGTGGTGTCGAGGGCGGTTCCGTCGTGATTGATCGCGACGAAGCCCTTCGCGCCACGCGAAAAGGCGATGGCGTTGGCGCCATCGTCCCACCAGTGATCGAGCGGAGTTCCGGCCGTCACGCGGCGGAACGCAACCATGCCTGCGATGGCCGGATCGCGGTGCTCGCAGACCCATTCGCCCGGCACGGCGTCCTCCATGTGTGCGACGCAGGTTTGCGCGCCGGCGCCTCCCGCGCCGGGCGGCGGACCGGCATCCCGGCCAGCCGGTGTGTCGCGGTCGAACGCATAACTCGACATCACGATCGGATAGCCGTACGGCTGGGCGAGCATCCACACGTTGGCCAGGCGATACGTGTCGCCGTCGCGATACCAGATGCCGCCCTGGCGCTGTGTATCGTGATTCTCCAGGAACACGACCGCCTTGTCCGATGGCATGAGACCCCAGGCCTGCTCGGAGAACTGGTTTCCCGGTGGCCCGTCGGGATCGAGCTGCGCGATGGACTGGCCGTTGCTGCCGAGGAACTTGTCGCCAGTTCCATGAAATCTGAATTCGGTGATGTCGAACGCGCCGCCTGATTCGTATGCGGCCCCATAATAATCCGCGGCGGTCACGGCTTCACCCGGACTGTCGATCACCTCGCCATAGTAGTACGGCCGCGGCCGTCCCTCGGACTGCAGCGTCCGGTCGACCAGTCCAAGAATGGAGTCGAGCTCCACGGGCTCAATGTGCTTGGCTGCATCGATCCGGAATCCCGCCACGCCGAGTCGGGCGAGGGAAACGAGATATCCCGCAATGCGCTGCCGCACGGATGACAGCCCTGTATTGAGATCGGCGAGTCCGTCCAGTTCACAGTCCTGGACGTTGGCGGCGTTGTGGAAGTCATCCACGGTGCAGGGTGTGTGGAAGTCGCTCTGGGTGTAGAGGCCGGGATAGTCGTACTTCGTGTAGACTGTCCCGTTGCTCCCGACGCCCTTCCCCGCGCTCATGTGGTTGATCACGGCATCCACGTAGATGTCCACCCCTGCCGCTCGGCAGCGCTGCACCATGTCCTGGAACTGCGATGCCGTGCCGAAACTCGTGCGCGCAATGCTGTAACTCACCGGTTGATAGTGCTCCCACCACGGGGCGCCGCCCAACACCGCATGCTCCTGCGGCGGCGACACCAACGCGGCGTGGTACCCGTCGGGACCGAGCGCGCTCTCGCATTCCGCCGCCACATCGGTCCAGTTCCACTGGAAGAGCCGCACGGCGACATCGCCCGCCGCCGCGTGTCCCGAGGGACGATAGGTCGGCGAGAGCACAGGCCGAGTCGCGGGAGGCGGATTGGTAACGAGCGCCGATGCGGCCGAACCGCAGCCGATTGCGACGACGGTAAGGAGCGCCGCGGCCAGGATGGCGAATATCGCGCGGCCGCGCAGGGATGGACAATCGCTCCGCCGCGAACAGTTCCGCGGCGCGTGCCGCGGAACTGTCCACTCCACATACCGGGCGAGCGAATCGTGATCAGTAGCCTGGATTCTGCGTCAGGTTCGGGTTGGCAACGAGCTCGGACGCCGGAAGCGGATACAGATCGCGAAAGGAATCCGTTGCGACACCGGCCTGGGTGCCGCCCTTCCACGACCAGACATAATCGCCGCCGGTGAACTCACCAAAGCGAATGAGATCCGTGCGACGATGGGCCTCCCACAGCAGTTCCCGGCCGCGCTCATCCAGAATGAAGGGCAGGGTGAGTTGCGCGTCCGTGATGTCGCCGGAGGTGCCTCCGTACGCGCGCTCCCGCAGCGCGTTGACGTACGCCAACGCCTGTGCTCTGCTGCCGCCGCCGCCGCGCAGTACCGCTTCGGCGTATATCAGGTATGCTCCGGCAAGCCGGAAGACGGGGAAGTCCGTGTCCACGAACGTTGCATTCGAGCCTGCCTGACCCGTGGAGGTCACGTTGCGGAACTTGGGTGCGGCGATGCCGTCGTTGAAGTTCGGGATGCTGGCTATATCCACCGTCTGACCACTGCTGTAGAAATAGGAGGACCGATGGTCACCGGGCGCGAACCGTTGAAATGCCTCGGGCTTCAGCCGCAACCCGTACCATCCCCCGTCGATGCCGTAGTTGGTCGCGTCCATGCTTCCACCCACGGACGCATGTACGAGAAAGGTCACGCCGCCGTACGTCTGCGTGCGGGTTCCGTCCTGTGTGATGGCGAAGATGATTTCGGGCGACGTATTGTTGTCGGCCATGAACATGTGCTGGTAGTTGGGATCCAGACTGTACGCTCCCGAGTTGATCACGGCTTCCGCTGACGTGAGGGCGTCGGCGTAGTCCGGCGTGCCGGTGTAGACGCCGGCATTCAGATACAGCTCGGCAAGCAGCATGTCCGCCGCGGGCCCCGTGGCGCGCCCGTAGGTGTCAGGGCCAGGTTGCGGAAGGTCGCCCCGAATGGCCGTGAGTTCACTCACGATGTAGTTGTAGATATCCGTCCGCGTGGACTGCTTGGGCGGCGTGGATCCGACGGGATCATTCTCGGTGACGAGCGGAATGTTTCCGAAGAAGTCGATCCCGTGCCAGTAGCTCAACGCGCGGAGGAATCGGGCTTCCGCGCGGTACGTCTGGATCTGCGCCTTCAACTCATCGCTCACCCCCCGCGCGGCCAGCTTGTCATCAGTGGTCTGGCGCAGGAACTCATTCACCATGCTCACCTGGAAGAAGATCCGGTAGTACATGGAAACGACGAACGTGTTGGATGCGGCCCAGAGCTGCGTGTTCATCTCCGGCAAACCCACATCGTTCCAGGCGATCACTGCCTCATCGGTGGGCAGCTCCTGCGCCTCCCAGAGCAACCGCAGATACTGCGAGAATCCTTCATCAATGCCCTGAATATCGGGCTGGCCGGCGGGGCCCTGCTGACCGCTCACCGCAAGACCGGCGTAGATCTTCGCCAGGAATTCCACGTAGGAATTCGGATCGTTGAAGATATTGGTTTCGGTGATGGTGCTCGTCGGTTCCACGGTCGTGTCCGTGCAGGCCATGAGGCCCAGGGTCACGAACGCGGCGGCCAGTCCGAGCGCCTTCCACTTATGGGATGTCATGACTCCGTCCTGTTTGCAGTAGTCGTATGCATGATGGTCGGCTCAGAACTGGACGCTCAGTCCCAGCGTCACGGTACGGGAGCGTGGGTAGATGTTGTTGTCGAGGCCGTTCAGCCCGGCGGTCGGATCCACACCATCATATCCGGTGATCGTGAACGCATTCTGCATGGTGAGCGACAGCCGCATCGGCTGGTTGTCGTACTGGAACCCGTAACCCAGCGTCACGTTGTCGAGACGCAGGAAGGCGGCGTTCTCCACGTAGTAGTCCGACAGGTACTGGGGACTCGTGAAGCCCGTCTGCAGCACGGACGTGCTCAGGTTGTAGGGTGACCCGCGCTGCAGTTCCTGATAACTGCCGAGATTCGACGCCACATTGTTGTAGACGTAGTTGCCCAGATAGGCACGGAGCGTGTAGCTCAGGTCGAACTTGTTGTACGAGAAGTACGACGATTGTCCGAAGATCCATTTGGGCGCCGGATCGTGGAACGCCCGGCGATCGGCCACGTTGGTAATGCCATCTTTGTTGAGATCGACGTAGCTGCCCTCGGTCGGCTTCCCGTTCGCGTACTGCTGCTGATACACGAAGAACGAGTTGATCGGCTGACCCGGCTCGAGCACCTGAATGAAGGTGCCGACGCCGCCGGCGACCAGTCCGGTGAGAATCTGCTGTGCCGAACCCGCAAACGGGTTGATGCTCGTGAGCTCGTTCGTGTTGTGCGACGCGTTCACGTCGGCGGTCCACCCGAGTCGGTTCCGGCCGCCATCGAGCACGCGTGCGCTCAGGCTGAACTCCACGCCGTCGTTCTTCATGCTCCCGATGTTGGTCGTCAGGAAGTTCGAGAAGTTCGTGCCGGCAGCGACCGGAACCGTGAAGATCAGGTCGCTGGTGTTCTTCCTGTACCAGTCAATGGATCCGCTGAACCGCTGATTCAGGAATCCGTAGTCCAGGCCGACGTTCCACGAACGCGTCGCCTCCCACTTGATGTCCGGATCCACGGCGCTCGGCCGGATCGTGTTCACGAACTGGTTGCCGAACTGCACCTGGGCCTGCGTGTTGCCCACCAGAAACGCGGAGTACTGCTGATAATTGGCAAAGGCCTGGTTCCCGGTCTTGGCCCATGACGCGCGAAGCTTCAGATCGGAGAGCGCCGAAATGTCGCGCATGAACGGCTCCTGCGATATGCGCCAGGCCACGGCGACGGAGGGGAACACGCCCCATGCATTCGCTGGCCCGAAGCGCGACGAGCCATCGCGGCGGACGCTCGCGGCCACGAGGTACCGGTCATTGAGATTGTAGTTCAGTCGGCCGAAGAAGGAGATCAGCAGGCTGTTCTCGACGTCAAGGAAGTTCGACACGTTCTGCGCGGTCGAAAACCCGTTGGTCTTGAGCAGATTGGTCGAGAGATTTGTGGCCGTGTACGACGGATACTCGGCGTGCGATTTGGAATACGAATAGCCGGCGGTGACGTTGATATTGCCGGGGGCCACGTGGAGCGGCGCATCATAATCCAGGTACGTGTCGAGCACCGTATTCAGCTGACTCGGATCCTGCCGGAAGTCATATCCCTTCTCGCCTGACTTGGTCTCGCTGTGCAGCACGCTCGGCGTGAATGTTTCCTGCGAGACGCTGGTGGCGTCGTATCCCAGGTTGATGTTGGCGCTCAGCCCGTCCACGAAGGGAAGGTGGTACTGAACCTGCGCGTTCCCGACGCTGCGATACGTCCTGCCCCCTGACGACGCTAGATTCATGATGGCGACCGGATTGTCCGCGGACTGAATCGAATTGCCCGGCCACTCGTAGAAGCCCGTCGTTGACGTGGGGTCGAAGACCGGCTGAGTGGGCCCCATCTGCGCCGCGTTCGACAGCACGCCGCCGGGCGCGAACGCATCGAGCGATCGCGAGCCCTTGAGGTTGGTGTGGACTTCGAGCCGATCCTTGAGCAGCCGCTGGTTGTAGTTCACACCCAGCGACACGCGCTGCGTATTGGTGCCTCGAATGATCCCGTCCTGATTGAGATAGCCCACGGCAATCCGGTAGTCGTTGGACTGTCCGGCGCCGGAAACCACCACGTTATGCTCCTGTCCCCATCCGGTGCGATCCACGAGATCGAACCAGTTGGTGTTCGCATCGCCGAGCTGGCCGACACTGCCCGGCGCGTACTGCTGCACGGCGTTGCGGAACTGCGTGGCGTTCAGCACCTGTGGCAGGCGCGTGACGGACGAGGCTGATACGCTGCCGGAATACTGGATGTGTGGTCCGCCGGAGCCGGACTTGGTCTTGATGAGCACGACGCCATTGGCGGCATTGGCGCCGTAAATGGCCGCCGCCGAAGCGTCCTTGAGCACTGTGATGCTCTCGATGTCTTCGGGATTGAGGAAGTTGAGCGGATCACGGCCCGCCGAGAGGCCACCGCCCGATCCGGCGCTGACCGGCATGCCATCGATCACGTAGAGTGGCTCGCTACTGGCGTTGACGGACGTCGCGCCGCGGATCCGGATGGAGATGCCGCCACCCGGCTCGTTGTTGTCCACGACCTGGACGCCGGCAACCTTGCTTTGAATAAGCATCTGTGGGCTGATGACAGTTCCCGTGTTGAACTGATCCGAGTTGACCTGTTTCACGGCGCCAGCGATGTCGCCTGCTCGCTGGTGCCCGTAGCCTACGACCACGACCTGCGACAGGCTGACTGCCCGCTGCGTGAGCGCGAAGTTGGCCGTGGTGCTGGCGCCATCGGTGACCGTGACGGCTTGTGTGGCTGGTGCGTAGCCCAGCATGCGGGCGCGCACGGTGTCGGTGCCGGCTGGCACGCCGGAGATGACGTATGCGCCATCATTCTCCGTGAGCGTCCCCAGGGTTCCGATCGTGATAGTAACGCCCGCGAGCGGTTGTTGTGTCGTGCCGTCCGTGACGCGGCCACGGACTGTGCCACCTGGTGACTGAGCGAAAAGCGGTGTGATCCAGAGCAGTGCCAGGAGCGGACCCAATGCGGACCGTACGTGTGTCATGCACGTCTCCTGAAGGGTGGGTGAGACGCATGGCCAGTGGAAGGAATTTCGGCCGGATATGTCCTAACGCTTCCAGGAAAGTTTGTCAACATGGATCGACAGGACGGGGTGGCGCCAGGCGGGCCGATCCGTCGTGTCGTTCCATGTCCCGCCGCTATTCGCCCGCCGCCTCCATCCGCCGCACCGCCACCTCGAGCGGCACGAATGTCACCGCCAGCGACAGCAGCAGCGCGATTCCGAAGGACACGGCCATCGCCGTTGGATCCCGGGGCGTGCCGAGTGCCCGCGCGCTCAGATACGTGTGCACCGGCCGGGCCTCGATCAGCACGATGGCGCCGATGAACAGTGCCGACGCAAGCATGTACACCAGTCCGCCGAAGCTCGTGGGAATCTGCGCCGCGCTCTCCGCCTCGAAGCGCGGATAGACCGCGCCCAGTCCCAGCGCCAGCGCCGCCAGCGCCAGCGTCATGAAGGTGATGGTGAAAATGGACAGCGCGAAAATGAACTCACTCACGCCCAGCAGCGCATCGGTCACTCCCACAATGGACAGCGCGAGCACCAGCAGCGGCAGCGTTCCCGTCCAGTACTTCGACCAGAGGAGCTGGCGCATCGGGAGCGGGCTCGATCGCAACAGCCAGAGCGTGCGTCCTTCCATGCTTACCGCGGGAAAGATGAACCGCGCGGCGATGGACGCGAGCACGAATCCGGCAAGACCCAGGTTCAGGAACGGAATGACGTTCACGAGGAAGAACGACACGCCGTCGGTCGCGGCTGACGGCAGAAACCTCACGTTGAAGACGTAGACGACCACGAGCACGGCCAGCAGAATGAGCTGCGACCATTGCGTGGGGTCGCGGAAGAACATCCGGACTTCCTTGAGGATCAGCTCCCGGCGCAGCACGCCGAAGGGCGTGAACAGCGCCACCCCGGCGCGCGCGAGGAACCCGCGCTTCGCCAGGGAACGCGCGCCCTCCTGCGCCTTGCTGAAGGCTGCCGCATACAGCATGCGGTGCAACCCCGCGCCCAGCACGACCAGCGCCGCTGCCGTCGTCCAGAGCAGATAGAATGGAAGCGCCGAGAGGTCGCCGGTGAGATAACCCATGAGTCCATTCTGCGCCCACTCGCTCGGCAGGTACGGCGAGGTGGGCATGCGCAGCAGCGCGATGAAATCCATGAGAGAGCGCATCCCTTCGGGGCGCACGAGTCGCTCGGGGCGCATGAGCCGCAGCAGCAGGACCAGTCCGGCCGCCGACAAGACCGCCACCACGCTGAGCAGATCGCGCGTGCGGCGCGCCGGGAAGAGGTGCACCAGCAAGAGCGTGAAGGCGGTCCCGAGCACTGCCGGGATCACGAAATACGGAATCATCGTGACGAGCGCGACCAGCGGCCAGAGCAACCCGCCCTTGTACACGAATCCGTAGGCCGCCATGATCGGCACGCCCATCAGCACGACCATCCAGCTCGAATGGATGAGCGTCTCGCTGAGCCGCGCCCCGTAGAGCGTGAGCCAGTCTACCGGCGCGCACGCGCACATGTCGAGATCCCGCGCCAGGAAAAAACTCGATAGCGCGGTGATGATGTTCGACAGCAGCAGAATGGCGAAGAAGCTCAGGAAGATGAGCCCGAGCAGCTTGCCCGCCAGCAGCACGCCGATTTCCGGCGTGCGCTCGAAGTAGCCAAGCACACGCACGAGCATGACGGTTCCGAAGCCCCAGAACAGGACACCGACCGCGGCCAGCAGCGACCAGTGCCACACGGACTGGCGCCCCACAGTCCGCGCGCGATTGCGCGTGGACTGCAGCCTGGGGCGCAGCAGGTGGAGAAACGAAGCGCTCTTCACCGTGCCGTGTTCGTCACCCGCCTCCACCGGTGCGCGCGCCGGATCGTCAGGCATCAAGGACCTCGGCCAGCTCCCGCGCCGGGTTCTGCCCGGTGAGGCGCAGGAAGAACGACTCCAGGCCCTGACCGTCGGCCGGCGCCGTGGCGTAGAGCTCATCCAGCGTCCCGCAGGCCCGGATGCAGCCGCCGTGAATGATGGCGATCCGGTCGCACACGCTCTCGGCCACCTCCAGCGTGTGCGTGGACATCATGATGGTGTGGCCGCGCCGCGTGTACTCGCGAAAGAGATCCTTGAGGATCCGTGCCGCCTTGGGGTCCAGCCCCACCATCGGCTCGTCCACCACGATCACGTCAGGCTTGTGCAGAAACGCGCTCGCGATGATCAGTTTCTGCCGCATGCCATGACTGTAGCTCTCCACCAGCTCCTGCTTCCAGTCGCTGAGGTCGAAGAGCGCCAGCAGCTCGTCCATGCGCTTCTCGATGACCGATCCGGATTGCCCGTACAGCCCGGACACGAACCGCAGGAATTCCGCGCCGGTGAGCTTCTCGTAGATGAAGGGGCGGTCGGGGATGTATCCGAGCTTCGCCTTGGCCTCCGCCGGCCGGGCCACGATGTCAGTGCCGTCAATGAGAACGGCCCCGCTCGTGGGTCGCAGAATTCCCGCGATCATCCGCAGCGTGGTCGTCTTGCCCGCCCCGTTGGGGCCGAGAAATCCGAACAACTCGCCGCGAGGCACCACGAGATCAATGGCATTGACCGCGGTGAACGGTCCGTATCGCTTGGTGAGTGCGCTGAGGCGAATCATGGCGTCTGGTGAGAGATCGGCTGGGCGTGAGGGGGTGACAGACCCGCGGTGCGATTGGACCAGTTCAGTACGGCAATCTCGTAGGCGGAACGGCGCATGACGAATCCCGGAAGCGGTGCGGCCTGCACCATGCGTCCGCTCTCGTCCACCCATCCCGTGAGCAGCCGTCCGCCATCCTGTTCGATGCGCCATGCCCGTACGGTGTCCTGGTGCGCCGGGAGCCAGCGCGCTGTCGCGCTGTCCTCGCGCGCGCTGTCCGGCACCACGAACAGCGATTCTGCCCGAATGTGCACCGTCATGCGGCTCATCGCCGCGCGAATCGGATCGAAGACCTGATACGTGTAGCTTGCGCCGACTTTCGGCCGGTCGCCGAGCGCGATCGCCAGCGGAACCATCGTCGGGAGCAGGAGCGGCTCGGCCAGTCGCACGCGCTGGGTGTCGGGCGGCACATCCCCCGAGCGCGTGACCAGCGTGAGCAGCGTGTCACCACTCACCGTGCCCCAGAGCACGTAGGGACCCACGTCTTCGCCGAGCTGATAGGCGAAGTGGCGCAGCCGGAGCGCGCGCGTGAGCTGTACCGCGGAGCGCGCCGCGACGTGTCGTGCCTCGCTGTCGGATCCAATGCGCGCGATGACCCGATCCGTGATCGAGACGCCGACGGCGGAGGTGTCAATGGTGGAGGTGGCGAATCCGATCTGGCCGCTCGCATTGCTGATTTCGTAGTAATCCGCGCCGGGCGCCAGGAAGAGTGCGGCGCGCGCCAGGCGATCCTTCTGTCCGGTGAAGATGGCACGGTGGGCGAGCACGCCAAGGCCGCCCAGCCAGAGTGTCACGATGCCGGTTGCCAGCAGCGTCCGGCGGCTCATGCGGGCGACAACAATGGCGCCGGCCGGTGCGCCGTGTCATCGGAGGAAACCGCGGCCAATTCCACGAGAGCTACCGTACGTGACATGTCGGAGGAAGGAAATTCGAGAGATGTACCCGGCATGAGGACGATCAAAGGCGCGCTGCGCAAGCCACGGCACGGGGCGGCTTGTCTTGCCGGTGCGCGCCGTTCAGTTTACACAGGCTATGGCCGAAGAGAAGCTCATCGTCCGCGGCGCCCGCGAGCACAACCTCCGCGACATTGACGTCGAGATCCCCCGCGATCGGCTGACCGTGATCACGGGGCTGTCCGGGTCGGGCAAGTCGTCACTCGCGTTCGATACCATTTACGCTGAAGGCCAGCGCCGCTACGTGGAGTCGCTCTCCGCGTACGCCCGGCAGTTCCTCGGCCTCATGGAAAAGCCCGACGTGGATGCCATCGAGGGGCTCTCGCCGGCGATCTCCATTCAGCAGAAGACGGCTGGCCATAATCCCCGCTCCACGGTGGGGACCGTCACCGAAATCTATGATTACCTGCGACTGCTCTACGCGCGCGCCGGCACGCCGCACTGCCCCAGGTGCGGACGCCCGGTCCAACGGCAGAGCGCCAGCCAGATCGCGGACACGATTCTGACGTGGCCCACGGGCACCCGGCTTGAAATCCTGGCGCCCCTCGTGCGGGGACGAAAGGGCGAGTTCCGCGATCTGCTCGAAGGCGCGCGCCGCCAGGGCTTTGTCCGCGCCATCGTGGACGGCAAGGTCATCGAGCTCGCTGCGCCGCCCAAGCTGGCGCGTTCGACGAACCACAGCATCTCGGTCATCGTGGACCGGCTCGTCGTGCGCACGGAGGATCGTGGCCGGCTCACCGATTCGCTGGAGACCGCGCTCAAGCTGGGCGAGGGCCTCGTGGAGGTCGTCCGCCAGGATGGGGAAGGGGCCGCGCCCGCCAATCACATTTTCTCGGAACGCTATGGCTGCCCGGAGTGCGGCATTTCCCTTCCGGAGCTCGAGCCGCGCCAGTTCTCCTTCAACTCGCCGTTTGGCGCATGTCCCGAGTGCGGAGGCCTGGGCACCCGGCGCGAGCCGAACGAAGCGCTCATGCTCGGCGACCCGCGCATCTCGATTCTCGAAGGAGTCGTGCTGCCGTGGGGTGAACCCACAGGGCATCTCCGCAAGTCCATCCTTCCCACGCTCGCGAAGCAGTACAAGTTCGATCTGAACACCCCGTGGGGCGAGCTGCCGCCGCGCGTCCGCGACGTCATCCTGTACGGCACAGGCGGCCGCACCAGCACCTTTCACATCGAGCAGGGCACGTTCAAGGGCGACTATCAGACGTCCTGGGAAGGTGTGCTGGCCAATGTGCAGCGCCGCTACGATGAGACGTCGTCGGATGCGGTACGCGCGGAGCTCAGCGAGTACATGACGGAGGCAGCCTGCCGTGTCTGCGGCGGGCGCCGGCTCAAGCCCGAGTCGCTGGCTGTCACCATCGGCGAGCGCAACATTGGCGACGTCGTCGAGCTGTCCGTCACCGACGCACTGCGTTTTGTCGAGGGGCTCGTGCTGCGTGGCAACGGGAGACCGGGGCTCGATGCCGCCATCGCCGGTCCCATCCTGAAGGAAGTGCGCGAACGGCTTCGCTTTCTCGCGGATGTGGGACTCGACTATCTGACGCTGAGCCGCGCCGCGGAATCGCTGTCCGGCGGCGAAGCGCAACGTATCCGCCTGGCCACGCAGATCGGCTCGCGGCTCGTGGGCGTGCTCTATATCCTCGACGAGCCGTCCATCGGTCTGCACCAGCGCGACAACGCGCGGCTGCTCGCCACACTCCGGCAACTGCGCGATCTTGGCAACACGGTGATCGTCGTGGAGCACGACGAGGAGACCATGCGCGAGGCGGATCACCTGATTGATCTGGGCCCCGGCGCGGGGCGTCATGGAGGTCTCGTGGTCGCCGCCGGCACCGTGGACGAGATCGTTCGCGATGCGGATTCGCTCACGGGGAAGTACCTGAGCGGCGCACTGCGCATTGACATCCCGGCTGAACGCCGGCCACTGGTGCCGGGACGCATGCTGCGCGTCGAGGGCGCCCGCGCCCACAATCTCGCGAACCTGGATGTGGATATTCCGCTGGGACTGTTTGTCGCCGTCACCGGCGTGTCGGGTTCCGGCAAGTCCACGCTCGTGGAGGACGTGCTGCACCAGGCGCTCTCGCGCCACTTTCATCGCGCTCGCGTCATTCCGGGCGAACACACTCGCATCCTGGGTCTCGAACACGTCGACAAGGTCATTGACATTGACCAGAGCCCCATCGGCCGCACCCCGCGCTCCAATCCCGCCACCTACACCGGTGTCTTCACGCCGATTCGCGAGCTGTTCGCGGAGCTGCCCGATGCCAGGATCCGCGGCTACGGACCGGGGCGCTTCTCCTTCAACGTGAAGGGCGGCCGCTGCGAAGCGTGCCAGGGTGACGGGCTGGTGAAGATCGAGATGCACTTCCTGCCCGACGTGTACGTGCCGTGCGAGGTGTGCAAAGGGAAACGCTACAACCGCGAGACGCTCGAGGTGCGCTTCCGCGGCGCGAACATCGCGGACGTGCTCGACATGACCGTCGAGGATGCCTGCGCGTTCTTCGAGAACCAGCCGCGCGTGCGGCAGAAGCTGGAAACGCTGGTGGACGTGGGACTCGGCTACATCCATCTGGGACAGAGTGCCACCACGCTGTCCGGAGGCGAGGCCCAGCGCGTGAAGCTGGCCACCGAGCTGTCCCGGCGCGACACGGGCCGCACGCTGTACATCCTGGATGAGCCGACCACGGGCCTGCACTTCGAGGACGTGCGGCTGCTGCTCCGCGTGCTGCACCGGCTTGTGGACAAGGGCAATACGGTGCTCGTGATCGAGCACAATCTGGACGTGATCAAGACCGCGGACTGGATCATTGACCTGGGCCCGGAGGGTGGTGCGCGCGGCGGCCGCATCGTCGCGCAGGGTACGCCGGAAGAGGTCGCCCGCGTCGAGGGGTCACACACCGCGCCGTACCTCCGGCGCCTGCTGGGCAGCGCACCAAGGAAGGTCTCCGGCGCGGCCTAGCGCAGCCGCGCCGCGCAGCCGCGCCGCGCAGCCGCGCCGTACGGCCATTGCCTATTCCCCCGTCCGGGTGCCAGCTATCTTTTCTGATGAGCGCTCCGTCGCGGGAGCAGCGTTCGCGCGCGAAACCAGCCTCGTTGCCGGGCCGTAGAGACGAGTGGCAGGTGCGCGGCAGGTCGTGAGGTCGCGTGGCACAGCCAGCAGAGCGATACAGCAGCACGACTCCTTGCCAGGATGCATCATGGTCACCAAAGAAGACATCGAGGGATTTCTCGACCGACTCGCCGTTGACGGCGCGAACTACCGGGAAATCGAGGGCGGCATGTGGATCGTGCGCCCGGGCGGCGAGCTGGATGCGGACGTTGTCGTTCACTATTCGCCGCCGGTCGTCCTCCTGCGGCTCAAGGTGATGGACATTCCGCGCGACGAGCGCGCGCTCGCCACCCTGTCGCGCCGCCTGCTCCAGTTGAACGCGAGCGAACTGGTGCACGGATCGTATGGCATTGAAGGCGATGCAATCGTCCTCACCGAGGCGCTCGAACTCGAGCATCTCGATTACGACGAATTCCTCGCCGCCTATGAATCCATGACGCTCGCGCTGGCGTCGCATCTCCGCGAGCTCGCCCCGTATCGCGAGGCACAGTAAGCCATGGGCATCTTCGATCGACTCTCATCGCTGATCAAGTCGAACATCAACGATCTCATCTCCTCGGCGGAGAATCCCGAGAAGATGCTGGTGCAGATCATCGCCGACATGCGGTCGCAACTGGCCAAGGCCAAGCAGCAAGTGGCCGCGGCGATCGCCGATGAGCGACGCCTGCACGACCAGGTGGACGCCGAGTACAAGGCGGCGCAGGATTGGGAGAAACGCGCCGTGCTCGCCGTCCAGGAAGGGCGCGATGACCTGGCCAAGCAGGCGCTGATTCGCTTCAACGAGCACTCCAGCCACGGCCAGCAGCTCGAGGCCACGTGGCAGACGCATCAGGCCGAGACCGAGAAGCTCAAGAATTCGCTGCGCGACCTCAATGACAAGATCGAGGAAGCCAAGCGCAAGAAGAATCTCCTGATCGCGCGGCAAAAGCGGGCCGAAGCACAGAAGCGCATTCAGGAGACCATGTCGTCGATGTCGGAGACGTCGGCGTTCGAGGCGTTCTCGCGCATGGAGACGCGCATCGAGGACAACGAGCGCCGTCTGCTCGCCAATGCCGAAATCGAGGAGGAATTCACCGGTGACCGCTTGCAGCGCGATTTCAAGGTGCTCGAGAAGGGCGCGAGCGGAGCGAGCGCCGACATGCAGCTCCTCGCGCTCAAGCAGAAGATGGGCATCCTGTCCGCCGGGAACCAGCAGCCGAACAAGCAACTTGGCGCGGGAGAGGAAACCGTGCACGCGGAAATCGAGGAACCAGCCGCAACAAAGGACGAGCCGAAGAAGTGAACGCGGTGTCCGGGGTCAGACCCGTTCGACGAGCGGTCTGGCCCTTCTGATCATCATCCAGGCCTGAATGTCTTCCCCCCGATATCTGATTCTCGCCGAAGGCCGCTTCGGCCCGCTGACCTCCAAGACCGCAAATTCATGCATTCGCTACACGCCTGACAACGTCGTGGGCGTGGTGGACTCCCATCTTGCCGGCAGAACGGTGCAGGAGGTCCTCGGCTTTGGCGGCGCGATTCCCGTCGTGGCGTCGGTGTCCGAGGGGCTGGTGCTGCATCCGAATGCCCTGCTGATCGGCGTCGCGCCCCAGGGTGGCCAGTTGCCCCCGGAATGGCGCGCCATGGTGCTGGCGGCCATCGATGCCGGTCTCGACGTCTGGAGTGGTCTGCACACGTTCATTGGCGACGATGCCGAATTCTCCGCGCGCGCGGCGCGACGCGGCGTCACAGTGCACGACCTGCGGAAGCCACCAGCTGATCTGCCGGTCGCCACGGGACGCGTGCGCGAGGTCGATGCAACCGTGATCCTCACCGTGGGCACGGATTGCAACATCGGGAAGATGACGGCCGCGCTGCAGGTGCGGGACGCGCTGCGGGCGCGCGGGCACGCCATCCGCTTTGCGGGCACGGGGCAGACCGGCATTCTCATCGAAGGGTGGGGCATCGCCGTCGATGCGGTGATCGCCGACTTCATCGCCGGTGCCGCGGAGCAGCTCGTGCTCCAGGCAGCCGAGGGCACCGACATCGTTCTGGTGGAGGGCCAGGGCTCCCTCGTGCACCCTGGCTACTCCGGTGTGTCGCTGGGCCTGCTCCACGGGTCGCTGCCGCACGCCATGGTCATGTGCGACCAGCCGTCCCGGACCACGGTGAACAACAATCCATGGGTTCCCATACCTTCGCTCCCCGATGCCATCCGGCTGCACGAGACCGTCCTCGGCGTGCTGCGCCCCGCTCCGGTGATCGCCGTCTCGCTCAACACTTTCGATTTGACGGAGCCGGAGGCGCGCGATGCCATCACGCGCGCGTGCGCCGAGACAGGCCTGCCCACGACGGACCCGGTACGGTTCGACCCCGCACCGATCGCGGATGCGATCGCGGCGTTCCACGCGGAACGAGTGAAGGAATTGCGAGGATAGGGCGGGGATTCCAACGTACCGGCCAGCGCGCGCCGCAGTCGTCCGCTCCTCCCGGCGCGATTGCGATGATATCGGCGCTGCGGCATCGACACAGATTCTCCGCGTCAGCGTCCTCGCGGAGGATCAATGTTCTCAACGTCAGCAGCACCGACCTGCAGGCCGATTGCCTGCCCGGTCCCGGCCCTGCGCATGGATGGCGTGTACAAGGACTTCCGCGCCGGCATCCCGGGCTGCTCGGCGCGCGTGCGCGTGTTGCACGGCGTGAATCTTCAGGTCGCACCAGGTGACATCGTCGCGATCGTCGGCGTTCCCGGCAGCGGCAAGACCACTTTCCTGCGGTGTGCCGCGGGACAGTTGCAGCCCGACCGGGGCTGTGTGGATCGCGCCATTGTCCATCGCACCGGCCTCGAAACGACGTCCGGCGCACCCGGCGCACCCGGTGCGCTACCCATTCTCGCTGGAGCAGATTGCATCCTCACGCACCGCCTGACGCCTCTCACGCTTCTCGACGACCTCGAATGGATGCTCCCGGGCCAGCCACTGGCATTGCTGCTGGATCGCGGCGGCGCGATCGTGTTCGCCACCCGGCACGCCGGCGTCGCGACGTCCTGTGCGCACCGCACGTACACGCTCCAGTTCGGCAAGCTGGTGCTCACTCATCGCAAGTATCGCTCGGCGGCGCCAGCCATCCGTTCATCTCCAGTGGCGCGCGCCCGCTCCAGCAGGCGTGTCACGTACGACCGCAGCTTGCCCTCGCCCCAGTAGTAGCCCGTGGCGAGCTCTGCACTCTCCGTGTCACCCTCGAGCGAGGCTTCCAGCAATGCCGCCGCGGCCGCCTCATCAAAGCCGGGGTCGTCGCGCGGCGGCAGATCGAACCTGCGACGGGGTCGGCCCGTTCCATCGGCATCCTCGTTCACGAACGCTCGTGACATGCGTCCTCCGTTGACCGTGCCAGCCCACGCACCTAGCTTCACGCCTCCAGGCGCGCGCCCGCGGGCGCGCGGTCTCTCCGACCCTGCGGCATGACTGAATTTCGTCTCTACAACACGCTCACCCGCCGCATCGAGCCGTTCGCTCCCGCAGACCACCGGACTGTTCGGATGTACACGTGTGGGCCCACCGTGTACAACCCCGCGCACCTCGGAAATTTCCGCACGTTCCTGTTCGAGGATCTCCTCCGCCGGAGTCTGCGACTCTACGGCTGGGACGTCGTGCAGGTCATGAATCTGACGGACGTGGACGACAAGATCATTGCGCGCGCCGCTGAGCGTGGCGTCACGATCGGCGAGATCACCGCGCCGGCTACCGAAATCTTTCACCGCGACCGCGAGTTCCTGCGCATCCCGCGTGCCGAAGTGTATCCGGCCGCCACGGAACATATTCCCGAGATGATCGCGCTCGTTGGCCAGCTCATGCAGAATGGGCTGGCCTACCAGGCGGAAGACCGGTCGGTGTATTTCGCGATCGCGCGCTTTCCGGAGTACGGGAAGCTTTCCCGGCTCGACACGCGCGACATTCGCGCCGGCGCGCGTGTCGCGGCGGATGACTACAACAAGGAGGACGTGCGGGACTTCGCCCTCTGGAAGGCGGCCAAGCCCGAGGACGAACGCGTGGGCGCGGCGTGGGACGCGCCCTGGGGACGGGGCCGCCCCGGCTGGCATATCGAGTGCTCGGCCATGGCGCGGCGGTACCTCGGTGACACGCTCGACATTCACGCGGGTGGTGTGGATCTCATTTTTCCGCATCACGAAGATGAGATCGCGCAGTCGGAAGGTGCGAGCGGCGCGCCGTTGTCACGCTTCTGGTGCCACGGCGAGTTCCTGCTGACCGAAGGCGTGAAAATGGCGAAGCGGGTAGGCAACGTGTCCAACGTGCAGGACCTGCGGGCGGCTGGCATCTCGGCCGCGGCGGTTCGGCATTTCGTGTTCTCCGTGCACTATCGCAAGCAGCTGAATCTTACGGAGGAGGCGCTCGAGGCATCGCAGGCCGCCGTGCGTCGCGTCGCGGCATTCGCCGAGCGGCTGATGAGCGCCGGGGCCGCGCAGGGCACCGCGGAGCTGGCTCACGCCGCTGATGTGCTCGAGCGCGACGCCCGCGCGGCGCTGTTTGATGACCTGAACGCGCCGGAAGCGCTGGCGGCGCTCTTCGAGTTCATTCGCGCTGCAAACGCGGAGCTGGACCGCGCCGACGCGAGTGCGAGCGCCACGCTCGATGTGGCGGACGCCACCGCCCGGCAGGGCTTTCTCACGCGCGCGCGCGACGTGTTCCAGATGGTGAATGGCGTGCTCGACATCGTGCCTGATGCGCCGGAGCGGGATGGCGCGCTGGACCGCTGGATCGAGGAGCGGATCCAGGCCCGGCGCGATGCCCGCAGCCGGCGCGATTTTGCGGCGGCGGACGCGATTCGCAGCGAACTGGAGGAGCGCGGGATCAGCATTGAGGACACGCCCCAGGGCACACGCTGGAAGCGAATGCGATAGCACGACATACGCGGCTGCGTGGCCTTGACTCTCGATTTTCTGCTGGTTATGCTGCATGTCTCGCGAAAAACGGCCGTGTGCTGACGTAGCTCAATTGGCAGAGCACCTGATTTGTAATCAGGCGGTTGCGAGTTCGATTCTCGCCGTCAGCTCTGGATTGGGCGCGCATTCGTGGCGTTCGGTACCAGCGGCTGGAATTGGGGCGGTGGGGTACCCAAGCGGCCAACGGGAGCAGACTGTAAATCTGCCGGCGAAAGCCTACGAAGGTTCGAATCCTTCCCCCACCATCTGGGAGATGTGATCCGGAGTTGCGATCGGCTTCACCGGCCCGGATGATTTCTGCGGGAGTAGCTCAGCTGGTAGAGCGCAAGCCTTCCAAGCTTGATGTCGCGGGTTCGAGCCCCGTCTCCCGCTCGTGGCGGCAGGTCGAGGTACTGGGTGCCGGGATGCTCGGTGCCTGTTTTTTGTGCTCGCGTAGCTCAGTTGGTAGAGCACACCCTTGGTAAGGGTGAGGTCATCGGTTCAATCCCGATCGCGAGCTTTGAGAGGGCAAGCCGTCGCATGGCGCGGGCGCCGTTGTGGGGGTGGGCGGGCAACTCGGGGTGGACGCGCAGGCGGGACGGGGACGCAGGGCATTCAACCGGACCAGGACAGAGCAATGGCCAAGGCGAAATTTGAGCGGACGAAGCCGCATGTGAACGTGGGGACGATCGGGCACGTGGACCACGGGAAGACGACGTTGACGGCGGCGATCACGGCGATCCAGGCGAAGAAGGGGTTGGCGCAGATGACGGC
>DASVWN010000039.1:0-9710 GCA_036393195.1 Gemmatimonadaceae bacterium | reverse complement strand
GATTGCGCCGAGAAACTGCCCATTCCACGCGAGCGCCTTGGCCAGCGCCAGCTCGGCACCCGGCTCGTCGGGATATCGTGCGGCGAGTGATTCCGCACTCGCGAGCTCGCTGGGATCGTTCGTGGCGTCGGCCCACGCTTCACGGATGATCAGGTGCTCGCGCTCCGATGCATGGTCGGCCAGGCGAAGCGCGAGTGCCAGATCGCGTCGCGACGCCAGTCCATCTATTGGTTCTTCACCAAGTCCGGCGTAATAGGCCGCCATGGCGAAGGTCGAATCCTCGTCCAGCGCGGCGTGAAAGAGGCGAACGGCCGCGACGATATCGTTCTGGTAGTAGGTTCGCAGCCCCTCCTCATACAGCCGTGCCGCGGTGCGTGAGGTTGTCGTGACGGCACTGAGCGGCTGCAGCGGCGCGCGCAGCCCGACCTGCGCGGCTGTCCGCGCGGTGGCACGATCCGCGAGCTCGAACACAGTGGCGCCGGCGAACGACTGCGCGTCGTAGACGTCGCCGGTTGCCAGATCCACGCGCCGCAGTTCGAGGTGCAACGTGCTGTCCGGCGTGCGCGAGAGCACCGCTTCGAGCAACTCGCTGGCGCCCGCACGACGCGCAGCGTCCGAAATCGCGGACGGCGTCGCATCGCGCGCGCCGAGCTGACCCAGCATGTCGTAGAGCCGCGCATGACTCACGACACGAAGACCACGAATGCGAGCCAGATCGGTCGCCAGCAGATCGGCCAGCGTGCGCACGCTCGACCCAGTGTCGGCACCGCTCGGATCCTGGACCCAGCCGACGGCAATGACGGGCGCCACGGGCACCGGTCGCCGAGCGTGCCCCGGTCGTGCGTTGACGGCGACTGCGACAATGATCATTGTCGCGACCAGCGCGGCAACGCCCGCGATACGGCGCGCTGGCCAGCGTGCACGCTGTGCACCAGAGCCGGCAACTCGCAGCCCGTCGCCCGGCCTGTCGGACAAAGCCTCGGCCTTGGTCGGAGCCTCCGGCGCGCTGCCCGGGAGGAGGGGGGCAGGGGCGGCAGTGGCGGCACGAGGGGCAGGAGCGGATGGCGCAATCGCGGGCGTCGCCGCGTGTACCGGAAGCCGCATTGCCTGCATAATGGCCCGTGTCTCCGCGGATGGCTCCACTTCGTATTCCGCCTTCAGCCTCTCGGCGAATTCGGCATATGCGCGCGCCGCGCCGGCGCGATCCCCCGTGCGATCGAGCAACAGGAGCAGGCGGCGCAGCACGCGTTCGTCGTCCGGCGCGAGTCGCGCGGCGAAACGCGCCCAATGAGCCGCCTCCGTGCCGTGGTGATCGCGCTCCTGCACCTCGGCCAGCTTCCAGGCCGCGGCGACGGCCTGTTCCCGAACCCCTACCCGGGTACTCTCCAGCCACTGGTCGAACGCAGGCGATGCATCCGCGACGTAGAAGCCGGCAAGCAGGTCCCCTCGATACAGCGCGAGCGCTTCGGCGAGATGCCCGCCGCGCAGCAGGTCGGCAAAGGTGAGTGCGTCACAGGACAGGGCGTCCGCAGATACGCCAATCTCCTCGGCGCCACGGTTGATGAGAACCGTCGCGCCGAGGGTCTGGCGCAGAAAGTAGAGTGATTGACGGAGTGCCTGCCGTGCCTGTGCCTGGTCGAGGTCCGGCCAGAGCAGGCCGAAGAGCTGGTCACGTCGCTGAAAACCGCGCGCCGATTCCATGGCCAGATAGGCGAGCAGCGCCAGGCGTTTGGGCTGCGCCAGTATCGTGCGCAGCTCATGCCCATCCGTTCCGCGCAGCGAGAGCGCTCCCAACATGTCGAGGCGAATCATGACCGGTCCCCGTGTCAAGCCAAACGATGCGGTGGTGGCCGTCACCAGGCAAGTGACGGTTCGCGTGACGCGCCGGTTACTGCGCGGCGTACTCTGGGCCGACAGTTCACGCGGCGCACCGGCGTTGCACTCCACGCGGTCGGTCGCCCGGATTCGTTCCCACAGGAGGCAGCCGTGTCCATCAGTTTTTCGTCCGTGCATGCCCTGGCTTGCGGCATGCTCGTGATGGGGTCCGTCGCCGGAGGCTCAGCCTGCGCGCAGCAATTTTCCGGCGACATGATTCGCTCCAGCGGGCCGCGCACGCTGGACTCGAGTCGCGTCCATGTCAAAGGCACCAAGCTGCGGATCGAGAACGCAGCCGGGGGAAAGGATCAGTACAACATCCTGCTGAACGATGGAGACCGCACGTTGACCGCAATAGACGTGGCCGGCCACCGCTACGCGGTCGTACCGCTCATCTCGCCCACGACCGCGACACAGGTACCGCCGGCGCTGGCGATGTTCCATCCAGGGAACGGTGGGAATCCGTGCGACTACTGGAACGGTGTGCTGAAGTCGATGTCCAGTTCCGTGTTCGGGCCGGAAGGACCGCCCACGGTCGCGTGCACGAGCGCCGGATCGGACAACGTGAGCGGTCGTGCCGCGCGGAAGTGGGCAGTGACCAGCAATCGCGAGCCGGGCACGACTTCCGTGTGGATCGATCAGGGCCTGGGTGTCGTTACCCGCGTGCAGGACAATCAGGGGGAAATGGAATTCCGGAACATCTCGGAGGGCTCACAACCGGATACGCTGTTCGAAGTTCCCAGCGGCTTTGCCAAAACGGACCTGGCCGCTCTGGCAACCGCACAGAGCAGTGGCAAGGCCGTTACCTCGACATCCAACGGTATCGTTGACGGCGCCGGCAAGACGCTTGGCAAGGACGCCGCGAAAATCGCGGGTGATGCAGCCAGGCAGAAAGCCGACTCGTCAATGGCAAAGAAGGCGAAGCACATCTTCCACATTCCATAGCCGGCGGGGCTGCGGTTCAGACTGTGCGACGAGGGGAATGGGCCGTACCCATTCCCCTTTCGACTTTCCGTCACGCGCAAACCGGGATGGTCGTCTGTATCTGGTTGCCCGCGATCCGGCGGCGAGGTACGCCATCGGATCGCGGGCACAACGCGCCTGTCGCGGGGACGTTGCATGACGACACCGCACTCTCTCCGATCGGCCACGCTGCTGGTGGCCGCATTGCTCGCCGCCTGCAGCTCGCGCGCCCCGTCCGTGCCGAGCGCTGGTGCCTCGGGCGGTACGCTGGTGATTTCCGTGGCGGCCGACGCCGACGAATTCCTTCCGCCGCTCACCGTGAACGTCACCAGCGTTCAGGTGGACGGACAGCTCTTCGAACATCTGGCCCGGCCAAACGGCACGCTGAATACGATCGGTGATGCCGGCTGGACGGGGGAACTCGCGCAGCGCTGGAGCTGGGCGCGCGATTCTCTCTCCATCGCGTTTCACCTGGACCCGCGTGCCCACTGGCACGATGGTCAGCCCGTGCGGGCCCGCGACGTGCGCTTCACCTGGCAGCTCTATCGGGATCCGCGCACCGGATCCGCGGTCGGACCGCTGCTCGCCCTTATCGACTCTGTGAGCACGCCGGATTCCCTCACGGCCGTCTTCTGGTTCAAGCAGCGCTCGCCCGAGGAATTCTACGACGCGGCATACCAGCTTTCCGTGCTGCCCGAGCATCTACTGGCATCGGTCGCGCCGGCGGATCTTGCGACGAGCGCCTTCGCCCGGCACCCTGTCGGCAGCGGGCCCTTCCGCTTCGTGCGCTGGACTCCGCGGCAGGCGGTGGAGTTGGCCGCCGACACGACATATCACCTCGGCCGGCCGCGGCTCGATCGTCTCATCTGGAGCATTGCGCCCGATCCGAACGCCACGGTGATGCGCGTGCTCGCGGGTGAGGCCGACGTCGTGGAATTCCTGCGCGCGCCTGATCTCGCGCAGGTCGCTGCACGGTCTGATCTCAGGGCGGTTCGCTATCCATCACTGGGGAGCTATTTCCTGCTCTTCAACGAGCGCGATCCGAACGACCGCGCCCGCCAGCATCCCATCCTGAGCGATCGCACCGTGCGGCGCGCGCTCGCCATGGCCGTGGACCGTCGCAAGCTCGTTCGGAGCGTGTTCGACACGCTGGCCAGCGTGTCGCTCGGGCCCGTTACGCGCGCCATGTCCACGTGGGACTCCACGCTCGCGCAGTTGCCGTACAACGTGGACAGCGCGCGTGTGCTGCTCGATGCCGCCGGCTGGCGCGCCGCGAGCCCGGGAGGGATTCGCCGCAGGAACGGCGTACCGCTCCGCTTCACGATCATCGTGCCCAGCTCCAGCACGCCGCGCATGCGCATGGCGGTGCTCCTCCAGTCCATGCTGCGCGAGGCAGGCGCCGATGTTCAACTCGAACCACTGGATTTCCCCACCTGGGTCCAGCGCATGACGACGCGCCACTTCGACGCATCCATGGCCGGCATGCAGCTCGACCCCGCGCCGAGCGGCATCATGCAGAACTGGAGCTCGGCGGCGGCGCAGGTGAAGGATGGAAACAACTTTGGTTCGTACCGCAATCCGGCATTGGACGCCTTGCTGGACAGCGCCGTCTCGCGCACCGACACGGCCGCCGCCAACCGGTTTTATCGCGATGCGTATGCCATGCTCGTGGGTGATGCGCCCGCGATCTGGTTGTACGAGCCGGTGAACTTCGCCGCGGTGCAGCGCCGCGTCCATCCGGTTGGTCTGCGCGCGGACGCGTGGTGGGCGAATCTGGATCGCTGGTACATTCCGCGCGCCGAGCGGATCGCGCGGGACCGGATCGGCCCCGCTTCGGCTCCGTCCATGGTCGCCGCGCGGCACTAGCGTTCAGCTCGCGGCGCGCTGCGGCTCCTGCTCCTCGGGAGCCGGCCAGATGGGGCCGCCGCGGTCGCAGCGAATGCCGAGCCGCTCGAAGCGCGCGAAGAGTTCCGGGTCGAGCGTATTGCCGACCTCCTCGTGCATGATCTGCATGGCCTTCTCATGCGGGTGCGCGGAGCGATAGCTCCGGGCCGACGTGAGCGCATCGTAGATGTCGGCGACGGTGAGGATGCGTGCCGAAAGCGGGATCGCTTCCCCGGCGATACCGTCCGGATATCCACCACCGCCAAAGCGCTCATGATGATGACGCACCATGGGCCGAATGTCCCAGGGAAACTCAATGCCGGCGAGCATGGATTCGCCGGTCACCGGATGCCGCTCGATGACCTTGCGCTCGTCATCGGTAAGGCGCCCGGGCTTGTTGAGGATCTCGTCGGGGACTTCGATCTTGCCGACGTCGTGCAGCAGCGCACCCATGCGAAACCAGAACAGCGTGTGCGCATCGAGTCCGGCGTCCGCGGCCAGCGCACAGGCGTAATCCGCGACACGGCGACAGTGGCCCTGTGTGTAGTGGTCCTTCGTTTCGATGGACTCGCCCCAGCGCCGTACGATCACGAGAAACATGTCCTCGAGGCGGGACATGCGCCTGGCGACGTCGGCCAGTTCGAGCGACGCACGGAGCCTGGTGAAAATGGCGTGCGCCTGGTTCAGCGCCTGCAGCGTCTCGCGGTGCCGCTCCTGACGCCAGTACAAGTCCGCGAGCTCGCGCGCCACTTCGGCCGCGAGCAGCGGATCCTGCTGCGTGCCCGCGATGCGTGCGGCTTCCCCCAGCCGCGACTCGGCAGACGGGAAGTCACCCGTCTCGCGCGCGATCACGCCATAGTGCTTCTCGATCTCGCCGAGCGCACGATGCGCGCGCAGCCGGCTGGCAAGCGCGCGCGCCGCATCGCACGCCACGCGGGCACGATCGAACTCTCGCCGCGCGATCCAGAGTTCCACGCGATTCACCTGCACCATGATCTGGGCATGGCGGTCATCGCTGGCCACGCAGTGTTCCAGCGCCTCCACGAAGGCGCGCTCGGCCTGCGCCCAGCGCCGCAGGTCGGTGTAGACCATGCCCAGATTGTTGAGCAGCGGACCGACGTACTGTGTGAGTCCCAGCGACTGATATCGCTTGAGGCTTGCGCGATAGCGACGCAGCGCGGCATGCAGGTCGCCGCGAATGTTCGCGATGGTCCCACGGTTCTGCTCGATCATGGCGGCGAGCTGTCCCTCGCCTGCAACGCGCGCGCCGGCCAGCGCCCGCGCATAGAGCAGCTCGGCTTCCTCGAGCTCTCCGCGCCGCTGCCGTGTGATGGCGGTCAGATTGAGCGCATGGGCGCAGGCCGCGGCATCGTCATGTGCATCCGCCACGGCGTACGCGGCGGCGAGGCAGTCGAGTGCGGCATCCAGATCCCCTTCGCCCAGGTGCGTCCGGCCGATCCAGCGCAGCAGCGACGAGGCAGACGCACCCTGTCCGGAGCGATCAGGCAGCCGAAGCGCCTGCTCGTACTCTTCGCGTGCTCGAGCGAGCTCGCCCCGGCGCTCCGCCGACTCCGCTCCGCGCACCAGCGCCGCGCGCGAGCGCGCGCGTGGGTGAGCACGTGCGCCGGCGCCAGGCGCCGCAGTCCTCATGCGGCGTCCGATGCGACCCGTGAAGGAATTCCCGCGTCGCGGAGAATCCGGTTCAGCGTCGGACGGGAAATCCCGAGCATGCGGGCCGCCGCGGTGCGGTTACCGCCCGTGATGCGCAGCGTGAGACGGGCGGCCTCCCGTTCGATTTCCTCGAGTCGCTTGCCAGTCGCCGGGATCCGGATCTCGCCGGCGCTGGACAGCACGCCATCGGCGGATGCGGGTAGCCGGGTGCGTCGCTGCAGCAACAGATGCTCGGGCCGGATCACGCCGTTTTCGGCCAGAATGGCGGCGTGTTCAATGACGTTCTTGAGTTCGCGCACGTTGCCCGGCCAGCGATGCGATCGGAGCGCGGTTTCCGCGTCCGTGGAGAGCGATGGCGCGACGTCGTGGTACCCGCGCGCAATAGTCTGCAGCAGGTATCGGGCGATCGGGACCACGTCATCCAGACGCTCTCGGAGCGGAGGAATGGTCAGGCGGATTTTCGTGAGCCGGTAGTACAGATCGGCCCGGAACTCATTGCGCTCGATCGCCTCGTCGAGATCGCGATTGGTGGCGGCAATGACCCGGCACTCGACTCTGGTTTCCTCCAGTCCGCCGACGCGCCGGATGGCGCGTTCCTCGAGCGCGCGAAGCAGCTTGGGCTGAAGCGGAAGCGGCAATTCACCGAGCTCGTCGAGAAAGAGGGTGCCGCGCCCGGCAATCTCCATGAGTCCGCGCTTCTGCGTTCTGGCATCCGTGAAGGCGCCGCGTTCGTGACCGAACAGCTCGGATTCCAGCAGCGTTTCCGGAATTGCGGCGCAGTTGATCGCCACGAACGGCTCGCCCGCCATGGCGCTCGCGTTGTGCATCGCGCGCGCGAACAGCTCCTTCCCCGTGCCGGTTTCGCCAATGATCAACGCAGAAGCCACCTGGCTCGACGCAACTCTGGCGGCGATCCGGATGGTCTCCTGCAGCACATTGCTGTTGCCGATGATCGTCTCGAACGCTTGATGCACGCAGCGGTCTCCCCGGGCCGCGAATGACGGGCACGATGCGCCCGCGCCTGGTGAAGCGCAGCCCTCCGTGCAGAGGGACGCGGGGAGCAGTGCGGTCGCAACAGGAAGCGGGAACGCCGACGCCAGGCGGAAAGCAGGCGGGGTCAGACACCAGTGGTGTCTGACCCCGGCTGGGTTCCCGCGTGTGCGCCGTTCCCCTCTTCCACGGTCACACTGCACAACTACCGTGCGCTATGCCCCGATGCGAGCAGGTATCCCGAAAAGTGAGGCACGTCGAACACGGCCGTCGAGCCGAGCTGTACCTGTACGGAGAGAAGGTCCTGCACCGTCTCGACGCCGGTTAGCTGCGCACCGGACAGGTCGTCGGTGAAGTAGCCGGCCTGCAGGGCGGAAAGAAGCGTTGAGTCGCCATAGGCGGTAGTGTTGCGCAGATCCACCGTCGCGAGTGCCGGTACGAGAAACTTCAGCCCGTGTGGTGCGAATGTGTAGGCCACGAGTTTGCCCGCCGGCGCCGTCACGGTGATGCTGGTGTTTCTCAGTACGGCGCCCGGCGGAACGATGAAGGTCAGTCCCGCCGAGGGAAGCGCGATGACGCCGCCCAGCAGGCCAATGGTGCGCGTTGCGGTGACATCCTGGCTGAGCGCAACCGTGCGCTGAAGAACGGTGACCTGCGTACCGCTCGTCGTCGAGGACGAACCGATGGTCATGGGCCCCAGTTGCAGCGGCGACGCCTGCATCGTCGTGTCCGGCCTCGTTGCCACGGAGCTTGGTGCCACACTGTCCGGACCGACGGGATTCGGTCCATCGCCGCAACCGGTGGCAAATCCCGCGAGACCTATGGCCAGTGCCGCGAGTTTGAAGGTGCGCTGGTGCATTGAAATTCTCCAAGAGGTAGAGCGAGATGATGCCGGTTGCAGCGCACTGAAAAGCAACCACTGTGCCGATTGTACATCTCGCATGAAGGCAAGCGATTGGGCGAAATGAGAGAGAATCGTGTGAGGCGCAGGAACGGCAGGATTCTTTACGTTCGTCAAGAATTCTTACGCGGACACCGGAAGCCGGCGTCGCGCCAGTCGGCCAGGTCCTCCGAGTGAGAATCTTGCTGCGCAGGGGACGTCACACGTTACGGAATCGGGGCCGGCACTTTCTTCTCCGCGCCCGTGATTCCGGCCGTGTCCTGGCGCGATGCGACACGGTGCTGCGACCGTCACGCAAAGAGGTGGGGTGCATGCGTCCGCTTGATTCATTGGCCATCTGCATCGGGGCATGTGCGGTTTTCGCCGGGTGCATGATCGTGGGCTTTCAGGCGGCGCCGCATCTGACTGCCGCGGTGATCACCATTCCGCACAGCAGCGAGCCGGCTGGTGGCGACAAGGGAGCGCAGCAAGCAGTATTGAGCAAGTGCGCCGCCGCGCCGGCTTCGCCGGTTGGTGAACCCCGGCGCTCGAGCGCACGCACATACGGACCGACCCTCAACGCGGCCTACCTCCTGTGCCAGCCCCGCGACTCCGCTACGTTCTCGCGCTTCTCTTCACCCCCGACCGGCGCCAGATAGTCCTCATGCGGAAATCCCGCCCTGCGTGGCAGGCGGGAAAGACCAACGCACTCGGTGGGAAGATCCAGCCGGGTGAATCGCCGCCCGAGGCTGCACGACGCGAAGTTCGCGAAGAAGCGGGTGTGGATGTGGAGCCGTGGGAGGAGTTCCTGGTCTGGGACGATCATGTCTACCGCATGCACGCACTGCGCGCGTTTCATGCAGCGGCCGGCCGCGCGCGCACAGCGGAGGATCAGGAAGTATTTCTGGCGAGCGCGCGTGAGCTGCCGCCCGATGTCATCGAGAATTTGCGCTGGTTGGTTCCGCTCGCATTGGAGACCGACGTCGCCATTCCGGTGCACGTGAACAGTGCGGCGCCTACGGGTTCCGGTCTCACCGAGCCGCCTGATGCGGCTCCCGGCAATGGTGAAGGGTGACCTGCGGGTACCCTCGCTCGTGCCGGCCGCTGTGCTGGGCGTGTGCGCATTGTGGCCGCGACCGTCTGCCGCTCAACTGCCACAGGCACACACCGGGTTCTCCTGGGAAGCTGGCGCCTTCTTCGAGACCGCCTCTCCAAGGGGCTGGGTACAGGTCAGGGAGAATCAGATCGAGGGCACGCGCCTGGGCTTCAGACAGGATCTCGGCGCAAGATCGTTGCACACCATGGCGGTCGGCGCCGAATTGCACCCGGGGCGCCGCACCGAGTGGACCATCCTGCTGGAGAGTCACTCGCTGAGCGGCAGGGCTGTCCTCCCCCACGATGTGAACTTCAATGGCGCGACGCTTGCCGCCAACAGCACGCTGCTGAC
>DASVWN010000038.1:0-110168 GCA_036393195.1 Gemmatimonadaceae bacterium | reverse complement strand
GGCATCAACGCCGGCGCGGGGCTCGAGTTCCGGCTCACCGGGTTCTCGGTGTACGCAGAAGGCCGCTTCCATGACATCTTCACCAGCGGCAAGTCGGGACACTACATCCCGCTTACGGTTGGCGTGAAGATCGGCGGCAGGTAGCAACAATTTTCGGCGGGACAACCGGGTCAGGCACCTGTGGTGTCTGACCCGGTTTCCTGTGCAGTTCCCTGCCCACGTCCGACCTGGCTCACGCGCCTGGCAATGGATTCCATTCCCATGGGGATCATCTGCTGGGGAATGCCCTTGAGCTCGAACTCATCAGCGCGCAGCAGGCGCCCGCTCTTCGCGTCGAGCAGCCTGGTATCGGCATACCACACCGGCGTCGCGATTTTCGCGAGCGATACCGCGAGCACCACGTCGGCGCCGAGCGCATGCGCCACCTCGATCGCGCAGAGATCCGCCGTGCACGGCATCCCGCGCGCAGTCATCGCCGAGTCCACACGAGCGGGCGCGATGAGATCGTAGGCACCCTGGGACGCCAGTGCGGCCCGCAGCCGCGTCGTGGCGATCGTACCCATCTCCGTGTCTCCCGCAACGACCGCGTTCGCGCGCGCCAGATTCAGATTGACCGCCAGTACCGCGAGCGTCTGCTTCGCCGGCGCCGATTCCGTACCGGTGACCAGCGGCGCGGATGCGCCGACGGTGACGAGAGCGAGCACGAGCAGTGCAGTGATCAGGTGCCCCTGCCTTCGGCTGGGCTGCCTCGAGTGAATCGCCACGTGCGCCTCCATGGTGAGATGCCGGTCCCGTGCGCCCCTGAAACGCGCCTCCAGTGCAGTCTCTGTCGGGGACAGCACCGCGTCAAGCGATTGGGGCGACGATTGGCGCAACGTAGCGGCGCTGGCTAGCGTTCGGCTGTCCCATTCCGTGACTCGCTCGTGATGTCTGCCTCGCGCCGCCACGTGGTGCGCGCCCTCATTTCGCTCGTGCTGCTCGCACTGCTCGTGCTTTACGCCCGCTCGGTCAACTGGCCCACGGCGTGGAACGTCATACGTTCGGCGTCGCTGTCGTTGCTGCTGTTCTCCGCGCTCGCGAATCTCGTGACGGTGGGCGCGAAAGCGATCGTGTGGTGGATCTTTCTCCGGGGCGTGGGCGCCCCATCGCTGGGCCTGTCGCTGCGCGCAACCATCTCTGGCGCGGCCCTCAACAATCTCGTCATCGCGAATGGCGGCGACGCCGCGCGGGCGGTGCTTGTCGCGCGCGGCTCGGATGCCAGCGGCGCCGCCGTGCTCGCGGCGCTCACGCTCGAACGCCTCTTCGATTTCATCGGATACACGCTGGTCGTCGCCATCGCGGCCTTTCTCCTCCCGATGCCGCCATCGGTGGCCCGGTGGCGGGGCCTTGCGGTGCTCGTCCTGCTGGCGATCGTGGCATTGCTCTGGTTCCTGATGGTGCGGGTCGCGGAGGCACCCGTGGCGCCGGAGAGCAGACCGACGACACTGCTCGCGCGCGCACGCGCGTTCTTCGCGCGCTATGCCCACAAGCTATCGGGAATGGTGACGCTGCCGCGCCTGGCGGCGGCGTTCGCTCTCACGCTGGTCAACTGGGGTTCGCAGATCGCGTCGTACCACTGGGCCGCGATGGCCACTCACTTTCCCATCACCATCGCGGGAAGCATCGCGGCGATGATCACGTCCAACGTCGGCTTCCTCATGCGATTGACACCGGGCAACGTTGGCGTGTTCCAGTTCGTCTACGCACTCACGGCGCAAGCGCTCGGCCTGTCCCGGGACGCCGCGGTGGGCACCGCGCTCCTGCTGCAGATCGTCCAGAACGTCCCCGTGGTGCTGCTGGGCTCCGCCGTCTCGCCCGCCCTCGTGCTGCGCCGCGCCGCGGTGACGGAGACGCAGCTCTGATGGACAATGCGGGCGATCATTCCGTGAGACGTGAATGATCGCCCGCATGGCTCCTGCATGGCCGCTCGCGGCGGCCACGTTTCCTTACTGCATCGACGCGACCTTGCCCGAATCCGCCGCGGTGCCGCTCGTCTCGATCACGAACACCACGCGCCGATTCAGCTCCGCGCCCGGCTCGGAGCCCCATGCCTTCGGCGTGACCAGGCGGGTCTTGCCATACCCGATGGTCTTCAGCTCGTTGCTCAGCCCCTGCGAGGTGAGATAGTCCTTCACCGCATCCGCGCGGCGTGTGGACAGCTTGACGTTGTACGCCTTGCTCCCGGCGGGATCCGCGAACCCTTCCACGGTGATCAGCGAGCCGGGGTAATACTTCTGCGCGACCTTGGCGAAACGATCGAGCGCCGCGTGATCTTCATCACGCACGGTGGCGTCATCGAACGCGAAGTGCACCGGCATGTCGAACTGCAAGCCCGTCTCGAGCGCCGTGATCTTGGCACCGAACTCCGTGCGCAGGCTGTCGAGATCCTTGTGCAGTGACGCGATGTCCACAGTGAGCGCGCTGTCGGACGCCATGCGCGCCGTGCGCTCGGTGCTCACGAGCGAATCGGTGCGGGCATCGCTCGCTGCGCGATCATCCGCGATGCTCTTTCTCACGAAGCCCTTGGATGCGCACGCTGCCATGAACGGGGCGACCAGGGCCACAACCGCGACGGCCTTCAGTTTGGTGTTCATTAGAATGCTCCGATTTTCCTGACGAGTGGACTGTATCACGGGGGACGAGCCATCAAACTCTGCCAGAAACGTGCCGTGAATTTGCATTGTGCGGCGCGCATCCGGACTGCTGAAACTTCGCCGAAAATCTGCTGCTCATGCTGGCGTGTCTCACGATCAGCCCGTCATGAAAAGGCAGTGTCCGGGCCGCGTAGACAATACGCGCTGCGGCTGCGGCCGCAGTGACGCGCGTCACACCAGCGACTCGTCGAGCTGGAGATCGAGCTGCCCCGCAAGCGCCTTGACCACGAAGTGACGCCGGTGATGACACGAGGGACCGCTCGCGCGCAGTCCATCGACATGGCGGAGCGTGGCGTATCCCGCGTTCCGCTCCCAGGCGTACGACGGATGCCGTTTCGCCAGCGCCGTCATGAGCGCGTCGCGCGTGACCTTCGCGACGATGGACGCACACGCGATGCTGTAACAGCGGTCATCGCCGCGCACCACCGCGGTGTGCGGCACACCGAGAGTGCGAATCGGTTTGCCGTCAACGAGAATGTGATCGGGTCCCGCGGCCAGACGGCGCAGCGCGCGTCGCATGGCGAGCACCGTGGCGTGGTAGATGTTGAGCCGGTCAATTTCCGCCACGGAAGCGGCACCCAGCGAGAGTGCCACGGCATGACGCCGGATGAGACGGGCGAGGCGGACCCGTTCGGCTGCCGGCAGCGCCTTGGAATCGTCAACGCCGGCGATGGCGCGCGCGTCGGGCGGCATGATCACGGCACACGCGACAACGGGGCCCGCGAGCGAGCCCCGTCCCACTTCATCCACTCCGGCGATCAGCGACAGACCCCGATCGCGCAGGTCACGCTCCAGCAGCGTCCAGCGCCGGCGCGACACCGCACGTCACTCCGACGAAGCCTGCGTGGTGTGTGTCTTCTTTTCGCGAATGCGCGCGGCCTTGCCGGTGGCGTTGCGCAGATAGTAGAGCTTGGCGCGGCGCACCATGCCGCGGCGTGCGACGACGATGCTGCCGAGCATGGGGCTGTGCACCGGGAAAATACGCTCCACGCCAACCCCGTTGGAAACCTTGCGCACCGTGAACGTCTCACTCACGCCGCTGCCGCGGCGCGCAATGCAGACGCCTTCGAACGCCTGCAGACGCTCCTTGTCCCCTTCCTTCACCCGCACCTGCACCCGCAGGGTATCCCCAGGACGAAATGGCGGGATATCCGCGCGCAAGTATTCCTTCTGGGTTTCAATGAACGGATGCATGGGTCGCTGGCCGGGTATGTGGTGTAATTGAGCATTAAAAGCTAATTGCGAAGTGGACCAAGGACCAGTGGGGACCTGAGCACCGCTGGCGACGGGATGGCGCGGGGGACAGCCCTCAGCCGCCAGCCACTCCGCGTTCAGCCACCAACCAGCACGGTCTTCGCGTTCACGAACTCCCGCTGGCCCAGCCGGCTCAGCTCGCGGCCGTATCCGGATTGCTTGACGCCGCCGAAGGGGAGCCGCGGATCGGAGGCCACCATGGCATTCACGAACACCTGCCCCGCCTCGATCTCGGCGATGAACCGCTCGCGCTCCGCCGCATCGGTCGTCCACACGCTCGCGCCCAGCCCGAACCGCGTGGCATTGGCGAGCGCAATGGCGGCGCCCGTGTCGCGCACACGAAACAGCGAGGCCACCGGCCCGAAGAGCTCCTCACACGCGGCGGGAGATCCCTCCGGGATGTCCGTGAGTACCGTCGGCGGATAGAAGTTGCCCGGCGGTCCACGGCGCGAGCCGCCGGTGAGCACCCGCGCGCCCATGGACACGGTCTCACGCACCTGCTGCTCGAGCCCGTCGAGGATCGCTGGTGTGGCCAGCGGCCCGACGTCGGTGCGCTCATCCAGTGGATCGCCAACGACAAGCTGCCCCATCCGCTCCACGAAGCGGCGCTCGAATTCATCCGCAACGCGCTCGTGCACGATGAAGCGCTTGGCCGCAATGCACGACTGGCCGGAATTCACCACGCGCGCCCGAACGGCTGTCTGCACGGCGTCATCCAGCCTCGCGCTCGGCATCACGATGAAGGGATCACTCCCGCCGAGCTCGAGCACCGTTTTCTTGATCGCCTTCCCTGCCGCCGCGGCGACCGCGCGTCCGGCAGACTCACTGCCGGTGAGCGTCACCGCGGCCACGCGACGGTCGGCGATGACGCGCTCCACCAGGTCCGATCCGATGAGCAGCGTCTGGAACTCGTCGTGGTCGAAGCCGGCGCGACGCAGCACATCCTCGATCGCGAGCGCACACTGCGGAACGTTGGACGCGTGCTTGAGCAGTCCGACATTGCCGGCCATGAGCGCCGGCGCGGCGAAGCGGAACACCTGCCAGAAGGGGAAATTCCAGGGCATGATCGCGAGCACGACGCCAAGCGGCTGGTACCTCACGAAGCTCTGCGCCGCTTCGGTCCGGATCGCCTCGTCGGCCAGGAATTCCGCCGCATGCTCGGCATGATAGCGACAGGCTCGCGCGCATTTCGCTGCCTCATCCGCTCCGCTGCGCAGCGGCTTCCCCATCTCACAGGTCATGAGCCGCCCCAGCTCCCGCTGTTCGCGCTCGAGAATGTCGGCAGCGCGACGCATTGCCTGCGCGCGGTCCGGCATGCGCGTGCGACGATGATGCTCGAACGCGGCCGCCGCGCGGGCGAGTCGCTCATCGAGCTCGGAGTCGCTGAGCGTCGGATAGCTGCGCAGCGTCTCGCCGGTAGCGGGATTGATGGAGGAAAGCATGGGATGGCTCGATCCGTCAGGGTTTGCTCGCGCTTCGCTCAGGTCCGCACGAGTCGTTCCGCCACGCGGCGTCCGCGGCGTCCGCTTCGCGGGCGGCCTTTTCCTCCGTGAGCCGGCGTGCCTCGTCGCGCCGCCACTGCTCGATTCGCGCGTGGTCGCCGGAAAGCAGCACTTCGGGCGCTGGGAGTCCGCGGTAGATCGCTGGTCGTGTGAAGCTGGGTGCGCTGAGGCCGCCGCCAGCGAAGGAATCGGTGCGCGCGCTCTCGGGATCGGACATGGCGCCCTCGAGCAGCCGGACTGTCGCATCGACGATCGCCAGCGCCGCGGGCTCACCGCCGCTCAGTACGAAGTCGCCCAGCGAGATCTCTTCCGTGGCGAGGTGATCGGCCACGCGCTGATCCACGTCCTTGTAGTGCCCGCAGAGAATGGTGAGCTCGTCACCCGACGCATAGCGCGCGGCGTCGGCCTGAACGAAGCGCCGTCCGCGCGCGGAGACGAGCACGATGGGCGCGCGGGCGCCGAGCAGTTCAACGGCTTCGAAGAACGGCCCGGGCTTCATGACCATCCCCGGCCCACCGCCGAACGGGTAGTCGTCCACAGTGCGATGGCGGTCGTGCGTGTACTCACGCAGATCCACCACGTGATACGACACGGCGCCCGCCGCCGCCGCGCGTGCCGGAATGCTGAGGCCGAGCGGATGGGTGAAGAATTCCGGAAAGATGGTCAGCAGGTTGATGCGCAGGGTCACTCGATCAATCCCTCCGGCGGCGTGACGACGAGGCGGCGTGCGGCCGCATCCACCGCGCGCACGAACTCCTCGCGAAACGGGAGCAGCGCATGGCGGCCGTCACGCTCGATCTCCAGTACGATACCCTGGGGCAGCTCGAACACATCAGACACCTCACCCAGTGGCTCACCGGTCGGCAGTTCCACGTGCATGCCGTAGAGATCGTGCAGGTACACCTGCCCCGGTTCAGGCGGGCGCAGGAGGGATTCCGGCGCGAGCAGATAGCGCCCGCGCCAGCGTTCCGCGGCGTTGCGATCCGCGACTTCCGCGAACCCAAGCAGGAGAGAGCCGTCACCGAGCGTCCGCGCATGCCGCACGGTGAGTTGCCATCCTTCGGGAGCGGGATCGCCGGTTGGTGTCCCGATGAACAGCCGAGCGCCGGCCGCGAACACCGCGTCCGGCGCATCTGTGATCGGCTCGACCACGAGGTCGCCCCGAATGCCGTGTGCCTTGCGCAGCCGCCCGACGATCAGCAGGCGGGGCGTGCTCATGTCACTCCGGCGGCGTTTCGCTCACGGCGACAGCGCCCGCCTGCCGACGCGCGGCGACGCGGCGCTCATGGCGCAGCTTGATGACGCCCGCCTTGCGCAGGAGCGAGCGCACCGTATCGGTAGGCTGCGCGCCGACGCCGAGCCAGTAGTCCGCCCGCTCGGTATTCACGTGCAGTCCGCCCTCCGGGAGACGCGGATTGTAGTGACCGATGTTCTCGATGAAGCGCCCATCGCGCGGGCTCTGCGAGTCGGCGACCACGATACGATAGAACGGGAGCTTCTTCCGTCCGCTGCGGCGGAGACGAATCTTCACGGCCATTGCCTGATCCCCCTGAAGGGTAGTTGGTAGTACTCCGGCTCATCGCGGCATCCGGAATTTCCGGGCGCACCGGTTGCTGGTAGCCATTAAAGCTAACGACGCCAGCGGCGCCGTGGGAAGCGCCGGCTGCGCCTGTCCTAGAACGGCCTCCCCCCGAAGCGTCCCCCTGTCGAGACCTTTTTCATCATCTTCTGCATTTCACGAAACTGTTCGAGCAGGCGATTGACTTCGCTGATCGGACGGCCGCACCCCCGGGCGATTCGGGCGCGGCGGGACCCGTTCAGCAGCGCGGGATTTTTCCGCTCGGCGCGCGTCATGGAGAGCACGATCGCCTCGATGTGGCGCATGCGCCGCGGATCCACCTTCGCCTGCTTGAGCATCTTGCTGTTCACGCCCGGCAGCATCTTGAGCACGCCTTCGAGGGGGCCAAGCTTCTGGATCTGCTTGAGCGTGGCCAGGAAATCCTCGAGGTCGAGGCCCTCCTTGCGCACCTTCTTCTCGAGACGGCGCGCCTCGCCCTCGTCGAACGTGGCCTGCGCCTTCTCCACGAGGCTCACCACATCGCCCATCTGCAGGATGCGGCCGGCCATGCGCTCGGGGTGAAATTCCTCCAGCGCATCGAGCTTCTCGCCGACGCCGATGTACTTGATCGGCGTTTTCGTGACGCCGTAAATGGACAGTGCGGCGCCACCGCGTGCATCGCCATCCATTTTGGTCAGCACGACACCGGTGATGCCCAGGGCGTCGTGGAATCCCTGGGCGACGCGCACGGCATCCTGTCCGGTCATGCCATCGGCAACGAAGAGAATCTCGTCCGGGTGGACCGCCTCCTTCAGGCGGCGCAACTCGTTCATCATCTCCTCGTCGATCTGCAACCGGCCGGCGGTATCCACGATCACGACGCGGTCGCGCGCGCGCCGAGCGTCGTCAATTCCCTTGCGGGCGATCCGGACGACGTCGGTGGTGTCGCGATCGACATACACCGGCACATCGATCTGCCTGCCGAGGGTTTCGAGCTGATCGATGGCGGCCGGCCGATACACGTCGGCCGCGACGAGGCGCACCGGTCGTCCCTCTCCCTTGAGCCGTTTCGCCAGCTTGGCGGCCGTGGTCGTCTTGCCGGAGCCCTGCAGGCCCGTCATGAGGACGATGGTCGGGGGCACCGTGCTGATGCGGAGACCCTCGCGCCGCTCGCCCAGGAGCGCGGCCAGCTCGTCATGCACGATCTTGACGAGCTGCTGTCCCGGAGAGACTGTGCGGAGGGCGGAGACGCCGCCAGCCTTCTTCTCGACGCGTTCGAGAAATTCGCGCGTCAGCTTGAAGTTGACGTCCGCCTCAAGCAGCACGCGGCGCACTTCCCGGAGTCCCTCCTTGATATCGCTCTCGGAGAGCACCCCGCGCCCGCGCAGTTTCGCGAACACGCCATCCAGTTTTTCGCTCAGCTCATCAAACATAGCCTTTCAATTTAGCAACGGTTAAACTTTCGGGATACGGGGTGGTCGGTGATCGCCAGTCGCCCCAGTCCTTTGCAGCTTCGAGCTAACGTAGTCAGGCCAGCGGCAGTCGACTCGGCAGCACTTGCTGCGTTGACAGGATTACAGGATTTGCAGGATTCACAGGATTGTGGGCGCCAGAGACTCTGGCACCCATCAATTCGCTGAATGGTGGCAACTTCCCGGGATGGGCACCGCAACCATCCTGTTCATCCTGCAAATCCTGTAAATCCTGTTCAGCCGTGGCCGCTGTCACGGAACTTCAGCCAGAAGGCGCGGACCGGCTACTCGGTCTGAGCCAGCGACCAGCGACCAGCGACCACCAACCAGCTACCACTTCTCAACGATCATGCCCCGCGCCCAACGCAAGGAAGAGATTCTCGGCTCCGAGCTGCCGCCGACCCTGCCGCTCATGGCGCTGCGCTCAACGATCGTCTATCCCCTCGGCACGATCGCGGTGCAAATGGGTGCGCCGGAAAATCTGGCCATCGTGCGGGACAACGAAGGGCCGGGCTTGATCGTCGGGCTGGTCGTGGCCACCGGCGATCATGACGAACCGATCAACGCGGACGAGTTCGTGGGTCGCGTGGGCGTGGCCGCGCGCGTCCATGAGCGGATCAATCTGCCCGGGGAGACAATCCAGATCACGCTGCAGGGACTCCGACGCATCGTCGTCGAGGAGGTCGTGTCGCGCGAGCCCTATCCCGTGGCGCACGTCGTGCCCGCGCGCGAAACGCCGCTCGATCCCATCCAGGGCGACGAGCTCATGGCGCGCCTCGCCGCTGCCGCCGAAACGCTCGCGGAACTGGTCGAACGCATCCCCGACGAGGTCCCGGCGATTCTCAAGATGAACATGGCAGATCCGGGGCGCTTCGCGGATCTCGCCGCCACCAACATGAATTTCCGCATCTCCGACAAGGACGAAGTACTCCAGCGGCTCGACATCGGCGAACGGATCCGCTTCGTGCTGCAGCGGCTCGATCGTGAGGTGGCGCGTGCCCGCGTCATGGAGGATGTCAAGAAGCAGACGGAGGTGAAGATCGAGGAACACCAGCGCGAGTTCTATCTGCGCCAGCAGTTGCGGGCGATCCAGGCGGAGCTCGGCGAGACCGATCCCGGTGAGAAGGACAACGCGGATCTCCTCAGGAAAATCGAAGAGGCCAGACTGCCGGATCGCGCGGCGCAGGAAGCGCGGCGTGAGACCGATCGCCTGCGCATGCTCTCACCGGCGTCCAGCGAATATCAGGTCATCCGGACGTACCTCGACTGGCTGCTCGCGCTGCCGTGGCATATCCGCTCGGGCGAGGACACGATCACGCTCCCCAAGGTGCGCGAAGCACTGGACTCGCGGCATTACGGGCTGGATGAAGCCAAGGAGCGCATTCGCGAGTATCTCGCCGTGCGCAAGCTGCGCGGCGGCGACCCGCTGGGCCCGATTCTCTGCTTCGTGGGACCGCCCGGAACCGGGAAGACGTCGCTCGGGGAAGCGATCGCCGATTCGATCGGGCGCGCGTTCTACCGCATCTCCGTGGGTGGCGTGCGCGACGAAGCCGAAATCCGCGGGCACCGGCGCACCTATGTCGGCGCCATGCCGGGGCTGATCATCCAGGCGCTACGGCGCGTGGGCGTGCGCGACCCCGTGCTGATGATCGATGAGATTGACAAGATGACCCACGGCGGCGCCTCGGGCGATCCGACCGCGGCAATGCTCGAAGTGCTCGATCCATCACAGAATCATTCGTTCGTGGATCACTACATCAACCTGCCCTTCGATCTCTCGTCGGTGCTCTTCATCTGCACGGCGAACAATCTGTTCGACATCCCCGCGCCCCTGCGCGACCGCATGGAAATCATCCGCATCGCGGGCTACACCATCGAGGAGAAGGTCGAGATCGCGTGGCGCTACCTGCTGCCCAAGCTGTTCGAGGAGCACGGCCTGTCCGACAAGGACCTCCAGTTCACCGACGAAGTGCTGAGCTTCATTTCCAGCGGCTATTCGCGGGAGGCCGGCTTGCGCGGACTGTCGCGCAACGTGGCGGCGATCATGCGGCGGCGGGCGCTGCGCAAGGCGGAAGGTGAGGAGGGCGCCTGGATCGTGGATCCCGCACGCGTGGAAGAAATCCTCGGCGTGCCGCGTTTCGCGCGCGAGGAAGCCGAGCAGGAGCCCGAGGTCGGAACGGTGACGGGGCTGGCCTGGACCGCTACGGGCGGCGACCTCATGACCATCGAGGCGCTCAAGATGCCGGGGACGGGGAGGCTCATCGTGACCGGACAACTGGGCGAGGTGATGCGCGAATCCGTGGATGCCGCGTATTCGTATGTTCGCTCCCGCGCGCGGCAACTGGACATTGACGATCAGATGTTCCGGGACTTCGACTTGCACATTCACCTCCCGGCGGGCGCCGTGCCCAAGGATGGCCCGAGCGCGGGCATCACCGTCACGCTGGCCATCGCGAGCACACTGAGCGAGCGCCCGGTGCGCCGCGATCTCGCCATGACCGGCGAAGTCACCCTGCGCGGGCGGGTGCTCGAAATCGGCGGCCTCAAGGAGAAAGTGCTGGCGGCGTATCGCGCGGGGCTGCGCCAGTTGATCATTCCGCGCAGTAACGAGAAGGATCTGCGGGACGTGCCGGACGCGGTGCGCGAGAACATGGTCTTCCTGTTCGTCGAGACCATGGACGAAGTGCTCCGCCTGGCGCTGCTGCCGCAACCAACCAAACTGGCGGACCAGCACCATCTGGAAGAGCCGGGGCCCTGGGTGTCCGATACCGGTGTGGCCAGCTCGCTGAATCCCTGAGTGCTAGCTCGCTTCGGGCGCGACGGTGGCCGCTGATACCTTGACGATGCTGGCGCTCTCTCCGGCCGGCAGATCGGTATAGAGCACCGCGGCGTGGCCGCCGACCTCGCCGCCCCAGAGCGTGATGGTCCGGCCGTTCACGGTGTAACTCTTTCCCAGTTCGCTTTCGTGCGCCGTGGGGGAATTGAAGCGCCTGGCGATGACCTGCTCCATGTCGCTGCCGAACTGCGCCGATTCCACCGTCCCGTTCCAGAGCGACAGCCAGGCAATGCCGTCACCGCGCGGGGTGCGGATCACTTCATACCGGTCGCCCTGCCAGCCCGCCGCGCCGCGAACGGCTTCCGTCTGGTCCTGCAGATGCTGGAAGAGAAAGAGTCGCGTTTCGAACTCGCCAAGATTGTCCGTGTAGAGCACCGAACCGCGTGCCGGCGCGGCGAAGGTGATGCCCAGCGGCTGTTCGGAGTGCGAGCCGAAGTACGCGGAGTCATGCAGGATCTGCGTGGTGGACGTCGGCATGTGCGCGTAAGGCTCCTGCCCGGGGCGCTGCGCCTCGAAGTTGTGCATGAACTCCAATCCGCTCAAATACGGAAAGATCAGCGTTTCCTGCAGCACCATGGGCGCCGACGCGAATACCGGCATCCTGTCCTTGTTCTGCCGGACCATGTCGCGCACGCGGTCCCACCCGGCCGGGAGGTCCGCGCCGGGGCCGAACGCCGCCTGGATCGGCACCAGTACGGCCTGTCCCTCGATCACGGCCTGCGCCGCGAGCGTTCGATCGTTGTTGCCGCGGACGCTCTGGATGGAATCGAGATTCATGTACTGGTCCTGGAGCGCGTGCACCAGCTCGTGCGACACGACGAACCCCACTTCGTCACGCGGTGCCCCATCCACCACATACAACACCTTGGTTTTCGGATCGTAGAATCCGACGACCTGCTCGGTGAGGAGGCGGAGCTCGAACGCGCGCAGATCGAGCGTATCGGGAATGAGACCCAGGCGACGATAGAGAATTTCCTCTCCGGTGATATCGGAGTCGCTCACGTCCTCCTTGAAGCGCTGCTCGAGAAAATCGTGGACCTGCTGGCGCGTGCGCGTGGCGACCACGGGCTGACGTTTGAACTTGAGTCCCGTGGCCTTCTCGATCATGGGAATGGCCTGGGCCACCTCCCGTCCGTACGGCCCCTTGATCGCTGCCGCGTCGCCTCTCCCGCACGCGCTCAGCGCCGCCACCGCCACGGTCCCGCACCAGAGGCCGACTCGCACGCTCATTCGCTCCATTGAATAGTCTGTCCCGTGGACACGGACACCACGCGCGCCACATCATGGGCGCGCACCACGAAGCCGGCATCCACCAGGCGACGATTGAGCTCCGCTTCCATGACGGCGAGACGGCTGCGCGTGCTCCCGCGCGGCGCTTCAGGGCCGTGCGGCTCGACCGCAGCGCGCGGAGCGGACGCGTCGGCGGCGGATGCCGCCTGGCGCGCGGGACCACCCACCGGTTGTCTAACGAAAGCCGCTTCGATTTCCGCGCCGAACCGCTCCAGCGCGGCGATCCCGTCGCGCGCCATGCGCTCGATCATGTCGTCTTCCTCGTCCTCGACCGCGGCGGTATCCGCGGCGGCCTGCTCCCGCACCTGTTCCGCGGCGACTTCCCGCTCCGCGGCGCGTACGAGTTCCCGGCGCTCGAGAATCATCGCTTCGAGCTCTGGCGGGTACACGGCCACCGCCTGCGTATGCGCGCACGCCTCATCCAGCGCGTCGATCGCGCGATCGGGGCGTGCCCGATCCGTGATGAAACGATCGGTGAGCACCACGCTGGCACGCAGCGCCTCGTCGGCGATGGCCACGTTGTGGTGGCGCTCCAGCCGGTCCCGTCGGGCCTCCAGGATCTCCAGCGTGTGCTCGGCGCTCAGCTCCCGCACCGTCACCTTCTGGAAGCGCCGCTCCAGTGCCGGATCGCCGCAGATCCAGCGATCGTACTCGTCCTGTGTCGTGGCGCCAATCACACGGAACTCGCCGCGCACCAGCGCGGGCTTGAGCATGTTTGCGGCATCCATCGCGACGCCCATCGCGGTGCCCTGCCCCATGAGGTTGTGCAGCTCATCGATGAACAGGATCGTGTCCGGGTTCGCGGATGCGGCGGCGACAACGCCCTTGAGGCGCTCCTCGTACTGGCCCCGGAACATCGTGCCCGCCAGCAGCGACACGTGGTCCAGCGCCAGGATCCGCGCGCGGCGGAGCGCCAGCGGCACCGTACCGCTGGCCACACGTTGCGCCAGCCCTTCGGCGATGGCGGTCTTGCCCACGCCAGCGGCACCCACGAGCGCCGGGTTGTTCTTGCTCTGCCGCAGCAGGATATCCATCACGCGCGCGATCTCGTCGTCGCGACAGCGCACGGGCTCGAGCTTGCCCGTGCGCGCCTGCGCGGTGAGATCGCGTGTGCACTGCTCGAGCGCGGAGTCGTTGGAGTGCAGCATGTCGCCAAGCATCACAGTCCCATGTAGCCGCGGTACCAGTCAACCAGCGAAGTGCCCCAGAGCAGAGCGAGCATCGCCGCTGGAGCGAGGAAAACGCCGAAGGGAACGAGCGGCATCTCGAACTCGGTTCCCGCCCGCCTGCTCCGCAACCACCCGATCGGGCCAATCACACAGAGAAACGCCACGGCACCGAGCGCGGCTCCAAGGAAGATGGTCAGGAAGGTCCGCCCGATGCCCAGATGGGCGCCGACCATGGCCATGAGTGTCACATCGCCAAATCCCATGGCTTCCTTCTTGAAGATCATCTCGCCCAGCCACCCCGTGATGGCAATCAGCCCCGCGCCAACGCACGCACCGACTGCCGAATCATACAGTCCGGCAAAGAGAGAAGTTTCACCCATGGCCCCGGCGATGCCCGCGAGCAGCAGCGCCCACAGCAGCCCGAACAGGGTGAAGCCATCGGGAATGACATAGTTCGCGGCATCGGTGAGCATGATGCCCAGCAGGACCGTGCCGAACACCGCCACGCGCAACGCCGTGAGCGTGAGGCCGAACTGCTCGACGGCCGCGAGCCACCCCAGCGCGACAACGAGCTCCACCAGCGGATACACCGCCGAGATGCGTTCCCCGCAGCCGCGGCAGCGTGCGCGCAGCGCGAGCCAGCTCACGAGCGGCACATTCTCGTACCACGAAATCGCGTGGCCGCAGCCCGGGCAGCGCGAGCGTGGCGAGATGACGGACAGCTCCTTCGGCCAGCGTGCCACGCACACGTTGAGAAAGGAGCCGAGGGCGGCGCCCAGGACAAAGGCGATCAGGCGGGGCGCGGCGGCGCCGGCGGGATCGAGCGACACGGTCAGTGCTGGAAGTGATGGAGGAGAATTCCGGCGGCAACGGCCACGTTGAGCGACTCGATGTCTCGCGCGAGAGGGATGCCAATGCGTCGCGTCGCGCGACGGGCGGCGTCGGGAGACAGCCCCGCGCCTTCATTGCTGACGATGAGAGCCACGGCGGGTGGCGGTGCGATGGCGTCGCACGGTTCACCAGCGCCATCCGCCGCCCACACCGGAATGTCGCGCGCGTGAAGGAACGCGTCCAGCGCCTCCCAGGTGCACTGGAACGCCGCGTGATGAAACAGCGCGCCCATGGCACTGCGCACTACCTTGCTGTTCCAGAGATCCACCGTACCAGGGAGCGCGAATGTCGCGGCCGCGCCGAGCGCCGCCGCGGTGCGCACGAGGGTTCCGGCATTCCCGGGGTCCTGCACCGCGTCGAGGACGAGGAGCCGGGGGGACGCGGGCAATGTCAGATCCTGCGGCGTGCGGCGCGGCATGGCCGCGACAGCCAGAATTCCCTGGGGTTCCACGGTGGAGGTCGCACTGGAAAAATCGGCTGCCGTCACGTCCAGCACGGGAATTGCTCTCTGGTCCAGTGCGGCACGGAGCGCCAGGCCGCGCGGCGTCTGCGCCAGATCAGGCGCCGCCAGGGCGCCGCGCAGCACCAGCGGGGAGCGAAGCAGGTCTTCCACCGTGCGCACGCCTTCGGCCACGAACAGTCCGTGGCGCTCACGTGCGCGGCGGCGTTGGAGGTCGCGCGCCAGAGAAAGTAATTTCACGCGGGCGTCCCGCTGCGAGAGCGTCGCCCGACGCAGCACTGCCCGAGGGCCCATCTCTTTCCGGAGATCATGCCATGAGACGACTGGTTGCAAGCACGATCCTGATCACGGTTGCCACGGCCTGCGCGACGATTTCCACGCAGCAGGAAGTCCAGATGGGACAGGAGTATTCCCAACAGATCAACGCGCAGCTCCCAATCCTCCAGGATGCGGAAATCAACCGGTACATCAACGTGCTGGGAGACTCGATCGCAAAGGTAAACGACCCCCGCAATCTCCAGTGGCACTTCTACGTGGTGGACACCAAGGAGGTGAACGCCTTTGCCGTGCCGGGCGGATACATCTACGTGAATCGCGGTCTCATCGCACAGACCGACAAAATGGATCAGCTGGCGGGTGTGCTCGGCCACGAAATCGGTCACGTGCTGAACCGGCACACGGTGAAGCTAATGGAGAAGGAAAACGCCGCCAATGTGGGCGTGCAGCTGGGCTGCATTCTCACCAACATCTGTAACAATGCGGCAGCGGGAGCGGCGATCAACGTGGCCGGCAGCGCGGTGTTCGCCAAGTTCAGCCGCCAGGACGAAACCGAAGCGGACGAAAGCGGCGTGCAGAACGTGACGCGCGCGGGCATCGATCCCCGCGGCATTCCCGAGATGTTCCAGAAGCTGCTCGACGAGCAGTCGAGCAGCCCAAGTACAGTTGCGGCCTGGTTCGCGACGCACCCCACGGAACAGAGCCGCATCGCGGACACCGACGCCATGATCGCGAAGATCGATCCGGTCGTGCTGAATTCCCTCACGCAGGACACGCCGAACTTCCATGCGTTCAAGCAGCGGCTGCAGGCGTTGCCGCCATCACCGCCGCCCAAGCAGGCCGGGAACTGAGCGCTCGATGAGGTCATCAATCGCCAGGGGCGGACCGGGCTCGATGCGCGTCAGCGTCATGGCGAGCTCGAGTCCCTCCGCGCCGGCGGTGGCTCGCGTCGCGGCCAGTGCGAGCTGCGCCTCGAGGCGGCGCTGCACCACGACACCGGCATCCTCGCCCGCGTCCAGCACCAGCACGGCGAAATCGTCTGCGCCAAGCCGTGCAATCACGTCCGACGCGCGGAACGTCGCGCGCAGGACCCCCGCCGCGGCGCGCAGCCGCTCGTTGCCGGCCTGCCACCCGGAGCGGTCGTTGAACGCCCGCAATCCTTTCACGTCCACCAATGCGATCATCAGCCCGCGCGTCCGCGGCGCCAGCATGAGGTGGTGCTCGCAGAGGGCGAGGAAACCCGTCCGGTTGTAGAGTCCCGTCAGCTCGTCGGTCAGCGAGAGCTGGCGCAGTGTAGTCTGCAGACGCTGTCGCTCGATGGCGTAGCGCAGCACCCGCGGCAACATCGCCGCGCCAAGCTGATCGAGCACGACCATGTCCTGAGCGTCGCCGGGCGTGTGTCCCTGGACCGGCGTGACGTTCGCCCCCGCTTCCTGCATCACCAGCACAATGGGGACATCCGGCGCCTGAACATGAGCGCGATGCAGGACCTCGGCCGCCATGCCAGCGGTACTCGTCACGTCCAGCAGCACGACCTCCACCCCGCCACTGGCCAGCCGCTCGAGCACGTCGGGCGTCGTACGGGCCAGGTCAATCAGCGTGATATCGGAGAATCCGCCCCGCAGGAGCTCGGAGATGAGACGGATGGTGGCATCGCTGCGTGATACGATGAGGGCGGAGTGCGGTGCACTATCCATGGCCGGATGGTGGAGGACCGGGCGCACGGCGTGCGCCCTCTGGATGACTGGCGCCGGCCGTCCTGCGTCACACCGCGCGTTGTCCAGCGCGACATGCGCGACCATCATTCGCGCATGCGGATTGCACTCACGATCGCGGGCTCGGATTCCGGCGGGGGAGCGGGCATTCAGGCTGACCTCAAGACATTTCACCGCTTCGGGGTATTCGGCACGTCCGTCATCACCGCCATCACGGCGCAGAACACGCTCGGCGTTCGGGAGTGGATGGCGGTGCCGGTGCCGCTCGTCGAACAGCAGCTCGATGCGGTCGTGACCGACTTGCGACCGGTCGCAGTCAAGAGCGGCATGCTCGCGGACCAGGATATCGTCGCAGCCGTGGCGCGTGGAATTCGCGCGCACGGCCTTTCATCGTACGTTCTCGATCCGGTGATGGTCGCTACATCGGGCGATCCACTGCTCGACGCGGACGCCGTGACGGCGATTCGCCACGAGCTCGTGCCGCTTGCGGCGCTGGTCACGCCGAACGTGCCCGAGGCGGCCATCCTCACCGGTCTGAGCATTCGCGACATCGGTGACATGGAACGCGCCGCCGGCGCACTCGTCGCGCTGGGCGCGAGCGCTGCGCTCGTGAAGGGCGGCCACCTCAAGAGCGAACATGCGACCGATGTGCTTCACGACGGCACCGGCATCCACCGCTATTCGCACGAGCGGCTGCACACGCGTCACACGCACGGTACCGGCTGCACACTTTCCGCCGCGATCGCCGCGCACCTGGCGCTCGGCGCTTCACTCGCTGATGCCGTCGAGCGATCGCTCGATTTTGTGCATCGAGCGATCGCGACGGCGCCCGGGCTGGGGGCGGGGAATGGCCCGCTCAACCACTTTGCGTGAGGGGCGGCTCTGGTATGGGGGTGTGGGCCGCGGTTCACCGATCAATGGGCAAAATGATAGACAGTGGTCGAGTGCAACGTCCTCATGTCCATGACGGGCGCGCAGTCCGCTGCCCTGTCTATGACTCAACAGTGCATAGCTGACCCACCCACCCCACCACCAACCGCTCGAACGCCTCCTGCGCGCGGCTCGTCGCGCGCAGCACCTCGGCGTGAGCCAGCGGGGCGTCGCCCATGCCGGACGCGGGGTTGGTTATGCAGCTCACGCCAGCCACACGCATGCCAGCGGCCCGGGCGGCAAGAACTTCCGGCACCGTGGACATGCCCACCGCATCGGCGCCGAGGCGCTCCAGCATCCGGATCTCGGCCGGCGTCTCGTACGACGGGCCGAGCACGCCGGCGTAGACGCCTTCCACCAGTGGGACCGCGGCCGCGAGCGCGGCGGCGCGCAGAAGGGTGATCAGCTCATGATCGTACGGCGATGACATGTCGGGGAATCGGAGCTCCCCATCGTGCACGGGGCCGACCAGCGGATTGCGCCACATGAGATTGATGTGGTCGCGAATGAGCATCAGGTCACCGACCCGGAAGGTGCGGCGAATGCCGCCGGCAGCATTCGATACGAAGAGGGTGTTGACCCCAAGCGCATGAGCCACCCGAACGAGCAGCGCGGCGACAGCGGGCGAATGGCCTTCGTACTGGTGGAATCGGCCGGCGTACGCGAGCACCTCCGCCTCACCGATTCTGCCGGCGATGGCGCGGCCGGCATGACCGGGGATGGCCGGAGTGGGAAATTCCGGGATGGCGGCGTAGGGGATCTCGACCGGATCCGCGATGTGCCGAACGAGCCCGCCGAGTCCGGAACCAAGGATTATGGCGATGCGCGGCTGCAACGCGCCGAGCCGGCTGCGCACGACGGCAGCCGTACTGGCGATCACACGATCGGGATGCGCGGTCATGGGCGTCATGGACAGTCGCGCAGCCGCTCGATCTCGCCTCGCGCCGCCTCCATGAGTGCATGGCGCTCCGGCCATGGCAGGAAAGCGCTCGCAAAGCTGTTGAGCGCGATCTCCGCCAGCTCCTCGAACGTGAAATCGAGGTGCCGCGCCGCCAGGAGATATTCGTCGGTGAGCGTCGTTCCGCTCATGAGGCGATTGTCCGTATTGAGCACCACGTTCATGCCGCGATCATGGTACGCACGAAGAGGGTGCTCCTCGTAGCTCGCGACGGCGTGAGTCTGGACATTGCTGGTGAGGCAGATTTCGAGCGCGATGCGATGGTCGTTCACGTACTCCGACAGCATCTCGTCGTCCACGAGGTGTGTGGCATGGCCGATGCGTTCGGCGTAGCAGTCGAACACCGCCTCGCGCACCGAATCGGCGCCCGCCCCTTCCCCGGCGTGCACGGTGAGCGCGAGATCGTGACGCCGGGCAAAGTCGAACGCCGCGGCGTGGGCGCGCGCGGGGTGACCCAGCTCCGCACCGGCCAGGTCGAATCCCACCACGCCACGGCCACGATACGCCGCGGCGAGCTCCGCGAGCTCGAACGAAATTTCGGGAGAGAGATGCCGCAGCCCGCAGATAATGACGCGGGCCAGCGTTCCGAAATCGCGCTGCGCCCGCTCGATGCCGCGGAGCGGCGCCTCCACCGCCTCTCCCAGCGAGAGACCATGCCGCAGGTTGAGCACGGGCGCATAGCGGATCTCGATGTATCGCACGCCCTCACGCGCAGCGTCTTCCACCAGTTCGTACGACACGCGCTCGAGCGCGTCCGCGTGTTGCAGCACGGAGAGCGTGATGGCGAAGCGCTGGAGATAATCCTCGAGATGCCGTGCATCGCGGACCATCATGAAGTCCGCGAGCGCGTCCGGGTGCCACGCCGGCATGGCGATCCCGTATTCGCGCCCGAGCTCGATCAGCGTGTGCGGCCGAAGCGAGCCGTCCAGGTGGCAGTGGAGCTCCGCCTTGGGAAGCGCGCGCAGCAACTCACGGGTGACGGCGGGCACGCGATCGGATCAGATGTCGTCGGCGCTCGCCGGCGCGGCGTCGGCGTCGCGCGCGCCGACGAGTCGAAAGATGGCGCCGGCGTACACTGGGGTCGCGGCATCGAGCCGCAGCCCGCGGCTATCCGTGATGGCGCGCCCCCCGGCTTCGACCAGCCGGGCCGCTGCATGGTCCCAGCGACGCACTGCGTCGAGCGCGGTGGCTCCGGGCTCCACCTCGATGCATGTACCGTTGACGAAAACCGGAGTGCCTGAAGTCATGGATGAACCTGAATGATACGCGCCGGCTCGACCCCCGTAGCGGGCGTGAGTCTCAGCGGTGAACGCATGGAGCAAAGCTAGCGGAGGCTCGCGCAAGGGGCGAGGGCAGTTGACCCGCGTGATCGCAGCCGCGAACTTCGGCGCGTGAAACCGTTGATCATCGGCATCGCGGGCGGTACCGGATCCGGCAAGAGCACGCTCGCGCGACGCATCATCGAGTGTCTCGGCGAACGCTCGGTCGCGCGTGTGGACATGGATGCCTACTATCGCCACAGGCCCGAGCTGTCGCTCGACGAACGGCGTCACCTCAACTGGGACCATCCCGACGCGCTCGACCTGCCGCTGTTACTCCAGCACCTGGCGACGCTCGCATCGGGGCAGGCCATCGAGAAGCCCGTCTACGATTACGCGACGCATCTGCGTGCGGCACGCACGATGCACATCGAGCCGGCCGATGTCATCGTGGTGGATGGCATCCTGCTCTTTGTGGAGGCCGCGGTGCGCCAGCTCCTTGACTTCACGATCTTTGTCGATGAGGACGCCGATCTGCGGCTGGTACGCCGCATCCGCCGCGACATGCGCTATCGGCGCCGGCCGCTGGAGGAGATCCTCGAGCAGTACCTCACCACGGTCCGCCCCATGCACCTGGAATTCGTGGAACCGTCCAAACGGTGGGCGGACGTGATCCTGCCGGGCGGCGGCGACAATGCCGTGGCCACCGACATGATCCTCAGCAGCATTCGCCGCCGCCTGGCGGACGCGCGCGTATGACCGGAACCGCCCCGGCCGAACGCGTGCTCGTCGTGGACGATGAGCAGGACATCGTGGCGCTCGTGACGTATCACCTGCTCAAGAGCGGGTACCGCGTGACCACCGCGCGCTCGGGCACGGAGGCGCTGGCCGCGGCGCGCGCCGATCGGCCCGCGCTCATCGTGCTCGACCTCATGCTGCCTGGCATGTCGGGCTTCGATGTGCTGGAGCAGCTGCGCGCGCGCGACGACACCCGGCACATCGCGGTGCTCATGCTCACCGCGCGCCGCGATGAGCCGGATCGCATCCGCGGACTTGCACTGGGCGCGGACGACTATCTCACCAAGCCCTTCAGCCCGCAGGAGCTCGTGCTGCGGGTGGGCGCGATCCTGCGTCGCACCGCGGCGACCGGGCCGGCCGCGGACGTTCTCTCGGTCGGTTCACTGACGATTGACCGGGCAGCGCACCGGGTGGCCATAAATGGAGAGGAACTCGATCTCACGCCCATCGAGTACAAGCTGCTCCTGCTGCTGGCCGAGCGGCGGGGTCGCGTTCAGGGTCGGACGCAATTGCTCGAAGCCGTGTGGGATGCGTCGCCGGACATCCAGACGCGTACGGTGGACATGCACGTGCAGCGGTTGCGCACCAAGCTGGGAGCGGCCGCGGACCTGATCGAAACTGTACGTGGCTTCGGCTATCGCATGACCGTGCCGAGCGCCGAATCGCCGTGACGCTCGCGCATCGGCTGTTCGCCGGATCGGCGCTCATCGTCGTCCTGTTCGTCGCGCTGCTCACGCTGCTCAGCGGCGTGCGATTGACGAACGAGTTGCGAGCGCTGGAAACCGAGCGGCTCGCGCGCGAGGCCCGGCTGGTGGCTGCGATGTGGGCCGGTGCACCGGATGCCGAAGCCTTCGCGACCACGGCTGGTAGCTCGCTCGGGCATCGCGTCACGCTCATTGACTCCAGCGGTCGCGTCATTGGCGATTCGCGCTTCGATCTGGCGGGCCTCGAGCATCTCGAGAATCACTCCACGCGTCCTGAAGTGGAGCAGGCACGCCGGAGCGGCACGGGTTCCGCGTTGCGCACAAGCCCGTCCCGCGGTGACGAGGAGCTGTACGTGGCGGTGCGTGCCGGTGCGCGAACGGCACGCGTGTCCATGAGTACCAGCGAGCTCTCGGGGGTGATCGCGAGCGCGCAGCGCGACGTGCTGCTCTCGGGCGTCGTTGGCCTCGTGGTGGCGCTGCTCCTGTCGATGGCGTTTGCCCGGCGCGTATCGCGACCGATCGTGGAGTTGCGCGACGTCGCGCGCGCGCTCGCGCGGGGCGACCTGGAGCGGCGGCCCGCGCTCGCCGCACCCGGTGAAGTGGGCGAGCTGGGTGATGCCGTGCATCGCATGGCCGAGCAGCTCGCCACGCGCATGACGGCGTTGCAGCGCGAGGAGGGCGTGCTGGCCGCCGTGATCGAGTCGCTGCACGAAGGCATCGTTGCGGTGGACGCCACTCGCAATGTCGTACGGCTCAACCAGAACGCGCGAGAGTTGTTGCGCCTGAACAGCGCGTTGCCCTTCCCGGCGGATCTGCTGCCACGACAGAGCGGCTTGCGGAATGCGCTGAATGCAGCGCTGTCCGGCCATGCCGCCGAACGCGAGGAGATCACGGTCGATGGCCGGACGCTTGCGCTCACCGCACGCCCGCTCGGCGCCGGCGGTGCCGTACTGGCCTTCTTCGATTTGACCGAGATGCGCCGCCTCGAAGCCGTCCGGCGCGATTTCGTGGCCAACGCATCGCACGAGCTCAAGACGCCGCTGACCGTGATCGGCGGATACGCCGAGACGCTCGTCACCAACGAGGTCCCCCCGGAGCAGCGCATCCAGTTCGTCCAGACCATTCACGCGAATACGGAGCGCATGCGACGCATCGTGGACGACCTGCTGGACCTGTCGCGCATTGAATCCGGCGGCTGGACGCCGCATGCCGAACCGGTCGCTGTGGCCACGTTCGCGTCCGACGTTCTGGCAACCGCTGGCGCCGCGGCAACGGCCAGGGGCGTTCAGCTCACCACGGCTATCGATCCACGTACAGAGACCGTTCACGCCGATCCCACCGCGCTGCGCCAGGTGTTGACAAATCTGGTGGACAACGCCGTGCGGTATACGCCAACCGGTGGTACCGTGACCGTGTTCACACAGGCCGCCCCGCAGGGAAGCTGGGTTGGCGTCCGCGACACCGGGATCGGCATTGCTGCGGTGCATTTGCCGCGCATGTTCGAGCGGTTCTATCGAGTGGATCGCGGCCGCTCACGCCACGAAGGTGGCACGGGACTCGGGCTCGCCATCGTACGCCATCTGGCGGAGGCACACGGCGGTCGTGTGGAGATCGAGAGTGAGGTCGGCAGGGGAACCGAAGTCCGCGCGTTCTTTCCGAATCCCGCTGTTACGGCATCGTGACAGGATCGCCACGCGGAACGTGACGCGACCGGCGCACCGTGCTTCCGTATCTCACGGGAGGCACGACATGCAGCACATTCAGGGTTTTGCCATTGAAGCCACGGCCGGCACGGCGACGCTGTATCTCCTCGGGCCCGTCTCCGTCCCCCGGGTTCTCGAAGCCATGCGCCAGTGCGGGGCGCTGCCCGACAGCGTCTGGCTGCTGCGCGTTGATTCGCACTCGGCACCGCCGCTCGATCAGGGCACCGTCCGCGTTCTGGCGCACGCGCTGCGACAGTGGCGCGAGGAGCGCAGCGGATGCACGATCTTCACCCTGCCCTTTCCCGCAGCCACCCCGCGCGCGCCAGGAACCGAGTGGCTGACGCGTCGCATGCGGGTGCGATACACCCCGCCAATCGCACCGTGACACGAGTGTTACACGCTCCGTGCGCTGTCTTTACGGTGCGCCGTGATCTTGACGGCACACCTTTCCGATGGAGACACTCGTGTCCATTCGTGCTCATGCACTGTGCGCCGTCACCACGCTCGTCACACTTGGTGCAGCAGCGGCACACGGCCAGGATCTCAATGGGGCAGGCTCGAGCTTCGCCTACCCGATCTACTCCACGTGGGCCACGATGTACGCCAAGGCCACGGGCGTGAAAGTGAACTACCAGTCGATTGGCTCGAGCGGCGGCATTCGCCAGCTGTCGGACGAGACCGTGGACTTTGGCGCCTCTGACGGGCCCATGACCGATGCGCAGATGCGCGCGGCGAAGGGCGGCGCCATTCTGCACATCCCGACCGTCCTCGGCGCCGTGGCCATCACGTACAACCTGCCGTCCATCTCCAGCGCGCTCAAGTTGTCGGGTGACGTGCTGGCGGAGATCTATCTCGGCACCATCACCAGGTGGAACGACGCGCGCATCGGCGCGCTCAATCCGGGGATCGCACTGCCGAATCAGGACATCGTCGTGGTCCATCGCTCCGACGGGAGCGGCACCACCTACATCTTCACCGACTTCCTCTCCGTCGTGAGCCCGCGGTGGGCAGCCGGTCCCGGCAGGGCCCAGTCCATCGCGTGGCCCGTTGGCCTGGGCGGCAAGGGCAGCGAGGGTGTCACCGGCCAGGTGAAGCAGACGCCGGGCGCGATTGGCTACGTCGAGCTCTCGTACGCCAGGCAGAATGCGCTGCCGGTGGCGCTGATCCGGAATGCCGCGGGACGCTGGGTCGCCCCGACGATTGACGGCGTCACTGCAGCGGCTGCGGGCACGGTGGCCAAACTCCCGCCGAACACCGATTTCCGTATTTCGATCGTGAACGCGCCGGGGCTCACTGCGTATCCGATCTCGTCCTTCACATGGGTACTGCTCTACAGGAATCCGCGTGACGCCGCGAAGGGCAAAGCGCTCGTCGCATTCCTGCGCTGGGCACTGCGCGATGGCGAGCGCCAGGCTGCACGATTGGACTATGCGCCGCTCCCGCCGTCCATGGTCAAGATGCTCGACGTTCGGCTCAACGAGATCAACGTGGCCGCGCGCTGACTGATGCCGGAGCGTGACATCACTCTCAACCCAATGGCAATGCACATCCCTCGCACGACCGCGGCCGCAATGGCGGCCGGACTGCTCGCGCTCGCCACAGTCGGCGCCCGGGCGCAGGACTCCACCCGTACCCCCCCACCGCCCAAGGTGAAGACTCCGTCGCTCGACTTCTCGGGCGTCGTCTTCGGCAACTTCGACATCGAGACGGATGATGCCACCAAGGCCGCCAATGGCGGCCACTCGACGAACAAGTTCGACATCGAGCGCGCCTATCTGACCTTCAAGATGCCGGCGGGTTCCCGCGCGAGCGTGCGCGTCACCACCGACATCAAGCCCGGAACATCGGCCAGCGGCTATCAGGGCTGGTTCGTGCGGCTCAAGTATGGCTATCTGGAATACAACTATCTCAAGCCCACCGCGACGGGCGTGTCGGGTTATGCCCGGATCGGCATTCTCACCACGGTGCTCATTGACCACGAGGAGTCGTTCTGGCCGCGGTACCTCAGCAAGACCGCCGTGGAAAAAGCCGGCTTCTTCTCATCGGCCGATGTGGGTGCCGCGGGGCAGCTCTCGCTCCCCAACAAGATGGGTGAGCTTTACGCCACGATCACGAACGGGAACGGTTATGAGAGCCCGGAAACGAATCGATTCAAGGACGTCGCGCTGCGCGTCTCGCTCACCCCGCTCGCCAAAACGCCCGGATTCCTGCAGTCGCTCACGATTTCGCCGTGGGCGTATCTCGGGCAGAACGCGAGCAAGTTCGCCACGGATACCACCGATCCCATCGGCGATGGTTTGAAGCGCAACCGCTACGGCGTGTTCGCCGGAGTGAAGGATCCCCGCCTGACGCTTGGCGCGGAGTGGGCGGAGCGCACCGATGCATCGGAAGGCGGCAGCACGCCGCTTACGCGAACGGTGACCACGACGACAGGGCGCCTGCTGGACGGCTTCGCGATTGTGCGCCCCTTCCGCTTCTCCGCCGACGCCGCATCGATGCCGTCGATTGGACTGGTCGCCCGCTACGATCATTTCACACCGGACGACGCCGCGGCTGGCTACCAGGAGAACTGGATTGGCGGAGTATTCTGGGAACCGACGCCACAGACGGCGCTTGCGCTCGACTACCAGCGGACCACACCGAAAGGCGGCCTCAGCGGTGCGGTATCCGAAATCTGGTATCTGCACTGGCAGGTGACTTTTTGACCGACAGGGGCAGCCCATGGGCTGCCCCTGTCTCCCCTGTCGCTCCAGGCTGCTTCGCCGTGACAGTTCCGTTACACGACGATCACCGTTTCGTGCGCGGGGCCGTGCAAGTTACCGGCATCATTTACGGTCAACCTCACGGAGTCTCCATTCGTGGTACGACGTACCGGAGTCATCACGCTGCTGGCTGCGCTCATCGCGTGCGGCGGCCCTCGGAACCAGTCCTCGCGCGGCGCCGTCGCGCTCACCGGCGCCGGCGCGACGTTCCCCAATCCGATCTACAGCAAGTGGTTTGCTGATTACGCGAGACAATCGGGCATCAAGATCAACTACCAGTCCATCGGGTCGGGCGGCGGTATCCGCCAGCTCTCCGAAGGCACGGTGGACTTCGGTGCGTCGGACGCGCCCATGTCGGACGCGGAGCTCAAGGCGGCACGAGGACCGGTAATGCACTTCCCGACGGTGATCGGTGCGGTCACCGTGACGTACAACCTGCCCGAATTGCGCGCCCCCCTTCGACTGAGCGGCAGTGTGCTCGCCGGAATCTTTCTGGGTCAGATCCGGAAGTGGAACGACAGCCGGATCACCGCGATCAATCCCGGCGTCGCGCTGCCGGCCAACGACATTCTCGTGGTGCACCGTTCCGACGGCAGCGGCACGACATACATCTTTTCGGACTTCCTGAGCGCCGTCAGCCGCGACTGGGCGCAGGGTCCCGGCAAGGGGAAGGAGCTGTCCTGGCCCGTCGGCCTTGGGGCCAAGGGCAACGAGGGCGTCGCGGGGCAGGTGAAACAGACGCCCGGTGCCGTAGGCTACGTGGAGCTTGCGTACGCCCGACAGAACCACCTGAGCGTTGCGGCGGTGCAGAACGCGTCCGGCTCGTACATCGAGCCGAGTGCGGAATCGGCCACGGCTGCGGCCGCGAGTGTGGCCGCCGGACAACCGGCGAATTCCGACTACCGCGTCTCCATCGTGAACGCTCCCGGCGCCGCCGCATATCCGATCGCGTCCTTCACCTGGCTCCTCGTCTACCGGATGCAGGCGGACTCGGTAAAGGCGGCCCAACTGAAAGCATTCCTGCACTGGTACCTCGCCTCGGGAGAGCAGTCGGCGGCGTCGCTCGACTACGCGCCGCTTCCCCCGGCGATGATTCAGCGGCTGAACACTCGCGTGGACTCCATCGGCGCTGGAGCGTGACGTTCCCGTGACGATCACTCCGCGGATCGTGCTTCGAACGGAGCAGGGGCGACAGGGGCAGCCCATGGGGCAGCCCCTGTCGCCACCGCTCGCTGCGATGCACGACCGAGGCATCGGCGACGTGATCTATCGGGGCGTGGTGACCTTCTTTGCCCTGTGTGTGCCGCTGCTCGTCGGACTCGTTGCGTGGGAGATCGCGCGGGCCGGCTGGCCCGCCCTGCATCGCTTCGGCCTCTCGTTTCTCACGTCAAGCGAGTGGAATCCGGTGAGGCACATCTTCGGCGCTGCTCCCGCCATCTATGGCACACTGGTCTCATCGGCGATCGCGCTGCTCCTCGCCGCTCCACTGGCGATCGGCGTGTCGCTGTGGCTCTCCGAATTCTCGCCGCGCACGTTGCGTCAGCCCGTCGCCTTTTTCGTTGACCTGCTGGCGGCCATCCCGAGCGTGGTGTACGGGCTGTGGGGGATCTTCGTGCTGCTTCCGGTGCTGCGCGATCCCGTCATGCCATTCCTGCGTGACCGACTGGGCCTGGGACACACGCCATTCTTCGCGGGACCCGCCTATGGGCCGAGTCTGCTCGCGGCGGGGCTCATTCTGGCGATCATGATCCTGCCGTACATCGCGTCGGTCTCGCGCGAAGTGCTCCTGGCCGTTCCGCGATCGCAGCGCGAAGCTGCGCTGGCCCTGGGCGCCACGCGCTGGGAAGCCATCTGGCACACCGTGCTGCCCCACGCCAGATCCGGCATTGCCGGTGGCGTGATTCTCGGACTGGGGCGGGCATTGGGCGAGACCATGGCGGTGACCATGGTCATCGGCAATCGCCCGGAAATTTCGGCGTCACTCCTGGCTCCCGGCTACACCATGGCGTCGCTCATCGCGAACGAGTTCAGCGAAGCGAGCAGCGACGCGCATCTCTCGGCGCTCATGGCGGTGGGCTTCATCCTGTTCGTCATCACGATCCTCGTGAATGCCGCGGCGCGCTGGCTCGTGTGGCGGGTGGACCGCACGGCATCGGGTGGCGTGTGAGCGCGACTGCGGTCACCCCGCGGCCCAGCGCGCGACAGCGCGCGGTGCGGGACCGGACGCGCAGCGGCCTCGCGCGCCGGAAGGCGGTGAACGCGCTCATGATCGGCGTCCTCGGCGCGTGCACCATCCTCGTGACGCTGCCATTGATCTTCATTCTCGCGCACCTGCTGCGCACGGGAGCCGGTTCGCTCGACGTTGCGTTCTTCACGCGCATGCCGGCGGCTGTGGGCGAGAGTGGCGGCGGCATGGCCAATGCGATCGCAGGCACGCTGATGCTCATCGGCATCGCCGCGGCCTTCGGCGTGCCCATTGGCGTTGGCACGGGCATCTACGTCGCGGAACGACGGGGCACCTGGTTCGCGAACGCCGTACGCTTCCTGTCCGATGTGCTGAACGGCCTGCCGTCCATCGTCATGGGCATATTTGCGTGGCAGTTCCTGGTGCGACCAGTGGGACATTTCTCCGCGCTGTCCGGCGGCGTGGCGCTGGGCGCCATGATGATTCCCATGGTGGCACGCACCACCGAGGAAATGGTGCGCACCGTGCCCGTGTCGCTTCGGGAGGCGGCGCTCGCGCTGGGCTATCCGCGCTGGCGGACGGCCCTGGTCGTCGTGCTGCGAACAGCGAGCGCGGGCATCGTCACCGGCGCGCTCGTGGCGCTGGCGCGCGTGGCGGGCGAAACGGCGCCGCTGCTCTTCACGGCGTTCGGCAACCAGTTCTGGTCCACCAACGTCACGCAACCTGTCGCGGCGATGCCGCTGCAAATCTTCACCTATGCCATCAGTCCCTACGACGACTGGCACCGGCTCGCCTGGGCCGGTGCGCTCGTCCTCATTGCGATCATCCTCGTGCTCAGTCTCATTGCTCGCGCCGCGACCCGCGCCCGCTTCGATGCCAGCGCCGGTTCTTGAGACGCGGCCATCTGTCGTTGACGGTGCCACACCCGGCGCTGTCGCCTCCGAACGCGCCCGGATGGCAACGGAGTCGCTCGACGCCTGGTTCGGGAATCTGCAGGCCATTCGCGACGTGTCCATCAGGATCCCGAATGGAGCCGTGACGGCGATCATCGGCCCATCGGGGTGCGGAAAGTCGACGTTTCTCCGCTGCCTCAACCGGATGCACGAGACGGTGCCCACGGCGCGTGTCACGGGACGTGTCATACTGGACGGACGTGATCTGTACGCGCGCGATGTGAATCCGATCGTCGTCCGGCAGCACATCGGGATGGTGTTCCAGCGACCGACGCCATTTCCCACGATGTCGATCCGCGACAACGTCGCGGCCGGACTCCGGGTGCGCGGCAGCCGCATCGGACGCGCGGAGCGCGACGACATCGTCGAGCGCGCGCTGCGCCGCGCGGCCCTCTGGGACGAGGTGAAGGATCGGCTGAAGGCGAGCGCCGTGGCGCTCTCCGGCGGCCAGCAGCAGCGGCTCTGCATCGCGCGCGCCCTGGCCACACATCCGGAGGTACTGTTACTCGACGAGCCCACCGCGTCGCTCGATCCCGCGAGCACGCAGAAGGTGGAGGAGCTGGTACGCGAACTGCGCGGCGAGGTGACGATTCTCATCGTGACGCACAACATGCAACAAGCCGCGCGCGTCTCGGACCGCACCGCATTCTTTCTCGCGGGCCAGCTGGTGGAGCTCGCGCCCACGGAGCGGCTGTTCACCACGCCCTCGGACCCGCGCACCGAAGCCTATATCACCGGGCGATTCGGATGAACCAGGCCATGGCGCCTCACGAGGCGCGCCCGACGCCGGCCTTCCGGCCAGAGCGGCCGAACCGCGACGCGGGGCCCGCTCCCATGCCGGAAAGTCACACGGGGCGAATCGCCATTCGCGACTTCTCATTCTGGTATGGAGTGAATCGGGCGCTCACCAGCATCTCGCTCGATATCGCGCAACGAGCGATCACGGCATTCATCGGCCCGTCCGGATGCGGCAAGTCCACGCTGCTGCGCTCGATCAACCGGCTCAACGCGCTCATTCCCGGCATCCGTCACAGCGGCGCCATCCTGCTCGACGACGAAGACATCTATGGGAAAGGGTTCGACGTCGTGACGCTGCGCCAGCGCGTGGGGATGGTGTTCCAGCGCTCGAATCCCTTTCCCAGGTCCATCTACGACAACGTCGCGTTCGGGCCCCGGATGAACGGGATCGCGCGACGAGGGGAGCTGGATGAGATCGTGGAGGCCTCCCTCAAACGTGCCGCGCTCTGGGAGGAGGTGCGCGACCGCCTGCGGACCAGCGCTCTCGCGCTCTCCGGCGGCCAGCAGCAGCGCCTCTGCATCGCGCGTGCGCTCGCCAACGATCCGGAGGTGCTGTTGCTCGATGAGCCAGCGAGCGCCCTCGATCCGATCGCCACGCAGCGCATCGAGGAGCTGCTCTACGAGCTCAGAGGCGAGCTCACCATCGTCATCGTCACGCACAACCTGCAACAGGCGGCGCGCCTGTCGGACGCGACCGCGTTCTTCTACCTCGGAGAGCTCGTGGAAGCCGGCGCCACGGGAGAGCTCTTCACGAGCCCTCGCGAGCCACGCACCGAGGCCTATGTCACCGGGAGGTTCGGATGAGCTCTCCGTTCACTGCCCCCGAGAGCACCACGGGGTTTCGTCATTTCCACGAGCAGCTCGAACAGCTGCGCACGCGCCTGCTCGACATGTCGGCCAGGGCGGAGGAGCTGGTGGACCGCTCCGTGGACGCGCTGCTCCAGCGCAACGCCGCCAGGGCGAACGCCGTCATCGCCGCGGATCAGGAGCTCGACGCCCTCGAGGTGGAGATCGAACGGCGCGCCATCTCACTGCTCGCGCTGCAGCAGCCCATGGCGCGCGACCTGCGCTTCATCATCGGCGCCATCAAGGTCTCCAACGATCTGGAGCGGGTCGGCGACCACGCCGTGAACATTGCGCAGTGCGCGCTGCGACTCACGGCCATTGGGATGCGGATCAGTCCCGACCCCGAGATCGAAGACATGGCGCGCCGCGCCCGGGGCATGCTGAGCGACGCGCTCGACGCCTTCGTGCGGGCCGACGGCACGCTGGGTCGCGCCGTGTGCGCCCGCGACGACCAGGTAGACGCGTTGCACGACTCGCTCTTTCGCATCCTGCTGACGCATATGCTCGAGGACCCGGGCACGATTTCGGCCGCCCTGGAGCTGTTTCTGGTCAGTCGCAATCTGGAGCGCGTCGCGGACCTGGCGACCAACATCGCGGAGGACGCCGTCTATCTGGCGGAGGGAAAGTCGATCAAGCATCACCTGGAGGATACGAACGCGACGCCACCCGGTGGGAGCGCGGCGGGGCGCTTGGCAGACGCCTAGCTTGCGTACTTGCGCAAAGACGTCTGGACGTCTATTGTTCGCCGGTCGCTCGAGAGAGGAAACGGTGTCGCCAAAGCGGAAGCCAGGTGAGGTGCGGGATGCGATCGTCGCGGTGCTCGCGTCGACACCTGCAGGAGTGTCGCTGCCGGAAATCGAACGCCGCGTCAGCCAGCGCATCGGGGCAGCCGCTGCGTCTTCCATCCGATCCTACCTGCGTTTGAACACTCCGGCACTTTTCTCCCGGACGGCTCGTGGATGTTACGCCCTGAAGGAGAACTCGCTCTCACTGGCAGCCGGCTATCCGGCTGTTCAGCAAAATCCGGTCACTACTTTTCGATTTGGCAGGTCCACTCTGTGTTGCGGCGATTGCATCGATTGGCTGCGTGGGCGAGCTGAACGGAGCGTTCAGGCGGTTGTAACAGATCCTCCATATGGATTGTTCGAATACACGGCGGAGCAACAGGCAAAACTGCGCTCGGGCAAGGGCGGCGTATGGCGAATTCCACCGTCGTTCGACGGGGTAACGAGGGCTCCCCTTCCGCGATTCACGGTTCTCTCGCAACGAGATCTTGATGCGCTGGACGAGTTTTTCTTCGCCTGGGCAAGTACACTCTGGCCCGTTCTCGTGCCAGGAGCGAACGTGATCGTCGCCAGCAATCCGCTGCTGTCATACGTTGTCTCGAGTGCGTTGGCACGAGCCGGACTGGAGCGTCGTGGTGAGATTGTCCGCCTCGTGATGACCATGCGCGGGGGCGACCGCCCAAAGGCCGCCCACAAGGAATTTCCGGGAGTGAGCGTCATGCCGCGCGCAATGTGGGAGCCGTGGCTCATGTTCAGGCGACCACTCGAAGGACGCGCTCAGGACAATTTGCGCCACTGGCTGACGGGAGGATTCCGGAGGCCATCAGCAGCCAAGCCGTTTGGCGATGTGATCGCTTCTTCCCCGACGCATAAGTCCGAGCGCATGCTGGCGCCCCATCCCAGCCTCAAACCACAAGGATTCCTGCGTCAGCTTGTTCGTGGAGTTCTTCCGCTTGGGAAGGGCATCGTTCTCGATCCGTTTGCCGGCTCCGGCTCGACGTTGGCGGCAGCAGAGGCGGTCGGATACGAGAGCATCGGCGTCGAGAAGGACCCGCATTACTTCGCAATGGCGAAGCGCGCGATGCCGAAGCTGACTGCTTTCAGGAACGGCGACAGCTACTCCCTCGACTTGTAGATCCAGTTGGTGCGAAGTTTCCTGATCCCGTCAGCATGCAGTGTTGCGGTTCGAGTTCCCAGCTCTCCGCGCGGGTTCTTGCGAAAGTCGGCGATGGCAACCTTTCCGAGATACACTTCGGTCACCGTCATTGGTTCGCGATCGTGCGCGGGCTCCGTACTCATATCAACTTCATACACAAAGACGCACATCCACTGATTGCGCGCACCATGCGTATCAACGGCTCCGCCGCTCTTGCGCGTCGACTTTATTTCCACGCCAGCCGTTCCCGATTTCACACTGTTTCCCGGGTACACCCCTTTCACGACAAGGTCCGGGTGCCCATTGTGATATCGATTCTCCGTGAGCGTGCGCGAGTGCTTGCCCAGACTTGCGGTCAACATATCTGAGAGCAGCCCGGACATGATTGCCGGGCGCAGGAAGTCATCCAGACGCTCAAGGCCGCGTTCTGTCAAACCAACGTTCACGTCATGGAAAAAGTCATACACGTCCTGAATCGCGAGCTCGAAGTCTTTGAGTCGCAGTTCAAAGGGAAGCGTGGCCTGATCGTTGAATCGCGCCGGGTCGACTGAATTGCGTCGAATTGTCATGGCCGTTCGGTAAAGGGGCGGGTGAACTGGCGTGTCGGTCAGACCTTCCTGTAACGACGCGAGGTGATCAGAACGCGCCGAGTGTCACCTGGTGAAGAATCAGCCAGCAGATCGCCGACATGAGCGCCGCAGCGGGTATGGTCAGGACCCACGCCCACACGATCCGCCCCGCCACGCCCCAGCGCACAGCCGAGAGCCGGGTGGTCGCACCCACACCCATGATCGCACCCGTGATCGTGTGCGTCGTGCTCACCGGAATGCCGAACTTCGTCGCCAGCAGAATGCTCAGCGCGCCGCCCGTCTCGGCGCAGAAGCCGCCGACGGGGCGCAGCTTCGTGATGCGCGTGCCCATGGTGTGCACGATGCGCCAGCCGCCGAACAGCGTGCCCAACGCGATGGCGGTATAGGCGCAGATCTCCACCCAGTAGGGAATGTGATCGGCCGCAGGCACATACAAGTGGTGCAGCAGCCCGGCCTGGTGCGCGAACAGCGCGTTCGTCGACGCCAGCAGCCCCACGATGATGCCCATCGTCTTCTGCGCATCGTTGGCGCCGTGCGAGAGCGAGAAGAACGCCGCGCTCCCGAGCTGTGCCACCCGGAAGACGTGGTCCACCTTGCCCGGCGGCATGCGATGGAAGATCCAGTACACCGTGATCATCAGCGAGAAGCCCAGGATCATTCCGATCACCGGTGAGAGCACGATGAACACGAGGGTCTTGGTCCAGCCCGACGCGATGATCGCGCCGAAGCCCGCCTTGGCTACCGCGGCGCCGCCGAACCCGCCGATGAGCGCGTGCGACGAGCTGGAGGGGAGCCCGTAGTACCACGTGATGAGATTCCAGCCGATCGCGCCCAGCAGCGCGCCGAGCACCACGTTGGGGTCGACAACGGTGATGTCGATCATCCCCTTCCCCATCGTCTGCGCCACCTTCGTCCCCACGAGGAACGCCGCCAGGAAATTGAACGAAGCCGCCCAGAGCACCGCCGGCAGCGGCTTGAGCACACGCGTGCCCACTACCGTGGCGATGGAGTTGGCCGAGTCGTGAAATCCGTTGCTGAAGTCGAACAGGAAGGCGATCGCGATGATCACCAGAATGTATGTGACCACCGCTCAGGCGTGCTTGAGGGCGATGCTCTCGAGCACATTGGCCACATCCTCGCACTGGTCGAGGGCGCGCTCGAGCGTATCGTACAGCTCCTTCCACTTGATGACGTGGAGCGGGTCGGGGGTGCCACGGAACAGGTCGCCGACAGCCTCATGGTAGAGAGCGTCGCCCTCCTCCTCGCGCGTTTTCACCTCGTGCCCCTGCGCAACCACGAAGCGGGCGTCCTTCATGCGCCCCACGGCGGCGTCCAGACTTTCGGTGGCGCTCACCAGTGTATCGCACATCCGCCGCGCGATGTCGTGCACCTCGCGAATGTGGAACATTTGTGCGCGCCGTGCCGTGCCATCCACGAGATCCACCACGTTGTCCAGTCGCGACGCCAGCAGGTGAATGTCCTCGCGATCGATCGGTGTCACGAAGCTCTTGTCGATACGCGAGATGATGTCGTGCGTGATGGTGTCCGCCTCGTGCTCCACCACCTTGATGGCGGCGACGAAGTACTCCAGCCGGCTCGGGTCAGCAAACAGTTCGCTCAGCAGGCGGGAGGCAACCGTCAGCCGCCTGGAGAGCTGCTCGAACATCTCGAAGAAAGCGGTGTCGCGTGGGATGAGGCGCACAGGATTTCGGGAATCAGGAATGCGTCGGGTGAAGGCGCGTACTGGGAATTCAGGGCTGTTGCGCGATGGCCGGCGTGAGGCTCCAGTTCGAGGTGGTGCATTCGGCGGCGTGCGCCGCGGCGTCGGCGACGAGGCGCGATACCGGCGTCTCACCCAGACAACTGGCAATCCTGACACCGCTGGATGTACCGATGCGGGAGGCACCGGCGGCGAGCATGCGAATCACCGTCGCGCAATCGCGGATCCCGCCGCTCGCCTTGACGCCGGCTGCACTGCCCACCGCGGCGCGCATGCGCGAGACGGCATCCACGGTGGCACCGCCCAGGGGGTGCATGCCGGTGCTCGTCTTGACGAATGCGGCACCCATGTCGCGGGCGATCGTGCTGGCCCTGGTGATCTCAGCCGGGGTGAGCAACGCCGACTCGATGATCACCTTCACCACGCGGCCCTCCGCGGCTTCGACGACGGCGCGAATGTCGCTGGCCACGTAACGCCAGTCGCCGGCCTTGAGATGACCGAGGGACGCAACCATGTCGAGCTCATCGGCCCCCTGCTGTATGGCAAGCAAAGCCTCAGCCTGCTTGGTCGTCGTCTGGTTGGCTCCGAGCGGAAAGCCGACCACCGTCGCTACCCGTACTCGCGACGCTGTCAGTGCCTGCCGGCAGAGCGGTACCCAGACCGGATTCACGCACACCGCCACGAAGCCAAAGCGATGCGCCTCGGCGCACAGGCGTTCGATGTCCGCCCGAGTCGCGTCCGCCTTCAGGAGCGTATGGTCAATCAGGTCAGCAATGCGCTCGGCATCGGACATCGGCGCGCGGATCCTCGGACGTTGTCAGGGGCGCGAGGAAGTTACTCGCACCGGCCGCGATCGGGAACCGCTGCAGCGGACGGGAGCGGTCACCCACCGGGGAAGTGCACGCTGTAGCGCGGCTGCAGGGCCAGACGGTGCGCTCGAACCAGCGCAGGCTTCGCGAACAGCTTGATGAGCACGAGCCCCGCGATGAATCCTCCGACGTGCGCCCACACCGCGACGCCGCCGGAGACGTCCGGGCTCATCTGGGAGAGCTCGGGCAGCCCGGCGAGCAACTGGAGCCCGAACCAGTAGAGCAGCACCAGCCAGGCGGGGATCGGGATGACCTTGAAGAAGATGATGAAGAAGAAGAACATCCGGATGCGCACCTTCGGGTACAGCAACAGGTACGCTCCCATGATGCCGGATATCGCCCCGGACGCGCCCACCGTCGGTACGGGCGACGACGCATTGAACGCAACGTGCGTTGCGGCCGCGATCAGCCCGCAAATGAGATAGAAGGCGAGGAAGCGCCACGGCCCCATCGAGTCCTCGATGTTGTTGCCGAAGACCCAGAAGAACAGCGAGTTGCCAATGATGTGCATCCAGCCGCCGTGCAGAAACATGGACGTGAGCGGCGTGAGGATGTTGATCGGCAGATTGTCCACCACGCATGCCATCCCGGCGCCGATGGGGACGGCGAGCCCAAGCGGAGCGCGGTGCGTCAGTTCGCCCGGCACCATGCCCAGATCGCAGACGCGCGCCGCCAGCACCATTGGGGAAAACCCGGCCTGTTCCACGAGCAACCAGACCGCCCAGGTTACGGCGAGGATGGCGTACGTCATCCACGGCGTCCGGAGTGTCGGCAATTCGTCGCTAAGCGGGATCACGTGCGGCTATGGTCAGGTGGTGAGGTTCATTTAGATCCGAATGGCATGGACCAGGATCTCTGCCATAATGGCGCAATTTATCGGCACCATGATTGCGAATAACCATCGGCAATGGTGCGCCCGCCGCAGGCGGGAAACCTGTTGGAGTATCCGGCGAGCGGTTCTGACGCTTCGGCGCGGCTCGCCTCATCACATTTCACGAGGAAGCTATGGCTGAGAAAGTCATTGGCATCGACCTGGGCACAACGAACTCCGTGGTTGCTGTGATGGAGGGCGGAGACCCTGTCGTCATTCCGAATGCCGAAGGGGGCCGCGTCACCCCATCTGTTGTCGGGTTCACGAAGGACGGCGAACGCCTCGTCGGCCAGGTCGCAAAGCGCCAGGCGGTCACCAATCCGCAGAATACGGTGTTTTCCATCAAGCGCTTCATGGGGCGCAAGATGCCGGAAGTCACCGAAGAGATCAAACGCGTCCCGTACAAGGTCGTCGCGGGATCGAACGAGCAGGCCGTCGTGGAAATCCAGGGCAAGCGTTACACGCCTCCGGAAATTTCCGCAATGATCCTGCAGAAAATGAAGCAGACGGCGGAGGATTACCTTGGATTCAAGGTGCAGAAGGCCGTGGTGACCGTCCCCGCCTACTTCAACGATTCGCAGCGTCAGGCCACAAAGGACGCGGGACGCATTGCCGGGCTCGACGTGCTGCGGATCATCAACGAGCCCACGGCGGCCGCGCTTGCCTATGGGCTGGACAAGAAGAAGGACGAGAAAGTCGCCGTGTTCGACCTGGGCGGGGGCACGTACGACATTTCCGTGCTCGAGCTCTACGACGTGGACGGCTCGCGCCAGTTCGAGGTGAAATCCACGAATGGCGATACGCACCTGGGCGGCGACGACTTCGACCAGCGCGTGATTGACTGGCTCGTGGCGGAGTTCAAGAAGGATCAGGGCATTGACCTCTCGAAGGATCCCATGGCGCTCCAGCGCCTCAAGGAAGCCGGCGAGAAGGCCAAGATGGAGCTGTCGTCCACGCAGCAGACGGACATCAATCTGCCGTTCATCACGGCGGACCAGTCCGGGCCCAAGCACCTCAACTACACGCTCACGCGCGCCAAGCTCGAGCAGCTCGTGGACGATCTGGTGCAGCGGACGATTCCGCCCATGCAGCAGGCGCTCAAGGACGCCGGGCTCAAGCCCGAGGAGATTGACGAGGTCATCCTCGTGGGTGGCTCCACGCGCATGCCCAGGGTGCAGCAGATCGTGAAGGACTTCTTCAAGAAGGAGCCGCACAAGGGCGTGAATCCGGATGAGGTCGTGGCCATTGGCGCCGCCATCCAGGGCGCGGTGCTCACGGGTGAGCAGAAGGATGTGCTGCTGCTCGACGTCACTCCGCTGTCGCTGGGCATCGAGACGCTGGGCGGCGTGACCACGGTGCTCATTCCGCGGAACACGACGATCCCTACGAAGAAGTCGGAGATCTTCTCCACGGCGGATGACAATCAGACGACGGTGGAGATTCACGTGCTGCAGGGCGAGCGCGAGCTGGCCACGTACAACAAGACGATCGGCAAGTTCCAGCTCACGGGCATTCCGCCGGCACCGCGCGGCATGCCGCAGGTCGAGGTTACCTTCGACATTGACGCGAACGGCATCCTGCACGTGACCGCGAAGGACAAGGCCACGGGCAAGGAGCAGAAGATCCGCATCGAGGCATCGAGCGGGCTTTCCGAGAGCGAGATTCAGCGCATGGTCAAGGATGCCGAATCGCACGCGGACGAGGACAAGCAGCGCCGCGAGGAGATCGATGCACGCAACAAGCTGGACGGGCTCGCCTATCAGGTGGAGAAGGAATCCAAGGAGTGGGGCGAGAAGCTTCCGGCGGACATCAAGAGCAGACTCGAGTCTGCGGTGGAGCGCTCGCGCAAGGCACTGCGCGGCGATGACATGAACGAGATCCGTGCCGCGCAGGAAGAACTGTCGCGCACGTTCGGCGAAGCGGGCCAGTCGTTCTATGCACAGCAACAGGGTGCGGAACAGGCGGCCGGCCCCGCCGGTGAACCGGCCGGCACTGCCGGCCAGCCGGGGAACGCACCTGGCGGCAAACCGGATGATGTCGTCGAAGCGGATTATGAAATTGTGGATGAGGACAAGAAGTAGCTGATGGCTGTTCGCTGGTGACTGGTGGACGGCAGGCTGAGGCCGTGTCGAAAGGCAACTTTCGCGGGATTCGACGGTACTCAATACCAGATACCAGTCACCAACGAGCAGCAGCCAGCAGCCTTTCAGCTTCCAATAACCAGATGCAACGCATGCCTTCTCGAACTTTTTCTCGTGCGCGACTGGGTGCTGTCGCGCTTGCGGCCTTCATCGGCGGCGTCATTATCGCCGCGGGATTCAATCTCACCCCATTCGGGTACGCGCAGCAGCGCACCGCTACCAGGCCGCCATCGCAAGTCGTGCAGCCATTGGCGGACCTGAGTAACGGCTTCGTTTCCATCGCGCAGCATGTGACGCCGGCGGTGGTGCAGATCACCACCGAAACGGAAGCCAAACAGCCGCGTACACAGGGCGGGCAGCAGTTCCCTCCGGGAATGGAACAGTTCTTCCGCCAGTTCGAGCCTCAGCAGCAGGGACCGCAGGAAGGGATGGGTTCCGGCTTCATCGTGTCGCCGGACGGCTACATCCTGACCAACAATCACGTGGTGCAGGGCGCCGACAAGGTGACGGTCACCATGCTCGACCGCAGGCAGTTCACCGCCAAGGTCATTGGCCGCGATCCCACCACTGACGTGGCCGTGATCAAGATCAACGGCAACGATTTCCCTACCGTGGCGCTGGGCGATGACGCGAACGCCAAGGTGGGCGAATGGGTGCTCGCGATCGGCAACCCGCTGGGCTTCGACTTCACCGTGACCGCGGGCATTGTGAGCGCCAAGGGTCGCGGTGGCCAGCTCACGCAGCTCTACTCCAGCAAGTACGCCATCGTGGACTACATCCAGACTGATGCGGCGATCAACCCCGGCAACTCGGGCGGCCCGCTCGTCAACATCCGCGGTGAGGTCATCGGCATCAACAGCGCCATCGCAAGCCCCACGGGCTACTACGCGGGGTACGGCTTCGCGATCCCCATTTCGCTCGCGAAGAACGTGATGAACGACATCATCAAGTACGGTCACGTGCGCCAGCCCATTCTGGGCGTGGCCATTCAGAATGTTGATCCCGCCACGGCGAAGGCCGCGGGGCTGGACAGCATTCACGGTGCGCTGGTCGGCGGCGCCTCATCGGACACTGACAGCCCGGCGGCGCGTGCCGGCATCCAGCCTGGCGACGTGATCATCGCGCTCGATGGCAAGACGATCGACCGCACGGCCGAACTGCAGCGCATGATCCGCCAGCACCAGCCCGGCGATGTGGTTGACGTCACGGTCATGCGCTATGGCAAGAAGATGAACTTCAAGGTGAAGCTGGGTGAAGCGCCGAGCGACAGTGACGTAGCCAGCAACGATGCCGATAATGGCGGGAGCCATCCGGAGCCGGCGTCCTGGCAGAAGCTGGGCATTACGGTGAAGCCGCTCAGCAGTGATCAGGTTGCGAGCCTCAACGCACCCAGTGTCCAGCGCGGCCTGCTCGTGACGGATGTGAGCGTGACGGGGACGGCGTTCCAGAAGCTCGCGGCGAACCAGGACATTCTGGTCAAGGTGCTCAACCCGGCGAATCGCGTGCTGCGCACCGACGCAGACCTGAACGCGGCGCTCGCCCAGGTAGGAAAGGATCAGGTGATCAGCCTGCTCGTCTACAACACGCGTCTCAAGGAGACGCGGGTGGTGAACCTCGCCACGGGTGACGGGGGCTGATCCTTGCGCGGGATTCATGGCGTGAGGGGCACGCAGTCAATGCACGACGGCCCGCCGATGACAGTCATCGGCGGGCCGTGGTGCATTGGACGAGCGCGTGGCGCCGGTGCCGGGTGACGCCGGGACCGGCTTCGGGTAGAAGAGACGCTTCCCGCTGCGAAAAGAAAGGAGAGGATTTACAGGATGAACAGGATTGATGGGATTGTGGGGAGCCGAAGCAATCGGTAGCGGTCCGTTCGCTGGACATCGGCAACCGGCTTGGGCACCAGCTCCGTGTGAATCGTGTCAATCCTGAAATCCTGTCCAGCCGCTACCGGCAGCGCGGATTGGAGATCACGACCGCCATGGAGTCGGGACGGTTAACCAAAAATCGTGGACCGCATTAGCTTCAGGTCGGCACGCTCGGGTGGTGGAACGGCAGACACGCGGCGCTTAGGACGCCGTGCCGAAAGGCGTGCGGGTTCGAGTCCCGCCCCGAGCACTCGCTCCGCAGCGCGACACGGACGGATGCAGCGACACCGTGTCATGGACTCATTCCCCTGCTCTCTTCACATGCGACTGACCCTCTTCGCGCTGGCGCTGGCGTGTGCCTGCACCGCATTCCCTCTCTCCGCTTCGCTCCAGGCGCAGCACGCGCCGGCAGGGCCCGATCGGGTCGTGCCCCGCGACATCCCGCTCGGACCGATGATCACTCGTGCATATCGGGCCGGTACGCGCGACTCCTCCGGATCGCCTGGCCGTCAGTATTGGCAGCAACGGGTGGACTACGCGATCGATGCGCGCCTGAATGTGGAGACGGCCAATCTCACCGGCGCTGAAACGATCACTCTGCACAACACGACGCCCGATACGCTCAGGCAGATCGTCCTCCGGCTCTATCAGAACTACTTCCGCGCCGAGTCGGACCGCAACGACTACGTCACCGATATCACCGACGGCATCCACGTCAGCCGGCTCGTCATCAATGACGCGGCTGTCGCGCTCGATGACCCCAGGGCGTACCGCATCGACGGCACGATCGCGATCGTGCAATTGGGATCGCCCATTCTGCCGGGTGCCACTGCCACGCTCACAGCGGACTGGGAATTCAAGGTCCCCAACGTGCCGCCCGGTGAACGGGGAGAGCGGATGGGACGATGGGGAACTCGACTCTATCAGGTCGCGCAGTGGTACCCGCAGATCGCGATGTACGATGACCTGCGCGGCTGGGATCACGATCAGTACCTCGGCACCGCGGAATTCTACAATCAGTACGGCAGTTTCGACGTCAAGCTCACGCTTCCGGCCGGATGGCTCGTCGGAGCAACGGGAACGCTGGCGAACCCCGAGCAGGTGTTGTCGCGTACCACGCGCGACCGGCTGTCCCTCGCCATGACGGGCGACACGACGGTGCACGTCGTCACGGCCGCCGAGCGCGGCGCGGGTAAAGCCACGGCGAGCGACTCGCTCCTCACGTGGCACTTCACCGCTCCGCTCGTGAATGACTTCGCTTTCGCGACCTCCGCCGACTTCATCCAGGACGCCACGCGCGCCATGACGCCGAAGCCGACGCTGGTGCAGGTGCTCTACCTGCCCGAACATGCCAGCTATGAGAAGAGTGCGCAGTACGCGAAGTTCGCGCTCGAGCACCATGCGCGGTACGTCATGCCCTACGACTTCCCCCAGGCCACCGTGGCCGATGGCCCCGAGACCGGGATGGAGTATCCCATGATCGTCTTCTGCGGCCCCGGTTTCGGCGTCATTACCCATGAGCTGGGGCACCAGTGGTTTCCCATGATGGTGGGGTCGAATGAGACGTGGTATGGCTGGATGGATGAAGGGTTCAACGATTTCATTGATGAAGCGGCGGGCGTGGACTTTTCCGGGCAGCCGGAAGACCCGATGCGCATTGGCGAGGGCTACCGTCAGGTGGCCGGCTCGGAGCTCGAACCTGCCATGATGTGGCCGTCCGATTTCGCCGGCCCGCTCTACACGTTGCAGACCTACGAGAAGGCACCGCTCGCGCTCCACGCACTGGGCGGCGTGGTCGGCGATTCGGCGGTCCGTGAGGCGTTCGCCGCGTACGCCCAGGCGTGGCGCTACAAGCATCCATCGCCCTGGGACTTCTTCATGTTCATGAATCACAGGCTGGGGCAGCGCCTGGACTGGTTCTGGAATGCGTGGTGGTTCACGACGCACACGTTCGACCAGGCCATCACGGCGGTGAACGCCCCTGCCGGCGGCCCGGTGCGCGTGACGGTGGCCGCCAGGGGCAGCATGACCATGCCCATCATTGTGCGATTCGACTACGCGGGGGGCGGCACCCAGACCGTCAGGCGTCCCGCCTCGGTGTGGTTCAGCGGCAATCGTACAGCCACCGTTTCTGTCAATACACGCGGCCGGCGGGTCGCCCGTGTCACGCTCGACCCGGACAACCGCTTTCAGGACGTGGACCGGAGCAACAACGTCTGGGAGGCGCGGGGTACGGGATCCGGCACACCTGGGGGTGCGCGGAACTGACTCGGACCTTCCCCTTCATTATCTTTCCGTCCATGAACATCGACATCAAGCCGAAGAAGACCGAGGGGCTGGAACGCCTGCTGGAAGTGTCGGTTCCCGCGGACGAAGTGCGGAACGCCGAGGACCGCGCCGCGCGGCGGTACGCCTCTCAGGTCCGGCTCCGGGGATTTCGTCCGGGCAAGGCGCCCGCGGCCATGGTGCGCCGGAAATTCGGCGATGCCATTCACCAGGAGGCCATCGAGTCGCTCGTGCAGGATGCGTTCAAGGAAGTGCTCGAACGCGAGAAGCTCGAGCTGGCCACCCAACCGCACGTGCACGATGTGAAAGCGGATGAGGGACAGCCGCTCACGTTCGAGCTGCATCTCGAAGTGCGGCCGACCATCGAGCTCCCGCGTACGCAGGGCTTTCGCGTCACCCGTACCGTGCGCCCGGTAAGCGACGAGCACGTGCGCGTGCAACTGGACGAGATGCGGGAGGAGCGGGCGACGTGGACCCCGGTGGAGGAGCGCCCGGTTCCCGGCGACATGGTGACCGTGCATCTCGCCACGACGGATGATGGCGATGCCATGGCCGAGCCGCAGGAATACCATCTGGTGCTGGGCGAAGGACAGGCTCTGCCGGCTGTGGAGGAGGTCATCATGGAGACCGCGCCCGGCGCCACCACGGAGCGCCCGGTGAAGTGGCCGGAGGACTTTCCGGACGAGGCGCAGCGCGGCAAGACCAAGCGTGTGCGGGTGACGCTCGACGATGTCAAGCGGAAGACGCTCCCGGCGCTGGACGATTCCTTCGCGCGAGAGGCAGGCGACTTCGACTCGCTGGATGCGCTCCGGAAGACGGTGCACGGTGACCTCGTGAAGCTGGCCGAGCGCGAGGCCGATGCCGATGTGCGGCAAAAGATCATCGACGAGCTCATCGCCGCCAATGCGTTCGACGTGCCACCAAGCTGGGTGTCGCAACTGGTGAACGCGTACGCCGAAGCGTACAAGGTGCCGGAGGACGGAAAGGAGAAGTTCACGCACGATTTCCAGCCGCTCGCCGAGCGGCAGGTGCGACGCGATCTGATCATTTCGACGCTGGCCAAGCGGGAAGGGTTGAGCGCCTCCGAGGCAGAGATTGACGAGCGGGTCGCCGAGCTCGCCGACAAGGGAAAGGTCAACCCGGCTCAGGTGTATGCATCGCTCCAGAAATCCGGCCGTCTGACTGAATTGGAGCAGAGCATAACGGAGGAGAAGGTGATGAAGTGGTTGATGGAGAGAAATACCGTTGAATAGCCGGCGGCGTCTTGCTTCTGGCTCCGCCTGTTCGCTTCCCCGCGACTGACACACATAACCATGGCCATGTCCACGATCTACCCACCTTACGTCATCGAGCGCTCGCCGCGCGGCGAGCGGACCTACGACATCTTCTCACGTCTGCTGATGGACCGGATCGTGTTCCTTGGCACGCCCATCAACGACGACGTCGCGAACATCGTGATTGCCCAGCTCCTCTTCCTGGATGCGGACAATCCGGAGCGCGACATCAACATCTACGTGAACTCTCCGGGCGGAAGTGTCTCCGCCGGCATGGCGATCTACGACACGATGCAGTTTCTCACCTCGCCCATCCGGACCATCTGCATGGGGATGGCGGCGAGCATGGGCGCATTCCTTCTGGCGGCCGGCACCGCGGGCAAGCGCATGGCGCTGCCGCATTCGCGGATCATGATTCACCAGCCGTCGGGTGGTGCGCAGGGGACGGCGGCGGACATCGAGATCCAGGCGAAAGAGATCCTGTATCTGCGCGCCAAGATGAACGAGCTCATGGCGAAGCACACGGGGCGGACGGTCGAGCAGATTGAACGCGACGTGGACCGCGATCGCTTCATGTCCGCGGAAGAGGCCAAGGCATATGGACTTATCGACAACGTAGTGGTTCAGGCCCGCAGTCTGGTGACTAGCGAGCCGAAGGCCAGCTTGTGAAATTTATCACATGACTTGTGTCACTTGTGATGCTTGACCGTCTTTTGAGGGCACGTTAAACATCTCCAAGCCCTCCGGCGGCGGTCCTCAAACCCGCTGCCGCCCGTCCGCTTCACCTGCTTCACGGACAGCTAATGTCGCACGACAAACACCTGCGCTGCTCGTTCTGCGGTAAGTCCAAGGACTCCGTCCGGAAGTTCATCTCCGGGCCATCCGTCTACATCTGCAACGAGTGCATTTCGCTGTGCAACGAGATTCTCGCCGAAGATGAGGAGCGCGAGGTTGCCGAGGCGATCACGCAGGTTCCGACGCCGCAGGAAATCAAGGACATTCTGGACCAGTACGTGATCGGGCAGGAACGGGCAAAGAAGGCGCTGGCGGTCGCGGTCTACAATCACTACAAGCGCATCAATTGCACGTCGGGCCGGGATGACGATGTCGAGCTCGACAAATCCAACATCCTCCTCATCGGCCCCACCGGCGTCGGCAAGACCCTGCTCGCACAGACGCTCGCCCGAATCCTCGATGTCCCATTCACCATCGCCGACGCTACCACGCTGACCGAAGCAGGGTACGTCGGCGAAGACGTTGAGAACATCCTCGTGCGCCTGTTGCAGGCGGGCGAGTTCAACGTTGCCGAGTGCGAGCGTGGCATCGTCTACATTGACGAGATCGACAAGATCGCGCGGAAGAGCGAAAACCCGAGCATCACGCGCGACGTGTCCGGCGAGGGAGTGCAACAGGCGCTGCTCAAGATTCTCGAAGGGACCATTGCCTCCGTGCCGCCGCAGGGGGGCCGCAAGCACCCGCAGCAGGAATACATCCAGATCAACACCAAGGACATCCTCTTCATCTGCGGCGGCGCATTCGACGGACTGGAGAAGATCATCGAGGCGCGCACGGGGCGGCGCCAGATCGGCTTCACCAAGGAAGAGGTGCAGAACGGGAAGCCCAGGGACCTGGCCCGTCACCCCTTTGCGGAGGTCGAACCGGATGACCTGCTGCGCTTCGGGCTGATCCCGGAGCTCGTGGGCCGGCTTCCAGTCGCGGTGGCACTCGAGGCGCTCGACGAGGACGCGCTGGTGCGCATTCTCAAGGAGCCCAAGAACGCGCTCACCAAGCAATACACCAAGCTGTTTGGCCTTGAAGACGTGAAGATCACCTTCGAGGAGTCCGCGTTGCGTGCCGTGGCGCAGAAGGCGCTCAAGCGTGGCACGGGTGCCCGCGGGCTCCGCGCCATTCTCGAAGAGATCATGACCGATGTCATGTTCGATCTTCCGAGCCGCGACGACATCACCGAGGTGAAGATCACGGAGACCTCTGTGCTCGATGGCAACCCGCCGCTGCTGGAGCTCTCCACGAAGCGGAGAAAGAAGGAGGCCTGACCGCTCGTTGGCGCCGAAACGAACACGGGGCCGGACAGGAACGATGTCCGGCCCCGTGTTCGTTTCGGCGCCCGATGCGCAAACGATCAGTTCCCCAGCGCCAGGCTCGAAATGTCGCGCTGGATGTCAGGGTTCGTCAGATCGAGCTTCGGCCACTGCGCGTAGTCGTCGGGAACAAAGGGGCCTGCCATGGACGCCATTCCGCCCATGGGAAGCGTCTTGCCGGAGGTATTGTCGTAGGCCGCGATGATGCGGTAGCGGTGTCCCGCCTCCAGCCGTAACGCATCCTGGTTGTAGCCGAACACGAATCGACTCAGCTTCTTCACCTCGCCGTTGGGACCGAGATCCGTGGCGAGGCGCACGAGCGTCTTCCCGGTCTCGGCGTCCTGCAGTGTGAGCGATTTGCCGTAGGGGTGCATATGACCGCCGACGGCGATCAGGCCGCCACTCAGGGGCATGGTGAATTCGGAGGACCGAGTAGTTCGTCCCGGCGGCAGGTCGAACGCGGACGTACCCCCCACGTGGTTGTTGACGTCGGCGTAGAACGGCAGCACGGCGAGCGGTGCGTGGGAGCGCCGCGGCGTCCACTTGAGGGTGATCTGGACGTACGCAGCGCTCACGCTCTTTCCGTTGGCGCTATGCAGACCCGCGAAGAAGAGAAGACTGTCGTCGCTGGAAATCGGCAGACCCACGGTCGCTGGAAGATCGATGCCTTCCGTCTCGGCGCCCGCGGCCAGCATGCGTTCGAGCTGTGGATAGAGCAACTCGCGCCGATTGAGGTTCACGAGCCCCACGTGGTGAATATCGGCACGCGGGAGGGGCTGGTTCGCCGCATCGACGAGGTCCACGCGATAGCCGTGCAGCCAGCCATCGACAGGCAGCCGGAAGGACAGCCCCGCGTCCTGCATGTGCATGTCCTCCCCCATGGGTTCGACGTCGAACGGGCCGGCCCTGAGAATGAGGAGCGAATGCACGCTGTCCACCGTGACGTGGAGTGCCGGCGATGCAGCCGCCGGCATGGCGTGCATCGCGTGCTGCACGGGCTGCTGGGCGCCGGCGAGCGGCGTGACCGCGGCGACCAGGATGGGTACGGACAGGAATCGCATACGGCCTCCAGGCCGATTGGGGTGGGCGTGACTGCTGTACGCCCGAAGATGTCTTCTGTCCGCAGTGACAGGCTGTCGGTCAGATAGCGCATGTGTGGAACGACCATGGCGTAGTGCGGCGCCATCGATGACGTAGCCCGCTATATTTCTCGCATGTCCATTTTCATTGCCCGTGGCGACGAACGCCACGAGGTGCCGGAGCGCCTGCCGACGCTGCCGCTGCGCGACATGGTCGTGTTTCCATACATGGTGATTCCGCTGCTTGTCGGACGGCAGGCGTCGTTGACGGCGGTGGATGCGTCGCTGCCGCATGACCGCTGGATCTTTCTTGTCGCACAACGGAATGGTGAGGTACAGGAACCGGCAGCAGCCGACCTGTACCGGGTTGGAGTGATTGCCAGGGTGCTGCAGCTCTCCCGGTTGGCGAATGGGACAACGAAGGCCCTGCTCGAGGGATTCGCGCGCGCGCGTGTCACGCGCTACGCTCCGGGAATATGTCTGTATTCCTCACTTTCGGCCATGCCGCCGGTGCGCGGAACGCCGGACAGCGACGAGGACGCGATGGCACGCCGGGTCGCGAGCCTGTTCGAGGAGTACGTGGGTCTCCACCGCCGGCTGCCGCCGGAACTCGTGGCACTGGTCCAGGGGAGCGAGTCGCGCGAACGACAGGCGTACGCGGTAGCGGCGCACCTGCTGGTCCGGGTGGAGCAGCGCCAGCAGCTCCTCGAAGCGCCGTCGGTTGGTGCACTCCTCGAGCGGTGCAGCACGTTGCTCGCGTCGGAAATCGAGATCCTGCGTCTCGAGCGCAAGATCGAGAACGATGTGCGCGGATCGCTCTTCCAGAACCAGCGCGAGTTCTATCTGCAGGAACAGCTCAAGGCGATTCACCGCGAGCTGGGCGAGGAAGAGGCCGACGACGTGGACGAACTGGCGGCGGCGATCTCCCGGAAGCAGTTCCCCGAACTCGTGCGCGAGCGCGCGGAGCGCGAGATGCGCAAGCTGCGCCGTACGCCGCCACTGTCGCCGGAGTCCGCGGTGGGACGCAACTATCTCGACTGGCTCGTCTCTCTTCCGTGGACCGAGCGCACCGACGACGCCGTGGATGTGGCGCGCGCCCAGGCCATTCTGGATGAGGACCATTTCGGATTGCGCGACGTGAAGGATCGCATTCTGGATTACCTCGCCGTGCTGGCGCTCGTGGGGCATCTGGAAGGCCCGATTCTCTGTCTGGTGGGGCCGCCCGGCGTGGGCAAGACATCACTGGGCCGCTCGATTGCACGCGCGCTGGGGCGGCGGTTCGCCCGCATGTCGCTGGGCGGCGTGCGCGATGAGGCGGAGATCCGGGGTCACCGTCGCACGTACATCGGTGCGCTGCCCGGCCGGGTGATCCAGGCCATGCGTCGCGCCCAGGTCGTGAACCCGGTCATTCTCCTGGACGAGGTGGACAAGATGGGGCAGGACTGGCGCGGCGATCCTGCGGCGGCGCTGCTCGAAGTGCTCGATCCCGAGCAGAACAAGGCCTTCAACGACCACTATCTGGAAGTGGACTACGATCTGTCGCAGACCTTGTTCATCACGACCGCGAACTCGCTCAACCAGATTCCCGATGCGCTGCGCGATCGCATGGAGATCATCAGGCTGCCGGGCTACGTGGACCAGGAAAAGCACGCGATCGCGCGGCAGTATCTCGTGCCGAAGCAGTTGCGGGCGCACGGGCTCGATCCGGAGCAGGTGACCATCACGCCGGACGCGATCGCGGAGATCACGCGCAACTACACCCGCGAGGCGGGGGTCCGCGAGCTGGAACGGCGGCTGGCCCGTATCGCGCGCAAGCTGGCGCGACGGGCGGTGGCGGACGCCGAGGCAGCGGCGCCGACGCGTCCCATCACGGTCGGGCGCGACGAACTGCGCGAGCTGCTGGGCGTGCCGCCCTTCGAGGAGGAGAGCGCAACGCTGGAAGACCGCGTTGGCGTTGCCACCGGACTCGCCTACACGGCAGTGGGCGGCGACCTGCTGGAGATCGAGGTCGCCGTGGTGCGGGGGCGCGGGCGGATCCAGCTCACGGGAACACTCGGCGACGTGTTGAAGGAATCGGCCAGTGCGGCGCTCACCTATGCCAGGTCACGCGCCAGCATCCTTGGCATTGACAGCGAGTTCGCGCGCGGCCGCGACGTCCACATACACATTCCGGCCGGCGCGACGCCCAAGGACGGACCCTCAGCCGGCATCGCGATCGCGAGCGCACTCGTGAGTGCGCTCACCGGCGTGGCCGTGCGCGGCGATACCGCCATGACTGGCGAAATCACGCTTCGCGGCCGCGTCCTGGCCATTGGCGGGCTCAAGGAAAAGCTCGTCGCGGCGCGCCGCGCCGGCGTGACGCACGTGATCATCCCGCAGGCGAACGCACGCGAGCTCGAGGAGATTCCGGAGGACATTCGTGGCGACCTGCAGTTCCATCCGGTGAGCGCGATGGACGAGGTACTGCTCCTGGCGCTCCGACGCGACGTGGCCAGCGTTCACGCGGGACTGGACATGTCCACTGTCGCCCACTGAGATGCGCACGGTGCCCGACGGCTCCGCGGCCGTGGCTGATCCGCTCGTCATCCGTGACCTGGAATTTCTGGGCGGCATGGCGTCGCCGGATGGCTGGCGGCCGCAATCGGGGCTCCCCGAGATTGCCTTCGGCGGGCGCTCGAACGTCGGGAAGTCATCGCTGCTGAATCGGCTGGTGCGGCGCAAGGCGCTGGCGCGTGTGAGCCAGACGCCGGGAAAAACACGCGAGATCAACTTCTATCTCGTGAATCGGGCATTCACGCTGGTGGACCTCCCCGGCTACGGCTATGCGCGCGTGTCGAAGGAGCTACGCGCGCAGTGGCGGCCACTCATCGAGGGGTATCTCAGGAGAAGCACGACACTGCGCGGGGTCGTGCAGCTCATTGACGCGCGCCGCGAACCGGCGCCCGACGATCTGCAGATGCTGGATTTCCTTGCCGAGCTGGAAGTGCCCACCGTGATCGCGGTCACGAAAGTGGACAAGTTGCGGCGCGCCGACGCTCCCGCGCGCATCGCGGCCCTGGTGCGCACGCTCGGGCTCGACGAGGAACAGGTCATCCCCTTCAGCGCCACGACGGGCGAGGGGCGGGACGAGCTGGCCGCCGCGGTCGTCGCGCTGCTGGCGCAGGCACCCTGGCGGGGCGAGGGAGAAAACGCATGATGGGGCGACCGGCATGCGCTCGAAATGCCTGGCGATGGGCAGCACTGGGCGCCCTGTTCTTTGCGGCATGCGCCGGGTGTGCGTCGCACGGGCCTGCCTATGCGGCGGGGGCCAGTCACGCCGTGACCCCGGAGGACAGTGCACACAGCGCACTGGTGCCAGCCGGGTATGGTACGCTGCGGCAGGATGATATCTCCGTGCAGATCCGGCTGCCCTCGGTTCTCGTCCGTGCGACGCCGCTGGACGAATCTGTAATCCGGCTGCTGTCGCCCGACTCCTACCGCGCGCTGCGCGCGCTGCGCGACGGGCAGCAGGGCGCGGTGGACCGTTCGGCGACGCAGACCGGCATCAATCGGCCCAGCCTGTGGTATCTGTCATTCTTCGGCCTGCAGCCGGATTCGCGCTACACCGCGCGCGATGTGGATATCATGTCCGGCGCCACTGACTTTCGGCCGCTCGACGTCTTGCCACTCACGGCGGGCTTTGGCAGCGAGCGCGTCGGCCAGCGCCAGGTCCAGAGTGCGGTGTACGTCTTCGACAACGGGATTGATCTCTACCAGCCGCTCACGATCACGGTGAATGGCGTGAGCGGGTCGAGCTGGACTACGGTGATTCGAACCATCGAGCAGGAACGAGCGTTGGTAAGAGCGAGGGCTGGTAGCTGATAGCTGGTAATTGGTGATTTCCCCTTCTGCCCAGGATCCATGGCACTGCTGCCTCTGCAACCACTTCGTCCCGGACCCGGTGCCACCGTCATTGATGGGTGGCTCGAGCGGCTGGACAGCGAGATCCGCTCACCCGGTGCCGACTGGAACGTCATCTGCCGTCGCACGCTGTGCGAGATCGCGTATCCCGGATACGCCGCGCACTGGGAGAGCGCCGTGGAGGACACGAGCATCCCGGTGGCCACCCGTGCCGCGTTGCTGGCGCTCGATCCGCGCAACGTGACGCTGGAGCCCGAGTACTACGCCGACTGCGATCAGACGAAGTTCCAGCGCGTGAAGCCGCTGCTCTGGCTCTGGTACAGCTTTGATCGCACGCCCATGGGCGGCCAGAACGTGGACACGGGGGTGCGACTGCGCCGGATCCTCGCGCCACACATCTTCAAGCGCTGCGGCCGGAACTTCAAGGCGTTCCAGCACGTGGAGTTCTCGTTCGGCTACAATCTCGAGGTGGGCGACGACGTCGTGCTGCACCGCCACGTGCTGCTCGATGATCGTGGCGGCATCATACTGGGGAACAAGGTATCCATCTCCGACTACGCGAACGTCTACAGCCATACGCACAGCATCGTGGATCAGCTCGATGTGACGAACGCGCTCACGCGCATTGATGACGGGGTCCGCATCACGTATCACGCGACCGTGCTGGCCGGCGTGCACGTGCACTGTGACGCGATGGTTGGCGCGGTTGCCGTGGCCACGAAGGATGTGCGGGCGCACCGCGTGTACGTGGGGATCCCTGCGAAGAGCATTCGGGTGAAGCCGGGTGCGCCGCCCGATGAGAACGAGTGCCTGCCCACCGCCCGCGAACGCAAGCAGCCGTGAGCGGTGGCGGGCGGCGTGCCGGGATCGCCGCTACCCCGGGCGCCGCCTGCCGCCGGCCGTTACCTCTCCCGCCCGGCCCGGCAGCGTGATCCGTTCGATCTCGCGCGCGGGCACGCGTTCGCGCTCCTCCAGCGTTTCGGCGGCAATGTCTTCGAGTGTCACAAAGCGCACCCCATCCGCGAGCCAGAGCTCGATCTGACGCTCGAAGAGCGTAAGCAGCGCCGTCGCTTCCACCTCGGTATGGATGGAGTGCACTTCGGTACTCCGCACGATGTCGCGGTAGAATTCGAGAAAAACGGATTCGTCCGTGAACCGCGGCATGTTGAAGGTCTCGTCCCACGTGGGGAGCGTGGTGGGAATTTCGAGGGTGCGGAAGACGTGGCCCTGGGCTGCCGGGAAGAATGGCAGCCCGCCACGCGTATTCGACGCGTAGAGCAGATCGAACCGGTCCTGCACCAGGAGCGACAGCGGCGTCGCGTGCCAGCCTGGCGCCGCGGATGCCCGGGCCCGGTGCCCAAAAATCCGCGCGAATTCATCGTGTGCGCGGCCGTAGTCCAGTTCGATCCGGGCCTCGCTCATGCGGTTCAGCCGGTCGTGCCAGCGCACGTGGTCCCACCCGTGCACGCCCACCTCATGGCCGGCATCGCCCACGGAGCGAATCAGCGTGGCGAGCCTCCGGCCAATCTGCGGCGCCGGCAGCAGCGTGCCGGAGAGCGCTGTCCTGGGCCCATAGAGCGCGAGGGCGTTCGAGCGCAGCATCTTGCGCAAAAACCCCTTGCGCGTGAAGACGCGGAGGATGGCGCGCCCGGAATTGTCGGGGCCCAGCGTGAAGAAGAACGTCGCGCGAATGGCATGCCGGTCGAAGAGGCGCAGGAGTCTGGGCAACCCGTCGCGCGTGCCCTCGAACGTGTCACAGTCGACCTTGAGCGCCAGGCGTCGCTCCGTGGCGGCGCGGGCGGTCACGGCATGGCCGGCCGCGGGCGCCCTGACAGGTAGAAGTCGAGGGTCAGCCGGATCGCCTCGTCAAAGCCGATCTTCGGGTGCCAGCCGAGCTTCTCTCCGGCCCGCCGAATGGACGGGACACGCGTCATGATGTCCTGATATCCCTCGCCGTAGTACGCGCGCGACTCCACGGGAATGATGCGCGCATTCGCGGCCAGTGACTCGAACCCGGGGTAAGTGCCCACCGCCCGCACCAGCCGCTCCGCCAGTTCGCGAATGGAGACATCGTTCGCCGGGTTGCCAATGTTGAAAATTCCGTTGTCGGCCACGCCGTCACGATTCTCCAGAATGGCCATGAGGCAGTCGATGCCGTCGCGAATGTGCGTGAAGGAACGCCGCTGGCGCCCGCCGTCCACCAGCTTGATGGGTTCCCCGTACAGGATGTTGTGCAGGAACTGGGTGAGCACGCGCGAGGAGCCTTCCTTGGGCGAGTCAATGTCGTCCAGGTGCGGGCCGATCCAGTTGAACGGGCGGAAGAGCGTGTAGCGCAACCCGTGCTGCTGGCCGTACGCGGAGATCACGCGATCGAGCAACTGCTTGCTCGCCGAGTAGATCCAGCGCGGCTTCGCGATCGGGCCGTACACCAGCGTGGACGTCTCCTCATCGAACTCGGCGTCGGGGCACATGCCGTACACCTCCGACGTGGATGGAAAGACGACGCGGCGACGATAGCGCACGCACTGCTTGACGATGCGCAGATTCTCCTCGAAGTCGAGCTCGAACACGGCGAGCGGATCGCGCACGTAGGTTGCCGGCGTCGCGATGGCGACGAGCGGCAGCACCACATCGCACTTCTTCACGTGGTACTCGATCCATTCCTTGTTGATGGCAATGTCGCCTTCCAGAAATCGGAAGTGCGGGTTGCCGAGAAACGGCTCGATCTTCTCGGCCGACATGTCGAGGCCGTACACCTCCCAGTCGGTGGTGGTGAGGATGCGCTCGGTGAGCGCGTTGCCGATGAAGCCGTTGACACCAAGAATGAGAATTTTCATCAGGCAGAGTGCGAAGTGAGCGGCTCGACGCGCCGCGCGAGGTCGTGGCCGTCGCGTTCAATGTCGCCGTCGAGCTGCGCGCGGAGTATCTCGAGCCATTGTCCATCGCCGCACGCGACGCGCAGCATGCCGGCGGCCCGTTGAAGCGTACCCGGCGCCGCGCCGCCGGTTGCCTCACCCGTGACCCGCGTGCGCCAGACGTGCGCCGGATGCTCGCCGAGGGTGGTCGTGGCACCCGGATATGGATGCGTGACAGCGCGCACGAGGTCGTGAATCCGGGCCGCCGGAGCGGTCCAGTCGAAGGCCCCGTCGGCGGGGCGGCGGCGACCGAATGTCGACGCACGCGATGCGTCCTGCGGACGGCGCGGCGCGGTGCCCTGGAGCAGCGCGGGGAGCTGGCGCGCCAGCACGACGACCGCCGCGTCCCGCACCCGCGCCTGCACCTCCGCGGCCGTGTCGTCGGGGCCGATGGGCACCGCTTCCTGATCCACGATGTCGCCAGCATCGGCGCGCGGTGTCATGACGTGCAACGTCGCGCCGGTGCGGGATTCACCGCGCAGGACGGCCCAGTTCACCGGAGCGCGGCCGCGATACGCGGGCAACAGTGAGCCGTGCATGTTGAATGCTCCCAGTCGTGGCAGGGCGAGCACGTGCGCCGGCAGCAGGGCGCGGTAGTAGAACGAGAGCAGGAGGTCGGGTGCGAGCGCCGCGATGGCATCGGCGCGCGTGAGATCCGCGTCGAGGTGCACGGGAATCCCATGCGCCTCGGCCAGCGCGCGCACGGAGGGAAACCAGAGCGTCTCGCCCGGCGCATCCACGTGCGTCCAGCATCCGGCCACGTGCACACGCTGCGCGAGAAGGTACTCGAGGCACGCATGGCCGACATCCGAGTAGGCAAACACCACGACGCGCGGCTCCGGCATCAGAGCGGAACGCTGCTGCCGGACCGCGAGTCGTCCAGGCGTACCATGCTTCCCGCATCGCCGTACACGTGGCGCACGAGGTACCGGGGCCTTCCCCGGACCTCCTGATAGATGCGGCCGATGTACTCACCCACGATACCGAGCCCCGCCATGAGGACGCCCATCACGACGAATGCCAGCGCGAACAGCGTGAACACCCCTTCCGCCTCCGACGCGCGCAGCAGCACAAAGCGCCGGACGAGCAGGTAGATGCCGAAGACCAGGCCACCGGACGCGGTGAGAAATCCAAAGAGCGTGAAGAGCTGCAACGGCACCACGGAGAAGCCGGTCATGAGATCGAAGTTGAGCCGGATCAGCCGGTAGAGCGAATACTTGGACACGCCCGCGGCACGCTCCGCGTGCTGGACGCGGACTTCGGCGGGTCTGCGCGAGAACGTCTGTGCGAGTGCCGGAATGAACGTGGAATATTCCTCGCAGCGGTTGATGAGATCCACGATCTCGCGCGAGTACGCCCGCAGCATGCAGCCGTAATCGCTCATGCGAATGCCCGTGATGGAGGTGGTCACCCGGTTCACGAGCCAGGATGCGGTGCGCCGGAAGAAGGAGTCCTGGCGCGCCTGGCGCACACCGCCCACCACATCGAATCCCTGATCGACCAGCGCGATCAGCCGAGGCACCTCCTCGGGCGGATTCTGCAGATCGGCATCGAGGGTGACGATCACGTCACCGGTCGTGATGGCGAATCCCGCAAGGATGGCCGGATGCTGGCCGAAGTTGCGCGACAGCTCGACGACGCGGAGCTCGCGCGGGAATTCCTCCACGTACGCCCGGAGCAGTTCGAGCGAGCGATCGCGGCTGCCATCGTCCACGAAGATCGCCTCGAAAGGACGCGCGAGCCCGCGCAGCACCGCCAGCAGGCGTGGCACGAGGACCGGGAGGTTCGCTTCCTCGTTGAACACGGGGATGACAACCGAGACGCGGCTCCGCTCCACGGCATTCATCGTCTGTGCCTCGCGCAGACGTCGCGCACGGCCTCGATGACATCACCCTGATCCTCCGCCGTCATGGCGGGAAAGAGCGGCAGCGAGACGATCCGTTCGGACACGAAGTGCGCATCGGGAAAGTCGTCGGGCCGCCAGCCGAAGCGGTCGCGATAGTAGGAAAACTCGTGCGCGGCGGAGTAGTGAAGGCCGCAGCCGATGTTCCGCGCCTTGAGCTCGCGCATGAAGGCGTCGCGATCAATGGTGAGCGCGTCCACGTTGACGAGCGGCGTGTAGAGGTGCCACGCGTGGCGCGCGGGCCACGGCACCGGCTCGGGCAGCAGCAGCGCATCCAGGTCGCGAAAGGCATCCTGATAGCGCAGCGCGATCCGGCGGCGCGCCTCGATGAATCCATCCAGGCGGGGCAGCTGGTGCAAGCCGAGCGCCGCCTGGATGTCCATCATGTTGTACTTGAAGCCCGGGAGCGCAATATCGTAGCGCGGCGACCCCGCCTTGTCGAAGCGCTTCCAGGCGTTGCGGTCCATCCCGTGAAACTTGAGCAGCGCCGCATGCTCGGCGATCGCCTCATCGTGCGTCACGAGCATGCCGCCTTCGCCAGTCGTGATGTTCTTGTTCGGATGAAAGGAGAAGACTGATGTCGTGGGGAATGAGCCGATGCGCTGTCCCCTGTACTCGGTCCCCACGGCATGTGCCGCGTCCTCGATCACCGCGAGGTCGTGCACGCGCGCCAGCTCGAGGAGCGGATCCAGATCCATGGGCTGTCCCACAAAGTGCACCGGAATCACCGCACGCGTCCGCGGCGTGATGCGCCGCTCTATTTCGGGCACACGCACCTGCAGCGTGCGCCGATCCACGTCCGCCAGAACCGGAGTCGCACCCACGAGCACGATGACGTTGAGCGTCGCGGCAAAGGTGAGCGGCGTCGTGATGACCTCATCTCCCGGCCCGATGTTGTGCGCCAGCAGCGCCACGTGCAGGCCGGCGGTGGCCGATGTGAGTGCGGTCGCGTAGCTGCCGCCCACATAGCGGGCAAACTCCGCGGTGAAGCGCTCCACCCTGGGACCCGTCGTGATCCATCCCGACTGCAGCGTATCGACGAGCTCGGCGATCTCGGCTTCGCCAATGCTGGGACGCGAAAACGGAAGGAAGGTGTCGCGCACGCGGAAGGAGTCCGTGGTCATTGGCCGTGGCTCTGGGACGTCGCAAGGTTGGAGACTACAACATACGTCCGATTGGCCGCCAGCGTCGTGAAGGTGGTGGAATCCGCCATTTCGCGCAGCGTGCGCCACTTGACAACTACCACCATTGGGTCACCGGAGCGCCAGCGTCTCCAGAATTCCGCGCCGGACCAGAAGAGCGACGGCGGTCGAACACCATCAGAGCCAAGCTCGTCCGTGTAGGCGGCAACGACGATAGGATGGCGCAGCACCCATGGGAGGAGCTGCGGATAGCACTTGTACGACACCACGTGCCGGGCGTGCGCCTCGCGTGCCGCCACCGCGACGCCGTGTCCGGACAGGTCGTCCGCCACGTGCGGCATGGCGACGATGACCATGAGATAGAACGCGCCCCAGGCGAGCGCCGCCGGGAAGAGCGCGCGACGCCCGGTCACGCGCGCACGCATCACGGCTAGCCAGGCCAGCGCGATCATGACAGCGCTTCCCGTGCACGCGATGGCGGTCACCGCATAGCGGGCGAACTCTCCGCTGCGCACCCCGTACGCCACGCCGCCGACGCCAATGGCGGTCACGAGCCATGCATGCCACCAGAGGGGACGCCGGAACGACGCTGAAGCATCGCGCAACACTCCGCGGGCCGCGAGCGCCGCCGCGGCGGGAAACGCGGGCAGAATGTAGGGAATGAGCTTGGAACGCGAGAGCGAGAAGAAGACGAGAATGACGGCGAACCAGAGCGCGAGGAACACCTCTTCGGACCACGCGCGTGCTCGCGCACGCCACGCATCGCGCAGCGGAACGAGCGCCCGGTGGGACACGAACGTCCACGGCAGGAACCCCGCAAGGAAGACCAGCACGAAGTAGTAGACCGGACCGGGGCGTGAGGCCTCGGATGTCGCGAAGCGGGCGAAATGTTCGCGGATGAAGAAGATCCGCGCGAAACCGGGATTGGCCCGCTCCACCAGCACGAACCAGGGCACCGTGAGCAGCAGCAGCACGACCGGCGCCGGTGAGAGCAGCAGTTCAGGGAGTCGTCGCCAGCGTCCAGTCAGCGCCATCCAGATCAGAAAGACCAGACCGGGAAGCACGATCCCGATGAGTCCCTTGGCGAGCGTGGCGAGCGCCACGCCGGCGCCGAGGAGCGCGAGCACGCCGGTGGCGCTCTTCCCTGCCTCGCGCCGCATCAGAAAGGAGCGCAGCGCCAGAAACGCGAGCGTCATCCCGAACGTGAGCACGGCGTCGGTCGTGTTGTAGCGCGAGAGCACCCAGCTGAGCGGCGCCGTGACGTAGATGAGCGCGCTCCAGAGCCCCCACAGATCGCGGTCGTCCTTGTCCCGATCCGAGCTCCCGCCGAACACCAGGATCATCATGGCGACGGTCGCGATCCCGGCGAGCCGCGTCGGCAGGCGCGCCGCAAAGGCGGACGGGCCGAGGGTTGCGATGGACGCGGCGTTGGCCCAGTAGAGCAGCGGTGGCTTCTCGAAGTAGTGCGCGCTGTCGAGTCGCGGCGTGACAAAGTCGCGCGTCGCGAGCATTTCGCGCGGAATCTCGGCGTAGCGCGCCTCATCCGGCTCGATGAGCCAGGAGCCGGGCAGCTCGAAAAACAGCAACAGGGAGAACAACAGGATCAGTGCGGCCAGGACGCGGCGTTCGGGCATGCAGAGTCGTTGGGGTGAGGGCGCGGGAAATCTAAGGGAGCAACGGGGGCAAAGGGGGCAGCCCATGGGGCTGCCCCATGGGCTGCCCCCATTGCCCCACACCTCCTAGCGCACCCGGAGCACGTCCTCGACCGGACCCGCATCGCCCGTCTGCAGCAGCGACACGGCTTCCTGGACTGCAGTGCGCGAGCGCGGCCAGGTCAGGCGCTTCACGGCCGAGCCGATCGAAAGCCACTCGCTCCGCGCATGCTCCGCGCCGAGGCGCACGGGTCCCTCGCTCACGAACGCCGCAAAGACCACCGCCAGCGTCACCATGCTCAGCGTCTGCAGGTAGAACGGCTGCACGGTCACGTTGTAGAGGCGGTGCACGTCCAGACCCGTCTCCTCGCGCACCTCGCGCACGGCCGCATCCTCCGGCCGCTCCCCCGCTTCGATGTGCCCGTGCACCGCCTCCCATGCGCCGGTGCACCGCGTTCCGGCAGCGCGCTCCAGCACGAGGGTTTCCCACCCATCGGTCCCGCGCCGCAGCAGATAGACGTCAATTGTTGCCACCTGTGCCTGTGTCATCATCGGTTGCTCCCGTCTCGCGATGTGTGCGCCGGAAGATGTCTCACGGGGTGCCCCGCAGGGAGGTAGCTTTCCCCATCATGCGGGTGCTCATTGTCGAGGATGACCCGGAGCTCGCTCGAATCCTGCGCGATGGCTTCAGCGAACAGCGCATCGAGACAGTGATGGCGTCAACCGTTGCCGAAGGATCCGAGCGCGCACTGCTGGGCCATCACGATGTCATCGTGCTGGACGTCATGCTGCCCGGCGGCACGGGCTTCGAGCTGTGCGCCCACTTGCGCGAGCGCAAGCTCAGCACGCCGATACTCATGCTCACGGCGCGTGATGCCGTGGACGATCGGGTCCGTGGACTGGAAGCGGGAGCGGACGATTATCTCACGAAGCCGTTCGCCTTCCGCGAGCTGATTGCCCGCGTCCGCGCGCTGGACCGGCGGCTTCCCTCACTGCTGCCGGATGTGTTTCGCGTGGCGGACCTTGAAGTGGACCTGCGCGCGCGCCGGGTGACGCGCGCCGGCACGCCCGTGCTCCTCACCGGCAAGGAATTCACGCTGCTCGAATGCTTCGTGCGCCATGCGGGCCAGGTGGTGGATCGCGCGGCCATCACCGCTCACGTCTGGGACGACAATCATGATCCGTTCACCAACGTGCTCGAAGTGCTCGTGCGCCGACTGCGCAGCAAGATCGATGACCACCATGCGACGCGACTGATCCACACCGTGCGCGGCGCGGGTTATCGTTTTGGCGAGTGATCGTCGCATGATGGCACCGCTCGCCCGCATCCGGCTGCGGCTCACGCTCTGGTACGTCGCCACCTTTGCGCTCATTCTCCTGCTCCTTGGTGGCGGGCTCTTCTACGCCGTGCGCGCGCAGATCGGTCGCGAGCTGGAGGAGTCGCTGCGCGACGCCACCGCAGAGCTCATCCGCGCAGCGAATATTCGCGAAATGGAGGCGGCGGATGCGCGCGGCGAAGTGGTGGATGCCGTCGATGAATTGCACATCCCCGAACGGCAGCTCTATCTGCTCTCCGCGTCCGCTCAACCGCTCAAGCCGAGCGCCGCGGAGCCGTGGGTGCTCGCGGCGGCGCGGCAGGCGGCCCGCTCCGGCAGCGCGGACTCCGTGGCCCGGCTCGCGCACGATCGCTCGTTGCGCGTGCACGCTGAGCGGTTCAGAGTACGCAGCGGGCGCGGCTACATCGCGGTGGCCGTTGCCGACCAGGTGGAGCTGGAAGATCGCTATGCCACACTCATCGCGACCTTCAGCGCCACGGCGCTGGCAGCGCTGCTGCTCGTGGCCGCAGGCGGCTACATCCTCATGCGGCAATCCTCGGCGCCGGTGGAGCACACCATGCTGCAGATGCGGCGCTTCATGGCGGACGCCGCGCATGAGCTGCGCACGCCGATCGCCGTGCTGCGCAGCCGGGCGGAGATCGCGCTGCAGCGACCGCGCGACGCGGGCGCCTACGTGGCCGTACTCCAGGGCGTGGAAGAGGAATCCCGGCGACTGGGCGAGATCGTGGAGGATCTGCTGACGCTGGCGCGCGCGGACGCGGGCGAGCGTCCGGTGTCGCGCGAGCACCTCTACCTGGATGACATTGCGCTGGATGCAGCCGAGGCGGCGAGCGTTCTCGCCGGCCAGCGTGGTGTCTCCCTCGACATTGGCGCGTTCGAGGAAGCGGCCATCCTCGGCGATCGCGCGCTCGTTCGACAGCTGATCATGATCCTGCTGGACAACGCCGTGAAGTACACGCCAAAGGGTGGCATGGTGCGCGTGGACGTTTCGGGCAATGGGGGATTGCCGACGCTCGTCGTGGAGGACACCGGCGTCGGCGTCACCGCAGAGCAGTTGCCGCACGTGTTCGAGCGCTTCTACCGCGGCGAATCCGCGCGGTCGCACACCACCGGAGCCGGGCTGGGCCTCTCGATCGCGCGCTGGATTGCGGATGTGCATGGCGCGTCGCTCCAGCTCATCGCGCGGGCCGAGGGCGGCACGCGCGCGCTGCTGGTGTTTCCGCTCGCATCGCGCGTGTAATCTGCACGTCAGCTTCGAGGGCTAGATTGGTGATCACCAGTTGAGCGCGCATCCATCCGCCGCCATGCTCTACCACGGCGGCGGTGGACATCCTGCGTGAGGACCTCCAGTACCAGACCATGTTCCATCGTCTCTCCCGACGGTCGGCGCCGCGAGCATGCGCCCACTTGCGCCGTGCCTCAAATGCCTTCTTGTCACCGGGGCACCGCATGGCGGTGGTTACCGGCGCTCTGGCGTGCGTGATGCTCGCGCCCGCGCTGACCGCGCAGCAGCCGCTCACCCTGGATGAAGCACTGCGGGAGGCCCATTCGGCCAACGCCAGCCTGCCGGTCGCCGCCCTTGGTGTCGACATCGCGCGGAGCGAAGTGCGCGAGCTCCAGGCAGGCCGGTGGCCAAGCTTGTCCGTGGAAGGAGGCATATTCGCCGGCGGCCCACCCGCATACACTACGTCACAGGGCCAGCTCCAGCTCGCAGGTGTCGATTCGGTGTACACCGGTGGCCTGCGCCGCGCGAATCTGAATGCGGCGCGCTATCACGTTGATGCCGCCGGCGCGGGCTACCGCATGGCCGAGAAAGACGTGGACCTTGCCGTGCGCCTGCGCTTCATCGAAGTCCTCCGGGCCGACGAAGAGATCACGATCCGCCAGCAGGGCATTGCGCGCCTGCGCACGTATCTCACCGAGGTGCAGAACCGGAAGGCGGCGGGACAACCGGTGGGCAGCGACGTGCTCACGACGCAGGTGCGCCTGGGTACCGAGGAAGCGGTGCTCGCCGATGCGGAACAGACTCGTGATGAAGCACGACTCCAACTGAATGATCTGCTGGGACGCGACCCGGATGGTCCACTGGTGCTCGAGCCGCTTCCGGCCCCTGCTCCGCCCACCGCACCCGGCGGCGAGCCCTGGCTCAATGCTCCCGAGGTCCGTGCAGCCGCCGCCAACCGCGGAGCGGCTGAATCCGGCATTGCCGCCACGCGCGCCGAGCGTCGCCCGCAACTGGCGCTCTCCGCCAACCTCGGCGTGCTCCCCGTCTTCGCGGATTCCGACGCGGGCACCGGGATCAACAGCGGGAGCGGTTTCGGCGGAATGGTGATGCTCTCGATGTCGTGGCCGTTCTGGGATGGCGGGGCCTGGCGCGCCCGCCTCGACCGCGCGCAGATCCTCGCCACGCAGGCGCGCGATTCCGAGGCGGTGGTGCGGCGCCAGTCGCGACTGGCCTGGGAGCTCGCCAATGCACAGCTCACGCGGCTCTACCAGCAGGTGCAATCATGGGCGCACAACGTCCCGCTCGCCCGTGATGCCTATCTCCAGACCGAGAGCATCTACAACGGTGGCGCCGCGACCGCGCTGGAGGTGCTCGATGCCTATGCCGCATGGATTACCGTGAACGACTCCTATGCCGATGCCGTGCTGCGCTACCGTCAGGCCGAGGCAAGCTACCTGCGATGGGGAACACCATGAACGGCGTGCAGTCGAGCCGCGTGGTGTGCAGCGCGGCGCTGCTCCTCACGGCCCTCCTGGCCTGCTCGGGAGGAGCCGGTAATGCGAAGCCGGAACCTGGCGCGCGGACGGAGACCGACAGTGCCGCCGCCGAGGCGACGCCCGTGCGTATAGCCATCGCCGTGCGCGGCAGCATGGCGCGTCTCGTCGCGGGCCCGGGGCGTACCGATGCACTCGACGTGCAGAAGGTGCGCGCGCCGTACACCGGCACGCTCGAGTCGCTGCACGTCGCGATCGGCGATCAGGTGCGCGGTGGGCAGTTGCTGGGCACGGTGGTGGCGCAGGCCAGCCAGGCGGCACTGGCGGGAGCGGAGGCGATGTCGCGCGCGGCCAGCACGCCCGCCCAGCGCAGCGATGCCGCGCGCGCCCTCGAACTCGCCAAGGCAAACATCGTGCAGACGCCGCTGCGCGCACCCAGAGCCGGTACGGTGGTCTCGCGCGGCGCGAGCCAGGGAGATCTCGTCAGTCAGGGCGACAGCATCGTGAGCATCGCAAGCGCGGGCTCCATCGTGTTCCTGGCGCGCATCGCGCAGATGGACATCGCGCGCGTTCGTCCCGGGCAGCGGGCCGACATCGTGTTCCCCGGCCGTTCGGCGCCGTTGCGCGGCGTGGTGCACGGGCTGTTGCCCGCCGATACGAGCGCCATGACCGTCCCTGTGCGCATCGACCTGCTCGCGGGGAATACCATTCCGATCGGACTGTTCGGGACGGCGCACATCACCGTGGGCGCGGCGAACAACGTGACCATCGTGCCGCTCGCGGCGCTGTTGCGCGACGATGTCTCGGGCATCACGCGCCTGGCGGTGGTCTCCAGCAAGGACGTGGCACACTGGATCACGGTGACGACCGGCCTGCAGCGGGGCGACAGCGTCGAGATCACGTCGCCGCCGCTCGCGGCGGGTGAGCGCGTGATCCTCTCCGGACAGGTTGGGCTGCCCGAGGGCAGCCGCGTGCGCGTCGTGCCCGATTCCGGCTCTCCGGCTGCATCCGGAGACTCCGCGGGCCGCGGCGGCGCCGCACCATGAAGTTCATCAGCAGCGCTCGCCAGCGGGTAGCCGGGATGGTGCTGCTGGTCGCCATCCTCGTTGCCGGCGGCGTGTACGAGGCGCGCGGACTCCCAGTATCCATTTTCCCCACCGTCACGTTCCCCATCGTCAAGGTCATTGCGGACGTGGGCGACGAACCGGCGGCGCAGATGATGCCGACGGTCACGCGCGTCCTCGAGGAAGCGATCCTGCGCGTACCGGGCATCAAGGCGGTTCGCTCGATCACATCGCGCGGCTCCACGGAAATGTCCGCCGAGTTCCAGTGGGGAACGGACATGCTGACCGCGCTCAACCGGGTACAGGCCGAAACGCAGCGCGTGCGTCCCGATCTGCCACCGGAGACGCGGATTGACGTGGAGTGGATGAACACGGCGACGTTCCCCATCCAGGGCTATGCGCTGACGTCAAACACGGAATCACAGGCGCAGCTCTGGGATCTGGCGCAATACACGCTCAAGCCCGCACTCATCCGCATTCCGGGCGTGTCGGAAGTGCAGATCCAGGGAGGGCGCCAGCGGGAGTTCCAGGTGCGCGTGGATCGCAGCGCGCTCGCCGGCCGCCAGTTGGCCATCACGGACGTCGTGCAGGCCATACAGGCCAACAACGATGTGGTCTCCACTGGCCTTTCCGAGCAGAATCACGAGCTCTATCTGACGCTGGTCACCGGGCGCGTGCAGGGCATTGATGCGCTTGGGGAGATCGCGGTGCCGGTGCCGGGCGGCCCGCCGGTCACGCTGGCGCAGCTCGGCCAGATCACGGTGGCGAACGCGGTGTCGTACGTGCGAACCACGGCCAACGGGAGCGCCGCGGTGCTCGTGAACATCGTCCGCCAGCCCTCCGCGAATACGGTGGCCATCGCCGAGGGCATCCGGCAGCTCTTCCGCGAGCATCCGGAGCTGCTGCCCCGCGATGTGCACTGGAGCAACTTCTACGACCAGGCACAGTTCGTGTCCGACTCGGTCAATGGTACGCGGGACGCGATCATCATTGGCGTGGTGCTCGCGGCGCTCGTGCTGCTGCTCTTCCTGCGCAACGTGCAATTCACCCTGGTCGCGGTGGCCGCGATTCCCGTCACGGTGGCCCTTGTGGGCCTCGCACTCGGCATCACGGGACAGACGATCAATCTCATGACGCTGGCCGGCATCGCGGCGGCACTGGGACTCATCGCGGACGACACCATCGTCGTCATCGAGAACATCGAGAGCCATCACTCGCGCGGCGACGTAGCCGATCCGACCGAGCACGGCGCGGCGGAGCTGCGGCCGGCGCTGATTGGGTCGAGCCTTTCCACGATCGTGATTCTCCTGCCATTCGCGCTGCTCTCGGGCGTCGTGGGCGCGTTCTTCAAACCGCTGGCGCTCACCATGGCGCTGGCGCTCGTCATCTCGCTGGGCGTCGCCATGGTGGCAGTCCCGGTGGCGGTCAGCTTTCTGCACCGGAAACCGCCGCGGCCGCCGCGACCGCCAGGACCCACGCGGCATGCGGACGATCACGACAATGCTGGCAAAGCCGCGGGCGGGATCGCCGCAGCCTGGCTCGACCTCCGGCTCTGGTCCCGGCGGCTGGCGCAATCCGTGCGCACGGTCTTCGGCGCGATCGGCCGGCCATTGCGTGATGGCTACGCGGGAACCGTGCGCCTGTTTGTGCGTCGCGGTCTCCTGTCCGTCATCCTCACGGCGGCGCTCGTCGGCATTGCGTGGGTCTTCTACGGCCGCATCGGCACCGACTTCCTGCCCGACATGGATGAAGGGTCCATTATTCTGGATTACTGGAGTCCACCCGGCACGTCGCTGAGCGAGACCGATGCCATGCTGCGGGAAGCGGAGCGGGTGATCATGTCCCTTCCCGACGTCGCGAGCTATTCGCGACGCACGGGGACGCAGCTGGGCTTCTTCATCACGGAGCCGAACCGGGGCGATTACGTCATCAAGCTCAAGCCCCGCGCGCAGCGGCGCGGCGTGGATGACGTCATCGATGAACTGCGCACGCGCATCGCAGCGGTCGAGCCGGCGCTCCACACGGACTTCGGCCAGTTGCTCGAGGACAACATCGGTGATCTCACCGGCGGCGAACCGCAGCCGATTGACATCAAGATCTTCGGAACCGATCCGGCCATTCTGGAGCAGAAGGCGGAGCAGGTCGCGCAGATCATCTCCGGCGTGAGCGGCGTGGAGGATGTGTTCAACGGCATCACCATTGCCGGGCCTGCCCTGCAGGTGCACGTGAATCCGGTTGCGGCAACGCGCTTCGGACTCACGACGCAGAGCATCGCGGCGGCCGTGGAGCCGGCGATCACGGGAAGCGTCGCCGGACAAATTCGCATCGGTGATCGCATGTACGACCTGCGGGTTCTCTCGCCGGGCACGGCGCCGCTGGACGAGCTGCGCATTCGGGCCGGGCCACCTTCGAATGCACTCGTGCCACTTTCCGCCGTGGCAACGGTGTCTACGGGCACCGCGGAAGCGGAAATCGACCGCGAGAACCTGAAGACCTTTCTCGGTGTGACGGCCCGACTCTCCGGTCGCGATCTGGGCGGTGCCATGGCGGAGATCCGCCAACGCCTGAGCCGTGATCTGCGCCTGCTGCCGGGCATGTCGGTGGAGTATGGCGGGCTCTATGCGCAGCAACAGCAGTCGTTCCGCAGCCTGCTGTACGTCCTGCTTTCCGGCCTCGTGCTGGTGAGTGTGGTCGTGCTCTTCGAGTTCGCGGACTGGCGTGCGCCGATCATCACATCGCTCTGCGCCATCGCTGTCCTTCCCGGCGTGCTGGGCGCGCTCCTGCTCACCGGGATGACGCTCAACATTTCGAGCTACGTCGGCGCCATCATGATGGTCGGCATCGTTGGAGAGAATGCGATCTTCGTGATCCACGAGGCGCGGCTCGCGCTGCGGGCCGGACGCACCGTGCCGGAGGCGTGGAGCCAGGCCGCGCATCGCCGTCTGCGTCCCGTGGCGATGACCATTCTGGCCACGGCCTTCGCGCTGGCACCGCTGGCGCTCGCGCTCGGCGAGGGCTCGCAGCTCATTCAGCCGCTGGCCATCGCCGTCATTGGCGGGTTCGTGCTATCCGGCCCGATCGTCCTGCTGCTCCTGCCGGGGCTCTATCGTCTGTTCGATCCCAATGGACGTCTCGCCGGCGCGCTCGCATCTGGTGACGTCACCGTGGAGTAAGGTGCGGACATCATGGTCGAGGCACACGATATGCGCTCCCATGTGTGATGCACATGTCCCTGACTGCACTCGTCCACAGTTACGGCTACTACGTCATCTTCCTGCTGGTGGGCGTAGAGAGCCTGGGCGTGCCGTTGCCGGGAGAGACCGCGCTGATCAGCGGCTCGGCGTACGCCGCGAGCGGACATCTGTCAATCGCGCTGGTCATCATTGCCGCGGCAGCTGGTGCGATCGCCGGTGACAACGCGGGCTACTGGATCGGTCACGCCGGCGGCCACGCGCTCATTCGTCGCTACGGGCGTCTGCTGCACGTGGATGACGCGAAGATGAACAAATTGCATGGATACTTCGAACGCCACGGAGCCAAGACCGTTTTTTTCGGGCGCTTCATCGCGTTGCTGCGCACCTGGGCGGCGCTGTTTGCCGGGGCGGGCGACATGCCATACAAACGGTTCCTGCTGTACAACGCGCTGGGCGGCATTGCCTGGACAGTCAGTTACGGCCTGCTTGGCTTCCTGTTCGCGAAGAACCTGCCGCACCTCGAGCGGATCCTCGGCCGCGCGACCTGGATGCTGGCAGTACTGGCGGTTCTCGTCGTAGTCGCGGCATGGTGGGTGGGGCAACGCGCGAGCCGGAAGGCACTCGCGGAGTGACCTACAAGATTCCCCATAACTCGCGGGTCACGTCCAGCGAGAAGGTCCAGCGCCCGTGTCGAAGTCCGCGACCAACGTCGAAACGCAGCGCGTCGAACAGCACGAACAGGCCTGCTCCCACCGAGGGGTACCAGCCGCGTGCGGGAGCGGTGAATGGCGCCTCATCGTCCACGTAGACCACGTGCACCCAGGGCGCCAGCGTCGCGGACGCGGGCGAGCGACCGAAGGCGCCAAGGCTGATCGGGATGAAGGGCACGTGGGTGCGCCATTCGATGTGCTCGCTGGCCGCGAATCGCGCGGCGAACTGGTGGAAGTCGTATCCCGGGCCGGTGGTCGGACCGCCAAGAAAGACGTACTCCTGTGCGGGAACGCCCGGCGTGCCATGGACCAGCCCCGCGGTTGTGCGCATGACCAGCCGGTCGTCACCGACCGGCCGCTCGACGTCGCCTTCGACCACGCCGCGCGCGAGCCACGGCCGGCTTGCGGTAAAGCCGGTGTCGTTTCCCGTGAACCAGCCGCCGCGAAGTTGCACGCGCAGGCGCAGCTCGCTCCCCCAGAACGCGACCGACGCCGGCCGTTCGATGTCGAGCGCCAGGCGCTCCTCGGTAATGGACCACGCGGGCACGGTCGGCTCGAAGACACCACGCCACGGCGTGGCGTGTATGGCGAGGCGATCCTGCGTTTCATGTGAGGCGGTGAATCGCCAGCGCATGCCAAGCCACTGGCCAGCGTTCAACTCGACACCAGCGGCACGCACGTCGTAGGGATCCGTTCGGTCGGTGCCGAACTCCTGCGCGGCGAGACTGTTGATGAGCAGCGAGCCCTCAGGGACGTCGCCCATGTCGCGATAGTCGCGCGATGCGAACAGGCGCACGGTACGACCGTTTCCGCGCTGCACCTCGAAGGACGCCTCACCCTTGGGCTCGTGGTCGTCCACGCCGTAGCGGCCGCGCACGGTCGCGCTGATTCCGGCGCCAAAGCGCACCGTTCCGCCGGCGCCGAGTGCGAGGCCCTCGACACGATTCACGCGGAGAAAGTCGGAGAGCCGGTGTGCAGCGACGGCGGCGCCACCGGAGCGCGCGAGCGCTTCGGCGCGGACGAGCGCACGCGCCTCGTCCTCCACGCGTTGCACGTCCGCGTTCGTGGCGGCGCGCACGTTGGCCGGCAGCGAGTCGAGAATGCGCCCCTGCCATTGGTGTCGCGCCATGACGCGCTCGGGTGCTTCGACGATTTCAGGGCCGCGGAAGATGGCGGCGGTGAGCCCGGTGTTGATCTGGTAGCAGCAGATCTCCCAGCGACCGCGTATGATGCCGCGCGCCGGGAAGTCCAGCCAGGTCCCCGTGCGGCGGATCTCGATTTCCTGCCGGCGCGGCAGCCAGAAGCGGCCATCCACCAGCGCGTTCTCGAGCACGATCGAGATGTCTTCGAGCTCCCTGTCGAGATAGGCGGCGCGCGTGAACGAGAATGCCATGCGCACGACCTGCGCGCTGGTTCGGTCAATGTAGATGGCGCCCACAATGCCCGACGCACCCTGGCGCGACGGGCGCACGGCCACCTCGTACACATCGAGCGTGCGATCCGGCAGCCGGATGCTCAGCGAGTCGCGAATGCCGAAGTCGTAGTCGTGCATGCCGGCGGGTGAAAGCGGGTGCGGCACGTCGCGCACCTCATCGCCCTCGCCAAGTCGAATGATGTTCGGGAAGTTGTTCTGGACGATGCCCAGGTGATCCTGGTGATAGCGAATGTCCGTGGGCAGGAGCAGCGTGTCGCGTCGTCCTTCGATGACCTGCTTGCTCAGATCGGGCGCACGCCAGTACACTTCCAGCGCGAGTTCATCCGACCGCACGACCCTGGGCGGATCGGGGAATCCCTGGCCCAGTTGCGCCAGGAAGGTGAGGTAGCCGTGCGCCGTGGCGTGATAGTCCACGAGCGCGGTGTCGGCGAGCTGTTCCGTGCGGCGCTGGGTCGCGCGCTCGACGAGCGCGAGGGTGCGCGGATCGTTCCACGTCTGCGCGGCGACACTCGGCGCGGCGGCCGCCAATCCTCCCAGAACCCACCACGCGGCGCCGAGCGTCGCGGAGATGCGATGCATGATCGGGAAATGTCGCCGGACGGCATAGGTGCGGCAAGCGCGCGCGCAGCGCGCGTGCATGCGGACGGCGTGCACGCCGGGAGGGCGCACGCGGAGAGCCTGCGCCGCTTTCTCGCGCACGCGACCGGGGGCGGACTCGTCCCGGTGTGGCGCGACTGTCTGCTCGACGCGGATACCCCCGTGTCTGCCTTCGCGAAGCTGCGGCGCGGGCCATTCGCGTTTCTGCTCGAATCCGCTCCGGCCGGGGGCGAGACGTGGGCGCGCTACACCTTTCTGGGCACCGAGCCGCGCGCCGCGTGGCGACTGCGCGATGGCCTCGTGGAGGACTGGTCGCCCGCGCGCGGCTGGCACGGCGCGCGGCGTCCCGCGGATCCGCTCGCCGATCTGCAGGCGCTCATTCGCCGCGATGCACCGGTTGCGGTGCCGGAGCTCGGTGCCTTCTGGAGCGGTGCCGTGGGTTATTTCGGCTACGATGTCGTGCGCCACATCGAGCGGCTGCCCGACCCGCCGCCCCGCGCCCTCGACGTGCCGGATGCGATGTTCGTGTTCACGCGCGCCGTGGTCATCATGGACAATCTGCTGGCACAGGCGCGAGTCGTGGTCGGCGTGCCGGTACCGTCCGATGCGTCGCCGGAGGCGCTGCAGGCGCTTCATGCCGGCGCGCAGCACGAGATAGACGACATCATCACCCGCCTGCAGGCACCCGGGTCGCTGGCCCCGCTCCGTCTGGACCGCGACGCTGCACCGGCGCGGGGAACATCGTCGTATGCGCGCGAGGACTTCGAACGCGATGTGGAACGCATTCGCGAATACATTTTCGCCGGCGATTGCTTCCAGGTGCTCCTGGCGCGCCGGATCGACGTACCGCTCGACTTCGAGCCGCTCTCGCTGTATCGCGCGCTGCGGGCGCTCAATCCATCGCCGTACATGTATCATCTTGTACTCGACGGCATGGAACTCGTCGGGAGCTCGCCGGAGCTGCTTGTCCGCGTAGCGGATGGCCGTGTGACGGTGCGTCCCATCGCGGGTACCCGCCCGCGCGGGGCCACTCCCGACGATGATGCGCGGCTCACCGCGGAACTGCTGGCGGACGAGAAGGAGCGCGCCGAGCACGTGATGCTCGTGGACCTGGGACGCAACGACGTGGGGCGCATCGCGGCGTACGGCACCGTGCGTGTGACCGACCTCATGACGGTGGAGCGCTACAGCCATGTGCTCCACATCGTGAGCCAGGTGGAAGGCGAGCTGCGCGGCGTCGCGTCCGCCATGGACGTCTTCAAGGCCACGTTCCCGGCCGGCACCATGACCGGAGCGCCCAAGGTGCGCGCGATGCAGATCATTGATGAACTCGAGCCCGCGCGCCGCGGTCCATACGCCGGTGCGGTCGGCTACATCGCGTCGGGCGATCAGCGCATGGATCTCGCCATCACCATTCGCACGTGCATCATCGCCAACGGCGTCGCCTCGGTGCAGGCCGGCGCGGGCATCGTGGCCGACTCGGTTCCCGCCCGTGAATGGGAGGAGACAGAGAACAAGGCGCGGGCGCTGCTCACCGCGATGGGCCGGGTAGCGGGCGGGGTGTAACTTGCACGATGCAGGGAACGGCATTCCTCCATCATTCAACACGCATTGCCCGCGACCGTCCCGCTGCCTCATGCCCTTCAAACTCATTGGAACGACCATCGATCAGGCCTTCGAGCTTCGTGACGACCGCGCGCTCGTGGTTGGTCGCACGTCGGGCAGCGATCTGGCAGTGATCGACACCACGGTCTCGCGGCGGCACGCGCGGATCATGGCCGACACATCGGGGCTGGAGGTTACAGATCTGGGGTCGAGCAACGGGACGTTCGTGAACGGCGCGCGCATTGAAAGCGCGCGGGCGGGAGCGGGCGATGTCGTCACGTTCGGCAGTGTCTCCTTCAGGCTCGTCCACGTGACCGCGCCAATGGAGGCGGCCACGATTGCCACCGACGTGCCCACCCCCGTGCCGACCGCGAGCCCGTCGATCGTGAAACGGCGCTCGATCGCGCAGCCCACCGGACCGCTCGCCGCCGTGTTCCGCGCGTCCAGCCTGCGCGAGGTCCGCCAGCGCCCGGCGCCATCCGAACACGAAGCACACACGGAGAAGAAACTGGCGCTGCTGCTCGAAGTCGCGAAGGGGTTGTCCCGCGCCGAACACATCGACGTGTTGCTCGACACGATCGTCTCCATGGTCTTCGAGATTCTCGACGTGGACCGCGTGGCCATCGAGCTGGCGGACGATGCGGGTTCGATGGCGCAGCACATTTCGCGCGATCGCCGGGGGGATCCAGTGACGCAGGCCATCCCGCAGTCCATCGCGCGCAAGGTCGTGCAGGAGCGGATTGCGGTGCTCACGGACAACGCGCCGGCGGACACGCGCTTCGGCGGACAGTCCATTGTCGCCCAGAAGGTGCGTTCGGCCATGTGCGCGCCGCTGCTGGGCAGTGACGATATCGCGCAAGGCGTGCTGTACGTGGACAACGTCACGGCAACGCAGCGCTTCGGCGACGACGATCTCGATTTTCTCATCGCGTTCTCCAACATCGCCGCGGTTGCCATCGAGAACTCCAGGCTCTCGGAGCGGGTACGTCGCCAGACGCTGGTGCGCAGCAACTTCGAGCGGTTCTTTGCTCCGGCGCTCGCGGCGCGCATCGCGGCCACGCCGGGGACGGTCCGGCTGGGTGGTGAAAAGCGAACGGTCGCGCTGCTCTTCAGCGACATCCGCGACTTCACCGCGCTCGCCGAAGCGATGCGGCCGGACGAGCTGGCACGCGTGCTGAGCGAGTACTATACGGCCATGGTGGAGATCGTCTTTCGCCATGGTGGCGCGCTCGACAAGTTCATCGGCGACGCGCTCCTGGCGCAGTGGGGCGCGCCGCTGGGCGCGCCGGACGACGCAGATCGCGCCATGCGCGCCGCGCTCGACATGCAACGCGAGATGCAGACACTCAATGCACGCTGGCGGCAGGAGGGGCGCCAGCCACTCCGTATCGGCATCGCGCTCAATGTGGGCGAAACGTTCGCCGGCTACATCGGATCGGAGCGACGGCTCGAATACACCCTCATTGGCGATGCGGTGAACACCGCGAGCAGACTGTGCGCGCTCGCGGAGGGCGGCGAGGTGCTCCTCACCGAGAGCGTGCGCGCGGCGCTGGCGTCGCCCCCGGCGCTCCAGCCGCGCGGGACGGTCGAGCTGCGGGGCCGGGTGCAGGGTGTACCGGTCTACAGCGTGATGCCGTGAACTCGCCTGCCACCGCACCGCTGCCGCCGGGCTACACGGCGCTGGAGCTGGAGCGCGGGACGGCCGTGGTACTGGACGCACTGGCCACGCCGCTGGCCTCGGCGCTGCGTGCCGGATCGTTCTATGGATACGCCGCGGCGCAGCCGGCCGCACGTGTGCTGCGCGGACGGGGCGCGGCGTACGCCGTCCCCCTTCCTGATGGTGTGACGCGCGTGGTCGTGCGGCGATCCCGTCACGGTGGCCTGTTCGCGCCCATCACAGGCGACCGCTTCTTCGGGCGCACGCGTGCGCCGCATGAGCTCGACGTCGCGCTCCGCCTGGCGCACGCCGGCGTGCCCACGCCGCAGCTCCTCGCGTATGCGATCTATCCCGCCGGCCCGTTCACGTCGCGCGCCGATGTGGTCACGCGAGAGGTGCCCGACTCCGCCGATCTGGTGGCGACGCTGGCGTCGCGAGCCCCCGGTTCAACGTCGCGCCCCATCCTGCGCGCGGTGGCCGAGCTGCTGGCGGCGCTCAGCCGTGCGGGCGCACGGCATCCTGATCTCAACATGCGGAACGTGCTCATCGCGCATGCCAACGCCGGCGAAATCCGCGCGATGGCGCTGGACGTGGACCGCGTCTGGTTCGACACGCCCGGCTCACGACACGTCACCGAGCGGAATGTACGCCGCCTCGCCCGGTCGGCACGCAAGGTGGCGCGCAGGCACGACGTGAGGGTCGAGGAATCCGATCTACAGTGGCTTTCCATGACTGCGCATGACCTCGCCCACCCCGCGGTCTGATCGCGCCCTCCCAGGGCAGCCCAAGGGGCAGCCCCTTGGGCGCGTCGGCATTGTAATGATGAGCGCCATTGGCGATGCCGTGCACGTCCTTCCCGTCCTCACCGCGCTCAAGCGGCACGATCCGTCCTGCCACCTCACCTGGATCTTGCAGCCCGGTCCGGCGTCGCTGGTGCGCGGCCATCCGGCCGTGGACGAACTGCTGCTCTTCGAGAAGGCGCGCGGCTGGCGCGCCCTCGCGGACATGCGAGGGATGCTGGCTACCCGCCCCTTCGACGTGCTCATCGATCTGCAGGTGTACATCAAGGCCGGGCTCGTCACTGCGCTGGCGCACGCTCCCCTCAAGCTTGGCTTCGACCGGGCGCGCGCCCGCGATTTCAACTGGCTCTTCACGTCGCGCCGCATCCCACCCCACGCGCCGCAGCACGTCCAGGACCAGTATTTCGAGTTCCTCAGCGCGCTCGGTGTGCCGCACGAGCCGGTGGTGTGGGATCTCGGGCCGTGGGAGTCCGAGCGCGAAATGCAGCGGACCCTGCTCGCACCCTTCGATCGGCCGGTCGCCACGCTCGTGATCGGCTCGACCCATCCGCAAAAGGAATGGGTTGCGAGTCGCTGGGCCGAACTGTCCGACGCCTTGCACGACCGGTACGGCCTGGTCACCGTGCTCGCTGGTGGAAATTCCGCGCGCGAGCAGGCCACGGCAGCCGAGATCACGCGACTGGCGCGCCACCCGCCGCACTCCACGCTCGGCGTCCCGTTGCGCCAGCTCGTCGCGATCCTCGACGGCTCAGCGCTCGTGGTCTCGCTCGACACTGCTCCGCTGCACATGGCCGTGGCGCTCGATCGGCCGGTGATCAGTCTCATGGGATACAACAATCCGAAGCGCGTCGGACCCTATCGCCGCTTTCACGATCTCGTGGTGGACGCGTACGGTGACCCCGGCGAGCGCTATCCGGTCAGCACCGCGCACCGGCTCGACCGGATGCCACGCATCCAGGTGAGCGACGTGCTCGAACGAGTCGCGCGCTGGGACGCCAGCTACCGGGACCGCCCCCGCTCCGCCAGCACGCGCGCATAGACCGCGGCGGTCGCCGCGGCGGTCTGCTCCATCGAGAACTGTCGTGCCCGTACTGCGCCCGCACGTCCAAGCCGCTCCGCGAGAGCGGTATCCGTGAGCAGCCGCGCTATCGCGTCGCCCAGGGCCGCGCCGTCGTGCCGTGGCACCAGCAGGCCCGTTTCGGCATCGCTCACCACGTCGGGAATTCCGCCCGCCGTGGTCGACGCAACCGGTTTGCCCAGGGCCATTGCGTCGAGCAGAACCGATCCCATGCCTTCCTGCTCCGAGCTCAGGACGACGACGCTGGCCGCGGCGATGAGCGCGTCCGCGTCCGTGCGATAGCCGGTGAGCATGAGCACGTCGCCCAGTCCGAGCCGTGCGATCTCGTCCCGCACCGCCTGGCGCAACGGTCCATCGCCCACGAGCAATGCACGAGCCAGGGGCACGCGGCCGCGCATCGCGTTCACGGCGGACACGAAGGTGAGCGGGTCCTTGTGCTGCACGAGTGCGGCCACCATCACCACGAGCGGACTGCCCGGTGGCACGCCGAGCGCCGCCAGCGTGTCAGGCGACGCGGCGGAAACCTGGCGATCCAGCGGAACCCCGTCGCGCACGACGGTGATGCGCGCAGCGTCCACGCCGCCGGCGAGCAGTGCGTCGCGCACCGCCCCGGAAATCGCGATGATCGCCGATGCCCGGCCGTACTTCCAGCGGGTGAAGCCGTTCCGTCGCAACGCGAAATCCACGCGCCGCGTGACCACCAGCCGGGCCGCCGTGCCGGCGACCGTCATCGCGCCGAGTGCCACCGCATGCGCCGTATGGGCGTGCACGATGTCCATCTGCTCGCGCCGCACCAGGGCGCGCAGCCGCAGCGCGGCGAGCGGGTCGAATTCCATGCGCGGATCGCAGTGCACGACGTCGAGGCCCGCCGTGGCGGCGCGCGCCGCAAGTGGTTCCCCGCTGCGCGCGGCCACAATCGAGCGGTGGCCACAGCGCGTGAGCTGCCCGGCCAGCCACAGCACCTGCCGCTCACCACCGCGCCATCCACGCTCCGTGTCGAGGTGCACGACGCGCGGCGCATTCACGAGTGCGCCGCTCACGCACCGCCGCGCCGCGGGGACGGCCCCGTCTGCCCTGCCGGCCCGGGCCCGCCGGTCCGATATATGGGATCGTTATACATCTTGAACTGCCGATATACCCTGGGCACCACCCGTCCGGATGCGATGTCCGCCACGAGCGTGGAGAGCTCCTCCGCCAGATCGTCGCGCTGCTGTTCCATCACCAGCGCCCGCTGCAGGCACTGCTCGCGGAACTCCGGGCTGGTATCGCGCCGCTCCGCCTGTTCGCGCATGTGGTAGATCTTGAGCTCCACGATGGTCAGCTTGTCCACCAGCGACCCGACGGTTTCAGCCATCGCCATCGGCCTGCTGCGCGGTGCGCACGCTCTCGCGGACCGCTTCGTCAATGCGCTCGATCAGGTCGTTGCGCCGCTGATTGAGCTGATCCACGCGCCGCTTGGCCGCGGCCACCTGGTGGTCGTCCGGCACCCGCGCGCGATCCTCCTCGTGCCACAGCTCGATGTTGGTGGCCGCGAGCTGCGCCACCAGACTGCCAATCCCATCATTCATGTCGCATTCCCTCGGTGTGGTGCACCCCATGCGTGGAGTCGCGCGAGCGTGGCACGCCCTGCGCGGCGGGCCGCACGAGCAACGAATGCAGCGTGTCGAGCACCTGCGCAACGGTGATGGCCGCCATGCACGCGCCGTCGAGCACGCACCGGTCGCGGTGGCAGCACCCCTCATCGCCCGCCCAGAGCGCCAGCGTATCGGCGCGACCCGGATTCCAGAGTACGGGTGGGCGCGGGCCGTAGATCGTGACCGTGGGCACGCCGAGCGCCATGGCCATGTGCGCGGGTCCCGTGTCGGCCGACAGGAGTACGCTGCACGATGCCATGAGCGCCATGCACGGACGCAGCGCCTGCGCATCCGCAATGATGCCGGCCGCGGTCCGCGCGCGAAAGGCCGCGACCTTTGCCTCGTCGCCCGGTGCCGGCAGCAGCACGGGCACCGTGCCCCCGGCCTCGAGGGCCGTCGCAACATCCGCGAAGCGCTCCACACTCCATTCCTTGGCGGACTCGCCGGCGGAGAGCACCATGGCGGCGCGCGGCTTCCCTTCCGGCGCGCCCAGCGCGCGGAGCGCCGACTCGGCCGCGGCGCGCTCCGCTGTGCTCACACCGAGCCGCGCGGTGCGTGGCGAGACCGGAACGCCAACGAGCTCGAGCAGGCGCTGCCGCTCCCGTACCACGTACTCGGGCGGACGACCAGAACGCGCCAGGCGATGCGTGTAGGCGCTTCCCCACCCTGTGACCCGCCATCCCACCCGCACGCGCGCACCCGAGAGCAGGGTGAGCAGCGCCGTACGCGGATTCGACTGGATGTCAATGATCCAGTCGTACGCGTGGGCACGAACGAGCCGGCGCATGGCGCCGGCACGCGCCGGGTCGTAGACGATGCGCTCATGCAGATTCGGCAGCCCGTCCAGCAGCGGCGCGGCGCGGGCGCCGACAAGAAAGTCGATCGCCGCGTCCGGAAACGCGGAGTGCAGATCCTCGACCAGCGGCGTCGTCAGCACCACGTCGCCCAATCGCCTGAGCTGGATGACGAGCACGCGCCGCGGTGCGGCCGCAGGCGGCGTCACGACTGCTCCGGCCCCGTCCACAGCTTGGCGTACTTCAGGAACGAGTAGAACCCCGCCATGGCGGCCCAGATGATGCCGGGACGGCCATCCAGGATGCCCAGCTTGAAGATCAGCCGCGACCAGATCTCGAACGGAATGCGCAGCAGGTGCCACAGCCGGAAGCGGCGTCCTGTGCCACGCAGCCGCAGCGATGCGAGGTCGGTGTACCGGTTCAACTGCGCCACATGTTCGGCGAGGCGCTGATACTTGATGTGGCGCAGCGTGCCCGGGAGGCGCGCGAGCGGGCCATCCACGAGAAGATGCTCGTGCACCGGCAGCAGTTCGAACCGCGCCCGGGCACGCCGCGCGAGCCGCAGCACCCACTCCGACCCCATTCCGCCATACCGGAGCGGACTGCCCAGATAGATCACCTCGCGTCGAATCCAGTAGCCATCGCACGGGGCCGCGCGCGCGATCGCATCGCGCAGCGCACGGGCCAGCTCGGGGGAGACGCGTTCATCGGCATCGATGGAGAACACCCAGTCACCGGTCGTCAGCTCCAGTGCGGCCTGCTTCTGATGCCCGAAGTCGTCGAAGGCACGATGCTCGACCCTGGCACCGGCCGCGCGCGCGAGGCGCACCGTTGCATCGTTCGAGCCATCGTCGAGCACGACGATTTCATCCGCGAGGCCGGCCAGCGAAGCCAGGCACTCCGGAAGATGTCGTTCCTCATCGTGCACAATCAGGAAGGCAGACAGCCGTGGTCCCAAGGCATCGCTCCACCGAGCGTCAGGGGATACGCGACCGCTCGTGCGGGCGAAGTATATCGCGGCGTCATGTCGTCCTCAATTCCACGATCGTTGCGCGCATGCATACATTTCCTCCGGCACTGATCGCGCGCCACAAGCGCACCACGCCCGTCCTTCCCATGGTGACCGACCCGCTCCCTGCATTGCACGCCGCGCCGGGCGACGCTGCCACATCACGATCGTTCTGCATCGTCATGCTGAGCGCCGCGGGGGATGCGGTGCACGTCCTGCCCGTGATCAACGCCATCAAGCGCTCGGAGCCCGCCAGCCGCATCACCTGGGTGCTGCAGCCGGGGCCGGCATCGCTCGTGCGCGGGCATCCGCTGATTGACGAGATCATCCCGTTCGACCGCTCGCGCGGGTGGCGCGCGTTCAGCGATGTGCGCCGCCTGCTGCACGCGCGTTCGTTCGATATCACGCTCGCGCTCCAGGATTACCTGAAGGCCGGAGTCATCACCGCCTTCAGCGGCGCACCCATCAGGCTGGGCTATGACCGGGCACGCGCGCGCGATGCGAACTGGCTCTTCACCAACCGCCGGCTTCCGCCGCACCAGCCGCAGCACATCCAGGACGAATACCTCGAATTCGTGCAGGCACTCGGCATCGCGAGCGAACCCGTGCAGTGGGGGCTCGGCCCCTGGGACAGCGAACGGGCCTGGCAGCGTGAGTTCGCGTCGCGCTTCGATCGCCCCATCGCGTCGCTCGTCATTGGCAGCAGTCGCGCGGACAAGGACTGGATCGCCGAACGCTGGGCCGAAGTCGCCGACGTGCTCTACGCAGATTATGGCCTGCAGCCCGTGCTCGTGGGCGGGCAATCCCCGCGCGAGATGGCCACCAGGGCGACGATCCTCGAGCACGCCCGGCACGCACCGGTATCGCAGCTCGGCAGCGGCCTGCGCAAGCTCGTCAGCATCGTCGACGCGTCAGCGCTCGTCATCTCGCTCGATACCGGCCCGCTGCACGTTGCCGTGGCGCTCGACCGGCCGGTGATCGGCCTCATTGGCTACAGCAACCCGCTGCGCACCGGACCGTACCGGCGCTTCCAGGATCTGCTGGTGAACGCCTACGGTGACACGATGCGCGACGGGCGACTCGCCACCGATCGGCGCACGGGGCGCATGAGCAGCCTCGGGACGCGCGATGTGCTCGACCGCGTGGAGCGCTGGGCCAGGCACTACGGCGCGTAGCGCACCGCCGGCGCGGCAGCTTCAGCGCCCCGGGCGCGCCAGAATGACGAAGGACGAGTCGAGCGCCGGCACCCGCCGCACCATCGCATCTCTCCACTCATCCGCCGCACCCGGGTGGAGCAAGGGGCGTGGATCCCCGCGCACGCACTCCACACGGAATCCGAACCGCTCCTCCATCAGGCGCGGAAGCGTCGCGGGCGAATAGTAGAACAGATGATGCCAACTGTCGTAGTGCTTGCCGCGATGCCGCCGCTTGAGTCCCGCCTTGCCCAGCAGCGTCTTGAAGCGCGAAGAGAGCGAGCGAATGTTGGGCACACCGATATAGACGACGCCATCGGCGTGCACGAGCCGGCGACAGAGCCGCAGGTAGTCTGCGGGATTCCGGGGATGCTCGAGCACCTGATCCAGATACACGCAATCGTACGCGCCCCGTTCCAGCGGCAAGGCGAAGAGGTCGCCCGTGTAGATCATGGCGCCGGTGCGCCGCGCAACGCGCGCCGTGGTTGCCGCGTCAACGTCGTACCCTTCCACGCGCCAGCCGCGCTCGGCCGCCGCGTCCAGCTCCACGCCATCGCCGCAGCCGATGGACAGGAACCGGCCGGGGCGCACGTATCGCTCAACGAAGGCGATGTTCGCCGCCTTGTGCAGATGACGCGCCCGGTGCTGCTCGGCGCTCTCCAGATCCTCGCGGATGTAGGTCGCGTAGTACGTGGCCAGCCAGGCTTCGCTGTACTGCGGGTTCATGAACAGCACGCCGCAGTGGGTGCAGCGGGCAATGCGCGCGCCGCGAAAATCGTGATCGTATGCGACGATTGCCGTTGCGTCGCAGAGCGGGCAGCGCTGCAGCGGCGAATCGTACGTCGCGGTGGGAACCCCCGTGCTGCTCACGTCTCCGGAAGCCCCGCATCCAGCAGCCGCTCGAAATCGTAGCGGATCCCGACGCGCTCCAGCAGACGGACGAGCGTGTTGAGCGCGAGGCCCATGACGGCGAAATAGTCGCCGTCAATATGATCCACGATCGTGGAGCCGTAGCCCTGGACCCCGTATGCGCCCGCCTTGTCCATGGGTTCGCCGGTGGCGACGTAGGCCGTGATGTCCGCGTGGGTGAGCGCGCGAAAGGTCACCGCGACCGACGCCACGTCCGACACCATGCGTCCGCCGCGCGACACGGCGACGCCCGTATGCACCACATGGGTGCGCCCGCTCAATTCGCGCAGCATGCGCGCCGCATCCTCGATGTCGCGGGGTTTGCCCAGCACGCGTGAGTCGATCACCACGATCGTGTCCGCACCAATCACCACGGTATCAGGACAGCGGAGCGCGATGGCCGCCGCCTTCTCGCGGGCGAGCCGCTCGGCGTGCGCCGCCGGCTGCTCGCCCGCCGGATACGTTTCGTCAATATCCGGCGGCACGACGGTGTGCGCGATACCGATCATCGTGAGGAGCTGCCGGCGGCGTGGCGACTGCGAGGCAAGAATCACCCGGAGCATCAGCGCTCCAGCCAGAGCGTGACGGGACCATCATTGACGAGATCCACTTCCATCATCGCGCCGAACTCTCCGGTTTCCACGTGAATGCCGTCCCCGCGCAGCCGCGCGACGAAGCGCTGGTAGAGCGCATCCGCGGCCTCCGGCCGCGCCGCGTCAATGAAGCTGGGACGGCGGCCCTTGCGCGCATCGCCGTACAGCGTGAACTGCGACACCACGAGTACTGCACCGCCCACCTCGCCGAGCGCGAGATTCATCCTGCCCTCCGCGTCTCCGAAGAGCCGCAGCCCGCGCACCTTCTCCGCCATCCACGCCACCTGCTCGTCGCCATCTCCATGCGTGAAACCCACCAGCACACAGTAACCGCGCCCAATACGCCCCTTCACCACACCGTCAACGCGAACTTCGGCGCGGGAGACTCGCTGGAGGAGGAGGCGCATTGATGGTAGCGGGTCGCTGGAAATGGCAGGAGCAGAACGCACCGGGTACCAGCGAAAGTTCGTCGCCTGCACGGCCGTATGCCACCGGTGATGACGTGCGAACAGCAAGACGCCCGGGTTGCAGGCAGCCCGAGCGTCGCCATCCCCCTCCCCTCACGGCGGCTATTCCACCGTCACCGACTTCGCCAGGTTGCGCGGCTGATCCACATTGGCGCCGCGGTTGACGGCGATGTAGTACGCGAGCAGTTGCAGCGGCACGCAGGCGAGCACGGGCGTGAACATGTCGATCGTTTCGGGGATGCGGAACTCGTAATCGATCTTCCCTTCGAGCGCAGGTTCCTCCCGGCTCGTCAGCGCGATCACGCAGCCGCCGCGCGCTTTCACTTCCTGCACGTTCGACACGATCTTGTCGAATGCCGAATCGTGCGGAGCGATGAACACCACGGGCATGTGCTCGTCGATCAGTGCGATGGGCCCGTGCTTCATCTCCGCGGCCGGATAGCCTTCCGCGTGAATGTAGCTGATCTCCTTGAGCTTGAGCGCGCCTTCGAGCGCCGCCGGGAAGTTGAAGCCGCGTCCCAGGTACAGGAAGTTCGACACGTGCTTGAACTCATCCGCGATCCGCTCGATTTCGCTCGCGCGATCGAGGATCTGCTGGATCTGCGCGGGGAGCGCCTGCATGGCCTGTACGATCGCGCGTCCGTCCTCCCGCGACAGCCCGCGCAGCCGCGCCAGCCGCAGCGTGAACAGGGCCAGCGCCATGACCTGACAGGTGAATGCCTTCGTGGATGCCACACCGATCTCGGGACCGGCGTGGATGTACACGCCCCCATCCGACTCGCGCGCGATCGTGGAGCCCACGACGTTCACGATGCCGAGCGTCCGCGCCCCGCGGCGCTTGGCCTCACGCATGGCGGCGAGCGTGTCCGCCGTTTCCCCGGACTGCGAGATCACGATGCAGAGTGTCCTGTTCGTGATGATGGGATTCCGGTAGCGGAATTCCGAGGCGTATTCCACCTCGACCGGAATGCGCGCCAGCTCCTCGAGCATGAACTCGCCAATGAGGGCCGAATGCCAGCTCGTTCCGCACGCCGTGATCACGATATTGTCGAATTCCAGGAGCTGTTCGGAGGTCAGATTGAGACCGCCCAGTCGCGCCATGCCCTCATCGGCGAGCAGCCGGCCACGCATCGTGTTCTCGATCGTGGCCGGCTGCTCGAAAATCTCCTTCAACATGAAATGCGCGAACCCACCGCGCTCGATCATGTCGAGATCCCAGTCAATGCGGTTCACCGCGCGGACGAGCGGCGCCGACTGCTTGTCAATGACCTTGTAGCCGTCGCGCGTGAGCACGGCCAGATCGCCATCGTCCAGGTACACCACTCGGCGGGTGTGCGCCAGGATGGCGGACACGTCGCTGGCGACAAAGTACTCCTCCTCGCCCAGTCCCACGAGGAGTGGACTGCCCTTGCGCGCCGCGACGATCTTGTTGCGGTCCAGCGAGGAAATCACCGCGATGCCGTACGTGCCTTCCACCTTGCGCAACGCCTCGATCACCGCCTCCTCGAGATTGCCGTCGAAAAACTCCTCGATGAGGTGCGCCAGCACCTCCGTGTCGGTTTCCGACCGGAAGTCGTGCCCCTGATCGCGCAGCGCTTTCCGGAGCACCGTCGCGTTCTCGATGATCCCGTTGTGCACCACCGCGATCTCGCCGTCGCAGGAGATCTGCGGGTGCGCGTTGCAGAAGTTGGGTGCGCCGTGGGTCGCCCACCGCGTGTGCGCAATGCCGAGCGTGCCGTTGACCGGATCAGCGAGAACGACCTCTTCGAGCTGCGAAATCTTGCCCGGCGCCTTGCGCGTCTCGACGCCCTTGCCGTTCATGATCGCCACGCCAGCCGAGTCGTAGCCGCGATACTCCAGGCGCTTGAGTCCCTCGAGCAGCAGGGGCGAGGCAACGCGTGGTCCGATGTATCCGACAATTCCGCACATGGCAATCTCGAGTCAGAGTTTCCGCGAACCCAGCGCATCCAGTGGAACGCGCGCACGCACAATCAGCTCACGGGCAGCGGCCTCGGTTGGCGCTTCCGCGATCACACGAACTATCGGTTCTGTTCCCGAAGGGCGAACGTGCACCCAGCGATCCGTCCACGACAGGCGCAACCCATCCTGCGTATCCGCCTCCGCCGTCGGAAAGGCGGCCCGGAGAGACTGGTACACGCTTTCCAGTGATGCGTTCGGCCCGTCGAGCTTGTCCTTGACGATGGCGTAGCGCGGATAGCCCGCGATCGTTGCGGATAACGGCCGTCCGTCTTCTCGCAGCATCTGCAATAGCAGGGCCACGCCGACCGGCGCGTCGCGGCCCAGGTGCACCTCGGACAGAATGACCCCGCCGTTCCCCTCGCCGCCAATCGCCGCGCCTTCCTTCCGCATGCGCACCGCCACATTGACCTCACCAACCGGCGCCCGCACCACGTGTGTCCCGGCCTCTGCCGCGATGTCGTCAACGATCCGGCTGGTTGACAGATTCGCGACGATCGGACCGGGTCGATAGCGCAGCGCGAGCCGGGCCGCCAGTGCCAGCGTCCAATCCTCCCCGATCGCCACCCCTTCATCCGAAACGATCGCCAACCGGTCGCCATCCGGATCGGTGGCGAAACCAATGTCGGCGCCCGATGTTCGCACCAGCTGCTCCAGCTCTCCCAGGTTCGCGGCGACCGGCTCGGGCGGGCGCGGGAAGCGACCGTCGGTCTCCAGATTGATCGCGCTGACGTTGCAACCGAAGCGGTCGAGCAGCGCCGGCAGGATCGCGCCACCGGCGCCGCGCACACAGTCCAGTGCGACCTTGAAGCGGCGCGCCCGAATGCCGGCGACGTCGATGAACGGAAGTGCCAGGACGCGTTCGATGTGCCGCTCAATCGCGGCCGAATCCGAGTGCACGACGCCAAGGGAATCCCACCCCGCACGCGGGATGATTCCGTCCACCACGCGCCGCATGGCCGCCGCTTCCGCGCCATCCAGAAAGAGCCCGCTCGGCCCGATGAACTTGAGCGCGTTCCATTCGATGGGATTGTGGCTCGCCGTGATCGCGAGCCCGCCCGCCGCATGGTGATACTCCACCGCGAGCTGAATCGTGGGGGTTGGCGCCAGACCGACATCAACGATATCGCACCCCACCGACTGCAGCGCGGCGATTGTCGCATGGTGAAACATCGGACCCGACACACGCGAGTCGCGTCCCACCACGATGGTGCGCGAGCCACCCGCGGAGCGTGCCCAGGCGCCAAATCCGGCCGCAAATCTCGTCACGACTTCGGGGGTCAACGCTTCCCCCACCCGGCCACGGACCCCGGATACGCTGACCATCAGCCCCTCGTACACGCCATCTCCTCCGTCACGATTCGCCAAAGCTAGTGGTACCCAAGAGACTCGCCAATGGCCCGAGCGTTACCATTGCGGCCGCTCGCGCGTTAGGTGATCAGTGCGCGACCGTCCGCGTGACACGTGTCACAATCGGTCGCTCCTCTCCCCTCAGGCATGTCCATCTCGCACGTTCAGAACTGGATCTCCCGGCTTCCCTTCCGGTCCAAGATGTCGTTCATCAGCGCGGGGGCCGTGCTGGCCACGCTGATTCTCGTGCTGGTGCCCGGCTACTTCGTGAGCCGCGCCCGCTACACCCAGCTCAATGGACAGCGACTGGCGGCGATCGCGGCCAGCGCGAGCGTGGCGATCCGCGGCGAGGCGCTGGATTCCATTGCGGCGCCGACGGGACAGAACACCGCGGCATTCGTGACGGCGCGCGATGCACTCAAGCGACTCTGGGAGGCGAATGGCGGCGACTCGCACGAGCTGAGCAGCGGCCTGGCCATCGTGCGCCGGCGCGGGACGTCATTCGGCTATCTGGTGCATTCATCCTGGGCCGCCGGACAACCGCAGTACAGCCGGGCATGGTCGCCGCCACCAGGTCTCGCGGATCGGCTCGCGAGCGGCTCGGGCGGCATTTCCGATCTCTACGCCATGCCGCAGGGGCGGCAGCTCGCCGCGGCCGCGCCAGTGCGCCGCGCGGATGGCTCGGTGGCAGGCTACGTCGTGGCTGCGCTGGATGCCGAATCGTTCCTGCAGGACCTCTCGAGCGAAATGGCGCGTCTCGCCTGGCTGCCCATCGTGGTGCTGCTGGCCACCTACGTCATCTCATCGGCGCTGGCGCGCCGGCTCACCACGGGCATCGAGAGCGTGGCCGGTCATGCGGAAGCCGTCGCGCGCGGCAGCTTGCGCACGGATCTCACGTATGCATCGGGTGACGAGGTGGGCGTCCTGGCCGAGTCCTTCCGCACCATGACCGCGGGCCTGCGCGACCTGCTGCGCGACGTGGAGACGGGCGCCAATGAAGTCGCGTCCACCGCGCACCAGCTCGCCGCCGGCGCGCAGCAGATGAGCGCGTCCACCGAGCAGGTGGCGGGCGCCGCGCAGTCCATCGCGACGGCCGCCGTGCAGCAGACGCAGGGGATCACAGCCATCGCCGGCATCTCCTCTCGCGTAGCGACACGAGCGCAGGAAGTGAGCGCGCACGCCCAGCGCGCGAGCATGGCGGCGGACGCTGTCTCCATGTCCGCGCGCCGCGCGACAGAAGCCGCCGAAGCGGCGCTCTCCAGCATGCGCACCATTGCCACCGTCACCGGAGACGCCGTGCCCGCCGTGGCCGAACTGGGTGACAAGTCGCAGCGCATCGGCCAGATCACCGACGCCATTGCCAGCATCGCGCGCCAGACCAACCTGCTCGCGCTGAACGCCGCGATCGAGGCCGCGCGCGCCGGCGAGCACGGCCGCGGCTTTGCCGTCGTGGCGGAGGAGGTGCGCAAGCTCGCCCATCGGACCGGCGATGCGCTGGAGAACATTCGTACGCTCGCGGGCGAGATCCAGCAGGTCTCTGAGCGTACGGCCCGCCACATTCACGACGTGCGCGACCGTGTAGGCGCCGGCGAGAGCGTGATCCGGTCCTCGACGGGCGCGCTCTCCCAGATCGCGAACGAGATTGAAGGGAGCCGGGACGCCGTGGCGCTCATCGTGGAGTCGTCCATCGCGCAGCGCGAGGAGGCGGAGTCGCTCGCCCGGGAAATCGAGTCGGTGGCCGTCGTCGCGGAGCAGAACGCGAGCACCTCACAGGAGGTGAGCGCCGTGGTTCAGGAGCAGACCGCGTCCATGATGCACGTCACCGAGAGTAGCCAGCACCTTGCGGATATTGCCAGCCGGCTGAAGGGGGCGATGACGCGGTTTGAGCTGTAGGCACCGCCGCTGAGGCGCTCCGCGTCTCAGCGGCGATGCGGGAAGTGGTGGCCGGCTACCACCGGCCGCGAACGCTCCTCCCCCACTGCCGACTCCGCGCCCCACGCCCACGTGCCGACCGGGACGCAAGAAACAAGGCGACAGGATTCACAGGATTCACAGGATGCCGCAGAGGCGAATCGTGATGCTGCGATCCACTCCGGGCACATCGAACAACCGCGAAGCAAATAGTCCGGTGAAAGTCAGTTCAGCGCCGCAAATCCTGTAAATCCTGAAATCCTGTCATGCCGTTGATGCGGTGCATCCCGTACTGTCGTGATGGCTGGTAGCCTGTCGCCGGCAGGCCGGAGTGAGTGGCGAGTTCGCAGGCGAGACGCCGTCAGGCGCCCTCGCCGCGGCCCGCAGGCGAGCCGCCGAAGGCGGCCGAGGCGCTTCCCCGCTGCGCAGCGACGCGAAGCGGAGCGCGCCGCCACGTCCTCACGAACGCCTCCACCACCATCGGATCGAACTGCGACCCTGCCTCGCGGCGCAGCTCGGCCAGTGCATCGGCAGCCCGGAGTCCGGCGCGATAAGGGCGGCGGCTCATCATGGCATCGTACGCGTCGGCCACCGAAATGATGCGTGCTTCGAGCGGAATCTGGTCGCCGGAGAGACCGTCCGGCACGCCGCTGCCGTCGAGTCGCTCGTGGTGCGATCGTACCACGTTGAGTACCGAGGACTCATGGCCGAGTAGCGGGTGCAGAATGCGCCAGCCAAGCAGCGGGTGGGTCATGATGTGCTGGTATTCCTCACGCGTGAGCGGGCCGGGCTTGTTGAGAACGGATTCCCGGACGCCGATCTTGCCCACGTCGTGCAACTGGCCGCCGAGTTCAATGCTGCGCACCATGGTCGCGCCAAGGCCCAGCGTGCGCGCAATCTGGCCCCCGTGGCGGCTCACCCGTTCGGAATGCCCCCGCGTATAGGGGTCCTTGAGCTCGAGGGCGGCGGCGAGTGACTGAATCCCGCCCAGATAGAGTTCCTCCAGGCGGACGGCCTGCTCGCGTACGCGCAGCTCCAGCCGCTCGCGATATTCCCGGTTCTCGCGCAGGAGCCGCCGCTTCTCCATGGCCTGCGCCACGCGCGCGCACACCTCGTCCAGCACGAACGGCTTGGTGATGTAGTCCATGGCGCCGGCGGACAGGCACGACACCGCCACCTCGACCTGCGTCACCCCGGTGAGCATGATGACCGCGACGTCGGGATAGCACTCGCGCACACGAGCGAGCAGCGCGCGGCCGTCCATTCCTCCCATGCAGAGGTCCGAGAGTACGAGGGTCACCGGCTGGCGCGCCAGGATCTCGAGCGCCTCTTCCGCCGAGTCGGCCTCGAAGCACTCGAAGCCGCCCCGCTCCATCAGCCGCGCCAGGGGCTGCCGCAGCGCCGCCTCATCGTCGACGATCAGACAGCGCTTGCTCTCGGTCTCGAACGGATGCGTCACGGTCGCGCTCCGGTTATCTTGCCCGAACTCCCCACAGACCTCTCCTGATGACACGCATCTACGACGACGATCTCGATACTGCCTTCGGCACGCGGGCCATCCACGCGGGCCAGCGCCCCGAACCGCTCGCCGGCGCCATCATGACTCCGGTGTACCTCACGTCCACCTATGTCCAGGATGGCCTGGGGCGGAACAAGGGCTACGAATACGCCCGGAGCAGGAATCCCACGCGTGAAGCGCTGGAACGAAACGTAGCAGCACTGGAGGGAGCGGAACATGGCTTCGCGTTCGCCAGCGGCACGGCGTGCGTGGATTCCATCATGAAGCTCTTCACATCCGGCGATCACATCATCTGCGGCGAGAACGTGTACGGCGGGACGTTCCGGTTGTTCGACAAACTGCTGCGCCATCACGGGCTCGAATTCACGTACGTGGATACCGTTGATGCGGCGCGCATCGCGAGTGCCTGTACGCCGCGCACCGTGGCGGTGCTCGTGGAGACGCCGACCAATCCACTCATGCGAGTGACCGATCTCGCGGCGGCAGCCGCGGCGGCGCACCAGGCCGGCGCGCTGCTCATCGTGGACAATACCTTCGCGACGCCGTTCTTCCAGCGACCGTTCCAGCACGGCGCCGACATTGTCTTCCATTCTACCACGAAGTATCTGAATGGCCATAGTGACATGATCGGCGGCATGGCGCTCGTGCGTGATGACGAGCTGGCCCAGCGGCTGGGATTCATCCAGAACGCCGCGGGCGCGGTGCCGGGTCCGTTCGACTGCTGGCTCGCCCTGCGCGGCACCAAGACGCTGCACCTGCGCATGCCGCGACACGACGAGAACGGCCGCGCGATCGCGGCGTGGCTCAGCGGACGCCTGGGAAGCGAACACGTCGTGTATCCGGGGCTGCCGTCACACCCGCAGCACGAGCTGGCCTGTCGCCAGATGTCGGGGTTCGGCGGCATGATCACAGTGGACATGGGCTCGAAGGCGCGCGCGGCCCACGTGCTGGAGCGCGTCCGAATCTTTTCGCTGGCGGAATCGTTGGGTGGCGTGGAAAGTCTCATCAGCCACCCGGCCTCGATGACTCACGCGTCCGTGCCGCCGGACCGTCGTGCCGAACTGGGCATTACCGACGGGATGATCCGGCTCTCGTGTGGCGTGGAAGACATCAAGGATTTGACGAACGATCTCTCGCAGGCGCTCGCGGGCCTGTGACGTGAACGGCTGACGCACCCCATTTCGGAGGTCATATGCCCGACGCCAGGATCCTCACCAGCATTGCCCCGAGCGCGTGGGAGCACCCCGCCGACCGCGCCGCGCTCAACACCCTGCGTTCCCTGCCCGGCTTCGACGAGGTGCTGCGCAAGGTGATGGGGCTCATCGGCGAGCGCGGCGTCCGGCACCTGTTCACCGCCAACGCAGTGCGCGTGGGCCCCGGCCAGCGCCCGCGCCTCGATGCGCTGTACACTGAAGTGCTGGCGACCATGGATTGGCCGGAACGCCCCGAACTGTTCGTGTCGCAGACACCCGTGGCGAACGCCATGGCGGTAGGATTCGACAAGCCGTTCATTGTCGTGAACTCCGGTGCGCTGGCGCTGCTTGCCCGCGACGAACAGCGCGTCATCCTGGGCCACGAGCTGGGGCACGTGATGAGCGGCCATTCCACGTACACCACGCTCGCGCTGATCATTCTCAATCTGGGGTTCAACACGATTCCGGGACTCGGGCTCATTGCGCTCCCCATCCAGCTCGCGCTCATGGAGTGGTCGCGCAAGGCGGAACTGTCCTCCGACCGCGCGGGACTGCTGGCCACGCAGGATCCCGAGTCGTCCATGCGGCTCTTCCTCAAGTTTGCCGGAGGCACGCCCAGCGACGATGAGACGAGCCTCGAGGAATTCATGACCCAGGCGCGCGAGTACGACACGGGTGGCACCGCCATTGATTCGATTTTCAAGGTGCTCAACGTGGCATTCCGCACGCACCCCTTCAACACCATGCGCGCCGCGGAACTGCAGCGCTGGGTGGAAACGGGCGCCTACGAGCGCATCGTGAACGGCGACTATCCTCACCGGGGCGACACCGATCGTCCGCTGAGCAGCGACTACGCGGAAGCGGCCAGCTACTACGGTGACCAGGCACGCGGTGCCGTGGACCAGGTGAGCGATCTGCTGCGCACCGCGCGCGATGCCTTCACCGATGCCTTCCGCAACGCCACCTCGCGATGAAGCTGCTGATCGTCGGCGGGGGCGGTCGTGAGCACGCCCTCGCCTGGAAGTTCGCTCGTGACAACCCGGCGCTCGACATCGTCGCCGCGCCCGGGAATCCGGGAATCGCAGAGCTGGGACGGTGCGTGGATGTCAGTGCATCGAGTGTGAACGGCCTCGTGGCGCTGGCGCGCGCCGAACGCCCCGATCTCACCGTCGTGGGCCCGGAGGCACCGCTGGCCGCGGGCCTCGTGGACGCACTCCGCGAAGCGGGTCTTCCTGCGTTCGGGCCCAGCGCGGCGGCCGCCCGCATTGAATCCTCCAAGCGCTTCGCCAAGGAGCTCATGACGCGCGCCGGTGTGGCGACCGCGCGCGCCATCGCCAGCAGCGATCCGGCACTGGCGCGCGATGCGGTGCGCCGCATGGGCCTGCCCGTGGTGATCAAGGCCGCGGGACTCGCCGCCGGCAAGGGCGTGGTCGTCTGCGCGAGCGTTGCCGAAGCCGATGCCGCCATTGACGCCATGCTGCTCGAGCACGCCTACGGCGCCGCCGGCAACGAGATTCTCGTGGAGGAGTTCATGCCGGGCGAGGAGCTCTCGCTCTTCGTCATCACGGACGGCACGAACGTGCTGCCGATGATCCCTGCGCAGGATCACAAGCGTCTGCTGGAGGGCGACCATGGCCCCAACACGGGCGGCATGGGCGCCTACGCACCGGTCACCGTGGGTACGCCCGAGCGCGTGCAGGACATGGTGGACCGCGTGATCCTCCCCACGCTGGACACGCTGCGCGCGGAGGGCACGCCCTTCACCGGGCTGCTCTACGCGGGACTCATGCTCACGGCGACCGGCCCGCGCGTAGTGGAATTCAACTGCCGCTTCGGCGACCCGGAGACGCAGGCGCTCCTGCCGCTCCTCGAGAGCGATCTGGTGGCGCCGCTGCTGGCCGTCGCGCGGGGCGAACCGCTGGGCGGGGAGCCGCTCCGCTGGAGCGCGCGGCACGCGGTGACCACGGTGGTCGCTGCCGCCGGCTATCCCGATGCGCCGCGCCTGGGTGCGCCCATCACGCTGCCGGATCCCCGGCCGGACGTGCACATCTTTCACGCCGGCACGCGCCGGCGCCCGGATGGCACGCTCGTCACCGCTGGCGGGCGCGTGCTCTCGGTGACGGCGGTGGCGGCATCGCTGGCCGATGCCCAGCAGGCGAGCGCGGCCGCGGCGCGCGGCGTGGTGTTCGACGGCAAGCAGTATCGCGCCGATATCGGCTGGCGGGAGTTGCGGCGCAATGCCAGAACTGCCTGAAACGGAGACCATCTCCGCGGATCTGGACCGTGCCATCAGCGGCGCACGCATTACCGGCGTCACCGTCACTCGCCCCGACGTGCTGCGCGAAACGACGCCCGGGCGCTTCGCCGCGCGCCTGGCCGGCGCCACCGTGCTGCACTGCTGGCGTCGGGCCAAGATGATCGTGCTGGATCTCTCCTCGACGGATCACCTCGTGGTGCACCTGCGTTTCACCGGTGCGCTGCTCGTGGATGATGGCGCGCTGAGTACCGATGAGCGACGCTACTCCACCATGGCGATCGAGCTGGCCGACGGCCGGGTCCTGCATTTCCGGGACGTGCGCCGCCTCGGCACGGTTACGCTCATGTCCGCCGAGCGCTTCCGCGCGTGCTCGGCGGCGCTGGGCGTCGAGCCCCTCACGTGCGAGTTCACCGCCACTCGCCTGCTGGAGATCCTGCAGGCGTCGTCGAGCGCGGTGAAGAAGGTCATCATGGATCAGCGCCGCGTCGCGGGCATCGGGAACATCTACGCGAACGAAGCGCTCTGGCGCGCGGGCGTTGATCCCTCGCGTGCAGCGCGGCGCGTGACGCCCGCCGAGGCGGCGCTCCTGCGCGAGGCAATCGTCGCGGTGCTGCGCGAGGCCATCGCGGCGCGCGGCACGAGTCTGCGCGACTATCGCGATGCGAACGGCGAGCGCGGCACGTTCGGCCGCGTGCTCGATGTGTACGGCCGCGAGCGGCTGCCTTGCCGTCGCTGCGGTGCGCGCCTCGTGGGCACGCACGCGATAGACGGTCGCGCCACCGTTCTCTGCGTGCACTGCCAGCAATGAGCCGCGCCGCGCTGCGTCTCCCGCCCACCCCTGACGGCCAGCTCGCCGCGATGCGCGCGAGCGTGCGCGAATCCTGCGCCGATCGGCCGGGCATCTACCGCATGCACGGCGCGGGGGGCGAGGTAGTGTACGTCGGCAAATCCAAGAAGGTGCGCACGCGGCTGCTCAGCTACTTCCGGGCCTCGTTCCCCGAGGAGAAGGGCGCGCGGATCGTGCGCGAGGCGGTGCACATCGACTGGGAGTACACGCCGAGCGAATTCGCGGCACTGCTGCTCGAGATGCGCCTGATCAAGCGGCTGCGACCGCGCTTCAATGTGGCCATGAAGCGCGATGCGCACCACTACGCGTTCATCAAGGTCACGCGCGGGCCCGCGCCGAAGCTGCTCGTGGTACGCGGGCCCACGGACGACACAGCCGCCACGTATTACGGCCCGTTCTACGGCGCGCAACGCGTCGGCGAGTCCGTGCGCGAGCTCAATGACGTCCTCGGACTGCGCGACTGCTCGCACGACCGGCGCATGCATTTCGCCGACCAGCAGGAGCTCTTCCAGCTTGCGCCGCGCACGCCGGGCTGCATCCGCCATGAGGTGCGCAAGTGCCTGGGGCCGTGCGTGGCGGCGTGCACGCAGCAGCAGTACGCCGGCCAGCTCGCACTCGCCCGTGCGTTTCTGGATGGAGCGGACGATGCGCCCATCGAGACCCTGCGGCGCGATATGGAGGCCGCGAGCCATCGGATGGAGTTCGAGCGGGCCGCATCGCTGCGCGACAAGCTCTTCCGGCTCGAGGCGCTCAAGGAGCAGTTCCTTCACTTTCGCTGCGCGGTGGAAACGCTGTCGTTCGTGTACACCGTTCCCGGCTACGACCATGACGACCGCGTCTATCTCATACGGCGCGGCCGCGTGCGTGCCGAGCGCAAGGCGCCCAGGCGCAAATCCGAGCGCGAGCAGCTCGCGCGACTCGCCAGCGATGTCTATGGGCAGGCGGAACGCGATACCTCCCAGGTTCCCACGCACGAGATTGACGAACTACTGCTGCTCACCGCGTGGTTCAACAAGTTTCCCGCGGAGCTCACGCGCACACAGCCGGTGGCCGACGCCGGGCTGCGCCGGGTGACGGGGAGCGCGCCCGCGAGCCCTCACCCGGCCACGTTCGATCTCACAGCGCGATGAGCTCCACGCCGGCCACGCCGTTCGCGATGGTGAGGCGCGCCACGGCGGGTTCGAGGTCGAAGCGACGCGGTCCGGCGGCGCCGGGATTGATCGCGAGGCGTCCGTCCGCGCGCGTGACGAGCTGCCGGTGCGTGTGGCCGTACACGAGCACGTCCTGCGCATAGCGGCGCAGCAGGTTCTCCGGCGTGGGGCTGCCCACCTCATGACCGTGACTCACGTGCAGCGACACGCCGCCCAGCTCGCGTACGATCTCGCGCGTGAGGCGCGGATCGCCGGGCGGATCGGTGTTGCCGAACACCGCGTACACGGGCGCGATGAGCGCGAGCTCGTCGAGCACCGCGTCACCGCCCACGTCACCGGCGTGCAGGATGAACGCCACGCCGGCGAGCGCGTCGTGCACGCGCGGGCGAACCAGGCCGTGCGTGTCCGCAATGAGACCGATCACGACGGGCGCGCCGGCCACGTCGGCCGCTGCACGGCCGGTCACCGCGCGGGCGCGTCGTCAATCGCGCGATCCCAGGCCGTTGCCACGCTACTTCACCCCCGCAATCATTTCGAACCCTGCCGCGGCGAAGTGGGTGTCCAGGGTCAGCGCCCGCGTGATACGCCGCTCCGTCATGACCGCGAAGCTCACGGCGTCCGCGAACGAGAAGTCCTGATCGTCGAATGGCTCCAGCCAGTCAGCCATCGCGCACTGCTCCACGTCCGGCGTGCTGGACACGATCACGTTCGGCGGTTCGCGGACGGCCTGAAGAAAGCGCAGCGCCGCGGGACGGTGCCCGCGGCAGACGAGCAGCGTGTACGTCTCGGCGAGCACGAGATTCGTCGTGATCACCCGGTCGCCTCGTGCGACGCGGCTGCGCAGCGCACCGGTCAGGCCGGAGTGGTCCGGATGACGCCGCAGGAGGAGCGGAACCCAGGCGCTCGTGTCGACGAACAGCTCACGACTTGCCACGACGCCGCTCGTTGCGGGTCGGGCGCGGCCGACTGTGGGTCGCAGCGAGATAGCGATCGTGATGGACCGCCAGGTCGCCGACGTCGCGCTCCACGCCCTCGTCCTCATCAACGAGTCCGATGATCCGCAGCGCCGGATGCGCAGCGGGATCGAGCAGGCGCTGTTCGAGCGCCACCAGGCTGCGTCGCAGCACCTCGGACTTGGAGGTCTCGAGCTGCTCAGTCAGGCGGTCGAGCCGGGAACGGTCGGTGACCCCGAGAAATACCTGCACCGGCGTCGCCTCGGACGCACGCGGTCGCCGGTGATCATGAGGCTTGGCCATGAATCATGATACCATGCAGACATCCGCCGGTCAACACGGCGCTGACCGAGGCTGGCGGCCGGTGCGCCATCCGCGCCGATGACCGTCGAGTGAGTCGTCATCGCGTCGCCGGAGCGACGCACGCTTCACCCGAAGCGCCAGCCGAGCAGATTCCAGTTGGCGAAGAAAAGCGTCACCACGATCGCCGCCAGCACCACGACCGTGAATTGCACACGCCGCCCGGTGCGCCACCAGGACTTGGCCCACACACGCACTGCCCCTGCCAGCAGCACGAGCGTGAGCAGCAGGAAACCGATCGGCATGCCCAGTGCGACGCGAAGCGATGCCGGGATCTCGCCCCCCGACTTCACGATGCCGCTGACCGCGATGCCGAACAGGATCAGCGTGAGGAAGAACCAGATCGCCGTACCGAGCGCGATCCGGACCAGGATCCGCTGCTCGCGCGGCAGATCCCTGATGCGCTGGCGCCGGTAGAACACGGTCGTGAGCACCGCCAGAAAGACGAGCGCGGAGATCCCCATGAGCCAGTACCAGAGCGAAGGCATGTCGTGCCATGGCACGCGCTCCGTGCCCATGAAGGGCAGCGCATCCACCGAGAGGCGCGTGACCGCACCCGACGAATCCTGGGTGAACCCGATGGTGTAATCGCCATCGATCTGGGTGAACAGCCCATCGCCGATGGGCGCGAACTGCGCGGGATGCTCGCCGAGCCCGGTCACGAGCAGTCTCCCCTTCGCGGGAAGTGCGGTTACCGAGATGGGCGGACTCGCGACCAGCAGCGCCTTGTCGATCCTGGTGGCGCTGTGACGGGCAAAGCGATAGGCGCCCGCATACTTCTCGGCCATCGTGGCGAAGGCTGCCGGCACGGGCGGAATCGCGACGGGCGGCGCGGGAAAGTAGCGGTCGAAGAACGACTGCAGAATCCCCTGGCGCACCGGTTCGGCGCCCGTCCCGACATACGAGAGGAAGATGCCGACTTGCGCCCCGGGGACGATGAACATTGCCGTGTGAAAGTACTGGGTATCCCCTTCGTGACCGATCACGCGCACGCCGTTCATGCGCTGTTCGTAGAATCCGAGCGCCATGCCAGGCAGGCGCGGATCATTGGCGAACGTCCGCGCGTGCATCTGTTCGGCGGTGGCGGAGTCGAGAATGCGACTGCTCCCATAGCGTCCGTCCTGCAGGTGCGCGATCATGAAGTGCGTCATGTCGAGCGCCGACATCGAGCCGGAGCCCGCCGGCCGGAAGCCGCCCACATACTCGAAGGGCCTGGGGGTGTAGATGCCGTTCTCGTACACGGATGCAGCCATGAGATCCGCCTTGAGGTCGGCCGGCACCGGTTCCTGGAACGTCGCGTGGTGCATGTCGAGCGGGTCGAGAATGTTCCGCTGGATGTACTCGTTGAATGGCACCCCGCTCACATCCTGGACGATCAGTCCCGCCAGCGCCGCTCCGTAGTTGGAGTACGAGGACAGCACCCCGGGCGGCCGCACCCGCGCCGGCATGTGCTCCTTGAGCGTCTCTTCGATGGATTTGACCTTTGATGAATCGCTGGTGATCAGATAGCCCAGCGCGCCGTCCTCGAAGCCGGGCGAGTGCGTCATCAGATTCCGGAGCGTGATGGGCGTCGCATACGTCGCCGGAATCTTGAAGCCCGTCAGGTAGGTATTGACGTCGGCATCCAGGTTGAGCTTCCCCTGCTGGACGAGCTGCATCACGGCGGTCCACGTGAACAGCTTGGACGTGGAGCCGATGCGGAAGAGGCTCCTGGCGGGATCGACCGGCGTTTTCTTCGCGAGGTCGGCGTAGCCATAGCCGCGGGAATAGAGCACCCGTCCATCCTTGACGACGGCAACGACGGCGCCGCGGACGTGCTGTTGGCCGACGAACTGATTGAACGCTCCGTCCAGGAAGGCGCCGAGTGCGGCCGTGTCATCGAGCGTCGCGCGCCCGGCGGCAGCGGCGGGGGCGGACGCCTGTCGGGCCGGCGTTGCCGGGCGGGGCGGCTGGACAGGCCCTTGCGCGCGGGCGGATGCGACGGCGGTCAGGCAGGCGGTCGCGGCAAGCGCCAGTCGAGGCGCGACGCGTCGGCGGGGATCATTCATGAGCCATCACTCTCGGGGGAGGGGAGAAGGATCAGCATTCGGTATACACTACCGGTATACCGGCACCCCGCAAGACATCCCGGCTGGTGTGCGGATGCCGCGTGGCGCCGGCGCGCCGAACGCCGGGACGCGCGTCAGGAGGCTGTGCGCGGCGTGCGGGCGCGAGTGCGCGGAGCCGGCGTGGAAGCGGCACGAGGAACGCCGACCCAGCTCCCACGCTCGCCGTACTGCCAGATGACGCGCGCCAGCCGCTCGGCGGCATTGCCCCAGTTGGTTTCCACGGCAACCTGCGCCGCGCTGGCGTCGCCGCGGGCGATGCTCCGGGCAATCACCCCATGCTCTTTCAGCGACGTCGGCAGCTCATCGAGCAGCACGCTGACGTAGAGGCGCGCGTAGCGTTCGCATTGCGGCTTGATGGCGCGGTGCAACGCGAGCAGGCGCGGCCCGGCCACCGCGTCCACGAACGCCTGATGAAAGCGCAGATCGAGGTCGAAGAAGTGGGCGGCGGCGGCCCGCGCGGGCGACTGCGCGCCGAGTTCGGCATTCAATGCGCGCATGCGGGCGGCGAGCGCGCGGCGCCGTGCCGGCGGCAGCGCGGCGGCGATGCGGGCGGCAAGTCCCTCCAGATGACCGACGATCTGAAACAGCTCCAGGCCATCGCTCATGGTGAGCGGCGCAACGAAGAGACGTCGCTCACGCCCGCCATCGGATGTGGCGATGAATCCTTCCTGCTGGAGGCGGTGGAGGGCGCTGCGGACGGGGGTGCGGCTCAGGCCCAGCCGCTGGGCAATGACACGTTCGGAGATGCGGGCGCCGGGAGGGAGCTGGCCGCCGACGATGACGCGGCGCAGGTCGCGGTATGCCCGCGAGACGTTGTCCGTCCGCTCGTCGCGGGCCCGGGCCGCGGCGGCATGACCGCCGGCGGGGCGTGTTCGGACGAGCTTCTTGGAGACAGAGCGAGACTCGGTTCGCCGCACAGTGCTCAACCTTATCCGCCGCCCTGCGGTGGCGCAAGCAGGATGGCGGGCCGCGTGGGGTGGCGGGCGGCAACCGGAACCAGTCTGTTGGTCCACCATTGTGGTATTCCGAATTGCACTCTATTGTTGGTTGCCAGCCCCGTCAGCCGTGCGGACGTCTCCCAGGTCCGGTCCTCCGTGCCGCCTTACACTCTCCGCCACCCGCCCCCGTCGCCGCCCGCGTGGCGCGCCGCGCGGCGCGCCAGCGCCCGCCACCATGACCGCGCCGATCTCTCGCCACTCCGCCCGCTGACCTCGAGCCAGGTGCGACCTCACCAACAGGAGCCCGGTATGCGAAACACATTTCGTCCGCAGATTCCGCGAGGAGGACCGCTCACCGCCGGCCTGCTGCTCGGCATCGCGCTCATGCTCCGCGCGCTGGCAGCCGGCGCGGAAAGCGGCGCCCCCGCCGTCCGCCTGAATGCCACCATCGTCGGCCGCATCACCGACTCGACATCGCGCGCGCCGATCATGGGCGCATCGGTGCTCGTCGAAGGGACGGGGCTCGGTGCGCTGACCGACAGCGCCGGACAGTACCGCATCGCGAACGTCCCGACTGGTGCGCATACGCTCGTGGTGCACCGGATCGGCTATGCGGTCGGACGCCGGTCAGTCACCGTCGGCGCCGAGAGCGAGATCACCGTGGACTTCGCGCTGCTCCCATCGGTCACCTCGTTGAGCGAGGTCATTGTCACCGGCACCGCGGGCGGTCAGTTGCGCCGCGAACTCGGCAATGCGGTGGGCGACGTCAGCGCGCCCGTCGTGCTCTCCAAATCGCAGGCGCCGGATCTGGGGTCGCTGCTCAATTCGCGTGTGGCCGGCGTGAGCATCGTGCCAAGCTCCGGCCGTCTGGGCGCCGGACCCAACATCAACATCCGTGGCGTGTCGAGTCTGAGCCTCGACAACAATCCGCTCATTTACATCGATGGTGTCCGGGTCAGCAATCGCACCGGCGGCGGACCCACGCGGTTCGGCAATGGCGGCTTCGGTTCGCAGAACGCCGGCGTCGTGGGACGGCTCAACGACATCAATCCGGAAGAGATCGAGAGCATTCAGATCATCAAGGGCCCGGCGGCCGCCACGATCTACGGCACGGAAGCGGCGAATGGCGTCATCCAGATCATCACGAAGCAGGGCGCGTCCGGAAAGCCGACGCTCAACGTGCAGGTCCAGCAGGGCGCCATTTACTTCAGGGATCCCGAGGGACGCGTGCCGACCAACTATGTGCGCGACGGCACCGGCACCATCGTCCCGTTCAACGCCATTCGTGCGCAGGACGACTCGGGGACGCCGGTGTTCACCACCGGGAAGTCGAACCAGTACAGCGCCTCGCTGTCGGGCGGCATCGGCATGGGCCGCTACTTTCTCTCCACCAACTACCAGGACGATCACGGCGTCGAGCCCAACAACTCCATCACGCAGTTCGGCGCCCACGCCAATCTCAGCCTGACGCCGAACGACAAGATCGACGTCGGCACGAGCCTCAATTACGTGCAGGGCACCTATCACACCGGAGTCGACGTGGGCCTCTCCGCGCTGCTCGGCGCCGAGTTCGGCCACCCGCTGGTGTTCAGCGTTCCCGGTGCCGACGGGTTCTATCCGAACGTGCCGCCCACGGTGCCGCAGACCCTCTTCGACAACAGCGACGACATCCACCGATTCACCGGCAGCGCCACGTTCAACCATCATCCGGTGAGCTGGTTCACGCAGCGTCTTGTCGTCGGCCTGGACTACACCGATGAAGATGGTCGCGGCCTCGAGCGGTTCGCGCCACCGGAGCTCGCACCATTCACGCTGGGGAATGCCGCCGGGCGTATCGGTCAGACCCTCAGCGCGACATCCCTCACGACTCTCGATTACAACGGCACCGTCAAGGTCAATCTGACGCCGGCCATCACCTCGTCTTCATCACTCGGCGGGCAGTGGTATCGCACGGCGCTGCACCAGAGCTTCCTCGGTGGCATCGGATTTCCCGGGCCTGGCATCACGACCGTCTCGGGTACCGCCACCGCGCTGCCGTCGACGCAGGGCGACACCATCAACACCACCATCGGCGGCTACGGCCAGGAGGAAATCGGGTTGCACGATCGCCTGTTCCTCACCGGTGCGCTGCGGGTGGATAACAACAGCGCCTTCGGCGACCAGTTCAAGTGGATCACCTATCCCAAGCTGAGCGCGTCGTGGATCGTGAGCGAGGAACCGTTCTGGAACGTCCATTTCGTGAACTCGCTGAAATTGCGGGCTGCGTACGGCGAATCAGGGCGCGCGCCGCTCGCCTTCTCCGCGTTGCGCGCCTATCTCCCCGTGCAGGGGCCCGGCGGCAGCAATGCCTTCACCGCCGGATCCTACGGCAACCCCAACCTGAAACCGGAACGTGGCAAGGAAACCGAAGTCGGCTTCGAAGCAGATGTCTGGAACCGGCTGCACCTCGACTTCACGTACTACAACAAGCACACGACGAACGAGATTGTGGCGCAGGCTGTCGCGCCGTCGAGTGGCTTCACGGGAACGCAGTACCAGAACCTGGGCCAGGTGAATAACCACGGCATCGAACTGCAGGCGACGCTGCAGGCCATCCGGATGCAGGATTTCGCGTGGGAAATCACCGGGAACTTTGCGACGGCGCACAACAAGATCATCAGCCTGGGCGGCGTTCCGTCACTCCTGACCACGGCCGGGCAGGCGAACGTGGTCGGCTACCCCATCGAATCGTATTTCTCGCGGCGCGTGGTCTCCGCCACGATCGACCCGTCCACCGGCGCGGCAACGGACGTCATGTGCGATGGCGGAGCCGGCAGCGGCCCGGTCGACTGCTCGTCCGCGCCGTTCGTGTTCATTGGATCGGCGACGCCCACCAGCACCGGATCTGTCGGCAACACCTTCACCCTCTTCGGCAAGCTCCGCCTCTATGCACTGGTCGACTGGAAGCGGGGCTACCGCCTCCAGAACAACACCGAGGAGTTCCGCTGCGACGGCCTGATTGGCGTCGGGCTGTGCGACGTGAACTACCATCCTTCCAACTACGCCCCGCAATACGTCGCCGAAGCGAGCGTTGCCGGCTATGTGGGCCAGATGCAGGATCAGTTCTTCCAGGATGCATCGTTCGTGAAGCTGCGCGAAGTGTCAGCCACATATACCCTGCCCGATCATCTGCTGCGGGGTGTCACGCACGCATCGATCACGGTGGCGGCGCGCGAGCTGGCGCTGTGGACCAACTACAGGGGTCCGGATCCCGAAGTGAGTCTGAATCCCACCGGGCTCATAGTGGGCGATCAGGCCGTGATACCGCCGCTGAGCCGCATCGTCGCCACCCTCAACCTGACCTTCTGACCATGCGAAACTCACAGAGCAGCAGCGATGCGTCGGTCGTGCGTGCCGGCCGGCGTGGCAGCAGGCGGATGCATTCGGCGGGCGCCGCGATTGCCATCGTGCTGGTGGCGGTGCTGGTCACGGCCTGCCATGACATCACGAATCTGGAACAGTCGAATCCCGGTCAGCTCGGCCCTGACGTGTTCTCGCCCGAGAACGCCGATCTCATCGTCAACAGTGCGCGCGGCGATTTCGAGTGCGCGTACAACGAGTACATCGTGGCGAGCGGAACGTTCATGGACGAGTTGGCGAACGCGATCTCCCAGACGAGCAACTTCGATCTGGACCGCCGTTCAGTGACCGCGAACTCACCGGTGGGCACCGGGGATTGCGATTCCCAGCAGTTCGCGTCCGTGTACACGCCGCTCTCCATCGCGCGCGCCTCGAACGATGTCGCGGTCGCGCATCTGGAGGGATGGACCGACGCGGAGGTGAAGGACCGTGATCAATTGATCGGCGTCGCATCGGCGTACGCCGGGTACAGCCTCGTGCTGCTCGGCGAGGGCATGTGCTCCGCGGCGCTCGACCTCGGTCCCGAGGAAACTCCTGCGCAACTCTTCGCCGATGCCAAGGTGCGATTCGACAGCGCGGTGGTCGCGGCGACGCGTGCGGGTGATACGCAGACGCTGAATCTCGCGCTGCTCGGCCGCGCGCGAACGGAGCTCGATCTCGGCAATTCGGCCGATGCCGCTGCCGACGCGGAACTGATTCCGGCGGGCTTCGAGGTCGATATCGACCACGATGCGACGGCGACACGGCGACAGAATCTCGTGTTCATCCAGACCCTGCAGTCGGAGTTTGCCTCGGTGGACACCTCGATTCAGAACAGGTACGCGGTGACGCCGCACGATCCGCGCATTGCGGTAACCTCGACCGGGAAACTCGGTTCCGACGGGGCAACGATCATCTGGTCCGCGAACAAGGATGCGGACCCGACCTCGCCACAGGCGCTCGCGAAGTATTCAGAGGCGCAGTTGATCATCGCGGAGAACGATGTGAACACCGCCGATCTGTCCGGCGCGGTGGACATCATCAACGCGCTGCGGGCAGCGGCCGGACAACCCGCGTTCAATCCTGCCACGCTGTCGGCTCCCGTCGTGATGGCCGAAATCGTCGAGCAGCGGCGTCGCGAGTTCTTCCTCGAGGGGCACCGCCTTGGAGACATCCGCCGTCTCGGTCTCCCGCTCAGCCCGGCCACGGGCGCGCCCTACGTCTCGGGCGGGGCGTATGCCGATCAATCGTGCTTCCCGCTGCCCAACGTGGAGCGGATCAACAATCCAAACCTCTGATCGCAACCCTCATGGACGCATTCAATTCGCATCACGTGAAGTGTTGTCCGGCGTTCGGACTGCTCCTGCTTCTGCTGCCGTTCGCGCCGCGGTCGGCGCCGGCGCAGGGCACGCGATTCCTGCGGCGCCCAACGGTGAGCCGCGAGATGGTCGCCTTCGAGTACGGCGGCGATCTGTGGGTGGTGCCGCGCGCGGGAGGGAACGCGCGCCGGCTCACCAGCACGCCATCCGTAGAAACGGATCCGCAATTCTCGCCTGACGGGTCAATGATCGCCTACACCGCGACCGTCGCGGGAAACGCCGACGTGTACGTGCTCCCGGTTTCCGGCGGCGATCCCAGGCGGCTGACGTATCATCCGGGCGCGGATTTCGTGCGCGGGTGGACGCCGGATGGCAAGCGCATTCTGTTTGCGTCCACCCGCGGCACCGTCCCCACGCCGGGCGCCAATTCCTACTTCCGCCTCTGGACGATCGCCGCGGACGGCGGGATGCCCGAGGCGCTCCCCATGCCCCGCGCATTTGCCGGCTCGTTCAGCACGGACGGCCGGCGCATGGCCTACCAGCCGCTCGGCGTCGCCATGTTCGCGGCGGCATGGGCCGAGCCGCAATACAGCCAGTGGCGGCGCTACCGCGGCGGCCGCACCGAACCCGTTCACGTGATGGATCTCGCGGACTATGGCGAGGTCAAGCTCCCATGGAACAACAGCAACGACACCGATCCCATGTGGATCGGGAAGACGGTGTACTTCCTGTCCGATCGCGACGGCGTGGTGAATCTGTATGCGAACGACGCAGGCGCGACACAGGTGACGCAGCTCACGCATCACACGGATTTCGACATCATGAGCGCGTCGGCGGGGCCCGACGCCATTGCCTACGAACAGGCGGGCTACATCCACCTGCTGAACCTGGCGACCGGCCACGCCGATCAGTTGAACATCGTCGTGTCCGGCGATTTCCCCTGGGCGCAGCCGCAGATGAAGAAGGTGGCATCGCTGATCAGCGATGCGTCGCTCTCGCCGACGGGCGTGCGCGCAGCATTCGAGGCGCGCGGTGACATCTACACCGTGGCGGCATCCGACGGCAGTTATCGCAATCTGACGCACAGTTCCGGAGCGCACGATCGCAACCCCGCCTGGTCGCCTGATGGTACCCGGCTCGCGTGGCTCTCGGACGCGAGCGGTGAAGACCAGCTCATGGTCGGAAATCAGACCGGAGAGTCCGCGCCGCGCGCGATCCCGTTGCCCTCGCTTGCCCATTTTTCGGATCCCATCTGGTCGCCCGATGCCCGGTACCTGCTTCTGCGTGACAGCCACGCGCAGTTGTGGGTTGCGGATGTGGCATCGGGTCGCTTCACGACGGTCGACGCCGACACCTACGACGAACCGTCACGCGGATTCGACGCGGTGTGGTCGCCCGACTCCCGCTGGATCGCGTACTCGAAGTCGCTGGCCACGCATCTGCGGGCCATCTTCCTGTATTCGCTCGCGGACGCGAAACCCCATCAGATCACCGACGGAATTGCCGACGCCATGAGTCCCGCGTTCGACGCGGGAGGCAAGTATCTCTACTTCCTGGCGAGCACGGACTATGGCCTGAAGAGTGGTTGGGTCGACATGAGCGCCATGGAGCGGCCGGTGCGCCGCAGCATCTATCTCGCGGTGCTCAGCGCGCACGACCAGTCGCCGTTGCTGCCCGAGTCGAATGATGAGGCAAAGCGCGACGTTTCCGCGGGCGATACGACGGCACCGCGGCCATTCGCGACACGGCCCGCTCCCGCGCGACCGTCAGCCGAAGCGCGGCGTGCCGCGGCTCGATCCGGTGCTGCAGCGCCACCTGCCGCAGCGGGAGCTCGCGTCGCCGTAGACCTCGATGGGATCGAACAGCGCATCATCCCGCTCGGCGTTCCGGCGGCGGACTACACCTCGCTCATCGCCGGGAGCGCGGGAACGATCTTCTACCTCGAGCGGCGCCCGCAGCCCTCTCTCGGCGAGCCACCAACGCAACTCTGGCAGTATTCACTCGCCGAAGGAAAGCCGCATCCATTTCTGGATGGTGTGTCCTCGTATTCGGTGTCGGCGGACGCGAAGAAGATTCTCTACGATGCGGGCCGCAATCACTGGGGAATCGTTCCGACCGATCGGCCTGCGAAGGCCGGCGACGGCATGCTCAAGGTGGACCAGCTCGAGACGATGGTCGATCCCAGAGCCGAGTGGGCGGAAATCTTCCGTGAGACCTGGCGCACGGAACGAGAGTTCTTCTACGACGCAAAAATGCAGGGGAACGACTGGAACAAGGTGTACGACAAGTACAAGGTGTTCGTTCCATACGTGGCGCACCGCGCCGATCTGGGCTATCTCATCGCCTCGGTGGGCGGCGAGCTCACGGTCGGCCACTCGTACCTGGAAGCCGAGGGAGATGTTCCGGACACCGCACACTCGAATGTCGGGTTGCTCGGAGCCGATTTCTCCATCGATCACGGCCGCTATCGCATTGAGCACATCTTCACGGCGGGGAGCTGGAATCCGCAACTGCACGCGCCGCTCAGCGCGCCCGGGCTCAACGTCGCGGCAGGCGATTACATCCTCGAAGTAAATGGCCGTCAGCTCGCGCCACCGGAGAATCTGTACAGTCTCTTCATCGGGACGGCTGGGCGGCCAACCACGATCCGCGTGAGTCATGCACCAACGCCGGACGGTTCGTGGTACGTGACCGTGGTTCCGATTGCTGATGACGAAGCGCTGCGGACACAGGCATGGGTCGACCAGAACCGGCGGCTGGTGGACAAGCTTTCCGGCGGAAGACTCGCCTATGTCTGGCTGCCGAACACCTCCGTGGCCGGATACGCGGCATTCAACCGCTATTTCTTCGCGCAGCAGGATAAACAGGGCATCGTGATCGATGAGCGCTACAACCAGGGCGGGACCGTGGCCGACTACATCATCGATCAACTGTCGCGGCAGCTCATGGGGTACTTCGCCGAGCGTGCGGGCGACACGTTCACGATGCCGATGGTCGGCATCTACGGACCCAAGGTGATGATCATCAACGAGTCGGCCGGCTCGGGGGGCGACGCCCTGCCCTACTATTTCCGCGTGGCCAGGCTCGGCCCCCTCGTCGGCACGCGCACCTGGGGCGGGCTCGTCGGGACGATCGGCGATCCGGCGCCCATCGACAACGGGGGCATCACCGCGCCCGATCTCGCGTTCTACGATCTCCAGGGGAAGTGGGCCGTCGAGAACGAGGGGATCGCGCCGGACATTGAAGTGGAAAACACGCCGGCGGACGTGATCCGCGGCCACGACCCGCAGCTCGAGCGGGCGGTGTCCGAAGCACTCAAGCTCCTCGAAGCGCACCCACCGCAGCGCGTTCAGAGGCCCGCTCCCATCAACCGGGTGACGCTGCCGCTCCAGACCACACGCACAGGCAGCCCTCAATGACCAGTCGTCGGAACTTCTACCGCGGCGGCTCGCTCGCTGCTCTGCTCTGTCTCCTCGCCGCATCACAGTCGGGCGCGCAGACGCCGGCGGCTCCGCCGGCGCCCGCGTTCGACAAGACCGAAGTGATGATCTCGATGCGCGACGGCGTGCGCCTGCACACCTTGATCTTCGCGCCGCACGGCGCGGCGGGCAATCTGCCCATCCTGATGTCCCGTACACCGTATGGCATCGACAACATGGGTGCTGCGCTCGGCAGTCCGTCGCTCGCCCATCTGGTCCACGACGGCTACATCTGGGTGTTTCAGGACATACGCGGCCGTTTCGGATCGGAAGGACAGTTCGTGATGCTGCGCCCCATGCGGGACAAGAGCGATCCCTCCGCCATCGATGAGAGCACCGACGCGTATGACACCATTGACTGGCTCATCAAGCACGTGCCGCACAACAATGGGCGTGTCGGGATGCTGGGCACGTCGTATCCGGGGTGGCTCACGGTGATGGCGATGCTCGATCCGCACCCGGCGCTCAAGGCTGTTTCACCCCGCGCGTCGCCGGCCGACATGTTCATCGGCGACGACTTTCATCACAACGGTGCATTTCGCCTGAGCTACGGCTTCGAGTACGCGACGATGATGGAAACGTCGAAGGAAGTCTCCGCGTTCTCGTTCGATCAGCCGGACACATATGACTGGTATCTCGCGCTCGGCTCGCTTGCGCACGTGAACGAACGCTATCTCCACGGAAAGATCCCATCGTGGGACAACTTCGTGGCGCATCCCAACTATGATGCCTTCTGGCAGGCGCAGGCCGTGGCGCCGTACCTCGACCGGGTGACGGTTCCAACGCTGAACGTGGCAGGCTGGTGGGACCAGGAGGATTTCTTCGGACCCGTCAAGATCTACGAGACCCTGGAGAAGCACGACACCAGGCATCTCAACTACCTGGTCGTCGGGCCGTGGAACCACGGGGGCTGGAACTCGCCAAGCGGGGAGCAGCTCGGCGCCATCGACTTCGGCACTCCCGCGTCGGAGGACTTCAGAAAGAACATCGAAGCGCCGTGGTTTGCCTACTGGCTCAAGGGCAAGGGCAGTCTCAAGCTGGCGGAAGCGACTACGTTCGAGGCCGGAGCGGATGCGTGGAAGTCGTACGCAAGCTGGCCGCCGAAGACCGGCGTGACCGAGCGGAAACTGTACACGCACGCGGATCACGAGCTGTCGCTCGACGCGCCCGGCGACACCGGCGCCGCAGCGAGCGATTCGTACGTCTCGGATCCGGCGCACCCGGTGCCCTACCGCGCGCGGCCGATTCTGCCGACATATGGGAAGGGTTCCACGTGGTCGAGATGGCTGGTGGATGATCAGCGCTTCGTCGAGGGGCGGCCGGATGTGTTTTCCTGGCAGACCGCTCCGCTCACGCAGGACGTCGTGGTGAGCGGCGCAATCAAGGCGCATCTGTTCGCCTCGACAACCGGCTCGGACGCCGACTGGATCGTCAAGCTCATCGACGTCTATCCGAAGCAGGACGCGGCCGACCCGAAACTCGCCGGCTATCAGCTCATGGTGGCGAACGACGTGTTCCGCGGCCGCTTTCGCAACGGCTTCGAGCATCCACAGCCGATCGTGCCGAATCACATCGACGAGTACGTGGTGGACCTGCACACGCAGGACTACCGGTTCCTGAAGGGGCACCGGATCATGGTCGAGGTGCAGAGCACCTGGTTCCCGCTCATCGATCGCAATCCGCAGCGGTTCGTCCCCAATATCTTTGCGGCGGCGGATTCCGATTTCACGGTGGCTACGGAGCGGATCTTCCGCTCGGCGCGGGCTGCCACCTACGTAGACCTTCCCATTGCGGGGAGTGGGGCGGGGATTCCGGCCGTGGTTTCGGAAGCCGCAACGCCATAAACCGCGGCGCCACAGCCAACACGCGTGACGGGGTTGACAGAATCTCCCCGCCACGCGACCGTCTGGCATGGAGAGAAAAAGTTATCTTTCGGCCGCCGCTGCCGCGCGGGACGAACGTGTGCGCACCTGGACTGCCGCCGCCCTGGTGCTCGTGTTCTCCGCCGCGGTCTTCTGGCGCACGGCCTACCCCACCATCACGTGGTGGGATTCCAGCTCCTATTCTCTCGGCGCTGCCACCCTGGGTGTCGAGTCGCCGCCCGGATCGCTGCTTCTCACGCTGCTCGGCTGGCCCGTTGCCCACCTCCCCTTCGGCACCTCGCCCGCGCAGCGGCTCAACCTGTTCGCCGGGCTCCTCGCCGCGATCACGGTGGCACTCGTCTGCGTCGTCGCGCTGAATCTCGTGCGCGCGAGCGGTCGCTCGACGATCATCACCACCGCCATGGCTGTCGGCGCCGGCCTCGGCGCGCTGACCCTGGCCTTCGGCGTCACGCTCTGGGAGCACGCCACCAAGTTCACGCCGTACGTGCTCACCACCGTATTCACGGGCCTCATCCTGTGGACGCTGATCCGCTGGTGGGAAGACGCAGACGCGCTCGGCGCCTGGCGCTGGATCGCCCTGCTCGGGCTGCTCGTGGGGCTCGACTTCAGCGTGCACCGCACGAACGCACTGCTCGTGCCCGGTGCACTGGCGTGGATCCTCATTCGCCGGCCACGCACGCTCATCGCGCCGCGCGCCATGCTCGCCGGCGTCGGCGCACTCGCGTTCGCACTCGCGCTGCAGCTTCTGCTCATTCCGATCGCGGCGCACAGTAACTCGCCACTCGACTTCGCGAGTCCCGACACTCTTTCGCATCTCTGGGACTACGTCACCATCAAGCAGCTCGGCGGATCGTTCCTGCTCGACCTCATGCCGCGCAAGTCGCCGTTCTGGTCGGTGCAGACGATGGATCTCGTGCGCATGCTTGGCGCGAACTACTTCCACTGGACCGGCACAGCCGGTGTCGCCGGCGTGCTGCCGGCACTCGCAGCCATTGCGGGACTCGTGGTGCTGTGGCGTCGAAACGGTCGCCTGTGCGCGGCGTGGCTCGCGCTGCTCGTGTCGCAGGCCGCGCTCACCGTCATCTACTTCAACATTCCCCCGAACTTCTTCCGCCCGTTCGACCGTCACTATCTGCCCGTGGGCGTGACCGTAGCCGTGCTCATCGCCTGCGGGCTGGGCGCATCGCTCCAGTGGGCGTGGGACGCCGTGCGGGAGCGGCGGCGGCCGGCAATCGGCGCCGTCGCGGCGGCACTGGTCCTGCTCGTACCCGCGGCGCAGCTCGTGACCAACTGGCGGGCGAAGGATGCGTCGCGGCGCTGGTTCACCGCCGACTACGCCACCAATTCTCTGCGCTCGCTCCCGCCACACGCGATCTACTTCACCGTGGGCGACAACGACACCTTCCCCGTCATGTACATGCAGTCGGTGGAGGGCGTGCGGCCCGACGTGACGATCATCAATCTGTCGGTTGCCAACATTCCCGACTGG
>DASVWN010000037.1:0-55999 GCA_036393195.1 Gemmatimonadaceae bacterium | reverse complement strand
CTCGAAGAGAGCAGCATCATGCGCTGGCTCGGCCGGCTCGGCGGTTCGGCCATGAGCGACTTTCAGCAGGGCGCCGAGCACGAGGCGAACGTCTTCATGTACCAGGCGTTCGAGGCAATGCGGCAGGATCTCGATGCGCTGAACGCGACGACAGCGAAACGATAGCGCGCGGTGACACATACACGTAACGCCGCGGAACAGTCCGCGGCGTTCGGCAAACTTCCTTATTCTGGAAACCGCGAAGGGAACGTGCCACGCGCGCCGTCATTGGAACTCTGCGTCCTACCGAGCGGCGGCGGGCAACTTCCCTGCGCAGTGCGGACCTGCGCCATTCGACATTGGAACTCTGCGTCCTACCGACCGAATGTGCATGTACCGCAGAACGTTGGCTGGACTTTCAGGTGCAGTCCTCGTGCCATGGAGCTGAGGGGGATCGAACCCCTGACCTCTGCAGTGCGATTGCAGCGCTCTCCCAGCTGAGCTACAGCCCCGTCAACTACTTAGGCCGATTCGAGGACCCGATGATCCCGAAAAAATGCCAGGTTTGCAAAAGCCCCGCACGTGGCGGGGCCGCAACAAGCTTGTTGAACTTTAATGCCCGAGGCAGGCTCAGTCAAGTTTGGCGGCGCTGTTCGAAGCAGAGACGGCGCACGCCGTGCTAAGGTAACAGGACCACGGCACCGCCGAATGGCCAGCTCCCCGTCAGTCAATTCCACTACTGCCGACATCCATGCTCTCTCCCGCCTCCGTTCTCTCCGCCGCACACCGTCTGCGCGGTATCGCGCGACGCACGCCGCTCAGACGCTCCGCCGGGCTGAGCACCCGCACCAGCGGAAGCGTGTTTCTCAAATGCGAGTGCCAGCAGATCACCGGTGCGTTCAAGCTGCGCGGCGCGTTCAACACGATCGCGCTCCTCTCGGAGGAGGAGCGACGCAAGGGTGTCGTCACCTCGTCCGCCGGTAATCACGGGATGGGGCTGGCCTGGGCGGCGCGCCATTTCGGCGTTCACGCGACGGTCTTCGTTCCCGCCACCGCGCCCCGTGTCAAACGCGACGGGATCGCCGCACTCGGCGCGACCGTGAACGCCGAGGCCGCGCACTACGACGAGGCGCTCGACATGGCGACGGCGTTCGCCGCCGAGCGCGGCGCGACACACGTGCACCCCGAGCGTGGCGACGCGCTGCTCGCTGGACAGGGCACCGTTGCCCTCGAAATTCTCGAAGAGCTTCCCGATTTCGCGGCGTTCGTGGTGCCGGTGGGCGGCGCGGGACTGCTCGGCGGCTGCGCCGCGCTGCTCGACGCGGTGGCTCCCCGGGTGCGCATCGTCGGCGCACAGAGCGATCAGACCGCCGCCATGGCCCGCTCCCTCGCAGCGGGCAGGATCGTCCCGATTCCCGTTGCGCCCACACTGGCCGACGGGCTCGCCGGTGGCATCGAGGAGACCGGATTCGACACCGGCCGCCGCGTGCTCGATGAGATGCTCACCGTCACCGAAGAGGAGATCGCGGGCGCCATCGCGTGGCTCTGGCGCGAGGAAGGGCTGGTGGTGGAAGGCGCGGGCGCGGTGGGCGTGGCCGCGCTGCTCTCGGGGTATCGTCCGCCGGTTGACGGCGACGTTGCCGTGGTGCTGAGCGGCGGGAACATCGATCCCGAGCGCTGGGAGGAGCTGGTCGCCGGGCGCTGATTGCGGGTCGCGCGACGGGCGAGGTGCATCGGGTGCATGCGGGTTGCGGGCGCTCAGTATATTCCGCAGTCCAATGTCTCTCTCGGTTCGCATCCTCGGCACCTCGGCCGCGCGGCCCACGGTGGAGCGCGGCGTTTCGTCCATCGCCGTCATCCGCGAGGGGGAAACGCTGCTCTTCGACTGTGGCGAGGGCACGCAGCGCCAGATGATGCGTTACGGGATTTCCTTCGCGCTGAACGACATTTTCTTCACGCACTTTCACGGCGACCACGTGATTGGCGTGGTGGGTCTGTTCCGCACGCTTGCGCTGCAGGGGCGTGAGACGGCCATGCGGCTCTGGGGACCACGCGGCGCCAGTCGGATTCTGCGGAGCGCGACGCATTTCGGCGTGGATCGCGTGGGCTTTCCACTGGAAATCACCGAGCTCGAGCCCGGGCAGCGCGTCGCGCGTGACGGCTATGAGATCGTCGCCTCACCGGCGGATCATCGCGGCGCCGCGGCGTTCGGCTATGCGCTGGTGGAGCAGGAACGTCGCGGTCGTTTCAACCCCGATCTGGCGCGCGAGCTGGGTGTGCCGGAAGGCCCCCTCTGGGGACAACTCCATCGCGGCATGACGGTGACGCTGAGCGACGGACGGGTGATTCAGCCGCAGGCGCTGGTGGGGCCTACCCGTCCAGGACGCACGATCGTGCTCTCCGGCGACACGCGACCCACGGACGCCACCGTATCGTTGGCACGTGACGCGGATCTGCTCGTGCACGAGGCCACGTTCGGTGATGAGGAGGCCGCGCGCGCCACCGAGACCGGACATTCCACGGCCCGGGAAGCGGCACAGGTGGCGCGCAGCGCCGGCGTGCGCCGCCTGGTGCTGACCCACTTCTCCGCGCGCTACTCCCGGGACGCGCAGGAACTCGTGCGCGAAGCGCGGGAGCTCTTCCCGGAGACCATCGCCGCGCGCGACGGCATGGAAATCGAGATTCCCTACGCGGCTGACAGTGCGGCGGACAGTGCGACTGACAGCGCGACTGCCAGCGCAGCCGACAGTGCAGCTGACAGTGCAGCTGACAGCGCCGCCGACGGCGCGCCGCCTGGCGCGCCGTCGCGCAATGACCCTAGTCCGACGCGGTAGATGGCGCGGCGCCGGCCGTGATCGAATCCGCTTTCACGACATCAATGATCTGCCCAACGTTGCAGAAACTTCCTCCGGAACGCGGCTTGGCCTCCAGCACCGCGGTCGCGCCGTCCACCAGCAGCGTGCTCGGCACCTGCGCCGGCTGCAGCTCGTAGCTGTTCCCCTTGGTGGACTGGAACTTCCAGCACGTTCCGCCGGAATCGCTCTGCACCATATGCACCGTGCCATGCAGCATCAGATCCCCGTTCGCGGCTTTCTGCTCACCAGACTTGCACGCCGCCACAGCGAGAATGAGCAATCCGATCGAACCGCCGCTAAGAGTCCTGCGAACCATGCCGGCCATGGGACGACCCCCATTGAAATGGACTGGCCAATATGTGCCCGATTGGCGTGGAAGGAAACCACCCCTGCCGGTTTCCTACCCCGGAGCGGCCACTGGAAACCCGAGCGGATTGCCCGCTGCGGAAATCGGCATGGACCGCCGAAAGAGGCGCGCCAGCTCGTCATGACCGAGCGAGCGCTCGATTTCGCAGGCATCCAGCCGACTTTTCACGTCGGTCGCGCCCGGTACCGCAGCGTTGTACCAGTTGTAACGGTCCTTGCGCGCCATCCGGCCGTCGGAATGGCGAAACGCCACCAGCGCATTGCTCGCGCCCGGCAAGAGCACTTCGACGAGCCACACCGAGCCGTCGGAAGAGCGAAACTCTTTCATTGCTGCCTGGCTGAAGAGTGGAATGGCTACCCCACCGCCTGGGGGACGAGCGGCTGGCGGCCCGCGAACCCGGCGTCAACGTCGTGCCAGTACTCCACGGCCTGTTCGCCGAGGCGCCAGCAGAGGAATACGCGTCGCCCCGCGATCTTGCCAGGGAAGTCCACCAGGCCAGCGTCCGCCGGCATGCGGTACTCGGCGCCCACGTCCTCGATCTCGCGAATGTAGCCCTCTATCTCCGCCGCGAGCGCCTGCGCTTCGCGCTCCAGCGGTTCCAACCGGGCATCAGGGTTCGACGCGGTGGATACACCGGCAATCAATTCGATCTCGGTCACGCGCTCCTGCCAGCGCGGGTACGTGGCGACAATGTCTGCCACGATGCGGCGCACGAGCGGAAGCGTACGGTTGGCCTGCTCTACGGTGAACGTCTTCATGCTGGGAATCCTGTGACACCGTGGCGGCTTGGGCAAGGGAGAGCCAAGGGGCTGCCCCATGGGCTGCCCCTTGGCTCTTGACGGAAGTGCAGGCCGCGGCAAAGGTGAAGGAGCGGCGCGGCGCGTTCGTCTTCACCTCCCGCGCGGAGGGTTGCCAGCATGACGACCAGCAAGCAGACCGACTGGATGGATCATCCCGAAATTCGCCGTCTGGTTGAGCGCGCCAACAGTCTCACACTCGCCGAGCGGATCACGGTGGTAAAGGGACTCATTCCGGGAATCGCCGAAGCACTCACGTCGCGGCAGTTTCAGGGATTCGTGGCCGACATTCAGGCCAAGGGCGAACGATTCCACGAGGCGAAGACGCACCCCGGCCAGGGTCGGGCGACACGGACGACGCCGGGCGAACGCGACCTCGAACGCCGGTGACTCCAGGAGCCAAGGGGCAGCCCATGGGCTGCCCCTTGGCTCCTGGACCGCTAGATCGCCTCTTCCGCCGCGCGCTCTTCGAGCCGCCGCCGTCGTCGCTCAATGGCCGCCGCGTAGCGCCGCTTCTCGACGTCCGTCTCCGGAATGACGGCCGGCACGGCGACCGGACGCCCATTGCGATCGATCGCGACGAAGGTGAGATAGCACGAGTTCGTGTGGCGCCGTGCACCATCGAGCAAGTTCTCCGCATCCACCCGGACGCCGATTTCCATGGACGTCCGTCCGGCGTAGTTCACGCTCGACTTCATGATGACGAGATCGCCCACGTGGATCGGCTCGCGAAAGTCCACGCGGTCCACTGACACGGTGACACAGTTGCCGCGCGCATGGCGGATCGCGGCCACCGCTGCGGTGCGATCCATCATGGAGAGAATCACGCCGCCGAAGACGTGCCCCAGCACGTTTGCATGCTGCGGCATCATGATCTCCGATGTCTCGTGCTGCGATTCGCGCACGGGCTTGCCAGGTCGGTCGGTGAGACGGTCCGTCGTGTCGGGATTGGTCATGGCGGTTCGGGATTCGTCCGAGTAGAGTGCGGCTTCGTCGAAGGCGCGCGCCAGCGCGCGCAGGGTCGTGCTGTCGGTACTGGGCGGATCGAGCCAGTACACGCGACGCACCGGCTCGGGCACGCGCCCGATGGGCCAGTGTCGTCCGGTTACATCCACGAGCGAGAGATCCTCGCCTCCGCCATCAGGCTCCTCGCGCGCGACAATGGTATAGCCCGCGTGCGTCCAGTGATCGCCGCTCGTGTCGGTGCTCACGGCCAGCACCGCGGACGCACTGTCCCACCACGGCGTCATTGCCGCGCGAATGGGCGGCAGCGGCAACAACAGCCCGCCCGCCCGCGTGCCGCGCCCCGGGGCCACGAACTGCACGGCCGGCGCGTGGTTTACCGCCATCACCCCGAAGCTCGACGAATCGAACTGGAAATCGCCAATGGCGCTCGCCGCCGCCCGCGCCCGCACGTCGCGCGACGCGAGCACGGAATCCAGCTCCTGGGAATAGAGCAGCCGTCCACGGCGGAGCAGAGTGGCGGCATTCTGCTCGCCAAAGAGCGTGCCGAGCGGCGCCGCCCCGCCATGACGCAGATCGAGCACGCCGTGACGCGCGATGTGCCAGTCATCGCTGCCACGCACCGACAGGTCGGCACGATACTCGAAGGTCACGTACGGCCCGAACTGATCGAGCATGTCGATCTCGCTCGACGCGGTGACACGCGGCTCGGCGTCCGGATCGTCGTCCGAGTCCAGCGGGACGTCATCGGGATGCGTACGCGCGTACCATCGCTCGATCCCCTCGATGGTCGTATCGCGGAAGATGAGCGCCGAATCGCCGCCGATCAGATCGCGACGCCACACCTGCTGTCCAACAATGGACGCATCGGTGTACGAGCGATCGTCATCCACGACGTAGATTTCGTAGAAGCGCCCGCCGTAGTGCGCGAGCTGCAGCGGCGAGCCCCGCGCGCGCACCCCGTCCGCGGTGGACTTCACCCAGAAGGTGGAATCTCCCGCCGCAACCAGAAACTCCGCCTGGGGCGGCGCGGGCTTCTCGGTCCGGCACGCGGCGAGGAGGAGCAGGACAAGCACCGGGGCAGTTCGCGGCATCGTCCCCCCAATATACCCTGTGACGAACGGCGCCAGCTCGTCGTACAGTTCTCGAAGGGGACGCCTTACATTTCGCGCCGGTCCCGTCACCCCCGCCATTCGGAGCACCCCACTCGCATGCGTTGCATCCCGTTCGTCTTCCTGGCGCTCACCGCGTGCGGCGTGGGCGAAGCCGCTCGCACGCCGCGCACCGGCGCTGATTCCGTCGCGCGTGCCGTCGCTGCGACATCACCCGATACGGCGCGCGAGAGCACGGCGCCGGCCTCGCTCACTGATCTGCTCTCCGACACCACTCCGGTCCACGGCATTTACGTCAACCGCTTCGCGGCGCAGAGCCCGCGCCGGATGCGCCAGCTCATCGCCGTCGCGGATTCCACCGAGATCAACGCGTTCGTCATCGATGTCAAGGACGAATTCGGCCTCAACTTCGATTCACCGGATACGCTGGTGTCCCGGAACAAGGGACGCGGCGGCACCATTCCGCATCTCGAGGCGCTGCTCGACACGCTGCATGCGCACCACATCATGCCGATCGCGCGCATCGTGGTGTTCAAGGACTCGGTGGCGGCGCGGCTCAATCCCGACCACGTGATCCGCCAGCCGGACGGTACGCCCTGGCGCGACAAGAAGGGACTGACGTGGGTGGACCCGTACGATCACAGGATCTGGGAGTACAACATCCGGGTGGCCGAGGAAATGGCGCGACTGGGATTCACGGAGATCCAGTTCGACTACATCCGCTTTCCGGAGCCATACAAGAGTCTTCCGCCGCAGGTTTTTCGCGATGCGGGGAGCACCACGAAGCCGCAGGCACTGGCGGCCTTCTTCCGCGCGGCGTGTCCACGTATTCACGCGGCGGGCGCGCGGTGCACGGCGGACATCTTCGGGCTCGTGACGACGGTCAATGGCGCGCTGGAGGTGGGACAGGAGTGGGAGGCGCTCTCCCCCGTGACGGATGTCCTGCTCCCCATGGTGTATCCGTCGCACTATCCGCACGGCGCCTTCGGCGTGGCGCACCCGAACGCGGAGCCCTACCGGATCATCGTCACCGCGATTCGGCGGGCGCGAGAGCGCGACGAGAAGCTGGGGATCACGAGCAGGACGCACGTGCGCCCGTGGCTGCAGGCGTTCACGCTCGGACAGCCGCACTACGGACCGCACGAGATCGCGGAGCAGAAGCGCGCCGTGTACGACGCGGGATACATGAGTTGGACGCTGTGGAATCCGGGATCGAAATACGAGAGCTGGTAACGGCGGGGCAGCCGCGCAGCGCAGCGACGCGTCTACCTCACCAGATCCCGCACGCCCCCTACCAGCCGGTCCACTTCCGCATCCGTCGTATAGCAGGAGCATCCCGCGCGCACGAAGCCTTCCGCACCGGCGCCCAGGCGCTCGACGACCGTGGTCGCGTAGAAGTCGCCGCTCGAGACGAACACGCCGCGCGCGGCGAGGAGGCGCGCCACTTCGCTGCTGGGCAGCCCGTCCAGGGTGAACGAGACCGTGGGCGTGCGGGGCGCGTCCGGCGGCGGCCCGTAGAGTCGCACGCCGGGAATGGCGTTGAGCCCGTGCCAGAGGCGTGCGAACAGCGTGGCGCCGCGCTGGTGCAGCGCCGCGAAGACGCGCTGCAGCTTGGCGCGGCGCGACTCGCCTGGTGCGAGCGACGCAAGGAACTCGACCGCCGCCGCCGCACCCACCATGCCCTCGTGATTCTGCGTGCCGGTCTCCAGACGCTCGGGCCCCAGGTCAGGCGCGGCCGCCACCTTGGGAACGTCGAGCGCCGCGATCCGCTCGCGCTTCCCGTAAAGGACGCCAACGTGCGGCCCGTGGAACTTGTACGCCGAGCACGCGAGAAAATCGCAGTTCAACTCGCGCACATCAACGAGGACGTGCGGCGCGGAGTGGACGGCGTCCACGAACGTCAGAGTGCCCATCGTGCGAGCAAGCGCGACGGCATGCGCCACATCGTTCACGGTGCCCAGTGCATTGGACGCCGCGCCGATCGCCAGCACCCGGCTGCGCGGATTGAAGGCGTCTTCCAGGTCACGCGTGTCGAGCTGCCCCGTGGCGGGATCCATCCGTACGGTGCGCAGCGTGGCGCCGCGCTCCTGCGCCACCGCCTGCCATGGCGCAACGTTCGCGTGATGATCCAGCTCCGTCACGATGATCTCGTCGCCCCGCCCCAGGCTGCGTCCAATCGCACGCGCCAGGTGAAACGTCAGCGTCGTCATGTTCAGACCGAACGCGATTTCATCCGGCTCGGCGTTCAGAAAGTCCGCCAGGACGGCGCGGGCACTGGCTATCGCCTCATCGGTCTCGATGCTGGTGGGATAGACCCAGTGCGTGTTCGCGTTGTGGTGATAGAGATAGTCCGTCATGGCGGCGACCACTTCGCGCGGCACCTGCGTCCCGCCCGGCCCGTCGAAGTACGCCACGCGCTCGCCCTGATGCCGCCGCTCCAGCGCGGGGAAGCGCGTGCGGATCCGCGCGGTGGATGACACCCGGTCCGCGGCGCCCTGCGTTGTTTCCGTCATGCGATTTCCACTCCGGTGCGGCGTTCAATCAGTCGGACGACCTCCATGTGATCCGCTTCCTCACCCAGCTCCTGATGCGCGGCGCGAAACAGCTCCGCAGTGAGCTGCAGCAGCGGCGACGCCACGCGCTGTTCCCGGGCGACACCGGCCGCAATGCCGATATCCTTGTCGAGCAACGCCAGGCGAAACGTTCGCGGAAATGCGCGCGTCAGCACCCGCTCGGGAAAGAGATGCTCCGACGTGTTGCTGCGGCCGCTCGATGCGTTGATCACGTCCAGCGCGACGGCGGGACGCACGCCGGCCTTCGCCAGCGCGGCGAGACCCTCGCCCGTGGACCAGACATGCACGGCGAGCAGCGCGTTGTTCACGGACTTGAGCGCATCGCCCGCGCCGGTCGGCCCGCAGTGCACGAGCTTGGCGCCGAAGGCGCCGATCACCGGGCGGATGCGCTCGAACACGGCGGCGTCCCCGCCGCACATCACCGTCAGTGTCCCCTTCTCCGCGCCGAGCGTCCCGCCGCTCACGGGCGCATCCATGAAGTCCGCGCCGCGCGCCGCGAGCGCGGTCGCGATGCGCCGCGAGGTCGCGGGATCGCCCGACGTGCAGTCAATGAGGGTCGTGCCGCGCGCAACGCCCGCGAGCAGCCCGTCCGTCCCGGCCAGCAGCGACTCGACGTCGGCCGACGTCGAGAGACACGTCACGATGAACGTCGCGCCACGCGCCGCTTCAGCCGGCGTGTCCACGACGCGCGCGCCGGTGTCGCGCGCAAACGCCAGCGCCTTCTCGCGCGTACGATTCCACACGGTGAGCTCGAAGGGTGGCTGCGCGAGGCGGCGGGCCATGGGAGTACCAATGGCGCCAAGACCCAGAAACGATACAGTCGGCATGTGGGAGCGGAGCTGGTGGTGATCGTCACGCAAATGGGGTGAGTGCAGGAACCCCGGATCAACGGCACCGGTAATGATGAGGCAGCCCGAGGACTCATGACAATGATAGCGGCATCGTGCCAGGAAGGCTGGCGGATGTTCACGAGGATGCGCATGGTACCGCTCCCCGCGTTGCTCCCGGCCCGGGAGATCCCCTCATGGTGTAACGCCCAATGGTCATGCCGCTGATGCGCTCGGACATCAGGATCGAAGGAATGCTCTCACGGCACGCCGTGCAGGCGGTATACACGGCGTTGAGCGGTGTGCCGGGTGTCACACGCGCCGAGGTGCGTTTGGGCCACGCGATCGTGGACCACGCCGCCACGGTGACTCCCGACCAGCTCGCCAGGGCGATCGAGCTCGCCGGCTGCACGATGATCGAGTGGCGCGCAGTGAGGCGCCAGCTTCCCACGTTGTAAACTGCGGCCCGCGGCTTGTTCGCATCACCGCCCCGAGGGTAACTTGCCGCGCGATTGAAGCCGACGCCTCACTCTTGAGCAGTGATCGCGAGTAGCGAACAGCCAACCGTCTCGCCTTCGAGCCGCCCATGCCCGACCCCCGAAACAGCCCAGTCGCCGCGCTCATTGGGCCTGATCTCCTGGCGATGCTCCGGGATTCGCCCGCGGACATCGCTGCGGAGACCGAGGAAATGCACCCGGCCAACCTGGCGGACGTGGCGGCAACGCTCGAACCGGATCAGGTCCGACTCTTCCTGCGCGCGCTGCCGCCCGCGCGCGCCGCCGACGTGCTCGAATATCTCGGCGAGGAGCTGCGCACCGATGTCCTCGAGGCGATGAGCACGACGCAGGCAGCGGCGCTCGTGTCGGAGATGACGCCGGACGATCGCGCCGATGTGCTCGACGAGCTCGAGGAAGGACACGCCGAAGAGATCCTCGCGGAGATTTCCGGCGACGCGCGTGGCGAAACCGAGCGACTGCTCGCGTACCCGCCGGAGTCCGCGGGCGGCATCATGACCACCGAGTTCGTCTCGGTGCCGGAGAGCATGACCGTCGAGGACGCGTTGACCAGCGTGCGTGCCGTCGCACGCGGCGGGCGGCGGGAAGCAATGCACAGCATCTATACCACGGATGCCGCGGGGCGCGTGCGCGGCGTCCTGTCGCTCCGCGAATTGCTTGCGGCGCCGGAAGGTTCGCACATCGCCGATCTCGCATGGACGGATGTCATCACGGTCCCGGCCACCGCGGATCGTGAGGAGGTGGCGCGCCTCACCGGCAAGTACGATCTCGTCGCGGTGCCGGTGGTGGATGCCAGTGGACGCATCCTGGGCGTCGTCACGGTGGACGACGTGATTGATGCCCTCGTGGAGGAGCAGACCGAGGACGTGCAGCGGCTTGGCGCGGTGCAGCCGCTCGAGGCGCCGTACTTCGCGGTCAGCTTCTGGGACATCGCGCGCAAGCGCGGCGGCTGGCTCATCCTGCTCTTCGTCGAGGAAATGTTCACGGGGACGGCGCTCCGTCACTATCAGGCCATGCTGGAGAGCGCGATCGCACTCATGTTCTTCGTGCCGCTCATCATCAGCTCCGGCGGCAACTCGGGATCGCAGTCCGCGACGCTCATCACGCGCGCGCTCGCGGTGGGCGACGTACGCCTGGGTGACGCCGCGCGCGTGATCGTACGGGAATTCGGTCAGGGCATCGCGCTGGGCGTCTTCCTCGGAGCGATCGGACTCGGCCGAGCGCTCATGTGGGGGAACGGGATGGGCATCGCGGGCGTGGTGGGCATCACGCTGCTCCTGGTCGTGCTCACGGGAACCGTGGTCGGCGCGGCGCTGCCCCTGCTGCTCACGCGGCTCGGCTTTGACCCGGCCATCGCGTCGTCGCCCTTTGTGGCATCCTTCGTGGACGTCGCCGGTCTCGTGATCTACTTCAATGTCGCGCGCGCCATGCTCGCGGCCGGTTGAGTCACGAGCCGAGTGACGCTGATCCGCCCGCGCCACCGGGTCGCTCCCACTGTGACGGCATAGGGGCTGCCCCATGGGCTGCCCCATGGGCTGCCCCTATGTTGTCACCGGCTCGCCGGCGGTGCTCCGTTCCATGCTCACGATCCCCTCTTCCAGCCACGTGAACTCGCCCCGCAGTACGCCCTGCGAGATTCTGTACAGCGCGGCATCGTTGGGGCCGAACAGCATCCGGAAGTGATCCGCGACGCGGAGCCGCGCCTCGCGACAGAAGAGCAGCGCCAGATCCCGCGCGTTCTCGTCGCCCGCCTTCGCCAGCGCGTGCGCCCGCGAGCAGGTTGCCGCCATGGCGAACAGTTCGGCGCCAATGTCCACGGCGCGGAAGAGCACCATCTGCCGCCTTTCGAGCTTCGGGCCCAGCCGCACCATGGCGTGGAAGACGGATCGCCCGAGGCGGCGCGTGGTCTTCTCGATGTACTTGAACTCCCGGTCGAGCGCGCCGAACTCCGAGTACGACTTGAGTCCGCCCATCCATTGCGACGCATACCAGGTCGGGTAGAACTTCATCGACCGCAGGAGCGCCGCCCGCTTCTCCCTGCTCGTCGCCTTCGGATTGACAACGTCGAACGCCGTGCGGAAGTGCACGTCCACCGCCTCACGCGCGATGAACAGCCGCATGATCTCCGACGATCCTTCGAAGATCAGGTTGATGCGGAAGTCGCGCATGGCGCGCTCCAGCGGAATCGGCCGCTCCCCACGCGCCCGCAGCGAGTCCGCCGTCTCGTATCCGCGCCCGCCGCGGATCTGGATGGCGTCATCCACGATGCGCCAGCCGGCTTCCGTGTTCCACATCTTGGCAATCGCGGCCTCCAGCCGGATGTCATAGCCGCCGCGATCCGCCATGGCGCTGGCCAGCTCCGCAATGGATTCCATGGCGAAGGTGTTGGCTGCCATCTTCGCGATCTTCTGCGCAATGGCCTCGTGCCGGCCAATGGGCTGCCCCCACTGCACGCGCTCGTTCCCCCACTCTCGCGACACGCGCACCATCTGCTTCGCGGCGTACGCCGCGCTGGCGGGTAGCGTGAGCCGTCCGGTGTTGAGCGTGATCAGCGCGAGCTTGAGCCCCTTCCCTTCTCCCCAGAGAATGTTCTCGCGCGGCACCTTCACATTCGTGAACCGGAGTACGGCGTTCTCGATCGCCTTGAGGCCCATGAAGTGATTGCGGTGCAGGATCTCGACGCCGGGCCACGACGTCTCCACGATGAACGCCGTGATACGCTTCTTCGGCTTGCCATCCACGATCTGATCCGGCGTGCGCGCCATGACCAGCATCAGCTCGCAGCGCGTGCCGTTCGTGCACCAGAGCTTCTCGCCATTCAGCAGGAAGTACGAGCCGTCCTCGCTCGGCGTCGCGGTGGTATGCATGTTGGCGGGATCGCTGCCCGCATCCACCTCCGTGAGCGCGAACGCCGAGATCGCGCCCCTCGCAAGGCGCGGGAAGTACGCCTGCTTCTGCGCCTCCGTGCCGAACAGCTTGAGTGGCTGCGGCACTCCGATGGACTGGTGCGCGGAGAGCAGCGCCGTGAGCGAGCCGTCCTTCGACGTCACCATGCCCATGGCGCGCACATAGCTCGTCTGCGAGAGCCCCAGGCCGCCGTACTCCTCCGGGATCTTGATGCCGAACGCGCCGATGTCGCGCAGTTCCTGCACGACCGCCTCGGGGATGTCGCCCGTGCGATCGATCTCGTCGGAGTCCAGACGCTCCAGCACATCGCGGAGCTTCTCCATGAACGGTGCGGCCCGCTCCGCCTCCTCGCGACTCTGCGCGGGCCAGGGATGGATCAGGTCGAGCCGGAAGCGACCGAGAAAGAGCTCCTGAAGGAAACTGGGCTCCTTCCACTCGCTTTCCCGCGCCGCTTCCGCGACGTCGCGCGCCTCCTGCTCGGAGGCCAGGGCATGCTTCACGTCTGCCATGATCAGGTCGCTGCGTGGTTGTGATGCTGAAAAGTACACGTGGTGTCGAGCGGAATGGAAACGCGCACCAGGACACGCTCCCTGGCACGCGGTCTACCGCTGCTCGGCCGCCAGCATGCCCGGCTTCTTCCCGCGCTCGAGCCAGATCAGATACCCCGCCCCGTACAGTGCGATCAGCGCGAAGGTGAACCACTGGATCGCGTAGTTCCGGTGCGGTCCCTCGTCCATCTCGGGAACGGTGAGCCGCGTTGGCGCCCCGTCATCGGGCGTACCCGGCGAAAGGTCAATCACCACGAAGGGCTGGACGGGATAGGGCAGGAGCGACGCGATGCGCGTCGCGTCCAGGTGGCGCACCGCGCGCGGATTGTCCACTGCCGCGGGATCGTTGGCTGACGCCGGCGGAATCGGTGAGATGTAGCCTTCCACGGTGGTGTGACCGGGTTCGAACCAGAGCGACTTGTTCACGGACGACGCGTCCGGCGAATAGACCCACCCGCGGTTCACGAGAACCGCGCGCCCGCCGCTGTCCGGCGTGAGCGGGGTCACCAGATACACCCCGGGCGCGCCCTGCCGTGATCGCCCCGTGATCACGATCTGCTGATCGTAGTCGAACGTGCCCGTCACGCGCACGCGGCGATAGTTGGCGAGCGCCGTATCGGCGGGCAGCGCGGCTGGCGCAACCGGCCTGGCGAAGATGCGGCTCGAGAGTTCCGCGTTGAAGGCGCGCCGCTCCGACAGGCGGTGCAACTGCCAGACGCCGAGTCTGGCGAAGAGTGTCGCCAGCGCGAGCGACACGATGAACGCGACGATGGTGGTCCAGCGCATGTCGCAAAGTAGCAACCCGGCGCGGCGCAGGGCAGCGAACGCGCGACGCGCATGCAGCTCAGAAGAGCGTCATCTGCTCGCCGAGCTCACTCGGATCCACGGGCTTCTGTCCGAGGAGCTGCTGCAGTTGCCGCACGGAAGCCGGGCTGTGCCCGGCATAATGGTTGTTCACGTAGCCGTACACGGCCGTCACTTTCTGCAGGAGCATCAGGATCGCTTCCGACCACGATTCCAGCTCGCGCGACCGATCGAACTGGATCCGCGAGTAATCCACGATGTCGCGGTTCGGTCCCATCCAGCGCAGGTAGGCGAAATTCGCGGTCGGCCGTTCGGCGAGCGCCAGCGTCGTGCGGCGCGGAATCCAGCGCGCATCGGTGAGCGCGAGCGCGACACGATGTTCGGCCAGCAGCGCGAGCAGGCCATCGTGGATCCAGCCGCGCTGCCGGAACTCGATGGCGAAGCGAATGTCCGTGGGAAGCGTCGGGAGAAAGCTGACGAGCGCGGGCAGCTCGGCAGGGCCGAAGTCCGGCCCCAGCTGAATGAGCACGGGCCCGAGCTTCGCGCCCAGTGCCCGGATGCGCTCGACGAACAGCGCCGTCAGCTCGTCGCACTCCCGGAGGCGGCGTTCGTGCGTGATCTCCTGCGGCAGCTTGAGCGCGAAGCAGAAGTCGCCGGGCGTACGGTCGGCCCATCCCTGCACTGTTTTCGCGGGTGGTATCGCGTAGAAGGTGGAATCCACCTCCACCGTGTCGAATGCCCGGGCGTAGGTCGCGAGAAAATCCACGGGACGTGTTCCCGGCGGGTAGAACGGTCCCACCCAGGCGTCGTAGTTCCACCCCTGCGTGCCGAGTCGAACGCTCGAAGGCATGGAAAGAATGGGTTGCCGCGGACGAAGACTGTCAAGTGCCGGGAGACCGGGTGTGCGCGCCGTGCGCCGTCGTGCGGAGCACGATAGCCGTCACGCTCTGGTCCCGACGGTACCCGATTTGCTCCCTCATGTAGATTGAATGCATGGGTGCCCTTGGAGAAGCCATGGAGGTACGCCAGAACGAAGCGCGAAACGGAGAGCGGGGCCCAGAGCACGAAGACCCTTCGTTCGTTTCTCCTCCGGTGTCCAGCACGCACGCACTGTTCGAGGAGTTGACGTGCCCCACAGCGGCGGATGCCGACGCCAATCCGCCCGTCATGCCTGACGAAGGCGACCCGGTGCACCCGCTCGTGAGCGAGGGACTGGTCGGAATTTCCGGCGCCATTTTCGGCGGAGCGATCGGATCGCTGTCGGGGGAAACCGGCACAATCGCCGGCGCGATCATCGGAGCCATTGTCGGGTGGATCGCGGGACGGAACTGAGCCATCGCGCGCGTGTCTGCCGGCGTGCGCCGATTCACGGCGCAGCGGCGCGATAGGTCTCGAAGAACCCGTTCCCCTCGCCATGCACCCGTGCGCTGCCCATCCAGCCATCCAGCGTGGCTCGCCCCTGCATCTGGATGAAATACGGATCGCGCACGGCGCTTCGGGCGCCGCGGCGCAGCATGGTGCCACGCATGTCCGTTCCAATGGCGTCCTGGATATCCAGCGTGACGCGCAACGTGTCATCCCCGCGCACGGCAGCGAGCACCGCGCTCCGGGGGACGCGCACGCGCACGCCGTTCACGGTGATCATGCGCGTATCGGCATACTCGATACGCTGCGGCCGGAATACCGCGCGGAAACCGAGCGAGTCCACGAGGTAGAGAAAGAGCGGCGTGCGCGCCGCCGAGCTGTCAGGTGGCTCGACGCGACCAAAGAGCACCGTGAACGCTCCGGCGCGCGCCTCGCCCCATTCCCACCGCACATCGCGCCACACGCCCCAGTTGTGATCGTGATAACTCTGGGCGCTCGCGTAGGTCGTGCACCGCTTGCGCACGCAGATCCGGCCGCTGGCCTCCGCGCGCAGCGCCGGCACCACGTAGCCCGACGTGAATGCCCCGCTCGACAGCATGGCCCCGGGAAACCAGGCGCGCGGCGCCGCGGTCACCACCAGGTCCACGAGCACCGGGGCGCCGGTGCCCGCCTCGGTTGCCCGCGCCTGCACGTGATAGCGCCCGTCGTTCAGCAACGCGACACTCGATGTCCCGATGCGGAGATCGGGCGACTCGGTGGACAGGTGCACCGCGCCGGGTGGACTCTCCGCCGCGAAGCGTCGCGTGGCGCCGCCTTTCGTGCGCAGCGTCACGGTCACGCGGCCACCCCAGTCGCCGCCGCGAATGTCGCCGCCCACCATGAGCGAGATGAACGCCCAGTGCCGCGCGTCCGGAGCCAGCACGTTGAAATAGTGCCACTCGCCCCAGCTCGCGGCGTCGGCAATTCCGGGCGGCGGCAGGTGAAAGTGATCCATGTCCGAATAGAGCTCGTAGCGGCTGGGCGCGACCCAGCGGCGATCGCCGGCGTCGTCCACCCACTCGCCCGCAGTGGCACGAGGGAGCGCGCCGACGGCTGCGCTGCGCGACGGGATGTCGCCGCTCGCCTGCACCGCGTATTCGCCCGTCCGCGTGCGGAGATAGACGAGCTTCGCGACGATCTGCGGCGCCACCGCTCGCACGGCGCCGGCGAGCCGCGGCGCGTCCAGCAACTGGCGATCAATGAATCGCGCGTGGTCAATCGAGAAGAACAGTCCGCCCACACCGCCGGTCTTCATGACCTCGAGGTTCATCCCCTCCGGGAGCACCGTGATCTCGCCACCACCTACCAGCGCCGTGTCACGTGCCTGCTCCAGCATGGCCTGCCCGATCGCGAGCAGCACGATCATCACTCCGGCGCCCAATCCGAATCCGATGAGCAGGAGCAGCGAACGCCACGGCCGATGCGTGAGCTGGCGCAGCGCGAGCAGCGCGATCATCGGCTGCCGTCGCAGGTGACGATGACGCCGTCACGCATGTGCACGACGCGCCGCGCTGCCCGGGCAAGCTGTTCGTCGTGCGTGACCAGTACCAGCGCGGTGCCGTCGGCGTTGAGTCGCTGGAGGAGCGCGATGATCTCCGCGCCGGTACGCGCATCGAGCTCGCCCGTGAGCTCATCCGCGAGCACCACGGCCGGCGCGTTGGCCATGGCGCGCGCGATGGCCACGCGCTGCTGCTCTCCGCCCGAGAGCTGCGACGGCCTGTGCCGCGCGCGGCTGTCCAGTCCCACGTAGCGCAACAGCTCCAGCGCACGCGTTCGTCGCTCCTGTTTCGGCACACCGGCTTCGGCCATCGGCAGCGCGACGTTGTCCGCGGCGGTCAGTGCGGGCATCAGATAGAACCGCTGGAACACGAAGCCAATGTGGAGCAGCCGGAACCGGGTGAGTGCGCGATCGCGCATGCTCGCCACGTCCACCCCGCGGAAGCGCACGCGTCCCGCGGTGGGCCGGTCGATCCCGCCGAGCAGGTTGAGCAGCGACGACTTCCCGCACCCCGAGGGCCCCACCAGTGCCACGAACTCGCCGTTCGCGATCTCGAGCGTGATGCCGCGCACGGCCCGCACCAGCTCATCGCCCACGCGATAGTCGCGATGCACGTCCTCGGCCGCGAGCAACGTGCTCATGCCACCGCCTCCTCCCGCAGCGCCCCTGCCACGGGGTGCACCGCGGCCCGCCATGCGGGATACACGCTCGCGGCGATACCGCACAACGCGAGCAGCCCGAGCGCCGTCCACACGGCGCGCGGCTGAAAGAGAAAGAAGTCGATCGCCGCGGGCAGACCGGGAAAGCTCGACAGAATGTGATTGAGGTAGCGCGCCGTAAGCAGGCCCAGTCCCAGCCCCAGTGCGGCACCGCCGAGCACGATGGCGCCGCTCTCCAGCACCACCTGCTCCACGACGTGCACGCGGGACACGCCGATCGCGCGCATCACCGCGATTTCGCCGAGGCGCTCGTTCACCGACACGGTGACCAGCGTGGTCACGAGGAGGAAGCCCACCACGAGACTCACGGCACCCAGAATGAAGCTGAGCTGCCGGAAATAGCTGAGCCGCTGGTCCACGCGCGCCATGGCTTCGCTCGTGGAAATGACGTCCACGCGCGGCAGGGCGGACTGGATGCGCCGCTGCGCCGCGTCCACGATCGCGCCTCCGCGCAGCCGCACCATGATGAGCGAGACCGCATCGGTGGCCTCCGCGCCGCGCATGCCCTGCAGCGTGGCGAGCGCCAGCGCGACGGCAGGTTGGCCGGCGGAGAGGTAGAGAAAGCGGGCGCGTCCGGCGATCACGAGGCGGCGCGTCCCCGAAAACGTGCGGAGCGGCGCGTCATACCCCGCCGCAGCGGTGAGCGTGTCGCCGACTGCAGCCCCGGCCGCGCGCAGCAGGTCGTCGTTCGCTACCAGTTCATCCGGACGGAGCGGGTCGCGACCGGACAGCAGTTCGTAATCGCCCTGGACACGGGGCTCGACGCCGAGCGCGAAGCTCGTGACGACGCCGCGCCCGCGCGGCATGTGCAACTGGCCCCCCAGCACCGGACTCACCGCCGCGACATCGGGGAGCGCGCGCAGCGTGGCGAGCAGGTCTGCCGCGCCGCCGATCGTGGCTTCGGTGTCGAACGGGAGCGTGCCCTTCGGCGAGAGCCGGAGCTGAAATCCACGGCTCAGCAGCAGATCCCGGAATGAGGCGCGCAACCCCGAAGAAAGCATCACCATGTCGAGCAGCATGGCGAAGGCCACCGCTACGCCGATTACGGCGAGCACGGTCCGGCCGCGATGCCGGCCCAGCGTCGCGAGGGCAAGCGTGAACCGCATTACCGCCCCAGGAGCGTGAGCGGCGGCGTCCGCACCAGGCGGAGCGCGGCCAGCGTACCGGCGGCGAGACCGAGCAGCAGCGAAAGCACGCCGGCAAACAGCACGATCCCGCTTGTGATGATCGAGAAGCGGAGCGGCGTGTCGTAGAACGCCTGGTAGTACGCGTTCACGAGTCCGGACGCGCCCCATCCGATCAGCACGCCCAGCGCGCTGCCCAGCACCGACACGACAGCGGCCTCGAGCACGACCGATCGCAGAACGGTCGAGCGCGACAGGCCGATGAGCCGCAGCGCCGCGATGTCGCGTCGTCGTTCCTCGACCTTGAGCAGCAGAATGCAGAGCAGGAAGATGGCGCTCGCCACGATCGTGATGACGCCGATGGCGCGATGGAAGCGGCTCACCACGCGGAAGGTTTCCGATGTTTCCGCGGCGATCTCCCGGGATGGCCACGCCTGGAATCCGAATGCGGCATCGTTAATGGCCCGCAGAGCCACTCGCGTCGCGGCGCTATCGCGCGTCGCTACGGCGAAGCGATCCACCCGGTCGCCGTAGTGTATCAATGATTGGAGCTGATCGAGATGCATGCGCGCCTGGTACGCATTGCGCGCGATCTCGCTGGGATCCGCGCGCCGCGCCAGGATCGCGCCAATGACAACGGTGTCGCCCGCCACACCGGGACTTGCGGCCATGACCACGTGGTCGCCGATCCGCAGCCGCGCCGCGGCGGCGAGTCGCGCGTCAATGGCAATTGTTCTGGCAGGTGCCGTAACCTGGAGAAGGACGGCCAGGACGAGCGCAGTCATTGTGAAACCGGGTGCGGGAAACAGGAAACGCCGTGCGGGTATCCGGCTCGACTCGTCACCCCGCAACGCAGCAGTGCAATTGACCGGTGAACCGGTACAGCTATCAGTTTACTCCATGTCCCGCCCGATCATTCTCGATACCGATCCCGGCATTGACGACGCCGTCGCCATCGCGCTGGCGGTGCGCTGCCCTTCGCTGTCGGTGGTTGCGATCACCACCGTGTTCGGAAACGTGGAGGTGGAGCGCGCGACCCGCAACGCGCGTGAGGTACTGCGTCAGGTCGGCGTTCGCGCGCCGGTCATCGCGGGCGCCGCGCGACCGCTCCGGCGGCCGAACCGCTTCGTGCGGCTCCGGCACGGGACAGAGGGACTCGGCTTCGTGCGTCCGGCGCGTCCCGCGTTGCCGGAACCGGATCGGGTCGCCGAAGCCATCGTGCTCCTGTCGCGCCAGTACGCCGGCCTCGGCGTCTGCTGCCTCGGCCCGCTCACCAATCTCGCCCATGCGCTGCAGCTCGACCCGTCGCTGCGCGAAACGCTGGGTCCGGTGTTCAGCATGGGCGGTGCGATCCACGCGCGCGGTACATATACGCGATGGAGCGAGTTCAACTGGTGGTCCGATCCCGAAGCGGCAGCACTCGTGCTCGGTGCCGGGCTCGATCTGCGTCTCGTCACCGTTGACGTGTCACGGCACATGGGCATTCCGCGCGACGCCATTGGCGCGTTGCGCTCCGCGGCGCGCCACGACGAACGCGCACGCTTCTGGTCTGATGCACTGCGCTTCTACGCCGACGCGCAACACGGCTCCGAGAGTGCTGAAGACTGCATCGTGCCCGATCCCCTCGCCATCGCGGTCGCGGCCGAGCCGGCACTCGTCACCTGGCAGGACACGAGACTCACGGTCGCAACGACGAGTGACGAATTCCGCGGCGCGGCGCGCGAAACCGCGGATGGCGCACGCGCCATGATTGCCACCTCGGTCCGTACCGCGGACGCGCTCGAGCTCGTGCGGCGCGAGGTATTCGGTGAGTGGATACCAATGGGAGGGGCGAACGGCCTCTGGCCAATACCCGGGAGCGAGACCCTGCGTCCGCCTGAGGAACGCGGACACTCCAAGCCCTGAGCGAACGGTCGCCGCGGGGACAGGCGACCGGCCGCGGCTTCCGGAGCTTATCCGGTTTCCACGAGCACCGCCGCCGCCAGCGCCGGACCGATCTGCCGCTGCACGTGTCCGACACGCAGCGCAATCGGTCCGCCGTACGGTTCGCGCGACTGCACCGTGACCTCGGCACCGATCGTGAGCCCGAGCTCGCCCAGATAGCGGAGCATGGCCGCATCGTCGTCGCTCACGCGCACCACGCGGCCTCGCTCGCCAGGAGCCAGGTCCAGAATGGAGAACAGCGTACGCTCGTCGATTTTCCCTTCGCGCGTGGGAATCGGCGCACCGTGCGGATCGGTTTCCGGTTCGCCGATCGCCGCGGCCAGACGATCAATGAGCGCATCGCTCGCCGCATGCTCGAGTCGCTCCGCTTCATCGTGCACCAGATCCCAGGGATAGCCGAGCGCCAGTGTCAGGTATGCCTCGATGACCCGGTGCCGCCGGAGCGTGCGCAAGGCCAGGCGGCGCCCCATGTCGGTGAGCCGCACGCCGCGATAGGGCTCGTGCTCGAGCAACCCCTGGTCGGCGAGGCGGCGCACCATTCCGCTCACGGATGCCGGCGCGATCGCGAGGCGCTGCGCAATGTCGTTGGTGGCCGCGGCTTCGGAGCGGCGCTCGATCTCGTAGATGACCTTGAGATAATCCTCGACCGGTGCGGTCACATCCCGGTGCATCTTCGGGGCGGTCATGGCACAGCCTCGCCGCGCACCGGCGTCGGAGCGCGCGACCCGCGCACCAGCAGCACCGGGATGGTGCAGCGATGGCGCACGGAATCCGCCACGCTGCCGTAGAGCAGGTCAGAGAGGAAGCGGTGTCCATGCGTGGACATCGCGATCAGGTCGCAGTGCTCACGCATGGCAGTCTCGGTGATCTCGCGCGGTGGATCGCCGCTGGCCAGAATCGCATCGACTTCGAGGCCGTCCGCTTCCAGCGCGGATGCCATCCGCTCCAGGTATTCGCGGTCCGCTCGCATCTCCTCGCTCTCGCGCAGGCCGAGCTGCTGGATGTTGCGCGCGGCCCAGCCGTCGGCGACGTGAATGAGAATCACCTTCGCGCCGCACAGGCGGGCGAGGCGTCGCACATGGTCGAGGATGGCCGCGTCGTAGGCCGAATGCTCCAGCGGGACGAGAATGCGCGCATACATGCTCATGCGCCGTGCCCCCGGAACACGAGCACCAGCAACCACGCATTCAGCAGCGCGATGAACAGCGCCACGGCGTATGCCACGCCCTTGAGCCACCTTGAGTTCACGAGCGGTCCCATCTTCAGGCGGTCCGAGGTGAAGCGCACGAGCGGAACGACGGCGAAGGAGAGCTGCATGCTCAGAATCACCTGGCTCAGAATGAGCAGCTTCGCGGTACCCTGCTCGCCATACAGAATGGCCACGACCGCGGCCGGAACGATGGCGATGAGCCGCGTCATGAGCCGCCGCAGCCAGGGCCGGACGCGAATGTTCAGGAACCCCTCCATCACGATCTGTCCGGCCAGCGTACCCGTGAGCGTGGAGTTCTGTCCTGACGCGAGCAGCGCGAGCGCGAACATGGCGCTGGCGCCCGTTACTCCCAGCAGGGGCGTGAGCAGCTTGTACGCGTCCTGGATCTCCGCGACGTGATTCAGCCCCGCCCGGTGAAACGTCGCCGCGGACACCACAAGGATGGCCGCGTTCACGAACAGCGCAAACGTGAGCGCCACAGTGGAGTCAATGAACGCAAACCGCACCGCCTCACGCTTGCCCGACACGCTCTCTTCGTAGCGCCGCGTCTGCACGATGGACGAGTGCAGATAGAGGTTGTGCGGCATCACGGTCGCGCCGAGAATGCCAATGGCAATGTACAGCATCTGCGGATCGCGCACGATGTCGCCGCTCGGCACGAACCCGTGGAGGACTCCGCCAATGTCCGGCCGTGAGATCACGATCTCGAACAGAAAACACAGGCCGATGGACGCGACCAGCGTGATCACCAGCGCCTCGAGCCGGCGGAACCCGCGATGTTGCAGGAACAGCACGACGAGAACATCCAGCGACGTCAGGATCACCCCGATCGCGACGGGGATGTGAAACAGCAGATTCAGCGCGATCGCCGAGCCGATCACTTCCGCCAGATCACATGCCGCGATCGCCAGCTCGCAGATCACCCAGAGGAACCAGACGACGGGACGCGGATACGCGTCGCGGCATGCCTGCGCGAGATCCCGACCGGTGGCGATCCCCAGCTTGGCCGCGAGCCCTTGCAGCAGCACCGCCATGAGGTTGGCCAGCAGGATGACACTCAGCAACCTGTAGCCGAAGGCGGCGCCACCGGCCAGATCCGTGGCCCAGTTTCCCGGATCCATGTACCCGACCGCCACCAGGTAGCCGGGCCCGGCGAACGCCAGAAGTTTGCGGAACCACGTCGCCCCGGTGACCGGGATGGTGCGATACGCTTCCGCAAGACTCGGCGTGAGTCGCGGTCGCCGCCACCCCGGCTCAGCCAGCGCCTGCTCGTCCGTGGCGTGACGCTCTGGCTCGGCGCGCGGCGCTACCGACATAGCTCGTGCAAAGGAAAAATATTCGTTGCAATATTTTGCAATTTAGTCACGACTAAATATTGCACTCGCGAATGTGCGGCGCAAGATCGGCGCTGAACCAGCGATGGCAAGCGAAGTCGGACCGGGCGATACAGGCGCCCGGTTCCGGTCAAGCCGGGGCGATCAGCGACAGAAACTGGCGCAGGATGCGCTCAGTGAGTCCCCAGATGACATGACCGCCGTGCTGAATGCTCGGCATGCGGCGGGGGCCGCCCGTCAGCTCCAGCACGATTTCGCGCGACGCGGCCGGATCCTGGAGTTCCGCCAGCGGTACCCAGAATGCGTCGGCGACTTCCTCACTGAGAGACACAGGGAGCGCGGCGCGGAGAATGGCGACGAAGGGCGCAATGACGATGCGGGGAAGCAGCGTGGTCAGGGGCTGCAGGTCATCCAGCCGTCCGATGATCCGTCCGTCCCGCGACAGATCAATCGCGGTCTCCTCGCGCGTCTCGCGAATCGCGGTTGCCTGCAGCGACGCATCGCGCGCTTCCTGTCGTCCGCCCGGGAGCGCGATATGGCCGCTCCATGGATCCGATTCGAACGCGGCGCGTTTGATCAGGAGGAGCGCCGGTGCGCCCTTGTCGCACCTGGTGACAATCAGGGAGACAGCCGCGCGCCGGTAGCCATCGCCGAGCGGCACTTCCGCGGGCTTGCGATCGTGCAACGAGCGCGACAGCCGTGCAATGAGCGGGTCGGCCAGCACCGCCTGGAGACCTTCGCCTGCATCCATCACCGTGCCACCATGGAGAACGTTACTCCTCGAGCTCCCCGCCCGCATAAACCCAGCCCATCACACCGCCGGCCACGCACGCCACATCCCGATAGCCCAGGCCGAGCATGGCATCGGTGGCGAGCGCGGCACGGCCGCCTCGCGCGCAGTACACCAGCACGCGCCGGCTGCAGGGAATGCAGTCCTTCACGCGGTCGGAGATGGCGGCGAGTGGTACGTGCACTGCGCCCGGTATACGGAACAGGTTCCATTCCCGTTGTTCGCGCACATCGAGATAGACCACGTCGTCCCGGCGGCGGAACATGGCGACGGCATCAATGGCCGGCACCTCGCGTACATGTGCTCGGGCCTCCGCGACGCGTTGCTCGAAGTTCAGTTCTTCCATCCTCGCTCCCTGCACGCTGCTCTCCGGCGCCATGCGCTCCGCCGCGACAACCCTTTCCGGAAGTGCCACTGCCCGCGTGAACGTAGAGCGACGCCGCATCATGGTCAACGTCTCCGGCTCCCCGGCCGCGTTCGCCAGTGGTAGCTTATCCTCGTGCCGCTCACGCTCCAGGTCCTCGTTGGTCTCGTCGCCGGGCTCGCGGCGGGCGTTGCGATCTCGCTCAGCCCCGCGCTGCACGGCGTGGTTCCTGTCATCGAGCCCATCGGGACGCTCTGGATCAATGCCATCCGGATGACGGTGATCCCGCTCGTGTTCTCGAGCCTCATCGTTGGCGTGGTTGCCGCGCGGAATGGGCGCGACATTGGACGCGTGGGCTGGCGCGCGCTGGTCACGTTTCTCGCGATCCTCTTCACGGGCGCGATTTTCACGGCGCTCGTTGCGCAGCCGCTGCTCGGAATGCTGCCGGTGAGCGCCGCCACGACGGAGTCGCTGCGTGCGGCGGCGGCCGCGACCGCCACGGTGCAGGAAGGCGCGAAGCAGCTCCCCACGTTCAGTCAGTGGCTCGTGTCGCTGGTGCCCGTGAACCCGGTGCGAGCCGCGAGCGACGGCGCCATGCTCCCGCTCATCATCTTCGCTCTCGCTTTCGGGATTGCGCTGCTGCGACTGCCGGAGCAGCGGCGGGCCAGTGTGACCGGGTTTTTCCAGAGCGTGTTCGATGCCATGCTCGTGCTGGTGCGCTGGGTGCTCATCGTCGCGCCGCTCGGCGTCTTTGCGCTCGCACTGCCGCTGGCCGCACGACTCGGAGTTTCCGCGGCTGGCGCCGTCGTGTTCTACATCGTGGTGGTGTCACTGCTCGCCGCGCTCTTCGGCATCGGGCTGCTTTATCCCGCGGCGGCGCTGGTGGGGCGCGTGTCGCTCGGCGCGTTCGCCCGTGCGTCGGCGCCGGCGCAGGCCGTAGCCTTCAGCTCGCGGTCGTCGCTGGCTGCGCTCCCGGTCATGATGGACAGCGCGGCGGAACGGCTCGGACTTCCCGCCGAAGTCTCGAGCTTCTTCCTCCCGCTCGCCGCGTCGCTGTTCCGCGCGGGTGCGGCGGTGGGGCTCACCTTCGGCGTGATGTTCATCGCGCGATTGTATGGCGTGTCGCTGGGACCCGCCCAACTGGCGACGGTCGTCGTCACTGTGGTGCTCACGAGTTTCAGCATACCAGGCATCCCTGGCGGGTCCATCATTGCAATGGTACCGGTGATGCTCGCGGCCGGTGTACCCGTGGCGGGAATCGGCATTCTGCTGGGTGCGGACACCATTCCGGACATGTTCCGCACCACGGTGAACGTGACGGGTGACATGGCGGCCGCGACGATCGTGGCGCGGCGTGCCGCGGCGGCGGAGCACGCGCCCGCGCTCGCCGGCGCAATCGACCCGTGACCATCTGGCCGTACGTCCTGGCCCTCCCGTGGCTGGCCGCACCGCTGCTCGTGCTCTGGCGCATGCGCGGCTCGCCATCGCTCGACGATGAATCACCCGATCCGCCGGCCGATGCTCCGCTCGTCTCCATCATTGTCCCCGCACGCAACGAAGCCGCCAACATCGGGACGTGCCTGCAGGCGATTCTCGCGTCGCGCTATCCCCGGTTCGAGGTCATCGTCGTGAACGACCAGAGCGAGGATGACACGGGTGCGATCGTGGCCGCGATTGCGGCGCGTGACTCGCGCGTGCGCATGCTGGATTCCGCGCCGCTGGCTGATGGGTGGTTTGGCAAGCAGTGGGCCTGCGTGCAGGGCGTGCACGAGGCCAGCGGATCGCTCTACTGTTTCACCGATGCCGATACCACGCACGGCCCCGAGCTGCTCACGCGAAGCGTGAACGCAATGAGCGCCCGGTCGCTGGACTTCCTGAGCGTCGCGGGACGCCAGGAGATGGGGACATTCTGGGAGCGTGTCGTGCAGCCCGAAGTCTTCGCCATCCTGGCCATGCGCTACGGTGGCCCGGGCGCGGTGAACCGCTCGCCGCGCGCGGAGGACAAGATTGCAAACGGCCAGTTCATGATGATCACGCCCGCGGCCTATTACGCCGTCGATGGGCACGCCGCGGTACGCCGCAAGGTGGCCGAGGACCTGGCGCTCGCGCAGGTGCTCTTCCGGAAAGGGAAACGCACCGAGCTCGTGTTCGGGCTGCGCCATCTCGCCACGCGCATGTACGCATCGCTGGCGGAGATCGTGCGCGGGTGGCGCAAGAACATGTACGCGGGGGGACTCGACGCGGCACCGTTCGCGAGTGTCGGCCGGGCGCTCCTGCCCGCGGGGCTGCTCGCGATTCCGGTCGCATCCCTCGCGCCGGTGATCGTCCTGCTCGCCCGACTGATCTGGCCGCTCCCGGCTGGCTTCGTGCCATGGGCCGTACTCTGCGTCGCGGGCCTGGTACTGTGGCGTGCGGCAGGATACGTCGTCATCGCCCATCTCTCGCCACTCTACGCGCTGGCCTTTCCGCTGGGCTCGGCCATCGTCGTGCAGATCGCCTGTGGCGCGATTGCGCGCGGCCGTCACGTGGAATGGAAGGGACGGCGGTACAAGGCGGGATAGCTGCGAGGGAAGCGGCGGCCGGCCTGCGGCCTGCCGCCTGCGGGAAGCGTCGCGCAGAGCGCGACTGCGGGAAGCGGGCGTCTCCCTGGCGGGAGCGCCCTGCGGGAAGGCACCTTCATCGGGTGCAGGAAACGGACGGGTGGGGCGCCGTTCCGCAGTCGGCCGGGCCCGCGGCCCGGCCGGCGCTTCCCGCAGGCGATGCGCCGTCAGGCGCCATCGCCGCTTCCCGCAGGGGGCCACAGGCCCCCGCTTCCCTCAGCCGCGCACAGCGCGGCGCTTCCCCCCCCACCTACCCCGGAAACCTTTTCCCGGCTTCCGTCGTCCAATGGATGAAGCCGAAGAGGCTTCGCTTTCCTCCGAGTGGGGGACGCCCCCGGTACCTGTGCCGACAGGTATTCGGGGGTTGTTCCTTTTCCGGAGCTGGCGATCGAGAGAGACGGCGAACACTCGCGCACGCGCGTTACCCGGGTCCGCCGAGCGAACGATCTTTCGATCATGAGTCAGCCGCCCCGCCCCCAGCCGGAATTCCACTAGCAGCAGGGTCTGGTCGTACTGCGTCATGTGGCCGAGCAGCGGGCACCGGCGTGGATGCGGTTCGATCTGCTGGTGCTCGACGACGCGCACCACCTCGCTGACTCCGCGCGGTGGCGATGCAGCCCGTGGATGGAGGAACAGGACTTCTGTCCCGATCACAGCCATTGGCGTGACTCCGATGCGGCTCTAACTTCGAGTGGTCGTCTCAACACTCACGCCTTTCGCCCTCACCCCAATGCGTCGTCTGCTCCTGCTTTCCTGCATGCTGAGCATGCCCGTCGCCGCCATGAACGCGCAAGGCACGCGGCGCACCTTCACCCATGCCGACACGCTGCGTGGTTCGAATACGCCGCAGCGCTCCTGGTGGGACGTCACCTTCTACGATCTGCACGTGTCCGTGCTACCCGCCGATAGCAGCATTCGGGGGTGGAACGGCATCACCTACCTCGTGAAGCGCCCCGCGCACGTCATGCAGATCGATCTGCAGGTGCCGCTCGTCGTCGACAGCATGGTGCAGGAGGGACGCAGCCTGGCGTATCGCCGCGACGGCAACGCGCTCTTCGTGACACTCGTGGCACCCCAGCGCACGGGCGCGCACAACACGATTGACGTCTACTACCACGGGCAGCCCCGTGTCGCCACGAATCCGCCCTGGGATGGCGGCTTCACCTGGAAGCACGACAGTCTGGGCAACCGGTGGATCGCCACATCCAACGAGGGAATCGGTGCCAGCGTGTGGTGGCCGAACAAGGACTACCTGGCCGATGAACCCGACAGTCAGCGCATCGCGATCACCGTCCCTGACTCGCTGCAGGACGTGTCCAATGGGCGGCTGCGGAGTACCACACACAATGCCGACTCCACCACGACGTACGAGTGGTTCGTGGATGACCCGATCAACAACTACGACGTGGAAGTGAATGCGGGCCGCTACGCGCACTTCTCCGAGACGTACCAGGGCGAGGCGGGTCCGCTCACCATGGACTTCTGGCCCCTGGCCTATCACCTGGACACCGCGAAGGTGCAGTTCCAGCAGGCTCGCTCCATGATGCAGTGCTTCGAGCACTGGTTTGGCCCGTATCCCTGGTACAAGGACGGTTACAAGCTGATCGAAGCACCCTATCTCGGCATGGAGCACCAGAGCGGCGTGACCTATGGCAACCGTTACGCCAACGGCTACCTCGGCCGGGATCTCTCACACACCGGCTGGGGACTCAAGTGGGACTTCATCATCGTGCACGAGAGCGCGCACGAGTGGTTCGGCAACAACATCACGATGAAGGACCAGGCGGACATGTGGATCCACGAGAGCTTCGCCAACTACGCGGAGAACCTCTACACCGAGTGTCAGGACGGGAAGGCGGCGGGTGCGGCGTACGTCATCGGGACGCGCCGCGCCATCCAGAACGACGCGCCCATCATCGGCACGTATGGCGTGAACGACGAAGGGTCGGGCGACATGTACTACAAGGGCGGCAACATGCTGCACACGATTCGCCAGCTCGTGAACAATGACGAGAAGTGGCGCGGCGTGCTGCGCGGCCTCAATCGCACGTTCTGGCACCAGACCGTGACGAGCGCGCAGATCGAGCACTACATGAGCGCGCAGACGGGGCTCGATCTGAGCAAGGTCTTCCAGCAGTATCTCACCACGACCATGGTGCCCGAGCTGCAATACAAGCTCAATGGCAGCTCGCTCGCCTATCGCTGGGCCCACGTGGTGCCCGGATTCGCCATGCCGGTGCGCGTGACGGTGGGCGATTCGGCGTACGCGCTCATCCGGCCCACCACGTCATGGCAGACCATGCGGGTGCACCTCGCCAGCGCGGCCGCGTTCGGCGTGGATCCGGACTTCTACGTGGACTCGCGTGACATGAACGCGGCGGCCGCCGCGGGCGCAACGTCAGCGCCGCGCTGAGCAGGAGCGTGGGGCGCGCGGGGCGCCCTCCGATATTTGGCTCCCGGCGCGTCAGCATGCGGCACTCGTTTGCTCCGGAACGCAGTGCGACGATGGCGGTGCGCGACACCCGGCGTGATACGATCGGTGCGTGCGATCACTCGACTCCGCCGCCGCCGTGCTCGCGACGGCCGCCACGCTCCCGGCTTGCGCGGCACTGGCCGCCGACATCGGCTTCACACCGCCCGCGCTCCCGTTGCACTCCGAGCTCCGCGGCGCGCTCGGCCTCGACGAACAGTCCGTCCACGATGCCAGTGTCCTGAGCGGGCCCGGTGCGCTGCGCGCGCTCGTCGTGCAATGCCACGGGCGCGCGCCCCTTCGCGACACCGTGAGCACAATTGCCCACCGGCTGGCATCGCGCGCACCACAGCTCCTCTGGCTCCTCATCGCCGCGCAGCAGGACGCATCCGGGCTCGCCATTGCCACGTGGACAGGAAATGGAAACGGCACACGCGTGGCGGCGCTGCTGCTCGATCGCACGCGCGTGCTGCCAAGTGACGCGGAAACCTTCAACGCACTCGCCAGTTCGGCTGCGGAACCCGATCTGCTCGCGCACGCATCCTGGCTCGACATCCTCGGGCGCGAAGCGCTCACGCGACGATTCTACCGCGCGCTCGAGCGCGTGGTGGGAGAGCTCGCGCGGCGATCCACCGGACGCGCTACCGAGCGCACACGAAGCGAGCTCGCCCTGCTCAACGTGTCGCGCCTGCTCTTTCTTTCCTTTCTGGAAACGCGGGGATGGCTGAATGGCGATCCGCGCTTTCTCCTCACGACGTTCGCCCGCTGCATGGAGCACCGTGGCCGTTTCCATGCTCGCGCGCTGCAGCCGCTTTTCTTCGGAACGCTCAACACGCCCATGCGGGCACGTTCCGGCGCCGCGCGCGCGTTCGGACGCATTCCGTTCCTGAACGGCGGTCTCTTCGCGCGCACGCCGCTCGAGCGGCGTCATCGTCACGTGGAGTTCCCCGATGATGCGCTCGGCCTCGTCTTCAGCGACCTGCTCACACGCTATCGCTTCACGGCGCGCGAGGACGCCGCCGGATGGTCCGAAGCCGCCATCGATCCCGAGATGCTGGGCAAGGCGTTCGAGTCCCTCATGGGCGCATCGGAGCGGCGCGCGAGCGGCGCTTTCTACACGCCGCAGCCGCTCGTCGCGCACGTCACTCGTTCGGCGCTCGTTCACGCGCTCGCGCAGGGCGGACCGGACGTCGCTGTCGTGGACACTGCGCTGCGGGGCGAAGCCTGCGACCCCGGCCTGTCCGCTACGCTGCTCGAACGCGTCGCCGCGCTGCGCATCCTCGATCCCGCGTGCGGCAGCGGAGCGTTCCTCGTCCATGCCCTGGAGACGCTCACCGCGCTGCGTGTGACGATGGGCGACCGCCGCCGCCTCGCGACCATCCGGCGCGAGCTGCTCACGCGCTCCATCTTCGGCGTGGATGTGAATCCCATGGCCGTGTGGCTCTGCGAACTGCGCCTCTGGCTCTCCGTGATCATCGAGAGCGACGAGTCCGATCCGCTGGCCATCACGCCGCTGCCCAATCTCGATCGCAACGTGCGTGTGGGTGACTCGCTCGCGGGCGACGCGTTCACCGGTGTCGTTCTCTCGCGCGGCGGCGGCGCCGTCGAACGCCTGCGCGCGCGATACGCCCGCGCCACCGGCACGCGCAAGCACGCCGTGCGGCGCCAGCTCGACCGCGCCGAGCGCGCCGTAGCGCTCGCCCATCTCGACTATCAGCGCGAGTGCGCCACGGCACGGCGCCGTGACCTGCTCTCGGCACTGCGCTCGCGCGACCTCTTCGGAAAGCGCCCGCATCCCACGGCCGCCGAGCGCGAGCTGCTCGCGGCGGAGCGAAGCCGCGCATGGGCGATCACGGCCGCACGGCGCGCGCTCGCGAATGGGGGCGCGCTCCCCTTCGCGTGGTTCACACACTTCCCCGACGTCGCCGAACGCGGCGGCTTTGACGTGATCCTTGGCAATCCCCCCTGGGTGCGGCTGCATCGCATTCCTCGGCAAACGCGGGCGGCGCTCCGGTCGCGCTACGCCTCGTTCCGCCTCGCCGCCTGGCATCGGGGCGCAACCATCGCGGGTGCAGGGCCGGGGTTCGCCGCGCAGGTTGATCTCGCGGCACTGTTCGCCGAGCGAACACTCGAGCTGCTTCGTGAGGGCGGAACGCTCGCGCTGCTGCTTCCGATGAAAATGTGGAGCGCGCTGGCCGGCGGAGGCATTCGTGCGGTGATCGCCGACCGGGCGCGCATCGTGGCCATTGAGGACTTCACCGAGTCGCCGCCCGCGTTTCAGGCCGCGGTGTATCCGTCCCTGCTCGTCGCTGCCCGCGCTGTGGCGCGTCGTATCCCCGGCGACCCCACCGCGTCCGCTCCCGCCACCGTGGCGACGCCGCGCATCGCTGCCACGGTGCACCGGGCGCGCGGTGCATTGCGCTGGGAGCTCGCAGCGAACCGGCTCGCGCTGGATGACGATGCGGCCAGCCCCTGGCTCCTGCTCCCCGGCGCGGTGCGCGAGGCCTTCGACCAGCTCGCCCGGGCGGGCCTGGCGCTGGCAGAATCTGCCTTCGGAGCACCACACCTGGGCGTGAAAAGCGGGTGCAACGAGGCGTTCCTCGTCGAATGGGAGGGGCGCGGCGACACGGTGCTGGCCACCGTGCGCTCGGGTGAACGATCGGGGTGTGTCGAGCGCGCGCTACTTCGGCCGGTGTTGCGCGGCGAGAGCATTGCGCGCTGGAGCGCGGACATACGCACCAGTTGGCTGCTCTGGACGCATGACACTGACGGCGCGCCGCTTCGCGCCTTGCCGTCCCGCGCCGGTGCGTGGCTCGCGCCCTGGCGCCGGATCCTGGGCGCTCGATCCGATGGCCGTGGGCGCGCGCCCTGGTGGTCGCTCTTCCGGACCGCGAGTGCGTCGCCCGGTCGTGCACGGGTGGTATGGGCCGACGTGGGTCGCGAGCCGCGCGCGCTGGTCCTCGCGCCAGGCGACTGCACGGTGCCACTCAATAGCTGCTACGTGCTCCCCTGCCGCGACCCCCGCGACGCGGCCGCGCTCGCGGCGCTCCTCAATTCACCCCTGGCCGCGGCGTGGCTGAACGCGCTGGCCGAGCCCGCGCGCGGCGGCTACCGGCGCTATCTGGCCTGGACCGTCGCGCTCCTCCCCATTCCACGCGACTGGCCGCGCGCCCGCGACATCCTGGCTCCCATCGCGGAGCGAGCGCTCGCCGGCGACGAGCCGTCGAGCGAAGCACTCACCTGCGCGGCGCTGCAGGCCTATCGCGTCCCGCTGGCGCGCGCCGAACCGCTGCTCACCTGGTGCAGCCGCTGATCATCCCGCTCGCGGCCGCGCGCGCCTGGATCGCGCGTCGCATCCTGGGCGAGGAGCACGCGCCTGTGCGTTCCGGATCGGTCACGCTCCGGCCGCATCAGCAGAGCGCCGTCGCCCGCCTGCGAACACTTCTGCAGCGCCACGGCGGTGCGCTGCTCGCCGATGACGTCGGGCTGGGCAAGACGTTCGTGGCGGCCGCGCTCCTGCGCGAGGCACGGTGCCCGCTCGTCGTGGCCCCGGCGGCGCTCGGCGACATGTGGCAGCGCGCGCTGCACGCTGCGGGCGCTCGTGCGCACATCGTGTCCTACACGTCGCTCGGCCGCGACGCAGCGCCGGCCGGTCCCTTCGACTTCATTGTCATGGACGAAGCCCATCACGCGCGAACTCCCACCACGCGCCGCTACGCGCGACTGGCCGCGCTCACCGCCCGCGCTCCCGTGCTCCTCCTTACCGCGACGCCCATTCACAACGCGCGGCGGGATCTGGCCGCGCTCGTCGCGCTGTTCCTCGGCGCCCGGGCATACACCCTCAACGATGACGCGCTCGCGCAGTACGTGGTGCGCCGGGAGCGCGCCGACGTACGCGGCGCAGCAATTCCCGAGGCCACGGAACCCCGCTGGCTCGCCGTGGGCGATGACACGCATCTCCTCGAGCACATTCTCGCGCTGCCCCCACCGCTCCCGCCCGCAGACGGCGGCAGCGGCGGCGCCCTCCTCGCCTGGAACCTGGTCCGACAATGGGCGTCGAGCACCGGCGCGCTCGTTGGTGCACTGCGGCGGCGCCTCGTGCGCGCCGCCGCGCTCGATGCCGCACTTGAACAGGGGCACCGCCTCACGCGTCGCGAGCTGAGTGACTGGGAGTGCGGCGACGACGCCGTGCAGCTTGCGCTGCCCGGCCTGTTCGCCACGCCGCCAGTGCATGACCACGCGCTCCGCGACGTGCTGGCCACGCATCTGGCGGCGCTGCAGCAACTCCTGCGCCGCGCGCAAGCCAGTGATGCGGCCGACACCGCGCGCGCGCGTGGCCTGTCGGACGTGCGCACCGCACACCCGGGAGAGAAGATCGTGGCGTTCTCCCAGTTCACGGACACGATCGATGCGATGTTCCGCCTGATGCGCCGCACGCCAGGCGTCGCCGCGCTCACGAGCCACGGCGCGCGCGTGGCCGGCGGCACTCTCACGCGCGCCGAGGCGCTGGCGCGGTTCGCGCCCCGCGCGTCGGGCGCACGCCCGCCGCGCGACATCGAGCGCATTGATCTGCTGCTCACGACGGATCTCCTCAGCGAAGGCATCAACCTGTCCGATGCCTCGGTGGTGATCCATCTCGATCTGCCGTGGACCGGTGCGCGACTGGAGCAGCGGGTGGGCCGATCGCGCCGCCTGGGCGCCAGCCACCACTGCACCAGCGTCTACGCACTCGCACCACCAGCGTCGGCCGAGGCAATGCTTCGCGTGGAAGCGCGCATTCGGGCCAAGCTGCGCGCGGCGAATCGCGCCACCGGCATCGCCGGTACCATCCTGCCCGGTCTGGCGCCCATCGCGAGCGACGAGAGCGCAGCCCGCACGCGGGAACGCATCCGCACGATTCTGGAACGATGGCGCGAGAGCCCGGGCATCACGCTCCCGCCGTCCGCTCCCGGTGCGGAAACCTGCATTGCGGCCTGCGTACACACTGCGCGCCCTGTGCGGTTCCTGGTGCTGCGCGAGGGCAACGGGGACGTTCTGCCGCTGGCGGCGCTCGACGCCGGCGAGCTGCGGAGCGAGCCGGCCGTGGTGCTGGACGCCGTGCTCGTGCTCGACGAAGCGAACGCCTCGGCGCCGCTGAGCGCCGCACAGGTTGCGCCGCCCCCGGGGGTCATCGAATGCGCCCTGCAGACCGCGCAACGCTGGATCGAGCGGCACCGCGCGGCGCTCGCCACGGGTGCCACGCTCACGCTGCATGCGCCGGCACGGCGCAGTGCGCTCCGGCGCATCAGCACCATCACCGCGCACGCGCCCCTGCATCGCCGGCCGGAGCTCGCGGCGCTGGCGGCCGGCGCACGGCGCGCCGTGACCGTTCCCTGCGGCGCTGGCGCTGAGTCGGTCCTGGGCGAGATTGCGCGCGCGCCCATGCCGGACGAAGCATGGCTGCGAGCCCTCGCCGCATTCGGGGATGCACACGGCGCGCGCCAGCGCAGCGCCGGCGATCCGGGGCCGTGCCTGGTCGCGTTGATCGTGGGTGTATCCGGCGCGACGTGATACCGCGCCGGGGAACGGTTACGCGGTCGTGGTTGGTGCGCCGTTCATGCGTCGCACCAGGAGCTGCACGCAGAGAGCAGCCAGATCCGCCGAGCTGTACTGCCGCGTCGGCGCGTCCTCGGCGCGCCAGTGCCAGTCGGTGCCAACCTGTTCGAGCAGAAGCACCTGCTCGCGCACGACCGTGGCATGGCGCCCCGCGCGCGCCGCCTCGCCGGGGAACGTCACCGTCCCGTCCCATTCCAGCATGAGCAGCTTGCCATCGTCGCTGGCGTTGGCCGCCCGGTGCAGCCAGGAGGCGCTTACCGCCACACCGTCGGCCTGCACCACGCAGCGCTCGGGCGTATGGCGCATGTCGAGTGTCACGCCGGGAATCACGTCGCGCGCCTCGGCCACGCGGCGCTCGATTTCCGCGATCAGCGTCCGGAGCTCGCGCTGCGCGGCGGACGCGGCCTTGTACGCGCCGGTCGCCATGCCGTGCGCCGGCGTGAGGGAGATGCTGTCACGCACAAGGCTCAGATGCGACGCCCCCTGCGCCGCCGCCTGCGTCACGCCGCCCGCGCGCCGCACTGCGTCGGCAATCCCATCCACCACGTGCTCCAGCCCGTCGTCCGCGAGACTCATGTGCGCGTCGGCGTCCGCGACCCACTCGGGCGAGCTGGCGTCCGCCTCGAGCGACACGACGAACAGGAACTCCGGACCCTGTCGCTCGACACGGGTCTCCAGCGCCGCCTGATCGCCGCGCGTGCACGCCGTCTCTCCCCACAAGCGCTGGTGCAGAACGACAACTACTCGCGCATCGTTCTCGAGCACATCGGTCACGACGTTCTTGCGTCCGTCGCGGTGCTCCCAGGCGGCAAAGACCGGGCGTTTGAGCCGCGGCTTGAGCTGCTGCAGGAGTGATCGGGCAGTGAGCGAGTCGAAGGCGACGCAGGAAATGGCTGCGTCATAGGTGAAGGAGGTGGACATGGCTCTCGTTCCGCGCCAGGGGACCAGAGACCGCGCACGCGCGCGGCCTGGGGCGGGAGCGCGACTGGCGATGTCGCGACCGGCAGACGTTCGGCCCGCCGCTTGCGCGGTGGCCTGCTACAAGGTAGCACCAAACGAGCGCGCGCGCATCCGGCGTGCACCCCGCGTGCACCCCGCGTGCACCCCGCGCGCACCCCGCGCGCACCCCGCGCGCAGCCAACCTGCCTCTGGCGCGCACGGGGGCGCGGGCGTGAGCCCGTTGCTTCAAACCTTTTCCCCCATTCGAGTATCCCATCCCGTGACGCCAGCCAGGCACGCACCGAATGCTCGCGACCATGCCCACTGTGGTTCAGACACCTCCCATGGGTAGCACGGAACCGTCGCCCGACGTGGCGAAGGCCGCGTCGGGCGACCGGGTGGCGTTCGAGCGCCTGTACCGCACGCATCTGTCGCGCGTCTACTCGATCTGCGTGCGCATGAGCGGCAGCCGCGAGCGCGCGGACGAGCTCACGCAGGACGTGTTCGTGCGCGTGTGGGAAAAGCTGCCGCAGTTTCGCGGCGAAAGTGCGTTCTCCACCTGGCTGCATCGGCTGGCGGTGAACGTGGCGTTGAACGACCGGGTCGCGGCACGGCGGGAACGCTCGCGCGCGGCGCCCGGGGGCAACGGCGGCGAGGATGACGTGGACGCATGGCCGGACACGAGCGCGGCTCCCCGGCACGCGGAACGGATGGACCTGGAGGCGGCGATCGCCACGCTCCCGGCCGGAGCACGAAAGATCTTCGTACTGCACGACGTGGAAGGATACAAGCATGAGGAGATCGCCGAGATGTTCGGCATCACCTCGGGCGGCAGCAAGGCGCAGTTGCACCGCGCCAGACTTCTCTTGCGTGAGGCGCTGGAACGATGAACGACACACTTCTCTCTTGTGATGCGTTCGACGCGCTGCTCCCGGACTATCTCGAGGGCACGCTGGACGCGACACAGCAGGCCGCTGTCGAGCGGCACGCGCACGAGTGCAGCCGGTGTGGCGCGCTCCTCGGTGACCTGCTGGCCATCACGGCGCAGGCCCGGTCGCTTCCGGATCTGGTGCCGGGTCGCGATCTGTGGGACGGCATCGCGGCGCGGATCGAAGCGCCCGTCGTCACGCTGCCGGCACACCGTGCTGGCGTTCCGCTCTGGCGCCGCCGTGCGGGCGCCTGGATCGGCGCGGCCGCGGCCGCCCTGGTGGTGGCGACGGCGGGCATCACGTACATGGCCACGCGGGCATTCGATCGCGGCGCGGCATCGCCGGTGGCCACGACGACGCCGGCCGCGCATCAGGCGACTATCCCGTCTGCATCGACCGCAGCTCCGGCGCCGGCTGGCCCCTCGCGGCTCGCCAGCTCGGCTGGCGCGCCGGCCACCAGGCGGCAGCGGCCGGAGCAGGTGTACGATCGCGAGATCGGCGCACTCGCCGCGATCCTGCAGCAGCGCCGCTCTCAGCTGGATACGAGCACGGTGCGCGTGATCGAGCACAACCTGGCGATCATTGACGCAGCCATTGCACAGAGTCGCGCCGCGCTGGCGAAGGACCCCGCCAGCGGATTCCTGAATGATCAACTGAACAGCGCGCTGGACCAGAAGGTGGAGCTGCTGCGCACCGTGGCGCTCCTGCCGGCGCATACCTGAGGACGCAATCCATGCGACGTAGCTGGCTCCTGGCGACAGCGGGAATGCTGATGATGGCCGCTCCGCTGCTCGCCCAGAACGAAGAGGATCTCCGCTCGCGGCTCGACACGACGGTCGCGCTCGCGGCCAACGGGACCGTGCAGCTCTCGCTCATCTCGGGCGACATTATCGTCACGAGCTGGGCACGCAATGAGGTGAAGATCCACGCCACGAGCGACCGTGGCATCCTGCAGTTCGACGCGAGCCCGTCCCGCGTCCAGCTCCGCGTCCGGTCGAATCAGGATGACATGGGCGACACGCGCTTCGAGGTGACCATTCCCGCCGGAGCGCGGCTCAGCGCCAACAGCGTGTCCGGCGACGTGCGCACGCAGGGCGGGAGCGACGTGGATCTGCATTCGGTCAGTGGCGACGTCACCGCCGGGAACATCTCGGGGAACGCTTCCGCCGAGAGCGTCTCGGGTAACGTGACGGTGACGAAGGCGGGTGGCGGCGCCAAGGTCTCGACGGTGAGCGGCGATGTGCAGCTCACGGACATCACCGGCGATCTCTCCACGCACACCGTGAGCGGCGAGATCCAGCTCGATGGCGTGAAGTCGTCCTATGTGAGCACGCAAACGGTGAGCGGCGACACCCACTTCCGCGGCTCGCTCGCCTCGCAGGGCCGCTACGAGTTCCGGTCGCACTCCGGCGACGTCGAGCTCACCGTGCCCCCCGCTGGTGCTACGGTGAACGTCGAGACCTTCAGCGGCGACGTGCAGAGCGGCTACCCCATGACGCTCAGTCCCGGCGGAAAGCAGGGCACGCGCCACATGCAGTTCACGATCAACGGCGGGGGCGCGCAGGTGAGCGTCACGACCTTCAGCGGTGATGTGACCATCAATCGCGCCTCGGGCGCCAACCGGGAGAACTGACTCATGCTCCGTCTGCTTTCCGCCGCACTCACCGCGGCCGCCATCGCCGTGCCCCTGGCCGCCCAGCAGGCAACCGCATCAGCCGGCAACACCTTCGACTGGAGCGGGGAGATCCCGGCCGGGAACTGGATCCGCGTCCGCGATCTGAACGGCAGCATCTCCGTCGAGCCCGGCACCGGGAATACGGTGCAGGTTCACGGCGAGAAGCAGTGGCGGCGGGGCGACCCCTCCCGTGTGCGATTCGAGGTCTACAAGGGCAGCGATGGCGTGACCGTCTGCGCGCTCTGGAACGAGGACGACACCTGCGACGAGAACGGCATGCACTCGCACGGCGATCACCATACCCGCGACGGCGATGACGTCTCCGTGCACTTCACCGTGCACCTGCCGGCGGGCGTCAAGGTGGACGCCGGCACGGTGAACGGCAGTCTCGACGTGCAGGGTGCCCGCGCCGAAGTGGTCGCAACCACGGTGAACGGACGCATCGACGCTGCCACCACGCAGGGGCCCGTGCGCGCAGAGACGGTGAACGGCTCGATCAACGTCCGCATGGATTCGCTGCCAGGCAGCGGCGACCTCGACTACTCCACGGTGAACGGATCCGTCACCGCGATGCTTCCGGCCTCCCTCAGCGCCGTGCTGGACATGGAAACAGTGAACGGGTCCATCAGCAGCGATTTCCCGCTCACGGTCTCGGGCAAGCTGAGTCCGCGCCACATCCGGGCCACCATCGGCTCTGGCGGCCGGGAGGTCAGACTGCACACGGTGAACGGGAGCGTCGAGCTGCGGAAACTTGATTGACGGCGCGGCCGTAGTAGTCTCCGGCTAGTGGAAGCTGGGAGCAGGTCGCTGGTCGTCGCGAGAGGAACCATCTTCGCCGCTGGCGAGCAGGACCCGCTCTCCCAACCCGGAGAGTCTCATGGCCCGAATTGTTGCTCCTGCCGTCACCGCCCTGCTCCTCGCCCTCGCCGCGTGCGGGCGCGAGCACGTGGAAGCCAACGCTTTCACGTGGACCGGCTCCGTGCCGGCGGGCGGCTGGTTGCATTTGCGCAATCTGCAGGGGCGCATCACCGTGGACTCCAGCCCCTCCGCCGACGTCGCGGTCACGGCCACCCTGCGCTGGCGCGGCCACCGGGGTGATGTCAGCTTCGAGCGGCGCGCCCTTGGCAATGGCATGATCATTTGCAGCATGTACGGCAAGGGCGGTGTGTGTGACACGAGCGGTTACGCGCCATCGCCGCACCGGGGCGGCAGCAACTTTGTCGGCCTGCACATGAATGGCGGTAATGCCAGCGTGGATTACCTCGTGCGCATTCCACCCGGCGTGAAGGTGGACGTCAGCACGGTCGCGGGCCAGGTGCTCGTGAGTGGCGCCACCAGCGCGGTGACGGCTCACACGGTGGATGGGTCGGTGGGCGTCCAGACAGCCTCAGGGCCCGTTGACCTGCGCACGGTGAATGGCAGCGTGAAGGCCAGCGTGGCGACCCTCCTGGGCTCGGATGCCATCCGGATCGAAACGGTCAACGGCTCGGTGCGCGCCCAGTTGCCCGCGGCGGTGCAGGGCGCGTTTGACCTGGAAAATGTCAACGGCAGCATTCGAAGCGACTTCCCGCTCGGCGCGAGCGGGTCCGAGCATCATCACCTGACGGGGACGATCGGGACCGGCGGCGGCAGCGTGCAGTTGAAGACCGTGAACGGGAGCGTCACCCTCACCAAGGGCACGTAATCGGCGGATTGCCCACCGCGTCGTTCAGCAGGCCGGGCTGATGGTCTCGTTCGACCGCACCTGCTCCAGCACACGCGCCAGGTCGCTGCTCACCGGGCGAAAGTCCCGCCGCGGCTCGAAGTACTGCGGCAGCAGCTCGGCGTGATCAATACGCTTGAGATCGAAGTGTTTCCAGCCGTGCGCTTCGTGCGCACCATCAGCATGCGCGTCTCCGTCACCCTGGAGCTGGTAGGCCTCGAGCATTTCGGAGCCGTCCGCGCGGCGCACGATCGCATGCGGCTGTACGATCCCTGGGCCCCCACCTCCGTAAATGATCTGCAGAACCCGCCGCTCTTCCAACGCCCGCACGATCAACTCCCGACACATAGCGCCTCCGGAGGCTTCCACAGATTGGACACCGTGACTGACCGCCTCCAGAACATTAGGAAAATTTGTACCGCGGCGAAAGGTGGACACGCCGGCTGGCGGTTTTCTTCGCCCGCCCCCGATCCCGGCTAGATTGACCGACGTGCACCTTCCCCGCGCCTGCGCCACTGTCGCCGTTCTTCTCCTGCTCGCTCCGCTCAGCGGACAGGCACAGGACACCTCGCGATCTGATTCACTCCCGCCCGATAGCACGACCCCGGTACCGCCCGTCCCCACCCCCTCCATCACCACACGCACATTCTACACCCGCTTCGCGCTCGGCTTCGTTTCGAGCATTCTGGCGCACGAGACGGGCCACATCATCGCGTCATACGCGGTGGGCGGTCACCCGACCTTCGGCTTCGACCGCGGACGGCCCACGATCTATTCCGGCGTCGATGCCACCCTCGAGCCGCACAAGCAGTTCATCTTTTCCGCCTCCGGCCTCACGGTGCAGATGCTTCTCGACGAGGCGTTTCTCGACATCCCCCACAAGCTGAGCGGCGGCTTCGAGCGCGGTATTCTCACTGGCGGCATTGCTACCGTGGTGTTTTACACGACGCTGGGACGCAACGACCGCGTGAGCGACGTCAACTTCATGGCGGAGACCTCATCGCTGTCCAAAGATCAGGTCTCGCTGATTTTCGGCAGCATCGCGCTATTGCACGCGGTGCGAATTCATTTCAAGGGACGCTACGCGCACTTTTTCAGCGCTCCCACGCCGAGTGGCGGGACACGGATCGGGCTGGCACTGGACAACCGGTAGGGAGACGGGCAGCCGGCCGGAACCGGGACCGGAGAATCGCTCGCGGATGAACCGGCCGCAAAGCGGAATGCCCCGCTATCGTCTCACTTCCACCACCACCCCGTCCGGAAATCGGGCCAGCTCCGTGACGGGGATGCGCGCCAGCAGTGAATCGGCACGCTGGATGAAGTCCGTCCCGCGATTGAACGCGACGATCAGACCGTGGCGCGCGCGAACCGTATCCGCGAAGGCGTGGACCGTGGCCGTGTCGAGCTCGTTGGGGAGGGTCCGCGCCATGCGCCCGGCCTGGAAGTAGAGCGCCGTCGGAACATTCGTGAACAGCGGACGGGTTTCACCGTACGTGCGCACCCACGCAATGAGCGACGAGCCGAACCAGCTCTCGTCAGCATAGTCGTTGCCCGTCTCCAGGGCGTACTGCACACTGTCGAGCGTGACGAGAACCGAGCCCGTGCCCCAGCCCAGCAGCAGGAGACAGGCGCCGAGCCGCCACACGCGGCGGCGCCGGGGCCACCAGAGTGCCAGCGCCACGATGAGCGCAACCTCCACGACCAGGATGAGAGGCGAGAGCAGACGCTCGTCAAGTGGAATCCCCGGGTCGGCCACGAGGCGCGAGAGCACGACAACGCCCGAGTACGTCACCGCCATCACGGCGAGCGCGGCAAGCAGTCGGGCGGAATCCGGGCGCGCCTCGTCCACGCGGCGCCGCGCGGCGAACGCGAAGAGCCAGATCAGGAACGCCGCCATGACGATGGCACCGGCGGTGCGCAGCCAGCCATCCAGAGATGGGGCCAGCCAACCCGCCAGTGTTCCGGCGCCTTCACGGATCGTCGGCCCCAGTTGGCCATACAGGCTGAACTGCCTAATGGTCTCGTCGTGGTTCTCGTGTGCCGTCCGCGCCGCCCACGCAACGAGCGACAGCGCGCCAGGCAGCACGGCCACGCACGCATCGCGGACCCGCCGGCGCGGATCTCCTCGACGCAGCAGCCACCAGAGCCCGACGGCGCCAATGGCGCACAGACCCGCGTAGCGCACCAGCGCCGCCGCGGCCGCGGCAATACCCGCGGGCAACGGTTTCCCGGGCGCGCGCACCATGAGCGCCAGCGTGATCGCGAGCAGCGCCAGAAAGAGCGGCTCGCTCAAGACATTCTCGTGGACATCCACGAGAGCCGGCGTCACCATGAGCACGAGCGCGACGAGAATTCCCGCGCCCGTTCCGGCGATCTCACCCACGAGCCAGGCCATCAGCGCGACTGTCACGAATGCCGCGGCGGCATTCACCAGGCGCGCGCTTTGTACGCCCGGCATCCCCAGCGCCACCGGCAGCGCGATCGCCGCCGGATACCCCGGCGGAAAATGCGCCAGCGCCATCGTGCTGTCCGTATTGTCCCAGCCATCGTCCGGCACGAGGAATGATCCGGTGTGCGCGGCCGACTGCGCCGCGCTCACGTACGACACCGCGTCCGGATCGAGGCCCGGGCCGGGCGGGTCCGTGATGACGAGCACAAGGAAAAACGCGATCGCGCCGAGCGCGGTCGCGATGGGAATACGGAACGTGGGCATCGGTGCCTGGGGTGCGTTCTGGTCGGCGCGGCGAAGTATAGCCCCGAATTCCACTCCTGACATGACCGCCTCCGACGCCGACCCTTGCCAGAATCGCCAGGCGAGGACATTATAAACTGCTCACGATGGGACGTGCCCCCGGCACTGGTGGACATGCTTAGGATCAGAACGCTCGGCGGCCTCTCCATTGAGGGACCGGCGAGCCCTGTAACCGCGGAGCCACGGTGCCTGGCGCTCCTGGCGCGCCTGGCTGCCGCACGCGACGACGGCATCCGGCGCGAGGACGCGCTGACGCTCCTCTGGCCGGACCAGCCGCCGCCGAACGCGCTCGATGACGTGCTCGGCGCGATTCGCACCGGCATCCATCCCCGCGCCATCAGCGCCGACACCGCGCGGCTGCGCCTGAGCAGCGACGTCATTGTATCGGATTTCTCCGATTTTCAGCGTGCTGTGGACCAGGGCAATCTCGAACTCGCGGAAGAGCTCTACCAGGGACCATTCCTGAACGGCTTCCGCCTTCCCGATGCGCCCGCGTTCGAGCGCTGGGTCATGCACCAGCGCGAACGCCTCGATCACCACTTCGGCGAAATGGTCGTGTATGACGAGACGGCACGCGACACTCCGGACGCCCAGCCGCCGGCGGCGGCTGCGCCGCCGCACCGGCGACGCGTCGCCGCCACCTGCGAACAGGGCGCCGTCATCGCCGCACAGTATGTCATAGAGCGTGAGCTGGGCCACGGCGGATCGGCCACGGTGTACCTCGCGCACGACCTGAAGCACGACCGCGATGTCGCGCTCAAGTTCGTGCGCGCGCGCGTTGCTGACGCCATGACGGTGGACCGCTTCCAGCAGGAGATCGCGGTGCTCGCCCGGCTTCAGCATCCGCACATCATGCCGCTCTATGATTCCGGCGAATCGGGCGGCTCGCTGTACTACGTGATGCCGTACGTGAAGGGGGAGACGTTGCGCGAACGCTTGCAGCGTGAAGGGCAGCTCTCCGTGGACGACGCCCTGCAGATCGCGAGCGACGTGGCCGAGGCGCTGGCGTACGCGCATGAGCATCACGTGATCCATCGCGACGTCAAGCCGGAGAACATCATGCTCGTGGGCGAACACGCCGTGGTGGCGGACTTCGGCATTGCCCGCGCCGTGCGCGAGGCCGCGCAGGGGCGCATCACGAGCGCGGGATTCGTGGTGGGCACGCTCGCGTACATGAGCCCCGAGCAGGCCACCGGCGATCCGGTCGATGGCCGGTCGGACCTCTACAGCCTGGCATGCGTGCTGTATGAGATGCTCTCCGGGGCCCCGCCCTTTGCCGGAGGCAGCCCGCAGGCCGTTTTCGCCCGGCGCCTCACCGATGTGGCGCGCCCGCTGCGTGAGCTACGTGCAACGGTTCCCGTTGACGTTGAACGCGCCGTCGCGCGGGCACTTGCCTGCAATCCGGCGGAACGCTTCCAGAGCGTGGCGGCCTTCGCCACAGCCATTGCGCCGGCACAAGCCACAATGGTGACGACGCTTCGACCGTCGCGGGTTGCCCGGGCCGTGCCGTGGGTTGCTGTCGCGGCCATCGTCGCGGTGCTCGGCTCCACGCTCCTCGCCATGCGGCCGGCGCCCGTGGATCCCAATCTCTTCGTCGTGCTGCCGTTCGTGCACCGGCAGGGCGCGGCGTCCCGACTCCTCAGTGGTGACAACTGCCAGCAACTGCTCTATGACGAATTTCAGCGCTGGAGCGGCGTGCGGCTGGTGGATGACATGCGCGCGCACGACGCCGCCGGTCGCCACAGCGGACAGCCCCTGTCGCTCCAGGACGTATTGGGCATCGCGCGCAGCCTGCGTGCGGGTCGCGCCGCGTGGGGTGAGGTCTGGCAGGTGGGCAATGCCATCCATGTGCGCGGTTCCGTGTACGATTCCCGGCGGGGCACGCTCGTGCGCCAGTACAGTGTGTCCATTCGCGCCGATCTGGCCGATGCCGAGCAGAAATTCGGCGAGCTCGTGGACTCGCTGCTCGTTCCGCTCGCCGTGTCCGCCGTCGCACCGCCGGATGACGACGACGCCATGCGCGGCACGCGCTCGGTCAATGCCTTGCGTCTCTATTTCGCGGGGCGCGATGCCCTCACACGCTGGCGGCTGGACAGCGCACAGCAACTGCTGCGCGCCGCGGTGGACAGCGATCCCGACTACGCGCAGGCGCAATTGTGGCTCGCGCAGGCGGGACTCTGGAGCGGCCAGCAGGGGTCCGCCGGCTGGCGATCCACCGCCGAGCGCGCGGCGCTGCTCTCCGCGCGGCTCTCCGCGCATGACAGCATCCTGGCGTCGGGCATGCTGGCGCTGGCACATGCGGAGTATCCCCTGGCCTGCGCGCAGTACGAAACGCTGGTGGCGCGTGACTCGCTGGATTTCGCAGCGTGGTATGGACTGGGAGAGTGTCGCAGCCGCGACCGGCTGGTGGAACGCGATGCCGCCAGCCCTTCCGGCTGGAGATTCCGGAGCAGCCAGAACGCGGCCATTCAGTCGTATCTCCGCGCCCTGCGCATTGTGCCCTCGTTCCAGACCGCGTTCAGCGGGGCGGCGTTCTCGCGCCTGCCGGCGCTGCTCTATACCGAATCCAATCTGGTGCTGCGCGGTTACGCGGTCAGTGGCGACACGACCTGGTTCGGCGCCTTTCCTGAGCTCCTCGGCGACACGCTGGCGTTCATCCCCCGGCCCATCGCGGATGTATACTCGGGCCGGCCGGGCACGCAGCCGCCATCGCACGCGGCAGCCGTTGCCCGCAACCGGATCGTGTTGCGCGACGTGAGTGCCCGGTGGGTCCGCGCGTTTCCGCTGGACGGAGTGGCGCACGCGTCGCTCTCGCGCGCCCTGGAGGAACTGGGCACCATCGCCAGCGCACGCGACTCGAACGGATCCGCACTCGATCAGATCCGGCTCGCGCGCCGGTATGCGCGCGACGGTGGCGAGGCCATGCGCTACGGCGCCGACGAGGTGCGCCTGCTCGTCAAGCTCGGCCACTTCGCGGACGCGCGCGTGCTGGCCGAATCGCTCCTGGCCTCGCGTCCGAATCCCACGCCGCGCGAAGCGCTCTCGCTCACCGGCCTGGCCGAGCTCACCGGACACATCGAACGCGCCGCGGTGCTGGGACGCCAATCCGCCGCGGCCGCAGACATGAACGCCATGACGGGCGACGTCGTGGCGCCGCTTCCGCCTACGGCGGCCGGGCTCGCGCTCTACGCCTTCGCGGCCAGCGGCGCCTACAGCGACAGCGTGCGCGAGCTCGAGCATCAGGTGGACACGTTGATCGGGCGCTGGTCGCCCCCGCAGCAGCGCGCCGTGATGAGCGAACTGTTACGCGATTGGGCGGCCGTGATGGCCTTCCCCACTCTGGGTCGCAGCAACGTGCATCGCGAGCACGCCGGCGGTGACATTCAACTCGAGATGCAATACACGCTGGCGCGCGGCGACACGGCCGGCGTGCGCCAGCGATTCGATTCGCTCGCGCGGCGGCGCCTGTTCGATGTGCCGGGTGACGTCGCGATTGACGTGGCGTTCCAGGAAGCGTGGCTGCGATTGATGACCAACGACACATCGGCCGCAGTGCAGCGACTGGATGTCTCGCTGGGCGCACTGGCGACACTCGGCCCCGAGCTGGTGAGCGACGCGGCGCAGTCGGCCGGTCTCGTGCGCGCAATGACGCTGCGCGCCGAGCTGGCCGCGCAGCATGGCGACCACGCGAACGCGGCGCGCTGGGCCACGCCCGTCGTCGCGCTCTGGCGGGACGCCGACCCCGCACTGCAAGGCGTCGTCGCCCAAATGCGCGGGCTGGCCGGCCAGTGACCCAACTCTGATGCAGCATCGCGGTTCCACCCCGACGCGGAGGAGATCGTGAAGCACATTGGCCGGCGCTACGTTCCCGGCACGCGGCGTCTGCGTGCCGGTCTGATCCTGTGCGGAACAGTCACGGTGCTGGGCGGATGCAGGGAGCGGCACGTGCGGACAGGGGGCCCTCCTCCGGCGACGAAGATCTCGATACCGGATTCGCTCCGGAAGGCGATTCTTTCCGCCGCGGGCAACACGTACTTCGATTCATCGCCCGGCCATGCGGGCACGATCACGCTGCCGGGCAACAGATCCTCCTCCACGATCGCGCCGGACAGCGGCGGGCGGGACTTCTCGCGTGATTCGCTCGCGCATGGAGCGGTGGTCGCGCGCATTTCGAGCCACGAGCCGTTTCGCCCCCTGGGCATCGATCGGGGGCATACGTTCGTGTGGATGGACAGCGTGGGCGGAGGCCGGACGCTGATGGTTCCCGAGGATACCACTCGCGACGTGTACGAACTGACCATGCAACGCGGGTCGCATGTCATTCCGGTCTCTGTTCCATCGTCCGCGCACTGGTTTGCGGATTCAGCGGGTTCGCGAAACACCTCGGCGTTGAGCATCTACTTCAACTCACGCTGCAACAATACCTGCTGCATTTCCCCGTCCGCGTTGCAGGCCGATTCCGCGCGCGTGGATTCCGCGTTCAAGACCATGCTGGGACCGTGAGCTTCCATGGGGTCGGCCGGTAGTACGCGGTAGCATTCGGCAGCACGCACTCCGGCTGACCTCGCTGCCTCTTGCATCTTCGGTATTTGTTCGGTATCATCGTCCCCCCGCCTCATGGGGTTCACGATGCCGAAGCACACACAACCGCCTGTTCTCTTTTCCGAGCCGGTTCAACGATCGCTGCGCTCGCTTCCTGTCATCGGCGAGCAGCGCGACATCACGTATTACGCCTCGCCGGCCCGGAGCATTCTCAACACTCCGGATGTCACCGGAATGGAGGGGTTCTGGTCCATCAATCCCTACATCGGCTGTGCTTTCGGGTGCGCGTACTGCTACGCGCGCTACGCGCACCGGTACGTGATGGAGCGCGCGGCGGCGGATGACCGGTTGGCGGGGGCGGCGGAGCACGACGCCGGCCGCGTGCCGCCATGGCTCGCCTTCGAGCGGCACATCTTTGTCAAGCGCAACGCGGCCCGGCTGCTCGCCCATGCGCTGCGTCAGGGGAGCGAGCGGCATCTCGCGCTCGTGCACGGCGACGGCATGGTGATCGGCACGGCCACGGACCCGTACCAGCCCGCCGAGCGGCGCTACGGCGTGACACGCGCCCTGCTCGAAGTGCTCGCGGAACATCCCGGGCTGCGCCTCACGATCATCACGAAGAGCCCGCTCGTCACGCGCGACGTGGATCTGCTCGCGCGCATCGCGCGGAATTCGTCGCTTTCCGTACATATTTCGCTCATCACGCTCGATCGCGCGCTGGCCCGCCGCCTCGAGCCGCGCGCGCCCACGCCCGAGGCGCGCCTGCGCGCCGTCCGCCGGCTGCACGAGGCGGGCATCGATGTCGTCGTCAACTGCATGCCCGTGCTGCCAGGCATCACCGACCACCCGCGCGATCTCGCCGCGCTCGTGCGGCGCGCGGCGGAGGCGGGGGCAGCGGATGTGGCGACGGATGTGCTGCGCCTGCAGCACGAAGCGCGCAAGCGCTATCTCCCGTTCATCGCGCGGGAATTTCCCGAGCTGGCCGGCCGCTACGCGCGCACGTACGCGCAGGCGTCCGTGCCCGGCGAGCAGTACCGGCAGGGTCTGTCCGCGCTCCTGGAGCGGCTGCGCCGGGCACACGGCCTTCACCGCCGCCGGTACGGCGGGCGCGAGACCGGTGCGGACGTGCCACCCGGCGCCACGAGCACAGCGGTCGCCGATATCCAGCTCGTCCTTCCGCTCTGAGGGCGCGCGTCCATGTCCGCGGCCGCGCTCTCATCGCTGCGCCATCATATCGCATTCATCACGAACGCGAAGCCCGATATTCCCCCCGGGCTCGCCACGGGAATCCCGGCGCTCGATGCCGCGCTCGGCGCGCGTGGCGTGCCGCGCGGCCGGCTCACGGAAATCGCCGGCCCGGGCGGGAGCGGGAAAACGACGCTGCTCCGGCGGCTCGTGATGGAGACCATCACGTGCGGGCACGCCGTGGCCTATGTGGATGCCGCGCGCACGCTCGCGCCACGCGACTGGGCCGGGGCGCATGGCCGGAGTGGCGATGCGGCGGCGGAGCGCCGTCGCGGCCCGCATGGCACGCACGACACGCGTAACTCTCGTGGCCGCGCCGGCGGCATGCGCGGCGACCAGTTCTGGGCCATTCGCCCCCGCGATGCGGGCAAGGGCGCATGGTGCGCCGACGTCCTGCTGCGCAGCGGAGCATTCGCGCTCGTCGTGCTCGACGGCGCTCCACCATTGACGCGCGCCGTGGCGGCGCGGCTCACGCGCCTGGCGCGCGACGCGAATGCCGCATTCGTCGTGACCGGTGACAGCGATGGCCCCGCGACCCTGCTGGCCGCCGCGCTCCGGCTGCGCGTGGCACGCGCGCGAGCACGCGAGCGGGTGCGGCGGCACATGACGATCACCGTGGAGAAGGGAGGAGCCCGCACCATCGTGGAGGTGGAGTATGCCATCAGCGTGGCGCATCGCCTGTGTACGCATCCCGAGGTTCCCGATCGCCGCGGTGTGGCGCGCGCGGAGCGCGGCACACCCGAACGACAGCAGGAACAGCGAGAGCAGCGACAGCAGCACCCCACCGGAACCCGCCCCGTGGGATCAGTGCCCGGTCGCCCTGCTGGATGGCACGCGGCTGCGCACGATCTCGCTGGCTGCCGCGCGCGCGGGAGTCCGCGCGGGCATGACTGCGCCCGAAGCCCGCGCGTGCTGTGCGGCACTGGAGATCATTCCATGGGATGACCATGCAATTGCCGGAGCCATCACCACGGTGAGTGCGGCGCTGCTCGCGGCGAGTCCGCGGGTCACGCCGGTGCCGCGGGAGCCGGGACTCTGGTGGGTGGGCGCGAGCGGATTCGGCGCGCTGGGTGGTGAGCCCGCGCTGGCGCACGCGCTGCTCATGATCGCACGACACTGGCACCCACGCGCACGCGTGGCCATCGCCGACTCCTGCGTCGCCGCGCGCGCCGCCACCTGGAGTACCGCCGCGCGCGCGAACAGCACGGTGATCGTCCCCGCGGAGTGCGATGCGCGCTATCTGGCCGGCGCGCCGCTTGCCTTGATTCCCATGGATGAGGAGCTGCGCGAGACGCTCGCCGCGCTCGGCATCCTCACCGGCGGCGCCTTTGCCGCGCTCGACGCGGACGACGTGGAGCGCCGCTGGGGCGCGGAAGGGCTCGACGCCTGGCACCTGGCACGCGGCGAGGACCGGCGCCGTCCCGTCCTCGCGCGCGTGAACGAGCCGCGCGTCGTGGACGTGGAGCTGCCGGCGCCCACCACGACCATGGAGCCCGTGCTCTTCCTCGCGCGGGCAGCCCTCGATGCGCTCGCCGCGGAGCTCGTGAGCGATGGCCGCGCCGCGGCGGCCATCGCCGTCACCCTCACGCTCGACAGCGCGCGCAGTGCCCTCCCCGGCGGCGCACCGCCGCACACCGTGACGCGCGAAGTGCGCTTCCCCCGCCCCACCGCGCGCGCCGTGCACCTGTTCGACCAGTGCCGCGCGCTGCTCGAGCAGTGGCCGCTCACCGCGCCCGCGTGCGGCGTGAAGCTGGCCGTGGTGGCCACGGCGCCGCTCTCGGGCGAACAGGGCGACCTCCTGACGCCCGAATGGCGCGATGCCGCGGCCGCCGACGCCGCGCTCGCCCGGCTGCGCGCAGAGCTGGGCGCGGGCACCGTGGTGCGCCCCGTGGAACGCGACGAACACCGGCCGGAACGACAGGGAGCATGGGAGGACGGAGTCGGGGTCAGAGTCGATGGAGCGATCCCCGCTCCATCGACTCTGACCCCATTGGTTCCAGCCGCCGTGCTCCGCCTGCTCGAAGCACCGGAAGCCGTGGAGGTGGAGCGCCGCGGTGGGCGTCCCGCCGCGGTGCGGTGGCGGGGACGACGCCACGCCTTCGCGCGCCTGCACGGCCCCGAGCGTCTCTCCGGCGACTGGTGGCGCGACGACAGCTACCGCCGCGAATACTGGCGCGGCGAAGGCGAGGAAAAAGGCGACCTGCTCGTGTTCGAGGAGAACGGCACGTGGTACGTGCAGGGGTGGTTCGATTGACTGGTAGCAGGTAGCGGAGCCCCACCGATACCAGTTCCCGGCCACTACTCCCCGACCACCTCCCGGAAATACTCATCCAGCTCGATCCGAAGCGCTCCCTGATCCGGAGCGGCCTGCCATTCCAGATGCTCCGCCAGAATCTCCGGCCGCTCGTCCCCGGGGCGCCAGCGTTCCACCAGCCGAGCGGCTACATCGACAATCCAGTATTCCGGAACCCCCTCGCGCTGGTACAGCCGACGCTTCACCTGCCGGTCCGCTCGCGCCGTACCGGGCGAGACAATTTCCACGGCGAGGAGCAACCGGCCGGCCTCTTCCCACGTGCGCGGCGCACGTCCGGCAACCAGCGGCGCCACGAAGAGATCAGGTTCCACCATGCGCTCGCCGCTGAATTCGACATCCGCTGGCGCGTAGAACACGACGCCAAGTGCGAGCGCCGAGACGTAGGGATGCAGCCGCACAAACAACGCCCTGGACGCCGCCTGGTGCTCCCATGTTGGCGCCGGGGTCACGAACAGCTCTCCGTCAATGACCTCGTAACGCTTGCCGTCGTCCGGGAGCGCGCGCACCATGTCCGCCGTCCAGCGAATGGTTGCCTGTGCCATACCCATACTCTTATCCTCTCAGCAAACGCCGCGCAATGGAACATGGCCGACGATACCAGGCAGCTCGCCCGCGGACATCGTCAATTTCCCGCCAGCAGCATCCCGAACACGCACTGCGCTCCTACAACCCGCGCACGCGCTTTTCTGTCCTCCCCGAGTGGAACTGCATGTTCTCGATTTCGGACTTGCCCACTTTCGTTTGCGTGGTGAGCAGGCAGCGGTTGAATGCGCGATTGTTCGTGTTCTCCAGCAGCGTATCGCTGCCCAGATTCACCAGAACCCAGCGCCCCACACTGAGGTTGAGATCCGGTCTGGGTACGAACTGCGAGCTCACGTTCTTGACCAGGAAGGCCTGGCCGTTCACGCCGTTGTAATCGCGGGCCGCGTCCGCGGGCAGCAACTCCAGGTCGAACGCCACCATCGTGTTGGTGTTCGTGTGCGTCGCGTTTCCCGTGGCGTCGAAGATCACCCCGTTGTAGTTGCAGAAATAGTGATCCGTGAACTTGAACATGCGGAGCGCGGAATACGGGTAGTTGTGCGTCATGACGTTGCCGACCCACTTGGAGTCGATCACATCTTCCGGCATGGTCACGAAGTTTCCCTTGTACCACGTCTGCCCGATCGCGTCACCAGCGTTTCCCTTCCTCACGCCTTCAATGCCCAGCACGCGTGTCGCGAGATACGCAAAGTTGTCGTTGAACCCGCCGCAGGCGCAGAAATTCGCCGCGCCCTTCACCAGCCCGCCGTCTGCCACCGCTCCCGTGGAACTGGCCGTCCACGACCAGTGGCCGCGCCCGTAGGTCCAGAAGTTGAGCATGAGATCGGTGAGCAGTTGCGGCGCCTGCACGGCGCCATCCCGAAACGAGGTTTCGAGATTGTTGGGCTGCGTGATGATGGTCCGTGCAGGGGCGGTGGCGGAGAAGCCCAGCGCCGTCAGCTTGTCCGCCAACGGTGTCGCGCCGCCTCCACGGGCGAGATACTCCCGCCGGGTGGTCCAGGTCATGGTCGGAGCCCTCCGTGATTGAAGTAGGTGTCGAACATGCTGCGGGCGACAGCCAGCGCATCGCCCCGCGGTGCCGTCGGGAATGCATTCGTGCGACGCGACCAGCGTTGCTCCCACCGGCACATGTCGGCCGCGAACGGCGCCCGGTCGAACGCGGTTCCATCGGCCAGCGACCGGTTCAATCGGCGGAAGAACGCCTGCCAGCGCGGGAGATAGTAGTCGGTGAACATCCCCTGCCACTGCTTGTAGGCGTACAGATTGAGATCGTCGTTCTGCCCTTCCGTGCACTTCGTGCCCCAGAGCGTGATGATGTTGCGCGCATTCCACTCGTAGAGCCGGCGTTCCGCATCGGTCGTTCCCCAGCGCCGCGCGTCCGCGAGCCATGGGCCCAGCAGAAACTCCGGGCGCGTCCCGACCAGCGTATCGAGGTCGCGCAGCAATCGCGTCACGCGCTGCTCCGCCGCGACGAGCGCCGCGCGATCCTTCCGCGCGTACGCCTGCTCGACGCCATTCACCATGGGCAGGCCGAGCTGGCCCATGACCTGGCGCACGAGATTCACCACATCGTACCGGTACGCATCACTCGCACCCAGTCGGGGCGCCGCGGCGAGCAGCAGGCGCGCAGCCTCCACCAGCTGCACGGTATCGTACGGTGCCACGGGCGACGTCCGATACGCCGTGCCAGCCGTGTAGAACCCCGGACGCTCGGCGAGGAACGTCCCCGTCTGCGGCGCCGAGCGATAGGCGGTGGCGAGCAGGATCCGCCACGCGGCCCAGGCAGACGAGTCGGCCTGCCCGTAGCGGCGATTCACGTACTCGTGCACCCACGCATCCAGCGGCGGCACGCTGTCGCGCCACACCATGTCGAGCACGAAGTCGGGGATCACCGGGTTGTAGCCCAGCCCTTCCATGGTCATCCCGATCCCCGCCATTCGGCCGTGCACCGGGCTCGCCAGCGCCGCCTGGAGATTGCGCGCCATGGCCGGCAGGTCGCCGCTCACGCTCACCTGGCCGCCGAAGTTGTAGAGCACGTTCCAGATCCATGGTTTCCCATAGAACGCATCGCGCTCGGTCCACACCGGATGCCGGTCCCCGTACAGGTCGAGGACCAGCATGTGGTCGTCCGGCACCGCGCCCAGCATCGCCCGCGCCTGCGGCTCCTTCCAGAACCCGGCCTGATAATAGAGAAACCATCCCTGAATCACCCAGACCGCCGCGCTGTCCGCGCCGCGCATGGGTTCGTAGATCGCATGCCCCATCGCGGCGAGGAACGTGGAATCGTTGGTCGGTGGATTGATCTCGTTGAACGGATCGGCGGCGTAGAAGTGGTCCGTGCCGTAGAGCTCGCGCTGGCGCCGGATGAAATCCGCGCCGATGCGCTGAAAGAGCGGATCCTGCGGGTCGAGAAACCACGTGCCGGGAAATCCGGCGGACCAGTCGGCGGTCTGATGGATGCGCGCCGATGGAATCACCTGTGTGATGGACTCGGGCACGTGGCCCGTGAATCCCTGCAGCACGGGCGTCATCCCCAGCTCGCGCTCCCGCGCGAGAATCCTTCGCTCCAGCGCGATGTGGGTGGTAATCCAGTGTTCCGGCAGCGGCCCACCCAGCCCATCGATGTTGCCCATCCAGCCCCAGGGGAGATATGCGGGCCCCACGAGAAACGCGCCGATCTGCGCGTCGCTGAATCCGAGATCGCGCAGCACGAGCTGCCACGTCGCTTCCTGTCCCGTCACGGCCAGCGGCAGGTTCACGCCCTTGAGCGCCATCCAGTCGATCATGCGCTGCCAGTCGGACCAGTCCCACCATGCCATGCTGTACGAGAACGTGCAGTAGTTGAAGAAGTAGCGGTAGCGATACGGCGACGTGATGCGAACGGCGTGCTCCACGCGCGGCAGCGGCGCTCGCAGGCGAATCGGCTGCAGCGGACTGCTCACGTTCACGCCGGCCACGTGCGCGAGATACCAGTCGAGCGCCGACGCCAGTGCCACCCCGCTCGAGCCGCGCAGCACGATCGTCTCGCCACGGCTCTGCACTTCGAACACATCCAGGCTGTCCGCCAGCGGAATGATCTCGAGCACGAACCGGCTCGCCGCACCCGGGATGACCCGCGCCACCAGCGCCTGCGCGGCGAGGCGCTGCGACGCCGAGTCCGCCGATGCTGTCCTCGATGTCTGCGCACGAAGCGGCGGCGCGATCGTCGTGATCGTGGCAAGCGCCAGCCAGGTGACGCGAGCGCCGCACCGACCGACGGCGCGCACGCCCCGCCCAAACGCATCTACCCATGGCAGCCTGCGCATGACACGGCTCTCCTTCCCGGAATTCCTGAGTTGCGCCCCTGAATCGCGCGCGAACGGTGCGGCGCATCGTCTCGCGCGACGGCGTTGCGGAAATACTCCGCCCGCCATATTAGATTTCCCGCGCTGAAAATGACAGGCAGGGGAGGTCCCTCATGTGGCGATGTCGCCACGTTCGTACCGTGCCGCGCGTCTTCGCGGTGCTGCTGATCGCTCTGCTGTGCTTCGCAGGTCCCGCTTCAGTGTGGTCGCAGGGGTTGGGCAGTATCACTGGGGAAGTCCGGGTCTCCGACACGAGCATTCCACTCCCGGACGCTGCTGTGACTGTATCGGGCACCAACGGTGTCATCCGATCCGGCGGCGACGGTCAATTCACCATCCCATCACCCATTGGCATTCCGCGCACGCTCATCGTGCGGCGCATCGGGTATCGTCCCGACACGCTGCATGGTATCATCGCGCGCGGAGCCGTGACGCGCGTCGTCGTGCGGCTCACGCGCCTCGACGCCACACTCGATACCGTCGCCGTGCGGTCTCTGGCCACCAGCATCGACCCCGCAGGCGCGGTACCGTCCGTGCACCTCTCGCGCGACGACATCGAGCGCATGCCACAGGTGGTGGATGACGCCTTTCGCGCCGTCACGCGCGTGCCCGGCGTCTCGGCCAGCGATCTGTCGGCGGGCTTTCGCGTGCGCGGCGGCGCCAATCGCGAGGTGCTGCTCTCACTCGACGGGATGGAGCTCTTCGAGCCGTTCCACCT
>DASVWN010000036.1:0-8025 GCA_036393195.1 Gemmatimonadaceae bacterium | reverse complement strand
GCGGTCTCGCGCACCACGCGGCCCATGCGATCGAAGCCCGTGCGCGTGATGAGCGCGCTGATCCCCGCGGGATCGGGATTGATCGTGCGCGTCACCATGGTGTCGCGTCCTACTGAATCGTAAGCCATCGTGACCGCCACGGTTTGCGACGGCGCGCTCCCCCGTGCCGGGCCGATGGTAAGCTTCGTCAGCACGCGGTCCATCGCATCGTACGTCATCGAATCCACGAGCCCCACGGGCGAGGTCGTGCGAATGATCCGGCCCAAGGTGTCATTCAGGACACTGGTGATCGCGCCGCCCGGGCTTCTCACCATCCGCGGATTGCAGCGCGCGTCATAGCCGACCGAGTCACTGGGCGTCAGCGGGGCGGTGACGGCGCGCACCATTTGACAGGTCGCATCGTAGCGATACGTCGTCTCGTAAAGGGAACCGGTATCGGTCACCGCCTCGGCGAGGCGCTCACCGGTGGTCGCATCATACGTCGCCCGCCAGACTTCGCCCGTGGGCCCGACGACGCGGGTCAATTGGTCGAACGTGTTCTCGTAGCTGTAGCTGGTGATGGCGTTGCTCCCGCCAAAGGGCGCGATCGCCGTGTCGGTCACCAGGCGGCCAGATCCGTCATAGGCCGCGGCGGTGGTGTAGCCGTTGGGCGCCGTCACCCGCGTGGCGAGGGCGGGCCAGCGCGTATCGCCCCGCGTGATCGTCGTCGTCTCGCCGTAGGGCGCATGGATCACCAGGGGCTGGCCAAAGCGGTCGAGGGAGACCGTAGTGAGAGTGCCGGGCGCGGTGATCTGACTCACCACCGTCGCGGGATCGACCACGGCGCCCCCGGTGAGTCCGGCGAGTTCGCCGGGCAGGAAGCTCGTCACCAAGGCATGCGACGCATCGGTCGGCACGGTGACCGAGGCCAGGGTGTTCGCCGTGCCGTAGCTGAAGGTGGTGCTGTGGCCCAGCGGGTCCTTCACACTCGTCACGAGGTGACTCGTGCCCGAGTAGCTGAAGTGCTCCTGTGTGCCGTCCAGGTCCTTGATCGAATCCACGCGGGCCGGTGACTGCGATTGGTAGAGGGTGACCGTGCGCGCGCCCCCGGGGCCGGGCGGCGCCGTCACGCTCGACAGGTGGCCGCTCGTATAGGTGAAATGCCACGTCAGGTGCGCCGCACTGGGTGGCACCGTGAGACTATCCAGCCGGCCGCTCGACCAATAGAAGGTGGTCGTCTGCCCCAGGCGGTTGACCGTCGCCACGTGCTCGCCCGCTTGATCGAACTGGATCTGCAAGCGGCCGGGGGCCCAGCGCGTGTAGCGCAGTGTCGTGGCGTTCCACGTGAGACTATCCGGCCCATCCAGCGAGTCGGCCACGAAGGTGCTCGCGCTGCCCGCCACCCGGTGGTAGACCCGGGCACTCCCGTCCCCCGAGACCCAGAGACGCTCGGTCGTGTCCAACGGGAAATAGAGCTGCTCGAGGCCCGCCAGGGACCAGCCCGCGCCAAAGGCGCTCGATCCGCGCGCCAGGACAATGCCGGTCCCGGTGAGGCTCCGCGTGGTCAGGTGCCCGTTGATCGTCGCCGTGAGCTGCAAGGTGAAGGGCAGCGCGGTCGCCGCCTGGGAGAGGGCGAGCCCCGTGCAGCGGGCCACCACGCGACGCACCCCGCCCGTGGGCCAGCCCGTGGTCGTCCACGACTGAGGGCACGCAGGGTGCGTCCCCAAGGTGAGCGTGCCCGTCAAGGCCGAGGGCGCCACGACGCCGCTCTTCAAATGGACATCGACGCCGACTTTGAATTCCGCCGCCCCCGGTGCGGCCGCCGTCTGGCTCGCGTAGACCAGCACCGGCGTCCGCGCCTTGGCCATGCTCCGCGCCCCGGGCAGGGCGTGCGCCAGGAGCAAGTCGCCGCACACGTAGGCGCCCGGGCCCGCCGCCACGGTGAGACACGTCGAGCGCTCGATGGCCGTGGGGCTCGTGGCCAACGTCGCATAGAGCGAGTCCGTCGTGTTGGGCACGGTCACGCGGGCAAACCCCGTGCTCCGGTCGGTCGTGGGCCCCGTGGTCACACTCGCCACCAACGTCACGCCCCCCGTGCCACCGGTCCCGCCGCTCGCCGTGTGGTAGGCCACGCGCGCGCTGACCGGCGTGTTGAGCGAGGGGACCACGACGCTGTCGGGCCCCGTGCAGTTCGTGACCGGCGTCGCACAGGTCCGCGTCAGGTGATAGGTCACCGGCGCCGTATGCCCCACGTCCGTGACCGTGAAGGTGACCGCCGTATCGATCCCGGCCAGCATCGTGAGCGCCTCTTGCGCGGGACTCACCGCCACCGCCTTCGAGACGGGTTCAATCGCCACCACGCCCGAATCCAGGGTGCCGGTCGTGTTGGCGATGAGGTTCACTGTCCCCGTGTAACCCGCCGTGCCGCTATTGATCGGGACCGTGACCGGCGCCTCCGCGCCCGCACCCACGGTGACTATGCCCGGCATGGTTCCATTGCAGATCACCGTGCCCGTGCAGTGGCGCACGAGCGTATAGGTGGCGCTCGCCGTCCCGATATTCGAGACCGTGAAGACCACGCTCGTGTCCTTGGGTTGCGAGACCTCCACCGCCGAGGCATGCGGCCGGACGGCCACCGTGTAGGTGGGCCGAATGGTGATGGTCGCGTGGAGCGTCGCTGTCAGCGTGTCCGTGGCCGGCGCAATGGGATTCAAGACGAGCGTGAGCAAGAGCGTCCCCGTGGTATCGGCGGCCGTGGTCCAGTCGACCGGCACGGCTGCCGTGTCGCCATCGGCGGCCACGTAGAGGAGACTCGTCTCGGGCTTGCACACGGTCGTGGGCATCCCCGAACAGGTCACCACGGCATGGAAACCCAGATCGTTCGGCGTGGGATTGACCACGAGGAAGCTGAAACTCCCGGACTCGCCGGCATACCCGGCGGTCGACGGGCTGCAGGAGACGAAGTGCACCCCCGATGGCGCTGCACACCACTTGGTGACGGGAGGACCCGACCCCCGGAGTCGCCCGAGCACTGGCGGCCGCTCCGCGGCCGCGAGGGCAGGCGCAGCGAGAGGGGCCAGCGTCGGCGCCCGCCCGGCCGGCGTGAAACTCCTCGCGTGGGCTCCGCTCACGAGACTCAACGTCATGACCAACACCAGCGCCAGCTTCGCTATCCCCCTGCGCAACATCCGCGCGTCTCGCCTCGCGCGCGCTGCTTTCACCAACCAGTGCCGGGCTCCCATCGCGTCCTCGCCGTGGAAGAGTAGCCACAATCTTCCCCGTCAGACGCTGATGTCCATGACACCACGCGCATTCCATGACACCACGCGAAACTCGTCCGCTTCGCGCGCCGGCATCTGACAGATTGCGGCCCGATGGGCGCCAACTTGGGGGCGCTCGCCATGGGCACAATGAGCCGGTGTCACAACGATGAGCCGGTGTAAAACTCGCACCGTGGCCAGCACCAGCGGGCGAACGAAAGAGCAGATACGAGATCGTCACCGACCAGCTACCTGTTCAGCGCCTGGCGAGGTGATCTACCGGGCGTGGGCAGTAGTGCCAGAGTACCCTGAAGAGCGGACCAGACACTGACGCGTGATGGCCTTCCCGTCCATCAGCAGTTTGAACGCCTCGCACGATTCACCAGGTTGCCTCATGATGTCGGCACTACTCCGGTCAAGAGGCGCGGTATTCGCGGCGCGCGAGTCACACAATCAAGAAGGTGTAGATTTCTGCGCGTACCCCTTTACCTGATTCACCTGCCGGAGCGTGCCCCATGAATTCTCGCTTTCTCCAGCGCCTCGTCTACGCCCTGCTTCGCGTCATGGCGACGTTCGTATACATGCAGCACGGCGCGCAGAAACTGTTCGGCGCCTTCGGCGGATTCGGACCCGGCCACCACGCAGCTCCTCTCTTCTCGCTCTTCGGTCTGGCTGGCGTGATTGAGTTCTTCCTCGGCATGCTGGTGCTCGTCGGTCTTTTCACGAGGCCCGCCGCCTTCATCATGTCGGGTGAAATGGCTGCCGCCTACTTCATCGCGCATGCGCCGCACGGATTCTGGACCATCCGCAAGCACGGCGAGTCGCCGGTACTCCTCTGCTTCATCTTCCTCTTCTTCGCGGTCTCTGGCGGGGGATTTTTCAGCCTTGATACGTTGCTCGGCCGGCGGGGGCTGGTAGGGGGGTAGGGGATAGGGGACACGCTGTTCCCTATCCCCTATCCCCTATTCCCTAGCCCCTAGCCCCTAGCCCCTAGCCCCCTGTATCATCACATACTCCCCCACATTCTCCGCCGTCAACACACCCACCAGCCGCCCGCGCTCCACCACCGGCATCGTGCGGCAGCGGCAGGCCTGCAGTCGCGCGAACGCTGTGTCGAGCGATTCCGAAGGTGACGTCGTCTCGAACTCGCGCTGCATCGACTCCGCCACCGGCGACTCTGCGCCGTGCGCGGAAAGACCCTTCACCATCTCCTGCCGCGTGAGCATGCCCACCACACCGTTGCCGTCCACCACGGGGAAATCCTGCTGGAATCCGCCCAGGACCGCGTCCACCGCGCGCGAGAGCGGATCGGTCGGCGCGAGCGTCTGGATGTCGCGAATCATCACGCGCTCCACCGGCACACCCGCGAACGCCGACTGCGTCTGCACCGACGCCGCCTCGCCCGCCGCGCCCAGCCACACGAAGAGCGCGATCAGCACCAGGAACGGACTCGAGAAGAGCCCGACAATGCCGAACAGCAGCGCGAACCCCTTCCCCACCTCCGCGGCGACGCCGGTGGCACGCCCGTAACCCATGCGCATGGCGAGCGCGGCGCGCAGCACGCGGCCGCCGTCCATGGGGAACGCGGGCAGCACGTTGAAGAGAAAGAGCCACACGTTCACCCACATCAGACGCGACAGCAGCGGGGCGTTCTCCTCCACGAGCGCGCTCACATTCGCCGGCATGTGCAACACCGCCATCACGACCCACAGGATCACCGCGAGCGCCACCGTCACCGCCGGCCCCGCCAGCGCGATGAGCAGCTCCTGCCTGGGCTCGCGCGGCATGCGCTCGAGCTGCGCCACGCCGCCAATGGGCAGCAGCGTGATCTCCCGCGTGCCCACGCCGAAGCGGCGCGCCGTGAGCGCGTGCCCGTACTCGTGCAGCACCACCGAGAGAAAGACCAGCAGAATGAAGATCACCTCGGCAACCGCGCCTGTCGCGCCGCCACCATTCCGGTAGCCGATCCACGCCACCCATGCCACGAGCAGCAGGAACGTTGCATGCACGCGTACATCGATGCCCGCGAACCGCCCGAGCTTCCATGACCATTTCATCTTGCGACCCTCGCCTCCGCCGGATATGAAGAATGTAGTGGAGCGACTCCCGTGACGACGCACGACCCATCCGACGGCGACCCGCGCAAATGGCTCATCGCCGTTACGGTGATGACCGGCACGGTCATGGCGGTGCTCGATTCGAGCATCGTCAACGTCGCGCTGCCCGACATGAGCGGCACGCTCGGTGCCACCATCGAGCAGATCACGTGGGTGATCACGGCCTATATCCTGGCCAACGTGATCATCATGCCGATCATCGCGATGCTCAGCGCGCGCTATGGCCGCAAGAACATGTACATGGCGAGTGTCGTCGCGTTCACGCTGGCGTCCATGGCGTGCGGCGCCGTGCGCACGCTCCCGCTCATCATCGTCTTCCGTGTCATCCAGGGGCTGGGCGGTGGCGTGCTGATCACGGTGTCCCAGGCGATCCTGCGCGAGAGCTTTCCCACCGAGGAGCAGGGACTCGCCATGGGCGTGTACGGCATGGGCGTCGTCCTCGCACCCGCCTTTGGCCCCACGCTCGGCGGCTGGCTCACCGACACGTATTCATGGCCCTGGATCTTCTATATCAACGTGCCCATCGGCGTGCTCAACCTCGTTCTCGTGAGCCGCTTCATCCAGGACCCGCCCTATCTCATCCGCGAACGCAGCGTGATCGACTGGCTGGGCCTCGGCCTCATGACCGTCGGCCTGGGCGCGCTGCAGCTCATGCTCGAGGAAGGACAGCAGGACAACTGGTGGGACTCGTCGTTCATCATCGCACTGGGCGTCATCTCGGCGCTGGGACTGATCTTCTTCGTCTGGCGCGAGCTGGTCACGCGATACCCCGCGGTGGATCTCCGCATCCTGAAGAACAAATCGTTCACATCAGCCACATCCATCGGCGGTGTGCTCGGCATGGGACTGTACGGAAGTCTCTTTCTCCTTCCGCTCTTCCTGCAGGAGCTGCTCGGCTACCCCGCCATGACCTCGGGCCTTGCGCTCATGCCGCGCAGCCTGGCCATGGCGGTGATCATGCCGATTGCCGGTCGCTTCTACAATCAGCTCGGACCGCGGCTGCTCGTGGGCGCGGGGCTCATCATCAGTGGATATTCCTTCTGGGAGCTCAGCACTCTCACCACCCAGACGGGCTTCTGGGACATCTTCGTTCCCCAGGTGTGGCAGGGCGTCGGCTTCAGTCTGATCTTCGTGGCGCTCAGCACCGCGGCGCTCGCGACGATCGACCGGGCGAAGATGACCGCGGCCACGGGTCTCTATAACGTCGTCCGTCAGGTGTTCGGCAGCGTGGGCATTGCGGCCGCGGCAACGGTGCTCACGTCATCCACGTCGCGCTATCATGACATACTCGCCGCGCAACTGAATCAGCGTGAGCTCATTGCGAACGGCGTGCTGCGCGCCACCGCGGCTGCCATGGAGCGTCTCGGGCTGGACGCCGCGGCGGCGCACGCGCGCGCGCTCGACCTGCTCAACATCCGCGTGATTCGCCAGGCCACCGTGCTGGCGTACAATCACGTGTTCCAGCTCATCACGATCCTGTTCGTCATCTCCGTGCCACTGGTCATGTTGTTGCAGAAGCGGGCCCTGGAAGGGCACGCGGAGATGATGGGGGAATAGCGGCGTCGCCTGAGGCCGCCAGTAGGCGAAACTTTTTCCGCGTGTGCGGGTCTCTGAACGCGCGCACGAGCGATGCGCCACGTGAAGTCGCAGTGGCTGGAATGTGGTCCTTCGCGGGAGAGGTCCGTATGCAGGCATATGCGCGATCTGTGGCTCGATGTGCTGTCGTCCTTATCTGCGTGGCGGCGGGTGCGTGCGGTGGTGATGGAAGCACCGCGCCGGATCCGCCACCCGACATCGCCGGTGCGTGGCAGATCAGCGTCACCGTGCACAACAACGCGCTCGCAATGACCTGTCAGGCTGCCGGCCCGGTCAGCATCACCCAGAACGGTGCGACTTTCACGGGCGAGGTGAAGGGCTCCACTGGGAGCTGCGACCTGCCCGCGGATACGACCGCGACCACTGTGGATGGCGACATCACGGACGGACAGATCACCGGCCGCACGGTGACGTACACCAACAGCGGTTGCCGCTACAGCGGGACCATCAGCGGCACCCCCGCGAACGCGATCTCGGGCGACGTGAGTTGCACGGTGAACCAGGGCGGGCAGGCGTATCCGTTCAACGGCACCTGGAACGCGTCACGATAATGAAAGGGGCAGCCCATGGGGCTGCCCCTTTGTGGCGCGCTACGCTACCGGCTTCTCACCTTCCCCAGCAGCCGCAGGATTTCCAGATACAACCACACGAGCGTGACGAGCAGCGCGAAGCCGCCGTACCACTCCATGTACTTCGGCGCGCCCTGCCGTGCGCCCCGCTCGATCAGGTCGAAATCCAGCACCAGGTTCAGGGCGGCGACAGCCACGAACACGATACTCAGCCCGATACCCAGCGGCCCGGTGTTCTGCAGCAGCGGCATTCCGACGTGAAAGAGCGACAGCACGATGGACAACACGTAGAAGAGCGCGATCCCCAGCGTGGCCGAGATGACGACGCGGCGGAACGTGTCCGTCGCACGGATCAATCCCGTTTGATACGAGATGAGCATGGCGAGCAGCACCATGCACGTCAGCCCCACGGCCATGAGCGGCAGGCCGTGATACTGGATGTCATAGATCGCCGAGATGGCGCCGAGCGCAAGCCCTTCGAGTACGGCGTAGAGTGGCGCCGTG
>DASVWN010000035.1:0-10590 GCA_036393195.1 Gemmatimonadaceae bacterium | reverse complement strand
CAACGGCACCGCGCAGCAGCTCATCAAGCTCGGCGTCGCGAAGCTGCCGGAGATCCAGAAGGACAACACCGATCGCAACCGCACGTCGCCGTTCGCGTTCACCGGCGCCAAGTTCGAGTTCCGCGCGGTGGGCAGCTCCGCGTCCACGGCGTTCCCCATGACGCTCATCCACGCCGCCGTGGCCGAAGCACTGGATGAGCTCACGGAGCAGTTGCGCGCGAAGCTCGCGCACTCGAAGTCGCGCGATGACGCGGTGCTCGCGGTGGTGCGCGATGCCTTCAAGGAGAGCGCGGCCGTTCGCTTCGAGGGGAACAACTATTCCGCCGACTGGGTGACGGAAGCGAAGCGCCGCGGGCTGCCCAACATGCGCGGCACGCCCGAAGCGCTGGGGCAGCTCGTCACGAAGCAGTCGCGCGCGTTGTTCACGAAGCTGGGCATCCTGAACAAGGCCGAGCTCGAATCGCGCTATCACGTGCGCATGGAGCGCTACGTGAAGGACGTGCTCATCGAGCTGCACACGCTGCTGCAAATGGTGGATACGCAGGTGCTGCCGGCAGTCTACGAGTATGCGGGCACGCTGGCGCACGCGGCAGCGGAGGCGAAGACGGCCGGGATCAAGGTCATTCCGCAGCTCAGAGCGGCGAACGAAGTCGGCACGGCCACCGAGCAGTTGCGGGCACGGCGCGACGCGATGGCCACGGTGATCGAGCGCGCGGAGACCATGCACGACACGCTCGAAGCGCAGGCGAAGCTGCTCACGTCCGATGGTGTGGACCGCATGGCGGAGGTGCGCGCGAGCTGCGACGCGCTCGAAGTCATGGTCGCGGATGACGCGTGGCCGCTGCCGAAGTACCGGGAGATGCTGTTCCCGGTGTGACGCCGGCGTCCCGTCCAAACCAGTAGATCGCGACGCGCACAGTCGGGCCGATCGGAAAGGCGGCGTGGTGCGTCTCGGCATCGCGTGCGCGTTCCACGAGCGGCGGAACGAACAGGGCGAGAATCCGGGCGGGCGGCACGCGCCTTGGGCCGATCGGCCGCCAGTCGAGGGGGTGCCGGCGGTCGAAGTGACCAAGCACGTAGTCGCCACCGGGAGCGAGCCACGAGAGCAACCGGTCGCGGTAGCGCCGTCGCGCTTCTCCGCGAAGGCCGTGCAGGCACCCCGAATCGAAGACGAGATCGAACTGCTCCGGGTTTGGCCATGCCAGCACGTCGGCGCGCACGAGATTGACCGTGACGCCGGCGCGCTGCGCCGTCTCGCGGGCCATCGCGATCGCGGCCTCGCTGAAATCGATCCCGGTGACATCGTAGCCCTGCCCCGCCAGCCAGGCGGAGAAGACGCCGGAGCCACACCCCACATCGAGCGCGCGGCCGGCCTTGCCGGCCTTCGCGCGCTCGGCCACTACGCGGGTGAGGAGCGTCGGCGGCGTGTCCCGATGCCAAGGCAACTCATCGGGACCGCGCGCTTGCTCATAGACGTGATCGAAGAATCTCCTTGCCGATGCGTTCATGTGGGTGCAAACAGTGATATTGGCGGCGCGGCCGTGACAACGATATGGCCGCGACAACGATGTGGACATGCTCGACGTAGTCATTGCGACAGCGGTACGCAATCCCCCGGGGGACTCCGCATGCCCGAACTCTTCGCCGCGGTACAAGCCGGTGCAGGGCGCACACGAGCGTGTCGCGCGGCGTACATTCTCGCGCTCGCGCTGCTCCTTCCCGCCGCAGCCGCGCATGGCCAGGACAACTACGAGATCCAGGTCTACGGGGCGGACCTCGTTCCCACCGGGGTCACCATGGTGGAGCTGCACAGCAACTTCACCTTCTCGGGCAGCACCGGCGTCGAAGAGGGTGTACTGCCCACGAATCACGCCTTGCACGAGACGCTGGAGATCACGCACGGTTTCAGCGACTGGTTCGAGGTCGGCTTCTACCTGTTCACGAGTGCGCGCAGTGGCACTGGCTGGCAATGGGTAGGCGATCACATCCGGCCGCGTGTCGCCATTCCCGAGAGCTGGCACTGGCCGGTGGGTCTCAGTCTCTCTCAGGAAATCGGCTACCAGCGCAGCGAGTATTCACCGGACACGTGGACGTGGGAGATCCGGCCGATCATTGACCAGCGGCTCGGCCGCTTCTACTGGTCGTTCAATCCGTCGCTCGAGCGTTCGCTCCGCGGCGTGAGTACGTCGAGCGGATTCGAATTCTCTCCCAACGCCCAGATCACGTTCGACTTCAGCCCGACGATTACCGGCGCACTGGAGTACTATGGCGCGTACGGACCGCTCTCGGGCTTCGACCCCATCGCGCACACCGAGCAGCAACTGTTTCCCTCGATTGACGTGAACTTCGGCCCGCGCTGGGAATTCAACACCGGCGTCGGGTTCGGCCTCACGAATGCGACGGACGGGCTGATCGTGAAGACGATTCTGGGATACCGGATGTGAGATGCCGGGCGGCTCGACGAGTCACGAGCCATCGTGTATCGTGGTAGCTGTCACGCGTGACTCGTTGCGCCTGATCCCTGACTCATCACTCGGCCCGCACCCGCATGACCAGATACCTCGACGAGTACAACCCCCGCAACCGGGACGTCAGCACGAAGGTCCAGTCCGATCCAAACAAGCTCAAGTTCAACAACATCCAGTCGTGCATCGCGGTGGTGCTCGTACCTGCTGGCGGGGGCAGGATGGTGGGCGTCCATCTGACGACGATCACTACCTTCGACACGCAGGAGCTGAAGGGGGTGATGAACGAGCTCAAAGCCGCCGTCGGACCCGGCGCGTGCGATGCCTATCTCCTCGCGGCCTATACGAATCATGATCACTCCGACCTCGGACCGTCGCTCAAGAAGTTGGCGCGGACCGTATGGCTGTGTGATGTCCCGGTCGTGGGCGGGAAAAACCAGGGCGCTGACGTCGATGTCAAGGTGGAGCTGCACGGCGGCCAGGTCATTGCCTATGTGCGCAAGCACGCCGTGATCATCAAGGACGCCGCCGGCCGATCGACGCCGAAACCGGGATTCAATCCCGCTACCGCTCTTCCCGGCAAACCCATGTACATGACCGACCGTGATGACAAGCCGTGGATGGCGGTGACTTTTCACCAGCTCCGCTGACAAACTGGTGGTCGCTCTGCGGGGCGTGCGGTATATTCAGCCGTCATGTCCGACTCTCCTTCGCGGCCTCATTCTGAAAACGCTTCTCGCCGCGGCTGGCCGGTGCGCAAATACGCGCTTGGGTCCGAACCAGGCGACGATCTCAGTTCGGTGACCACACCCGAGGAACGTCTCGAGATGCTGGTGGTCCTCACCGAGCGGATGTGGTCCCTGACGGGCCAGTCGTTGCCATCGTACGATCGATCGCGGATGCCGGGGCGTGTCATTCGCCCGAAGTGAGCGCATGATTCCGCCATGATCGAGGACTGGGCCGACCTCCTCGTCGCCCTCGCCGCGACGGACGCACGATTCCTCATCGTTGGTGCGCACGCCATGGCGGTGCACGGCGTGCCGCGTGGAACGCAGGACATGGATATCTGGGTGGATCCCACGCCGGCAAACGCGGATCGCGTCTGGCGCGCGCTTGCTGCCTTTGGCGCACCGCTGGCTGACCTGCGCATCACGAGCGATGACCTCAGCCGCGCCGGGACAGTCATCCAGCTCGGATTGCCGCCCAACAGGATCGATCTCCTGACATCGCTGAGCGGACTTCCGGGATTCGACGCCGCCTGGACTGCGCGAGTGGAACGCACATTCGCAGGTCACCCAGCGCCATTTCTCGGCCGCGAGGACCTGGTCCGGAACAAGCGAGCTTCGGCGCGGCGCAAGGATCTCGCGGACCTGGAGGCACTTGGAGAACTGCCGCCGTCGCCGGGTTGATCGCCGGAATGCAGAACTCGAATCCTGTGTGATTCAACGGGAACCAGCCTCAGCCTGCTCGAGTTATTGATTTCGATCTCCGTCGAGCGACTCGAATGTTCGGATGCCGTGGGAAGTCCGCTGTGGGTGACGCCGCGCAAGGTATGCTCGCGGCGGCTCTGAGAGGCATGCTCGCGGTGGCACTGACCGGTGCGTGCATCGCACGCGCAGATGCCGCTGCTCCCGTGGTGCGGCCTCCGCCGCTGAATGAAAACCCGGCGCCGCCGCAGCCTGTCTGCCTCTATCTGATGGAGATCTGCCCGGTGCCGTTGCCCACCTACGACGGCTCGGGCCAGCTCGCGCACCTCGATGTTGCCGTGCTCCCGGACGGGTTCGCGACTCACGTGTTCTGGCTCGCCGCCACGCCGTATCCCAACGACAACGCAAACCTCGAGAATCCGTCGCTCTACACCGACACCGATCACCGCTGGGCAGTGCCGCCGAACATCCACAATCCGCTGGTGCCACCCCCGCCGGCGCCGGCACACAACTCGGATCCCGACATCATCTACGATCCGGTCACGGCGACGCTCCGGCTCTACTACAGACTCACGACCGGCGACGGTGACCGGATTCTCGTGAAGACCACCAGCGATGGCGAACACTGGAGCGATCCGGTGACCGTGGCCGCCGCGCCCGGCATCTCCATCATCTCACCCGCGGTCGTACGCACGCCGGATGCGCAGTGGTACATGTGGTCGGTGAACGCGGTGAACGGCGGCTGTCAGGCGGCGTCCACCGTACTCGAGCGGCGTATGTCGAGCAACGGCCTCGTATGGTCTCCGCCGGAGCCGGTGACCATCGACCAGCCGGGCTACGTCGTGTGGCACCTGGACGTGCAGTACATCCCGTCGCTCGCCGAGTACTGGGCGTTGATCGCTGCGTATCCCTCGGGCGGCGGGTGCGCCACGGACGATCTCCTCTTCGCGCGCAGCACGGACGGTTTGCACTGGCAGACGTACGCCGCGCCCGCTGTGGCCCGGAGCGACTTTGCGCCCTTTGCCGGCGCCGTGTATCGGTCGACGTTCACCTACGAAGCCGACGTGGACGCGACCCGGATGTGGCTCAGCGGCACCGTGTACCGGAATGGCCAGTGGGTGTGGACGACGGCCACGACGCGGTGGACGCAAGCGGAGCTGATGGGGCAGATCGCGGCGATCCGCCTGGGCGCGCCGCCGGCCGGCGGGCCGACGACCTGGACGACCTCGAGTCCGAAAGCTGCGCAGAGTGAGTTTCCGTGATGGTTGCCGCCACGCACGACCCGGACGGAACTCCGCGACCCTGGCGTTCGTTGACCACAGGTCCCAGACGACGAAGGTCGAGGCGAACATGTCAATTAGACCTATAAAGAGAATAATTCAGGCAGAACCCACCATCGAAGGCGCGGGGGTGCGGCTGCGCCGCGCGTTCGGGTTCGGCGACACGGGCGATTACGATCCGTTTCTCCTGCTGGACGATTTCCGGAACGACACGCCAGCGGACTATCAGGCCGGCTTCCCCTGGCATCCGCACCGTGGCATCGAGACCATCACGTACGTGCTCGCCGGCTCGGTGAACCACGGCGACAGTCTGGGGAACTCGGGCGCGCTGGGCGCCGGTGATGTGCAGTGGATGACAGCGGGGAGCGGCATTCTCCACCAGGAGATGCCCAAGGGAGACGCGCGCGGCCGGATGCACGGCTTCCAGCTCTGGGCGAACCTCCCGTCCGCGCTCAAGATGACGCACCCGCGCTACCAGGACATCCCGTCGGCCGCGGTGCCCGAGGTGACCGACGATGATGGGACGAAGGTGCGCATCATCGTCGGCAGCTTCTGGGGACAGACGGGCCCGGTGGACGGCGTCGCATCGGAGCCGCGCTATCTCGACATCTCGGTTCCGCCGGGGAAGCGCAAGACGCTCCCCGTCGGCAAGTCACGCCATGCGTTCGCGTACGTGTTCGAGGGCTCGGGTACGTTCCGCGATGCGTCGGATCCGCGCGGTGTGCTGACGGAGCGGGTCGGTGCAGACTCGCCGGTACTCGAGCGCACCGGCAACCGGTCGCTCGTGCTGTTCGACGATGGCGACGATGTGACGGTGCAGGCGGGGGACGAGGGCATCCGCTTTCTGCTCGTGTCCGGCCGGCCCATCGAGGAGCCGGTGGCCTGGTACGGGCCCATCGTCATGAACACGCGCGAACAGCTGCAGCAGGCCTTCAGCGAGCTGCGCGACGGGACGTTCATCAAGCACGGATAAGGCTGGGCGAATGACGGAGGCACGCATGCGATGGCGGATGGCGCGCTCACGCGCACGTCAACCTGGCGCATTGGAAGGATCGGCTTCGCATCAGTCCGATACCGCTCGGCGCACGGGACGGCCCCATGCTGGCTCATGCCCCCTTGCCATCTCCTCGCGCCGAGCGAAGCCTTATGGGTATGCCGCACGCCACTGAACGATGGACCGCCGAGCGAGTGCGAGCTCTCCCGGACGATGGTCGCCGCTACGAGCTTATCGAGGGCGAGCTGGTCGTGACGCCCGCGCCGCGTGGGCTGCATCAGGTAGCGATCCGGGAACTCGTGCGGCACCTCGATCCGTGGCTGCGCGATTTGGGCATTGCCGAACTGCTCTTCGCTCCCGCCGACCTCGCACTCGGCGAAGACGAGGTCTTGCAGCCCGACCTGTTCGTGTACCGGACCGCGAACGGGAAGTCGCTGCACGACTGGAGCGACATCACCGAGCTGCTGCTTGTTGTCGAGGTGCTCTCGCCGTCCACCGCGCGCTACGACCGTCAGCTCAAGCGGCGCCGCTACCAGCGTGCAGGCGTCGCCGAATACTGGATCGTGGATCTCGACGCGAGACTCATTGAGCGGTGGCGTCCGGGCGACGTGCGGCCCGAGGTGCTGACGGATCACCTGTCGTGGAAACCATCACCTGACCACAGCGCTCTCGATATCGACCTGCACGCGTTCTTCGCCGAGGTGTACGGGGAACGGTGAGCTCGAGACCAAAGGGGTCAGAGTCGATTGAAACCCAATCGACTCTGACCCCTTTGGTCTTTGGCCCGCTCTTTACAGCATGCCATGACCGGTGCGACACTTGAGCCGCTCGACGTCGCGCTGGTTTCCACTCTCGGGATGCGGAACCCGAATGGCTCGCTCGTACGGCAAACCGTCGCTGGTGCTGCGGGTTGGCGTGGTCGGTGCGATTGCCGTCGCCGACGATCAGCGCGCCAGCCTGCATGCGCGATTGGCGGAAGTATTCCACGTGCTGGCCGCTCAACTCCAGAAGCTGTCGCCGGGTGCGGCGCCATCCAGCGACGTGCCCGGGATCGCATCGTGGTATGCGGAGCCCGGCCCCGTGCTGCGCGTCCTGTCCGGCCTGGCGGATGGCACCGACCAGATCGCGTTCGAGGCGCTCGCGGATTTCGCGGGCGACGTCCCGTCCGGCACCAGCCCATCGCTCGGTCATACTCGCCTCGAGCTCGTCGCCGTGCTGCCGTCCGACGCCTCGTCCTACCGCGACAACAGCGAAGTCCGGAACAAGGCGACGTTCGACACTCTCCTGCAGCGATGCGACAGTGTGATCGAGCTGGACGGCGACTGCGCGCCGCGGCCGCCGGAGTCAGATCAGCCTGACCTGCTCACTCGCGAGCGGCGCGAACGCGCCTTCCGCGTGCAGGCAACAGTGCTGCTGCGCCAGTGCGACCTGCTCATCGCGGCGGCCGATCCGGGCGCCGAGGGTGGCATTGGCGGCACCCGCGCGACGATGGCCGACGCACTCGACCTTGGCATACCGGTCATCTTTCTCCCCTGCGCGCCGCGACCGGATGACGCCGGCGTCTCGCTGATCGGGAGCATGACCGATCTCGAGAAGACGTCGGCGTGCTCCGGCGCACACTGGCACGAGCACGTCGCAAACACCGTGAATCGGATTCTGGCCGATCCGAGTGCCGCCCGGAGCGGCACATCATTGAGGTCCGACGACGCCACCGTGGCGCTGTCCCCGGACGAGCGCCGATTGCTCGGCGAGTTCTTTGACGGGCCGACGATCGAGACGAGTGTGCGCGCGAGAATCTCGGCATGGGTAGAGCGAAGATTCGCACACGGCCCGGTGAAGACGTCCGCCGACGTTCCCCTCGATGCATTCCAGCCGTATCGCGAGCGCGCCCGCGCGCTGAGTACGTACTACACGGGCCTCTACCGCGGTGCGTTTCTCGTGAACTATGTGCTGGCGGTCATCGCCGTCATCCTGGCCGTGTTCACGCTCGTGTATCTGATTGCGCTCGCGCACGGCGTGGCCTCGGCCAGGACAGGCCTCACGGTGCTCATTGCACTCGCCGTCGCCAAGCTCGCGGTGCTGGTCATCATTCTGCTCAACACGCGCCAGGGCAACCGCGAGGCGTGGAACGCACGCGCCGTTGATTATCGCTATCTCGCCGAGCGGCTGCGCACGTTCTATTATCTGCCGCTCGCCGCGAGCCTGCGCCCCGCCCCGCCGCGCGCCGCCGCGTACGCCGCCGCCGCGCTGCGGCAGAGTGTGGTGGACTGGCTCTTTCAGGCCATCGTACGACAGGCGCCGGCGTACACCGGTCTGCAACAGGCCGCGCAGCCGCGCGTCTTCGGCCCTGACGCGCTGCACGGCTCCGGCACCATCAGGACCAACTGGCTGCAAACGCAGATCGACTATCACCGCGCCACGAGTCGCACACAGCTCGCCATGCACCACTGGATCGACGCGTGGGTGCAGCGGCTCAACGTGAGCGTCATCGCCATTGTCGCCGTGGATCTCGCGATCCTCGCGGCCGTGCTGGCGGGCGCGGATGTCTCCTGGATTCGCGCGGCGCACGAGTACAGTCCCATTCTCGTGTTCTTCGCCGCCGTATTGCCGGCGATCGTGGCGGCGCTCAACAGCATTGGCTTTCAGGCCGAGTGCCTGCGCATTGCCGAACGCTCGGCCACGATGGTTCGCATACTGGAGCGCCGCCGCGCCGCGTGCGAGCAGCTCGAGTCGCGAATCACGACGGCGCGCAGCGGCGGCGCGGATCCCGGCGCATGGACCCTGGAGACGCTGGAGTTCGCCGAGCGCTGCGCACAGATCGTGACGGACGAAGTGGCGGAGTGGTCGGTGCTCTATTCGAGGGACCTTCGCGAGGTATGACACCATGAAGCGGATACTCACGCTGGATGGCGGCGGCGTGCGCGGCATCTTCACGCTGCAGGTGCTCGCGCGCATCGAGGCGCTGCTGCGCGAGGAACAGCACCGGCCCGATCTCGTACTGGCCGACGTCTTCGACCTCATCGCGGGCACGAGCACCGGCGCCATCATCGCCGCGTTTCTTTCGCTGGGCAAGCCGGTGGCCGACATCGAGAAGCTGTACGTGGACTTCGGCCCGATGATGTTCCGCCGCGAGCCCTGGTACAACCAGTGGAAGTTCAAGTACCGCGCCGAGGCCGTGGCGGGATTCTTCCGCGAGCACTTCAGCGAGGGCGATGCACGGGGTACGCCCGCGCTCATGGGGTCGTCGCGCCTCAGGACGCTGCTTCTGATCATCATGCGAAATGCGACCACCGGGTCGCCGTGGCCCGTGTCGAACAATCCGGCATCACACTACAACGATCGGTCGCGCGAAGACTGCAACCTGGACGTGCCGCTCTGGAAACTGCTGCGTGCGAGCACGGCGGCACCGACGTTCTTCGCGCCGGAGCGCATTGACTACGGGACGCGCAGGTTCCTGTTCGTGGACGGCGGCGTGACCCCGTACAACAATCCGTCGCTGATCGCCGTGCTCATGTCCACGCTGCCGCAGTACAGGATCGGCTGGCCGGTGGGTCGCGAGGCGCTGCACGTGGTGAGCGTGGGCACCGGATACGAGCACGTGCATCTGCCGGACAAGGTGGCGGAGAAGATCACGCTCATTGATCAGTTGAAGTTCGTGATGCCCGCAGTGCTGGACGCGGTGAGCGTGGAGCAGGACACGTTGTGTCGTGTGCTGGGCGACTGCGTGCTTGGCGCCGAGATCGACCGTGAGCTGGGTGCGCTCACCGAGTCTGCGATTCTGCGGCCGGCGCAGCAGTGGTTCACGTATGCGCGGTACAATCAGGTGTTCAACGTGAGCACGGCGGAGGATGCCGGGAGCGGGCCGGTGGATCTGCGGCTGGATCGCGTGGCGAACATGCCGTTGTATCAGAAGCTGGGGCGGGAGTATGCGGAGAAGAACGTGAGGCTGGAGCAGTTGTATCCGCGGAGGGTTGTGCGGGCAACCTGAGACGGCACTGTCGCGAGGGTGTCACGGCGCACGACGTATTCATCAGCTACTCGTCGAAGGACAAGCCCACCGCGGACGTCGTGTGTGCGACGCTCGAGTCGCGCGGCATTCGCTGCTGGATCGCGCCGGCGGGACGTGGTGCCGGGCGAGGAGTACGTGGCGGCGCTGGTGAACGCGCTGAGGGAGAGCCGGCTGATGGTGCTTGTGTTCTCATCAGGAGCGAACCAGTCGAAGCACGTGCTGCGGGAAGTGGAACGTGCGCTGAGCATGGGGTTGCCGGTTGTGCCGTTGCGGATCGAGAACGTGAGGCCATCGGCGGCCATGGAGTACTACATCGCGAGCCGGCACTGGCTGGACGCGCTGACGGTGCCGCTGGAGCGGCATCTCGTACAACTCGCGGAGACAGTGAAGGTGTTGCTGGCGAGAATGCCGGCGG
>DASVWN010000034.1:0-48633 GCA_036393195.1 Gemmatimonadaceae bacterium | reverse complement strand
GCGGTGCTCGAGATCGTGCTCGACGGCGTGGACTTCACCTCCATCGCGGCCGCCATGCGCGCCGGCATCACCGCTGCCTGCCGCCCGGGGGTCCGCGCCATTACCGCCGGCAACTATGGTGGCAAGCTCGGCCCGCACCATTTCCATCTGCACCGCATCCTGAGCGGCGACCTCACGCCGCTGCCGCCCGCCACGCCACCCGCCACGCCCACCCCGTCCCCGGCGTGAGCGACACCATCACCCTCACGCTCCGCTCACCCGTCGAGCGCATCGTCGAAGCGGAATGCCTCGTGCCCAACGCACTGGCATCGCTCGGCGAGCGCGACATTGCGCATCTCACGCTCTGGGAAGGACCCAACCAGATGCGCGTCGGCGATCTCTTCGACGTCCGCGGCGAACGCTCGGCCGTACTCCGCATCACCGGTGACCTGTCGCTCGTCGATGCCGTGGGCGCCGGCATGACCGGCGGCGAGATCACGGTGGACGGTCATGTGGGACGCTACGTCGCCACGCGGATGACCGGCGGTGTCGTGCGCATCCACGGCAATGCCGGCTACGGCGCCGGCCTCGAAATGGGCGGCGGCGTGCTCGACATCCAGGGCAATGCGGGTGACCGCGTGGGCGCCGCGCGGCTGGGCGCGTCGAAGGGCATGACCGGCGGCGAGATCATCGTGCGCCGCGCGGCAGGCGATGAAGCCGGGGCGCGCATGCGCCGTGGCACCATTGTCTGCGGCAACGCCGGTGCGCGCGCTGCCCAGGCCATGATCGCGGGCAACCTGATCGTGCTCGGCGCGCTCGGCGACAACCCCGGTCCGGACAACAAGCGCGGCTCCATCGTGGCGCTCGGCGGCGTGCGCGTGCCCGACGGCTATCGCTACGCCTGCACGTACCGCCCGCCGCACGTGGCGCTCACCCTGGCGTCGCTGCGCGGGCGCCACGCGCTGCCGGTGACCGACGCACAGATTGCCGGACGGTACCGTCGCTACAGCGGCGATCTGGCCGAGCTGGGCAAGGGGGAAATCCTGGAGTGGAGGGCTGACGCATGACCGACCTCGGACTGAACGCCCGCGCGCAGGCCATTGCCGATGACATGGCCGCGCGCAGCACGGAGCTCAACGTTGCCGTGAGTACGCTCCCCTCCGGCGCGCGCGTCCTCGACGCGGGCGTCCAGGCGCCCGGCGGCCTCGGCGCGGGCCTCGGCCTCGCCGCGCTCTGCATGGGCGGACTCGGTCACATTAGTTTCAATCAGCTACTAATTAATGACCTCACGTATGCCGGCGTGCAGGTCTGGACGGACTATCCCTGGCAGGCCTGCATGGCCTCCCAGTACGCCGGGTGGGCCGTGCAGGTGGGGAAGTACTTCGCCATGGCCTCCGGACCATTGCGCGCCCATGCCCGCGTGGAAAAGGAGCTGTTCGACAAGCTGGGCTACGCCGAACAGGCGGAGCGCGCCGTGCTGGTGCTCGAGGGGCGCACGCTCCCCACGGACGAGGTGGCGCACTGGATTGCCGGCAAATCGGGGCTGGATCCCTCGCGCCTGACCTTCGCCATTGCCCCCACCGCGTCGCTCGCCGGCGGCGTGCAGGTCGTGGCCCGCATGCTGGAGACCGGGCTCCACAAGATGGAAACCCTCGGCTTCGACGTGCGCCGCGTGACCAGCGGCATCGGCACCGCGCCGCTCCCGCCGGTGGCGAAGGATGACCTCCACGCCATTGGCCGCACCAACGACTGTGTGCTCTATGGCGGCGTCGCCCGCTTCACCATCCAGGCCGACGACGCCGAGCTGGAGCAGCTCGCTACGCGGCTTCCCGCATCATCGTCCAGCGACTACGGCACACCTTTTTACGAGATCTTTCAGCGCTACAACAGAGACTTCTACCGCATTGACAAGATGCTCTTCAGCCCCGCCGAAGTCTGGCTCACCAGCGCGACATCGGGCCGCACATTTCACGGCGGGAAACTCAACCCCGAGGTGCTTGCGACATCGCTGTTCGATTGACTCCCTGCTGTCAGCCGACATCCCTCTACCCTGGAGCCTCCCATGTGGGCCGTGACCGTGATCTACAACACCCCCAAGGATGCCGCGGCATTCGAGAAGTACTACGCCGAGAAGCATCTCCCGCTCGTCCAGCGCCTCCAGAAGGAGATCGGCTTCACCAGGGCCACGCTGGTCAAGTTCGCGCGCAATCTCGACGGCTCCGCGCCGGCCTTCTATCGCCAGGCTCACCTCTGGTTCTCATCCGAAGAGGCACTCAAGCAGGGCACGGCCACCACGGCATTTGCCGCTGTTGCCGATGACCTCGCGAACTTCGCGACGGGTGGACTGGTGGGAATGGTGGGAACGGAGTAGCAACGGACGGCCGCCGTCCCCGCCGCTCCCGGCGGGACCAGCTATCCGCATCCAGCGACCACTCACCAGCCGTGCTCTTTCCCATCCTCGCCTCCCGTACGGGCTGGCACACCGATGAGCTGCGGCGTGCCGTGGCCGAACGGGGGCACGAAACTGTCGTCCTCCCGTACGAGTCGCTCGTGGCGCGGTTGGGGAATCGCTCGACGCACTCGCCCGCGTTGCACGCCGAGACCACTGACCTCACCGGGGCCGGCGCCGTTATCGCGCGCATCATTCCCAACGGATCGCTCGAACAGATCATCTATCGCGTGGATGCACTGCACTGGCTCGAGGATCGCGGCGTTGTCGTGCTCAATTCCCCGCGCGCCATCGAGCGCACCGTGGACAAGTTCTACACGTCCACACTGCTCCAGCAGGCCTCGCTTCCTACTCCGGACACCGTAGTGTGCGAGCGCGCCGACGATGCCATGGCTGCCTTTGCCATGTTCGGCGATGTCATCGTCAAGCCGCTCTTTGGCTCCATGGGTCTCGGCATGACGCGGGTCAGTGATCCCGATACCGCCTGGCGCGTCTTTCGCGCCATCGAGAGCATTCACGGCGTCTACTATCTGCAGCGCGCGCTGCCCCACGACGGACGCGATGTGCGTGCGTTCGTCGTGGGGAACCGGGTGATTGGCGCCATCGAGCGCCGCGCGCCCGGCTGGCGCACCAATGTGTCGCGCGGCGCTACCGCCCGCGCGGTCACGCTCACCAACGAATGGCGCGACATGGCGCTCTGTGCTGCGCGTGCCGTGGGCGCCGATTACGCCGGCGTGGATCTCCTCCCGGCGCGGGACGGCATTACCTGGGTGCTCGAAGTAAACGGCATCCCGGGCTGGCGCGGACTTCAGGACGCCACCGGGCTCGATGTCGCGCGTACCATCGTGGACTATCTCCTCGACGTTCGACTGGCGCGCCCGTGAGCGGCGTGCCGGGCGATCCCATGCGACCGCTGAGCGCCGCTGACGTCGCCAGTGCCGCGCAGCTCGCATGCCTGCTCGAGGCGAGCGCACCCAAGCCGGGCAACGTTCACCCCGGCGCGCGTTTCCATGACGTTGGCTTCGAGGATTTTCTCGCCAGCAGCGCCGCCATTGGACCCGCGCTGCTCAGCGCCGGCGACCACCCACTTGGCGAAACCATTCTCGCCGCCATCCGCGCCACCCGCCGCTGGACCGCAGCCAACACGAACCTCGGCATCGTGCTGCTGCTCGCGCCGCTCGCGCGCGCGGCGCTCGAGCCGCCGCACGAACCGTCGCACGAACCGTCGCACGACTCGCTCCGCGTGCGCACGTCCCGCGTGCTCGATGCCACCACCGTTGCCGATGCAACGCTCGTCTATGACGCCATTCGCCTCGCACACCCGGCCGGCCTCGGGCGCAGCGACGAGCAGGATGTCTCCACCACCCCCACCGTTCCCCTGCGCGACGCCATGCGGCTTGCCGCGGACCGCGATGGCATCGCACGCGAGTACGCCACGGATTTTCGCATGACCTTCGAGATCGGCGCCCCTGCCGTTGTAACGGCGCGACGGGACCAACTCTCCTGGAACGATTCCATTGTCGAAACGTTCCTCACACAGTTGGCGGCGGTTCCCGATACGCATGTCGCCCGGAAGCTCGGTGCCCGTACGGCGGAGGACATCTCGCGTCAGGCTGCGCACGTGCTGGCCGCAGGCGGGGTGCGTACCGGGGCTGGACGCGCCGAACTCGCCCGGCTGGACCGCGGTCTGCGTGACGACCGGAACGCCCGGAATCCCGGGACTACCGCTGACCTGACTGCTTCAGCCATTTTCGTAGCGCTGCTCGGCGGCACCCGGTAACCACCCTGGAGTGATGGAATGCGAACGCACGGTGAGTTCAGAGTCTCGGTTACCAAGGATTATCTCGTGTTCTCGTCGGCGCATTTCATTACGTTCGCAGGACACCGCTGCGAGGCGCTCCATGGACACAACTACCGCGTGGGCGTCACGCTCGAAGGGGCGCTCGATGAGCAGAGCTGGTACGTGCTCGATTTCTCCGCCGTCAAGAAGATGATGAAGCAGCTCTGTGATGAGATCGATCATAAGGTGCTGCTGCCGCTCGATAATCCGAAAGTCGGCGTCGTCCAGCGCGATGGCACCGTACATGTGGACTATGCGGGTACGCCGCGGTATGTCTTTCCTGCTGGAGACTGCGCCCTGCTCCCCATCCCCAATACGACGGTGGAGATGCTCGCGCAGCACCTCACGCGACGGCTGCTCGCGTCGCTCAGCCAGATCCAGATCGCCCATCTCACCGCGATCGAGATGGAAGTGGAGGAGAACTTTGGGCAATCCGCTTTCTATCGTGAACTGCTCGGCTGAGGTCCGGGCGTAACTGCAAGCGAACCGAGGTCGACTCATGTTATTCACATTGCTCGTTGCGGCATCTCTGCAGGCGGCGGTTTTCACGCGCCCCGATACCATTGCGCCCGCTGACGGCCCACACCTCGCCGTGACGGTCGATTCGACACACGACCGGATCGAGATCACGGTGGGGCCATTCGATCTCCCGGCCATGCCGGCGAACATGGACATGGAGGAGATGGAGCACGACGTCTCCAAGGTCATGCCCTTCGAATGGCCCGTCGATGGCTACCTGCACGGCTTCGATGTCACCATGCAGGACGCGGCCGGCAAGCCGCTCCCGCGGTCCATTTTGCATCATCTCATCGGTGTGAATTTCGACCGGCGCCAGCTCGTGTATCGTTCCGTGGAGCGACTCTTCGGCTGGGGCTCCGAGACCGCGCCCGTGGATCTCCCCGACTACATGGGCGTGCCGCTCACGGTCGGAACGAAGCTCGGCATGTATGCCATGTTCCACAACGAAACAGGGAAGGACATTCCCGCGGCGTATCTGCACGTGTCGCTGCTCTACACGCCGCGCAAGGGGCACCACGTGCTCCCCATCATGCCGTTCTACGTGGACGTCAACAATCACGTCGGCGGCGTCACCACGTTCGACGTGCCGCCCGGCCACTCGTCGCACAGCTATACGTTCGAGCTGCCGATCAGCGGCCGACTCGTCGGCATTGGCGGGCATCTTCACGACTACGGCTCATCCGTGACACTCAAGGACGGCGTCTCGGGCAAGGTCCTCGGTCGTCTCAAGGCCAAGCGCGACGCGAACGGCGAGGTGGAGGGGGTGGGACGCTTCATCTTCGGCTTCAACAGCGACGCGTTACCGCTCCAGGCGCATCACCCATATGTGGTGACAGCGGAATACGACAACCCCACGGCCGATACCATCAGGGATGGGGGCATGGGCCACCTGAATGGCGCGTTCGTACCTGACGACATGAGCCAGTGGCCCAAGCTCAATCGGAACGACCCGATGATCCAGAAGGACGTGGCGGCGCTGCCGCTCATGCAGGGCATGGCAAGCAAGTCGCGCGGCCGGGCGGAGTCTGGGATGAAGAACATGCCGGACATGCCGTCAATGAACCACGGACACCCCATGCGGGCGGATAGCACCATGCTGCAGCCAGGCGCCGATTCCAGCCAGCACCGCCATCAGAATCACTAGCTGCCGCTCATCCCGGGCGCGCGACACGCTGTATGTCGCGCGCCGTCAGGCGGCCGTCGTGCAATGCGCTGGCCACCAGCACCCCCTGCACGCCCTCAGCGGCCACTGCCGCCAGATCAGCACCGCTCCCCACGCCACCTCCCACAACCAGCTCGACACCGGGCAGCGCCACCCTCAGCGACCGGATCAGTGCGAGATCGAGCCCCGTCCCGCTGCCGACACGTGCGAGATCCAGCGCGATGACCGTGGATGCGCCCGCCGCCACCGCCATCTCCGCAAGCGCCGTCGGAGACATGGCGGCGAATGCCGGCACCGTGCTCACGGGCACGCCCGCACGCAGGTCGAGACTGAAGGCAAGGCGATCCTCGCCGATATCCGACGCGATCTCGGCCAGCACATCGGCCGTATGCAGGGTTTCGAGCCCCACGATGACCCGCGACGACGGAAGAGCCGCAACCTGGCGCGCCCGTTCTACGCTGGTTACGCCGGCGTCCACCCACAAGTCGGCGCCCAACGCGGCAAGCACAGCAAGACACGTCCACTGCATCGGTCTACCCGTGATCGCATCCAGATCGGCGACATACACTGCGGCGCCTCCCGTGACGGTGCGACAGGCGTGCGCCAGCGCAATCACCTCACCGTCCACATGCGCCGTGCTGTCGAGCAATCGCGATCGCACCGCGGCATAGTGGCGCCGCTCTCCTCCGCGCGCGTGCACGGCGATGCCGCCTTGCAGATCGAGCACCGGGATTACGCGCACCTGGTCCCGCTCCCATGGTGATCGGATGGGACATCGGTGGCGCCAACATCAAGGTCGCTCGTGCGCACGCGAATCAGCTGCGGGACGTCCGCTCCGTGCCGTTCGCCATCCAGCACACGCCACATGCGCTCGCGCCAACGCTCCAGCGCCTGGCTCAGGAGCTCGGCGCGCCGCCGCCGGAGGCGCACGCCGTGACCATGACCGCCGAACTCTCCCAATATTTCCGCACCAAGCGCGAAGGCGTGTGCTTCATTCTGGATGCGGTTGCGTCGGCCTTTCCGACGGCAGTAGTTCACGTGCTCACCACGACGGGCAATTTCGTGCCTCCGGCAGTTGGTCGGGCTGATCCATTGGGCGTCGCCGCCGCTAATTGGGCAGCTACTGCCACCTTACTGTCTCATAATTGTAGCAATACTGTCCTGATTGATATCGGATCCACGACTACGGATATCATCCCGATCTGCCGCGGAATCGTCGCCGCCCAGGGCCGGACGGACATCGATCGCCTGCGCTCCAGTGAGCTGCTCTATCTCGGTGCCGTCCGTACGCCCCTCGAAGCCGTCGTACACAGTGTACCGATCGAGACTGGTATGGCGGGCATCGCCGCCGAAGGGTTTGCACTCGTGGGTGATGCATACGTCTGGCTTGAGGAGCTGCACCCCGACAGCTACAACGTTCCCACACCTGATGGTCGTCCCGCCACACGCGAGTTCGTGCGCGAACGGCTGGCGCGTGCGGTGTGCGCAGACCGCGAGATGCTCGCCGACAGCGCCGTCTCCGCCATTGCCAGCCATGTCGCTACCGCGCAACTGAACCGGACGGTGCAGGCACTCGCCCAGGTGCTGGCGCGGAATCCCTCCATCACAAGCGCCGTGACGGCGGGCGTTGGGTCGTTCATTGCCGAACGTGCGGCGCTCCAGTGTGGCCTCACTGTCACGCCCTTCTCCGCCATGCATGGCGCGGACGCACATCGCGCAGCGCCAGCCGCCGCGGTCGCGCTCCTCCTCGAACACGCCCTCGCCTCATGACGAGCCTTGCTGACACCGTCATCAAGATCGGCGGCGGCCTGCTTGCTGTCCCCGATGCGCTCGATCACGTCGTGCGGACCCTTCGCAGCACGTGCGCCACCAAGCGGCGCCTGCTCATTGTCCCGGGGGGTGGCCCCTTTGCCAATGCGGTCCGCGATGTTGACGCCGCCATGCCTCTGGACGCCAGCGCTGCCCACTGGATGGCAATACTCGGCATGGACCAGTATGCGTACCTGCTCACTTCGCGCCTGCCGCACGCGCGCTTCACTGATCGTCTGGAAGAGCTGGCATCCATCCATGGGACAGATGCTCTCCCCGTCTTCGCTCCGTATCGTCTGCTCCGGGCCGTCGATCCGCTACCGCATGGATGGGATGTAACCAGCGACAGCATTGCGGCGTGGATCTCGCACCATATCGGCGCTACCCGGTTGATCCTGATCAAGACGTCCGTCGCGATCTCATCAAAGGCGGTGGTGGACTCGTACTTCCATCGACTCCTCGACGATCAATTACGAGTCTCGATCGTTGATCCGCACGCCCTGCCGGCCGCACTCGCGAAGATCTGACGCTCATTCACCACCGCCGCCAACGCCGCCACACGGTTGCGGCTCACTACACCGGTCCGGCCGCCGACGCACGCGGCGCCCCGGACACCCACCATCCCTGCTCCAAGGCTCCGAGCGCGCGAGAAATCGCTCGCGCTGAGCTGGCCGGCCAGCGCGACCATGAGGTGATGCCGATGTGCTTCAGCCACCCATTGCCCGAGGTGCAGTTCGCCCATGATCGCGAACACCGTGCGGCCTTCCTTGAACGCAGTATCCAGGAGCACGCCCCGGGCGCCGGTATCGTGCGCAATCCGGATCACCGCAGTGGGCGAGATGGCGTTCGCGCGATCCGCATCCGCGTACGCCACCGCGATTACCCCGCAGCTCCCGCTCGCCCCGCCCGCCCCCCGCACCGCGGCCGCCAGCAGCGTCCCGGCACGATCCGCGGCGCTCACGCCGGCAAACCCCATCTTGATGAACGACACCCCGTGCGCTGCCGCCTGGTGTGCCAGCAGCTCCGTCTCCCGCTCGCTACACACGTCACCCAGCGCCGCGCTCACCGGACGCTCGCGCCCAGTCACGGACACCACGCGTGCCAATGTCACACCATCGACCGCGCCGAGCGCTCCGCGCGATGGATCCTTCGCATCAATCACATCCGCGCCGCCATCCAGCGCATCCCGTGCTTCGTCGGCATTCCGTACGCTCACCAGCAACTGCATGCGTCACGCCCCTTGTAAGACCTTGTCGTCCGGCTAGCTTAGGCCTGAGCGGCTACCATATCCCATATCACTTCCAGGGGCAACGTGTCGCGCGAGCCGACCTCAGGCGTCGTGGCTGGATCATCCGCTGCCCTCCCGCTGCACGGTGCGGCGGCGGTGGTAACCGGCTCCTCTACCGGGATCGGTCGTGCCATCGCGCTGGCGCTCGTCCGCTCGGGCGCGGATGTCGCCATCACCTATCGCACTGGCGAGTCGGACGCCCGCGCGCTGGCACAGGAAGTCCGCTCGGCGGGCCGCCGCGCGGAAGTCTATCGGCTGGATCTCGCCGATCCGGCATCCATTGCCGCTCTGGCTGCCGCGGTGCAACGCGACTTCAGGCAGGTGGACGTCTGGGTGAACAACGCTGGTGCTGACATTCTCACCGGTAGCGCGGCAGACCTCCCGGATCTCGCGAAACTCGATTTGCTGCTCACCGTTGACCTGCGCGGCACCGTACTCGCCTCGTGGGAAGCGGCGCGACTCATGCGGCAGCAACCGCATGGCGGCGTCATCATCAACATGAGCTGGGACCACGCAATTACCGGGATGCACGGTCGCACTCCCGAAATGTTCTCGGCGGCGAAGGGTGGAATACTGAGCTTCAGCAAGTCGTTGGCGCGCTCGCTGGCACCAGTGGTACGCGTCAATATTCTCGCGCCGGGCTGGATCGAAACCGAGTTCGGCGCGGGACTCACACCGGAGCGCTACCGGCAAGTGGCCGAGCAGACACCCATGCGCCGCTGGGGAGCGCCGGACGACGTCGCCAGGGCCGCCGTGTTTCTCGCCTCGCCTGCGTCAGGATTTCTCACGGGACAGACGCTGCTCGTGGGCGGCGGGACCGTGATGTAGACACCGTTTGTCTCGAACGAGGAGATTCACCATGGCATCCACGGAACGCACCTTTACCGACGGGGAGATCGCCGAGCGCCTGAAGAGCCTGCCCGGCTGGTACTATGAAGACGGCTGGATCCGGCGCCAGTACAAGACCGACGGGTGGCCCACGACGCTCATGCTCGTGAACTGTATCGGCTTCCTCGCCGAGGCGGCTTATCATCATCCGGATCTCACCGTCACCTGGGCCAAGGTGTGGGTCAAGCTGCAGAACCACGCGGCCGGCGGCATCACGGACAAGGACTTCGAGCTCGCGCGCAAGATCGAGGACTCGGTACTCTGGCGCCCCACGGGAGGGGCCCTGGAGGGCACGCCGAACAAGTTCGTGCGCGCCGGCGACGCGAAGTAGCTCGAGCGCCCGGGGCATTGCCGTGGAACGTTCCGCCGCGCCCTCGCGCGTGCTGTTTGTCACCGGGCGACTCGCGGAGCCCGCGCTGCGGCAGACCCTCGCGGGAATGGACGCCGGGTTTGCGTACGACGTGGCCGTCATGCACATCACCGTCGCCGCCCTCATGACCACCGAGTGGATTGCGCGTGCACTCGAGGTGCCGGAGGGCACCGATCTCATTCTCCTGCCAGGTCTCTGCCAGGGCGACATCGACGCCATTGGCGACAAGACGGGAGTGCGCGTCGAGAAGGGCCCCAAGGACTTGCGCGAGATCCCGGAGTACTTCGGCCGCGCGTCGCTCAAGGCGGACTATGGTGCCCACGACATCGAGATCCTCGCCGAGATCAACGGCGCGCCCGCGCTTTCACGCGACGTGATTCGCGACATGGCGGAGCGGTTCCGCAGCGCTGGCGCCGACTACATCGACATTGGCTGCACACCGGGTACGCCCTTCCCCAACCTGGCCACCGTGGTGCGTGAGCTGGTGGGCGCCGGCTTTCGCGTGAGCATCGATACGTTCGACCGCGACGAAATCCTCATTGCGGTGGATGCGGGGGCATCGCTCGTGCTCAGCGTCAATTCCACGAACCTCGCCGTGGCGCGGGAGCTGCCCCGTCCGGGCGTGCGCGTAGTGGTCATTCCCGACTTTGGCGCCTCGCTCGACTCGCTGGAACCCAGTATCGCGTCGCTGCGCGACTGGAATGTCCCCTTCCTCATTGATCCGATCATCGAGCCGATCGGCTTTGGCTTCATGGCCTCCCTTCAACGGTATGCCGACGCGCGCCGCCGCTTTCCGGACGCCGAGCTGCTCATGGGGATCGGCAACATTACCGAACTCACCGCCGCGGATACTACGGGCGTGAATGCACTGCTCGTCGGGATCTGCCAGGAGCTGGGCGTGCGCACCGTGCTCACCACGCAGGTCGTTGGCTGGGCGCGCGGCGCGGTGCATGAGGTGGACATCGCACGTCGCCTCATGCATTTCGCCATCACGAACAAGGTGGTGCCCAAGCGCGTCGACGATCGGCTGGTCACGCTGCGCGACGAGAAGATCCTGGCGTATACCGAGCAGGAGCTCCGCGATCTGCAGCAGCGCATCACCGACCCCAACTATCGCATCTTCACCGATCGCGACACGATCACCGTGCTCAATCGCGACCGGTTCGTGCGTGGCACTGACATTCAGGAGATCTTCGCGCAACTCGACGTGACCGAGGCCACGCATGCATTCTACCTCGGCAAGGAGCTCGCGAAAGCGAAACTCGCCATCACGCTCGGCAAGAGCTATCGCCAGGAAGGCTCGCTGAACTGGGGCTATCTTACTCCGCCCGACGATGTCATCGCCGAGCACGTCCGTCTCACGCAGCGTTCCGAGCGTTCCCGGCGCCGGGCGGAACGGCGCCCGGGCGACTCATGAGCGCGCCACTGGTCGAGGAGCTGATCCCGGCACCCGACCCTGTCGCCACCAGTGAATGCTTTCAGGGACTGCCGTGTCTCATCCTGCTCGACAGTGCACGCGATCCCGAACGGCTGGGCCGGTACTCGTTCCTGACGGCGGATCCCGCAGTGGTAATCCGCGGCAAGGGAACTCATGTCGAGCGCCTCGACCAGTATTCCGGTGAGGTGACAGCCGTCGCCGGACACGCACTGCAGGCCACGCGCGCGCTGCTCGCGCCACACCGATGTGCGCCGATCCCCGGACTGCCGCCATTCCAGGGCGGTGCTGCCGGCTACATCGCGTATGACTGGGGTGCGACCCTCGAACGGGTGCCCGCGCCACGCTACGATGACCTGGCCATCCCCGATGTCGTATTCGGGCTGTACGACTGGGTCATTGCCTGGGACCACGCGATGCACCGCGCGTGGATCATTTCCACGGGCATCCCGGAAACCGGCGCCGCCGGCCGCAGTGCGCGCGCCCGGGAGCGACTCGCCGCGGTCCGGGAGCGACTCGCCGCGCCGCCATCCACGACGCCCTGGAGCGCGCCCCCGGGTCCCCGATCCACCGGCGAGGCCGCACCCTCGTACGCCGTGGAGGACAGCGATCACGCGGCGGCGCTCGAGCTGCGCTCGTCGTTCACCCACCGTGGCTACCTGGATGCGGTCGCGCGGGTCCGGGACTACATCATCGCGGGCGACATCTTCCAGGCCAACCTCTCGCAACGCCTGGAAATGCCGCTCTGCGAGCCACCATGGGCATGCTATCAGCGACTCCGCGCGATGAATCCCGCGCCGTTCGCCGCATGGCTCGACTTCGGCGACGTCCGCATCGCCAGCGCGTCACCCGAACGATTTCTCCGTCTGGATCCGGATGGCAGCGTGGAAGCCCGTCCCATCAAGGGCACACGTCCGCGCGGCCTCTATCCGGCGCACGACGCCGCGCTCGGCCGCGCGCTGGTCGAAAGCGCCAAGGACCGCGCGGAAAATCTCATGATCGTGGACCTGCTGCGCAACGATCTCTCGCGCGTGTGCGCGCCGGGAACCGTGCGCGCCACTGAATTATTCGCCATTGAGCACTATGCCAGTGTCCACCATCTGGTGTCCACGATCACGGGGCAACTGGAGCCGCAACGCGACGCCTTCGATCTCCTCTGCGCCACGTTCCCCGGTGGCTCCATTACCGGCGCACCCAAGGTGCGCGCCATGGAGATCATCGCCGAGCTCGAACCCTCGCGGCGCGGCGTGTACTGCGGCACCATCGGGTACGTGAGCCGCAGCGGCGCGCTGGATACCAGCATCGTCATTCGCACCTGTCTCGCCCTCGGCACCCGGATGTATGTTAGCGTTGGGGGTGGCATTGTCGCCGATTCCGACGCCGAGCAGGAATACCGGGAAACGTTCGACAAGGCCCGGGCGATCCTGAGTGCCCTGCAGGTCGCGAATCCCCGGCATCTCACGTCCACGCGCGCAGGCCAGTGACATGATTCTCCTCATCGACAACTACGATTCGTTCGTCTGGAATCTCGCCCGTTATGTGCGCGAGCTCGGGGCCGAGCCTGTCGTGCACCGGCACGATGAGCTGTCACTCGAAGACATCGCCGCCCTCGCCCCCTCTCACATCATCATCTCGCCCGGCCCGTGCTCGCCCGCCGAGGCAGGCATTTCCACCGCGGTCGTCCGTCGCTTCGGCGCCACGGTGCCGCTTCTGGGTGTCTGCCTTGGCCACCAGTGCATCGGCGCGGCGTACGGGGCGGAGATCGTCCGCGCCCGTCACGTGATGCATGGCAAGACGTCGGCCATCCATCACGACGGCGCGGGTCTCTTCGCCGGGCTGCCCTCGCCGTTTACCGCGACCCGCTATCACTCACTCGTCATCGCACCCGCGTCGCTGCCACCCGTCCTGCGTGTCACCGCCACCGCCGAGGACGGCGAGATCATGGCAGTGGAGCACCGGGAGCATCCGGTCACCGGCGTGCAATTTCACCCCGAGTCGGCGCTCACCGAGTTTGGCTATCACCTGATTGACCGCTTTCTCCATGGTGCAGGCTCGCGTGCCGCGTCCCTTCCGGATCGCGCTGACCTCGCCTTCGCGGCGCCGGCGGAGCGGGAGACGGCTTCTCCGCCGGTGGCAGTCGTCCGGTGAAGGCGTCCGCTCCTGTCGCGCGCACCGCGGTTCCGGCGGCGCCTGCCACGATGCTGCTGTGGATCAACGGGCGCCGTGTTTCGGCGGAGGGTTCCCATCTCTCCGCGTTCGACCGCGGATGCATGCTCGGTGACGGGTTGTTTGAGACCATGCGCATGTACAATGGCATGATCTTTCGCCTTGATCGGCATCTCTCGCGCCTCATGCAGGGCGCCCGTGTCCTGCAAATTCCACTGCCAGCGGAGCTGCCGGCCACCGTGGCGGCGGCTGTCGCGGACGCCTGTGCGGCAGAGGTGAGGAACGCGGCAGTGCGCCTCACGATCACTCGTGGCGTGGGCGCGCCAGGGCTTGCACCGCCGGACCAGCCACATCCCGTCACGCTGATCGCCATCCGGCCGTATTCCCGCCCCGATGCCGCGCCCATGGCGTTGTCGGCGAGCATTGCGCGCGGCCGTCGCAACGAGCACGCGATCACGAGCGGTTTCAAGACGCTCGCCTACACGGAGTCGGTCATCGCGCTCGCCGAAGCCCGGGCCGGTGGCGTGGACGAAGCCATCTTTCTCGATACGGCTGATCATGTCTCCGAAGCCACGAGCAGCAATGTCTTCCTCGTTCACCGGCACGAACTGATCACGCCGCCACTGTCGTGCGGAATTCTGCCCGGTGTAACCCGCGAGGCCGTACTCGAACTGGCGCGCGCCGAGGGACTGTCGATCCACCAGCGACCCGTGGCCGTCTATGAGCTTGCGGGCGCTGCAGAAGCGTTCTGCACCAGTTCCCTGCGCGAGATCGCGCCGCTGGTCCGTCTGTCCGGTAACGACATTGGTCGCGGGGTGGCGGGCGAATTGACGCGGCATCTCACGACCGCCCTGGCGGCGCTCGTGGCTCGCGAGTGTACGGCATGATCATCGAGTCCATCGTGACGAGCATGGCGGCGGACGGTACGGTAAATTTCGCGCCCATGGGCGTGGAGTGGGGCGACGAATCGCTCGTCGTGAAGCCCTTTCTGGAGACCACGACGTTCCGCAACCTCCGCGAAACCGGCACGGCCGTGGTCAACATCACAGACGATGTCCTGCTTTTCGCGCTGGCCGCAATCTCGAGTCCGCGCTTCCCCGCAGGGCCGGCGGTATGCGTACCCGGCGTGGTGCTCGACGCCGCCTGTTCGTGGCGCGAGATCGAAGTGCAGCACATCGATGCTACGCCGCCACGCTCTCGCATCGAGACACGAGTCGTGCACCGTGGCGTCCGCCGCGAATTCATTGGCTTCAATCGCGCGCGCCACGCCGTGCTCGAGACGGCCATTCTCGCCACTCGCACGCATCTCATCCCGGCGGCTGAAATCCGCACCGAGCTCGGTCGCATGCAGATCATCGTGGACAAGACCGCCGGCCCGCGCGAGCAGGAAGCCATGGCGGTGCTCACCGGACACATCCTCCAGGCGCTCGACACGGGTCAGGCAGCGCCAGACAAGGGCCGGTGATGGCGGACACGAATGATGGCGTATTCGTGCAGGCTCCCGCACGACTCCACTTCGGCATGCTCGATCCGCACGGCACCCTGGGGCGTCGCTATGGCGGGATCGGCGCCGTCATGGCGGACCCGTCGCTGCTGATCTTCGTCACGCGAGACGACCAGTTGCGTGCCACTGGTCCCGCATACCAACGCGCGCACACGTTTGCGCGTACGTTTCTTGAGTATCATCGCCTGAATTGCGGCGCGAACATTCACGTCCTGCGCATGCTGCCGGAACATTCCGGGCTTGGCTCCGGCACGCAGCTCGCGCTGGCAGTCGCTCGCGCGCTCGCGGAGCTGTATGACCTGCCGCGCGACGCGGCATCACTGGCGCAAGCCACGGGACGGGCGCGGCGTTCTGCAATCGGCACCTGGGCGTTTTCGCGAGGCGGCTTCATCCTGGAAGGTGGACGGCGATCGGAACACGCAACGCTCGCGCCGTTGCTGGCACGATATGCCATGCCCGCCCACTGGCGGTGCGTGCTCGTGGTTCCGCCGGGCAGGCCGGGCATGAGCGGCGCAGCGGAATCGGCCGCATTTGCGCAGCTTCCGGTGCCGCCGGCATCGGATGTCATGCAGGTTGCGCGGCTCGTGCTCCTGTCGCTGCTTCCGGCGTTGGTGGAAGAGGACTGCGTCACATTCGGGCGGGCATTGAGCGAGATTCAATGCATCAATGGCCGGTGGTTTGCGCCCGCGCAGGGAGGAGAATTCGCACCAGGGGCAAGCGCCGCGCTGATTGCACGGATGCGCGAATGCGGTGCGGCTGGGGTCGGTCAGAGCTCATGGGGGCCCGCCGTATACGGCATCGTGGAGAATGAAGCGGCTGCCGCTACGCTCGCCGCCCAGGTGGCGAGCGTAGTGCCGGCTCTTGACCTGATCCTGACCGGTCCCTTCGACAACGTGGGCGCTCGCGTCTGGCGCGCGCCTCGCGAAATCCCGATGTGAGGATGCTGATGTGATGAAGGGAACCGCTACACAAATACGGAAGGACCGCGCCATGTCCCGGAGCGTGTACTCGAGTCCGTCGCTGATAGCGCCGGCTCGTTGGATCGCCGTGCTGCGCGTGATCGTGGGCCTCTGGTTCATCAAGAGCCTGTTCACCAAGGTGACGATCGCGCTCGCCTGGGGCTTCCTGCCGGTCCCCGCCGCCAACTCGCGCTGGCTGGCCGTGATGCCCAAACTCATCGAGAAATACGCCGCCGATAATCCCATTACATGGTATCACCAGTTCTTGATCCACACGGTCATTCCGAACGCGCACATATTCGGCCATCTGACCGGGCTTGGCGAAGCCGCCGTCGGCATTTCGCTCACGTTTGGCTTCCTCACTGTGCTCGGCTCGATTGGCGGACTCATCGAGGTGATTTTCTACGGAATGGCGGTGCAGCACATGAGCTCGGGCCAACAGGGCTTCCATGTCATGCTCTTCTCCATGATGGTCGTCTTCCTCTTCAGCCGCGCAGGTCGCCAGTGGGGGGTGGATCGCTGGATCGTCACGCGGCATCCGACGTCGGTGTGGGCACGACTGGGGTGAAGCGGACAATCTTCGACCAGCGACCAGCACTCGGCGGCCAGCGATCAGCGCGGAGTTGACGGCTGGTAGTTCCGTGCCCTGTCCAGCCCCTTCAACCGGTCGCGCCCACGAAGGGATGTGAGGATGGCGGCAGCCAGATCCGCGCCGGTGACGTCCGCGCCAGCGACGTTCGCACCGGTGAGATTGGCGCGCACCAGCGACGCCTTGCGAAGGTTCGCATCAGTCAGATCAGCGCCGTTGAGATCGGCATCCGTGAAGTTCGTGAACATCACGCCCATCGGCTGATTCCCAGGATCCGCCCCGAAATTCGTGCCCACGAATTTCGCGCGCACCAATTTGGCGTTCTCGAACGTCCCGATGACCCGAGCCCCCGACAGATCCGCATCCGTCAGATCCGCACCAATGAGGATGGTCGCGTACAGGCTCGCATCCCGGAATTTCGCGCGTTCGAAATCTGCGCCTCGCATCACCGCCACGTCGAGCACTGCATGCGAGAAGTCCGCGTCGTGCGCAATGGCTTTGTTGAGCGTGACGGCGAACATCGTCGCACGCGTGCAGTTCGCGCCAACGAGTCGTGCGCCGGTCAGATTGGCCCGCTTGAAGTCCACGCCCGAGAGATCCAATCCGGAAAGATTCGCGCCGCTGAAATCCGCGGGCGTCTGCTCCGTCGCGTGCGCCAGGCGGTCCAGCACCTGGGCGCGCGTCAACGTGGGACCGCTATCCGTACCGGCTCCGGCCGCCTGACCTGCGGCGGCCGGAGCGCGCCAGCCCATGAGCGCCGTGAGAAGTATCAGCAGAATGGGACTCTTTGGCATTGCTCGATGCGATGCGGACCATGACCGCAGCAGTCAGCGACCAGTCACTTCTTCACGTGCGGCCGTCCCGGCGGCAGCGCGCCAGAGCTCCGGGCCTTGAGATAGGCGTAGATGTTTTCCATCTGTGTCGTATCGAGCAGCGCCTTCCACGATGGCATGGCTGTCCCGGGACGCCCGTTCGTCACCGTTTGCAGAAAGATCGCGTGTGTCACACCACCTTCCGGCCCCAGCGAGTGACGCAGATTCGGCGCGATATCGCTCCCCATGGCGTCGATGCCGTGGCAGCGGTAGCAGTACACGCTGAACATTTTCCACCCATCATACACCTGCTGGGTCACCGCCAGACTGGGGGTCACCTTCGTGGTGTCGCCTGATTTGGCGGCCTCGCCCGTATCTGTTCCGGACGGACGTGCCGTCGCCGTCGATGCCCCGGATACCGACTGTGCGGTGTCCAGGGAATCGGCGCCTGTTGTTGCGTGCCTCGTCGCGGTCCGGGACGGATGCTTCGTAGATGTCGCTGGTTTCGTCGTGCCGGAGTGAGCCGCTGCAGATTCCGCTCCGGCGGGCGCCGCTGGAGCTGCCGCATGTGCCGCCGAGGAATCCGGAGCAGGAGCACGGGACGACGTGGTGGATTCACTCGGGGCAGCCATGGCGCTGGCGGTCTCCCCGGTTGCCGTCGATGTGACAACGGCCGTCGAGTCCGCACTCTGCTTCGACGTGCCCGGTTTGCAACCCAGAAGAGCGAGTCCCCCAACGCACGCCATGAAGCATCCGATGCCGGCAAGTCGGCCCCGGAAATTCGTGCGCGTCCCCATGGAGTGTGTCATCGGCTCAGTCATATTCCATTCGTGCGTCGGCGGCGGGTTCTCATGGTTTCGGCCGACCTGAGGTGAATGACGCGGATCCCTTACGCCCGCGTCGTCAGTGTGACGTGATCGGAAGCATGGGCACGTTGAAATCATGCAGAATCTGCAGAATTTCGTCGTGCTTCTGTTCCAGGATTTCATTCAGCTTGTCGCGCAATTCGTGGTCCGTGTGGCGAACACCCAGCGCGACATTGTATGCGAGCGGAATACCCGTGCGGTCCGAGTCGGGCAAGGCCGTGAGTCGCAGCGGCACCGGTGAGTGCTTGGCGTAATAACCCGCGATCGGCCCCCAGACCAGTGCAACGTCCACCTTGTCGTTGATGACGGCATTCACGATGTCGTTCGGATTGTTCTCAATATCGTAGAACGAGCTGTAACCCCGTACGTTCTTCACGATGCCGCGCGCGCCCAGTGCTTCGCTGGGCGGCGTATTCGTGTAGTCCTCGCCAATGAGACTCACGCCGATCCTCAACGTCCTGAGCGCCGGATCGTCGAGCGAGGAGATCATGATGTGGCGATCGGCGCGCGAGACCACATAGTATGTCGACCGGTAGTACGGCTTGGTCTCGAGAACAGGATCGTAGCCGGTGGGCAGCCCCATGACCACGTCACACGACCGGGCGCTCAGCGTGCTGCGTATGAATCCACGCCGGTGCGGCCACCAGACATAGGTCACGGAATCCCCGAGGGCGTTCGCGATCACATCCGCGATCTTGTCCTCGAAGCCCTGCCGCAGCGAATCGGAGAATGGCATGTTGTCCGGGTCGCCGCAGACGCGAAGCGCATGGATGGTTTTCCAGGCGTCCACGACCGGGAGCGCACTCAGCGAGACTTCATTCGTTGATGTGTCCGCCTGGGCGTGCAGGCTCGCTGGGAAGGAAGAAACGGTCAGACCGGCAACAAGTACAGCAATAGGAAACGACGACCACCGCATGATGACCTTCTGGAAGAGCCCGAAGAACGCTACGAAGAATTCAGGGGCAAACCTGGTGCCGGACCAACCGCTCCGGCACCAGATTTGAGTCAGATCATGTGGTGCTACTTCGTGCCCGCCTTGTCCAGCGCGAACACGGTCAGCACGCCACCCTGAGTACTGTAGCTGCCAGCGTCCCCGAACGCGCCCAGCGCGCCCAGGCCTGCCGTTGGATCCTCGGCGCCAATGCCTGCGGCAACGCCGATGCCCGCCCAGCCACCGATCCCGGAGAGCACCGCGACATACTGCCGGCCATCAGGTCCGACGTAGGTCATCGGATTTCCGATGATGCCGGATGGCGTCTTGAACTTCCACAGCAGTTTGCCGGTCTTGGCATCAACCGCCTTCAACCAGCCTTCCATGGTCCCGTAGAACACGATCCCGCCCGCTGTATTCAGCGTGCCGCCGTACGCGGCCAGGTTCTCGTTGTCCTTCCAAACGATCTTGCCCTTGATGGGATCCCAGGCGATCACCGCACCGCGGTTACCACCAGGGCCCGGAAACATCCGCACGATGGCACCCACATAGGGCTGACCCGCCGAGTACTTCACCTCGACGCCCTCGTAGTCCATGCAGATGTTGTTGGTCGGAACATAGAACAGGCCGTTGTCCGGATCGTATGACGAGGGCTGTTGATCCTTGAACCCGATCGCCGCCGGGCAGATGCCTTCCGTATTGCCCTTGGCACTCGTCCGCTTCGACGGATTCTCAACCGGCCGTCCCGTCGTGAGGTCAATCTTCGAGGCCCAGTTCACCGGTCCGTACGGGTTGGCCACGACCAATTTGCCGGTCGTCCGATCCAGCGTATAGCCGAAGCCGTTGCGATCGAAGTGCGCCAGCAGTTTCTGCCCACCATGATCGAACAGCACGTTCTCATTGACGCCATCATAGTCCCAGGCATCATGCGGCGTCATCTGATAGACCCAGCGAACTTCGCCCGTCTCAGGATTGCGGGCCCACAGCGACATCGACCACTTGTTGTCGCCAGGACGCTGATCGGGGTTCCAGACACCGGGGTTGCCGGAGCCATAGTAGAACAGGTTCAGATCGGGATCGTAGGAATACCAGCCCCACGTCGTGCCACCGCCCCGTTGCCACTGGTCTCCCTGCCACGTCGAGACGCCCAGATCCTTGCCCTGATCGGACGGGTAGGGAGACTTGAGCGTCTTGTCGGTGATCAGCACCTCGTTGTCAGGACCGGTGCTGTAACCACGCCAGAGCCGCTTGCCATCGGCCGCGCTGTACGCCGTGACACTGCCGCGCACGCCGAACTCGCCACCGGAAATGCCGACGATGACCACATCACCCACGACAAGCGGTGCGTTGGTCATGGTCTCGCCTTTCTTGTAGTCCGCGTTGTTCACGCGGAAGACCTGCTTGCCGGTCTTGGCGTCGAGCGCGAGCAGATCGCCCGCAAGGAGTTCGATGTACAGTCGATCGTACTTCGCACTGTAGGCCAGGCCGCGATTGACGACGTCGCAACAGGCGATCGGAATCGCATCGGCGGACTGCTCCGGAGTGAACTGCCAGATCTGCGGTGCACCATCCTTCGCCAGGTCGAGCGCATACACCTTGTTCGGGAACGCCGAGTGGAGATACATGACATGACCCACTACAAGCGGATTCCCTTCGTGTCCGCGCAGAACGCCGGTCGAGAAGGACCACGCCACGTGGAGATCCTTGACGTTGGCGGTCGTGATCTGCTTGAGCGGGCTGTGCCGCTGCAGATCATAGGTCCGCCCCGTCATGACCCACTGGTTGGGGTTCTTGGACGCCTCGATCAGCTGCTGTTGCGCGCCAGCGCTGGATGCGCCAACCGCGAGAGCTCCAACCATGGCTGCCCAGGAAGAAACGCGGATAAACCGATTCATAGAATGCTGCCCCTTGAGTGGAGAGTGAGGATTGGGCAGGGTCGCGGTACGGACCACACCGCGTCCAGGCCGCTTCGCAACCCTGCGGCCGCAACACGTCACCGTTCACCGAACGTGTCGCGGAAGGGCGCGCGTCAGGTACGAGGTGGACTTCGCTCACTGCAGACCATCACAACCCTACCTGTCGAGCATTCGACGTGTGAGTTGAAATCGGTCGATCGGCGATCCCTGAGATACTGACCCAGCTGGTGCAGCGTCGCGTCGATACCTTCCCAACTGACGGAGCGCCTCATGGCGGCCCCGTCATGACTCTCCTCGTAATCCCGAACCGCCTGCGTGACGGCGGGAATGTGCGGCGGCATTACCGAAATGTTCCAGCATGGCAACATGGGCAGCATCTCACCGCGATGCCCCATCCATTCGGATAGCGGAGCTCATGCATCGGACGGCATCATCGCCGTTCCAATCCCGGGATTCGGCCCGCAGTCCAGAAACTGAAGGCGCGTTTACCGCGTGTCAAGCAAGAAGAGCCGCGCTGGACTCCACTGCCCCGATGCCCTGCGCTTCCGTTCTGTCCCTATTCAATAGCACCTGTTCCAACCGCCTGCTACCCCCCTCTCCCAGCTGGAAGGCCGGCTTGCTGCCCGTCTCCCGGAAAACAACGCCGCAGAAGGCTCCCGACGGGGGCCTCCGCGGCGATGCGTCCGGGCTCCGACCGCTCATCAGAAGGTAAGCATCAACCCTGTGGCGACCTGATTCGACGACGTCTTGGCAGCAGAGAATGCCTTGGACTGGGCATACGTGTACTCGGCGACCCACTTGAGTGCCTTGGTCCATTGCAACGTGAGCATGCCATCAAAGGCCGAGTTGTCCTTCACCAGGTCTGCACCCGTTTCGGCGGCGATTTCGGCATCAGTCTGCTTGAGCATGCTGGAGCCGTAACTCGCACCTACCGTCCATTTGCTCGCTGTCGGCGTGAACGTGATCTGCCCGATATAGCCGTACGACTTGCGCTTGCCGCCAACAAAATCTACGGCGCTGCCGTCCAGCTGCCCGAACATGAGCGTGGTGCCGACACCGTCTCCGTAGTAGCCCGACCCCATGAGAGAGAATCCCGACACATCGAGCTTGATGCCGCCGCCGGCACCGGCTGACGTAATGCTGTTATTCGGGCTGACATCGGGCAAGACGGACTGCTTGGTGTTCTGGAACATGCCGTTGACCCAGAGCATGATCTTATTCGCACTGGCTCCCTCAGCGGCGGTGCCCATGGTCCCCGTCCAGCTGGCTTCGGCCTCGAGCCGCGGCGTCTTGGTCCCCTGATAGGATGCATCGCTGGCGCTGGCGCACGGATTCGGGCCACAGACCACGCTCGGATCGAACAGGCCAATGGAAAGCTGCGCCGGCTTGCCGGCCGGCGTGCTGTACGTGATCTGCGCGTTGAAGTTTGGATAGATGTAGCCGAATCCGATGCGGCCCAGTGTCGTCCCACCGGCGCCCAGTCCACCGCCGCTGGCCCCGGTGCCGAAGAGTGTCATGTCGGTGAGGATGTTCTGCCGCTCAAACAACCCGATCTCACGGCCGGCGAGAATCTGACCCCACGAACCCCCTACGGTCAGGTACATCTGACGAAAGTCAATCTGCGCACCGAAGTTGTCGTGCAGGCTGTTGCTGTTGATCTGTGGTGCAAAGCCGAAATGCACGCCCAGGTCGAGCCCTGCTTCCTTGCCCTTGGCTTCAAACGTCGCGAACCCGGGCAGCAACCCCGTCCGGATACGACTTACCTGCTCCGCGGGAACAAGTCCTCCGACAATAGCGCCCGGCGTGTTGACCTTCCCATCCGTGTACATGAGGAAAGCGTTGACGTTTCCGGAAAATGTGAACGCCCAGCCGTTGCTCATCTGCATGGTGAGCGCCTGAGCCTTCAGCGCGCCCGCGCCCGCGAGAGATAAGGCAATGCACCAGAGAGCGAATCGTTTCATGGCTGCTTCTCCCAGACTGAATTGAGGACTGAGGAAACCGCGACGACCAACGAGGCGACGCTGCGTAGCCAACCCACCATCACGCGGCAACGCGGAACAATCGAGTCAATAGTACGACGAGAACCACCTCCTGCTTTCAGCGGTGACCGGACCACGGGGAGCGGCACGCTAGGGCTGTTTCATCCGCTTGTTGATGCCGATCATGGCATCCACGATGGGGACGGTCCCGTGATTCGCCCACCAGTAATAGTCATCGAGTTGCGCCGCGTATACTGACGGCGCATATGAGAACCGGAGATCCCCGGCGGCCAGCAGCTTCGCGACAGCGGCGCTCGATACCGCGCTGCTATCGTTCAACCGGCCACTGTCTGCGGCGTTGGCGCGAACCTGCTCCGCCGCAGCGCCCGCGATGAACCCCTTCAGGTACGCCTCCTTGCCTTGCGAGCCCAACGCAGCCCAGTCGGCGCCCGTCAGCAGCGCCGGGTGGCGCGGCTCCTGCGACGCCCGCGCCACCCTGTGTCCGGCCAGGAAGCCGGTGCAAACAAGCACAGCCACGCTCGCGGCGACCGCCCTCGTCCGGGCGGCGCTCCTACTTGCCACCTGGCAGCGCGAACACCAGCACGGCGTCACCCAGAGGATATCCGAGCTGGAAATTGCCCCCACACGCTACCGCGATGTACTGCTTGCCATCAACCGTATACGTTACCGGCGGCGCATTGCACCCGGCTCCCGCCTGAAAGGTCCAGAGCTGCTTGCCAGTGCGCGCGTCGTACGCGTTGAAGTGCCCGTCCCCTTCGCCCGTAAAGACGAGATTGCCCGCCGTGGCGAGCGCTCCACCAATCATCGGCTGATCGGTTTTCACCTGCCACGCCCGCTTGCCGGTATTCAGATCGATGGCCGTGAATGTCCCGTATTGCTGCTCGCCGGGCACCGCCTTGAACGCCGAGCCTAGCCAGAGCTTTCCCTTCTCCAGCGGTGCACTGTGCGTGATGTAATTCATGGGCTGCTCCAACCCCAGGACGTACATGTACCCCAGCGTTGGATTCACCGCGGGTGGAGACCATTCCGATCCGCCGTTGGCACCCGGCAGCATCCGTACGCCCTCCGGCGTGGGCTGGACGAAGTAGTTCTCGTGCCGGTTGAACTCATCGGACCGGCGGATCAGCTTGCCCGTCGCCGCGTCCAGAACGTACACGTAAGCGGTCTTCCCCGCTTCCGCCACAGCTTTCTTTCCGCCCTTCAGCGTCACGAGTACGGTCGGGCTCGTTGCATCGAAGTCCCAGACATCGTGCGGCACTTGCTGATAGTGCCATTTGTATTCGCCAGTCCGGGCGTCTACCGCCACGATGGATTCCGTATAGAGATTGTCGCCAGGACGAACCGAACCATCGAGATCCGGCGACGGATTGCCCACGGCGAAGTAGAGCATGTGCGTGTCCGGATCGTAAGAAGGCGTCATCCAGACCGAGCCGCCACCACGCTGCCACGCGTCGCCATACTGGGCCATCGCGGACTTCTCCGCCGCGATATCGCGCTTCAGATCATCGCCCTCGTTCGTGTGCGTGGCGAAATTGCCTTCCCACCCCTTGTCGGGGAGTGTGTAGAAGTTCCAGATCTGTTTCCCGTTGCTCTTGTCGTACGCCCGGACAAAGCCGCGAATGCCGTATTCAGCTCCCGAGATGCCGACGATCACCATGTTGTCGATGATCAGCGGCGCCATCGTCTCGCTGTAGCCCGCTTCGGGGTCCGCGACCTGCACGTCCCACGCTACGTCTCCGGTCTTGGCGTCGAGCGCGACCAGGTGCGCATCCAGTGTGGCCATGTACACCATGTTGCCGGAAATCGCCACGCCACGATTATTCGGGCCGCAGCAATAGATCGGCGAGGCAATGGACTGCTTGTATTCATAGCGCCAGATCTGCCGGCCGGTGCGTGCGTCAACCGCCATGAGCGTGTTGTACGGCGTGGTCACGTACATCACGCCGTCAACCACCACCGGACTGGTTTCGAAGGAGCCCAGCCGGGAGATGCCGGTCTGATAGATCCACTGGAGATGGAGCGTGCGGACGTTCGCGCTGGTGATCTGACGGAGCGGGGACCATCGCTGGTTCGTGTAGTCCCGGCCGAAGGTGAGCCAGTTCTTGCCGTTATTGCGCGCGCCGAGGAGCATCTCATTGCTGACGGACGTGAACGTCGGCGGACGCATCGCCTGCTTCGTTGTCTTCACCTGCTCCTGCGCATGTGCTGCGCTGGTCACGAACATCACCGCTGCAGCGAACGCGAACAGCCGAGTCACGGGCATATCGTTCCCTCCGAATGAGAGCAGCGAGGAATCCTGCGTCACCTACAGTTAAACGTCTCGATCAGGCGATGCCAGCGAACGGGCGATGGCTGCGAATTGCATGAGTCCGCCATAAGCGAAGTCCATGGAAGGTCACTGAGACTCTTGAAGCGGCGTCAATGTATCAGAGCTTTGCGCATGCGCAAGAGCCGAATGGACAGGTGTTTAGTCGCCACACCGCCACATGACCTCCTTGGCGGCCAGTAAGAGGCATCAACCGCGACCGGACCGCGCGCGATGAGCCCAAAAATTACGACTGTATAGCGCCAGAATATCGACATATGTGCGTCAACTAAGCCTCAATTCAAATAAGACCGTCAACGGCACTTTCATCGACTCGGAGAGCACGTATTTCCAGCGCACGCCAGCACGGGCCGAAATCGGACTCGTTCTTGTCGGCGATGTGAATGGCTTCAGTCCCAGATGCCGCGCCAGAATCGAAAGCCGGAGCATGTGAAAGGGATCGCTCACCAGGATGACGGTTCTCCCCGGAAGCGCCGCGACAATGCTCGACACCGCGCGCAGCGACTGGATCGTCGTCCGCCCGTGCGTCTCCATGATCACGACGCTGTCCGGCACCCCGTGTTCCAACAGGTACTTGCGGCTCACCATCGCTTCGCTCGTGGTGTCGCCGACTCCTGTGCCTCCGGTCACGATCACCACGGGCGCCAGCCCACGCTGCCAGAGCTCGAGCACGTGATCGAGCCGCGCACGCAGCACGGGGGATGGTCGCCCCGCATACTGCGCCGCGCCCAGAACGACAATGGCATCGGCCGAATGCGCCTCGTCGCGCCGACCCACGAGGACAACGGCGATCACGATGCCGACCCACATCAGAACAATCAGCGCCGCCAGCGCGGCGGCGATGCGTGCGCTACGGTGCGTACGACGCCTCATGAATCAGAAGCTACCGCCGGAGCACGTCACATGCATCACCCGCTCATTCGGCGAGTCCCAGCAGCGAGAGCCAGAGCACGTCGAACGCCGCGCGGGCGTTGAACGCGGGATCCACCCGCGTTGCCACCGCCAGCCCGTCAATGAATGGCACCACGACATCGGCCAGCAGCTCCGGCTGGATGCGCGGTCTGAGAGCCAGCAGTGCAAAGAGCTGCTCGATGGATGCGACAGCGGCCGCACGACGTGTGGCGGCCGATGCCTGGATGGCGCGCACCACGAGTGGCTCGCGCCATTCCGCAAGCTCGAGCAGTACGCGCAGGTGCCCACGCTCCAGCTCCGCGGCGAGCCAGGTCCAGAGATCGTCAATGGCGTGTCGCGGTGTGGATGCTGCCAGCGCCCGAGTCTCCCGTGCAACGACCATGCGCGTCATCCACTCCACCGCCCGCGCGAGCAACGTCGCCTTGTCGTGGAAGTGGTAATGAATGAGTCCCTTGCTCACCCCTGCCTCTTCTGCCACATCGTGCATCGTGACGGCGGACGCGCCGGAGTTGACGATGCAGCGCACCGCGGAGCGCAGAATGCGCTCCGCCGCTTCCATGCGGGCCTTGTTACCACCGGGCGAGCTCGGCGTGGTCATGCACGATATCTCAGAACGGCACGCGCAGCCGCGGCGGCGGACAACTCACGCGGTATCCCTGGCGTGCAAGCACTGCGGCAAACGCATCCTGAGCCTCGGGTTCGCCATGCACCAGGTAGACCTGCCGCAGCTTCGGAGACGCCGCGCGCACGGAGTCCAGCCACCAGAGCAGGCCCTTCCGGTCGGCGTGCGCCGAGTAGCCATCGAGCACCTCGACGTGCGCACGCAGTGGCACATCCTCGCCGAAGATCCGGATGGTCTCGCGACGTTCCACGATACGTCGCCCGAGCGTATGCTCCGCCTGGAACCCCACGATCAGGATCGTCGTACGCGGATCGGCGGCATTGTTCGCCAGATGGTGCAGGATGCGCCCGCTCTCGCACATGCCTGACGCCGCGATAATGATCATGGGACCGGGTCGGCTGTTGAGCGCCTTGGATTCCGCGGTGTCGCGCGTGTACTGCGCCAGTGGGAATCGGAAAAGCCGTGGCATCTCCTGCACCAGGTCTTCGCTGTGGTCGCGCACTTCCGGGTGCATCTGGAAGACCGTCGTCACGTCCGTCGCGAGAGGACTGTCAATGAAGATCGGGATGGACGGGATTTCCCCCGCGCGGAGCATGGCGTGCAGATCGTACACGACATCCTGCGTTCGGCCAAGGGCAAAGGCGGGGATGAGCACCTTGCCGCCACGTCCGGCGGTCTCCGTAATGATACGCGCCAGCGTGGCGCGGCTCCTGTCCATGGGGCCGTGATCCCGGTCGCCGTAGGTGGACTCCATGATGACCACATCCGCGCCGTCCGGTGCCACGGGGTCGCGAATGATCGGGAGGCCCCGCCGCCCGATATCCCCCGAGAACACCAGGCGACGCGTGTCAGTCCCTTCGGTGCAGTCGAGGATCACCGAGGCCGACCCCAGAATATGGCCAGCGTCCACGTACGTCGCGCGCACACCAGGCACGACGTCGAAGCGCTGCGCATAGGGGACACCCACCATGAGATCGCTCACGCGAGCCGCATCGCTCATGGTGTAGAGCGGCGGGTCCGCGTCCCGGTGCTTGCGCGCGAGAAACTCCGCGTCCTTTTCCTGAATGTGGGCGGAGTCGGCGAGCATGACCGCCGTGAGGTCGCGCGTGGCAGCGGTGGCCCAGATCCGGTTGGTATAACCCTGCGCGACCAGGAAAGGAAGTCGCCCGCAGTGATCGATGTGCGCGTGAGAGAGCACGAGAGCATCCAGCTTGTCCACCGGGAGCGGAAGTGCGCGGTTCTTGTCGTGCGCCTCGGTACGGTGGCCCTGAAAGAGCCCGCAATCCAGCGCCACCGTATGACCATTGACGTGAACGAGATGACACGATCCGGTGACCTCGCGGGCGGCGCCGACGAAGGTGATCTCCACGCTAGCGCTGCAACTCCGTCGCGGATTGCCGCTGGAAGACGAGTGTCATCCGCTGGCCGTCCTGCGACATGAGCGCTGGCTCCCATCCGCTCCGACTGCGTTCGTTCAGAAGATCGGTGATCGTGTCTTCGTCATCCTGGCTCCGGCGCGTGAGCCGCAGCACCACCGCCTGATATTCTTTCATGCGAGCGAAGATACTAGCTTTGGCAGCCATGCACACCACCCCCGCCGCCGGCAACCTGTTCGTCTCACAGCACCCGCTGGTGCAGCACAAGGTGACCATCCTGCGTGACCGCGTCACGCCCACGAAGCTGTTCAAGGAACTGGTAGAGGAGATTGCCATGCTCATGGCCTATGAGGCCACGAGCGACCTGCCGCTGGAACGCGTGGTGGTGGAGACGCCCCTCGAGCAGGCGGCGGGCTGGCGTGTGAGTGGAAAGAAGCTCACGCTGGTGCCCGTGCTCCGCGCAGGACTCGGCATGGTGGAAGGGGTGCTGCGGCTCGTGCCGTCGGCGCGCGTGGGCCACATCGGTCTCTATCGCGATCACGCGACGCTCGAACCAGTGGACTACTACTTCAAGGTGCCGGGCGACGCCCGTGAGCGGCACTTCTTCGTGCTCGACCCGATGCTCGCCACCGGCGGGAGTGCGGCCGCCGCGGTGACGTCGCTCAAGCGCGCTGGTGCCCGGGATATTCGCCTCGTGTGCATCGTGGCCGCGCCAGAGGGCGTGCAGCGGCTGGCTGCTGCGCACCCCGACGTGAGGATCTTCGCGGCGGCGCTGGACCGTGAGCTCAATGCGCACGGATACATTCTGCCGGGGCTGGGCGATGCAGGAGATCGGATGTTCGGCACGCGCTGACGCCGCGCGGGACCTGCTGGCGCAAGTATCAGTGCGGTGCACGCCGCTCTTGTTCGGCTGCTCGGTCGCGACTATGTTCCCGCGTCTCGCCACCGCGTTGTGTGTGTTGCTCCTCCCGCACCGCCTCCCGCCGTCATGCTGATCGATCTCGTTCCGGATTTCTTCACCGTCATCCAGAGCGTGGATCCCGTCGCCGCATACCAGCGCTACTTCGAAACCTACCGGCAGATCGTCGAGCCGTACTGGAAGAATTATGTCGTGGACCCCGATTCGCCGCATTTTGCCGAGATCGTCCACGCCACGATGCACGCCGACCGCCATGACCTCCGCACCCTGCTGGACCGCGTGGACGTCGCGACGCTCGTCCGCGAGACGGCCGCGCGCTGCGCCGCGCTCCTGGACATGGACAGCGACGCAGACACTGTCATCATGGTGGGAGTGGGCGCGGCGAATGCCGGCGAGCTCGTCGCCGCTGGCCGTGGCATGGCCTTCGTCTGTCTCGAGCATTTTACGGGGGTCGCCAACCCGGGCTCCCACGGACTCGGCCTCGATCCGGAGTTGATTCCACTCTGGCTCGCCCACGAACTGGCGCATGTCGTGCGCTACACGTCGCCGACGAGCCGGAGCCGCATGCGCGGACTCATCGCCGAGGCGGGCGGCAACTATTCACACTGGGACACCGGATGTCAGGCGCCGCTCCGTGAGCATCTCGTGAACGAGGGGCTGGCGGTGGAAACCGCGCGCGCCGTGAGTCCGGGCCACGCGGACTGGGAGTATTTCGGATACCACCGCCGCCAGTACTCGCGCATTCGTGAACTCGAACCGGTGATCGCGCGCCACATCGCGCTACAGCTGGATACGGCAGGATTGGGACTTCGCCTGCGCTACCTCTCCGGTGGTACCAGCGAGAACACGCGCCGGCTGGACCGTATCGTGATTCCGGAGCGCGCGGGCTACTATCTGGGGAGCCGCATGGTGCGGAGTGCCATCGCCGAGCACGGCTTCCCCTGGGCCATCCGCGCGAGCGCGGAGGAGCTCTGTTCCTCGGGCGACATCAGCGCGGCCATCGCGTAGCGCGCCATCAGGGAAATCAGGAGCGAGTCCTATTTCCCCACGCAGAATGACGCGAATACACGGTCCAGTATTTCCTCCACGTCCACAAGCCCGACCAGCTCCTCCAGTGCGCCGATCGCCGTGCGCAGATGCACCGCCGCGACCGTGGCCGGCACAGCATCCGCTTCCCATGCTCGCGCGAAGGCCGCAACCTCATCCCGGGCCTGCTGCACCGCTCGGCGGTGGCGCTCCCGGGTGAGCAGAGGCGCATCGGGCCGGGAGCGGCCGTGACGCCCGGTCAGTACCACGGTAAGTCGTTCGGCGAGCACATCGAGCCCCGTGCCAGCGTGCGCACTCACGGCAACAGCGTCCCCCACGTCGGCCGGCAGACACGAGTCGTGCTGCCTCGCCAGATCGGCCTTGGTACGCACCGGCAGCACCGCCGCATCGGTGAGTGCGTGGACACGCCCAAGGGTGGCTGCCAGCGTCGCAACCGACTCGCCGCACGCCAGTACCACGTCCGCGTCGCCCAGGTAGCGCTCGCTCACCTCGATCCCCAGTCGCTCCACCACGTCAGTGGATTCGTGCAGTCCCGCTGTGTCCACCAGGCGCACGGGCCACTGTCCCAGATCCAGCAACGCCTCGATCGCGTCGCGCGTGGTCCCAGGTACCGGCGTCACGATTGCCCGCGCGCTGCCGAGCAATGCGTTGAACAAGGAGGATTTCCCCGCGTTGGGCGCGCCTGCAATGACTACCAGCGCGCCGCCCCGGTACAGCTCCCCCATGCGCGCCGTGGCGAGCAGCGTATCCAGCGCCAGCTCCACATCACCAATCGCGCCCCGGATGCGCTCCGGATCCAACGGCCCATCGTCCTCCTCGGGAAAATCAATCTCGTACGCGATGAGCGCCTCCAGCTGCAGAATCGCCTCCCGCAACGTTGCGATACGGCGCGATAGACCACCCTCCAGTTGCGCCAGCGCGATGCGGTGCATGGCCCGCGATCGCGCTTCTACCAGATCCGCTACTGCTTCCGCCTGCAGGATGTCCATCTTGCCGTTCGCGACGGCGCGCCGCGTAAACTCGCCGGGATATGCTTGCCGCGCACCGGCGCTCACCAGTGCCGCGACCGCGAGTGCTGGAATGAGTTCGCCGCCATGCACCGCCAGCTCGACCAGATCTTCACCGGTGTACGAGCGGGGATGACCGTATGCGGTCACCACGGGGCGGTCGATCACCGCACCGCTATCAGGGTCATGCATCGCCACACGGCGCACCCGCCCTGGAGCCGGTAACCCGGAGCGGACGAGGCGCGACACGATCGCGTATGCGGCAGGGCCACTGACGCGTACCACCGCAATGGCGCCCCGTCCGGGCGGCGTACTCAGCGCCACGATGGTGTCGTCTGCACCGGGCAACATGACGGGCGCCGTGATGCACTCGGTCATATGAGCCACGGGCTGCGGGGCGGAAGCTCGATGTCGCTCCCCGGCTGCAGAATCTTCACATCACCGCGGCGTGCGTGGCCATCCAGATGGCGCCGCAGTTCATGCATGGCGTCGAACGGGCCCGACGTCACGTGCCGGAATGTTCCCCAATGGTACGGAATGAAGTAGCGCGCCCCGAGGTGCTCGAACAACGCCAGGGCATCCGCGGCAGTGAGATGGCCGCGGCGGAAGACGCGCCGTTTCCATCGCGGCGCAGCACCAATGGGAAGGAGCGCGACATCGAGCGGCCTGGTCCGCGCATGCAGTTCACCGAGCACATGCGACAGCGAGCCGGCGCTCGTGTCAATCGCGGCGCCTGCCGCGGTATCGCCGGCGAACAGGCACGCTTCCACGCCATCGGTCATGAGATACATGTTGGCGCCCGCGTGCCATTGATCCACGCCGTACCGCGCACCGCGATGCCGCGCACGAGCCGCCGTGATCTGCACGGCGCCGACGGATGCCGTCCCACCAGGAGACAGGGGGCGGGCCGTGGTGAACCCGCGCCGATGCAGCGTTCGCGCCAGGTGGGGCGGAGCATAGATCGGGACGTCGGACGCAAGACGCTTCAGCGTCCCATACGAGAGGTGATCGGCATGCGCATGGCTCAGCAGCACGGCGTCCACGTGCGACAATGCCGCCATCGGGATCACGGGCCGAGACACACGCGGCAGCACGCCCGCGAGATGAGCATCGATGTTCGGGTCCGTGAGCAGGCGCGCGCCGCCGACCTCCACGAGGAGCGTGGCATGTCCCACGTACGTCACGCGCATCGACCCTCCCGGCATCCAGGCCACCTGCCTGATACGCGGCCCCACATCCGCGTCCGCGTCCCTCGCACGCCGTCGTTATCCTGCCGGCCCGGCGGACCCAGCCGAGCCGCTCGCGGGTCCGCTGACTGCGGCAGGCGCGGCTTTGGCCCGCTCCTTGGCGATGAGCCACTGCTGCGGCAGTGCCGCGATGTTCTGCACCGCATAGTACAAATTGAGCCCGGCCGCGAATCGATAGAACAGGACGGTCATGAAAACCGGCATGATGTAAGCCATCGTCTTCGCCTGCTGGTTGGGCGGTGCGGCACGCAGACCGATCCACGACAGTACGAACATCGAGATTCCCATGACGATTGGCAGGATGTAGTAGGGATCCTTCTGCGAGATGTCCGCCATCCAGAGGAACGGTACGCCGCGAAACTCGATGGTATTCAGAAACACGTAATACAGCGCGTACAATACCGGCATCGGAATGAGCATCGGCAGGCATCCGGCCAGTGGGCTGAATGGACTCATCCCGTGTTCCTTGTACAGCCTCATCATCTCGGCCTGCTGCTTGTCCGGCTGCGTCTTGTACTTCTTCTGCAGCGCCTGCAGCTCCGGTTGGATGCGCTGCAGCTTGAGCTGCGCGCGCATGGCACTCTGGTTCAGCGGCCAGAGCACGATGCGCACCGCCACGCCGAAGACAATCAGCACCCAGCCATAGCTCAGCGTCAGGTGCGCGTGCATCCAGAGCAGCACGCGCATGATGACCGTGGCGAACGGTTGTACCACGCCCTTGAAGATTCCGCCGTACGGATTCACCTCATCGAAATCCCGGCCCACGGCGACCAGCCGGCGCCATTCCTGTGGGCCGGCGTACAACTCGAACGCAAATTCTCCGTTCGCGCCCAGCGGCTGAACGGCCGTCGCGGACGCACTCGTCGCAACCTCTTTCCCATGGGGGATGCCGCGCAGCACGGCACTGCTGAATGGTGTACCGGTCGTATCCGTGAGCAGCGCCACCACGAAGTACTTGCTCTTGGTCGCGACCCAGGTCAGCGGTCCCGGCTCCATACGGGCGACTGTCGTGTCAAGCTTGCTGAAGGCAATGCTGTTCGGACTGTCGTGCCGCGGCTTCAGGACGTACGCGAAGTGGTGTTCGTCGTCCACCGTGTCCGTTTCCGCGGAATGCAGGCCGAGGGGGATCGTCATCAGCATCGCCTGGCCGCCGGGGCCACCCTGCACCACTCCCTTTACGCGCACGAGATACGAATCGGGCGCGAAGGTGTAGGTGATCGCGATGGCCGAGCCCCCTGACGCGCCGTGAAATGTGAGCGAGCCCGCGCCGCCGTCGTGCAGCAGGGAGCTGTCCACCGTGAACGCCACATGATCGAGATGAACAGTGTCGCGTGGCGCACGAATGAGGTCGTAGCGATACAGCGGCGATCCGGCGCGAACCAGCTGCACGGTGCCGCCCCCAGGAGACAGCGCCTTGTAGTCCCGTGTGTCCACACCGATGGGCATGGCCCCCAGCGTGCTGAACTGATAGACGACCCGCGGCGTCCTGACGGTCACCGTCTCGACAGGCGCAGCCGGCTCGGCGGCCGATGTCGCCGTGGTGGTATCAGCCGACGCGGCGGTGCGACCGCGCTCTGCAACGTGTGTATCGGGACGCGCAAGCCGATGTGTGGTGTCCTGTATGGGCTTCCTGGTCGAATCCGCGGTCGGCGCTGTGGATACAGCGGACCGTGCCTGTCGCGCTGGCGGAAAGAGCTTCTGCGATACCACAAGCACGAGGACCGACAACACCAGAAAGAGAAGGAAGCGCTTATCCATTGATCGTTGAGCAGGTCATGGCACAGGATCGTAGCCGCCAGGATGGAACGGATGACAGCGCGCCAGTCGCCGCACTGTCATCCAGGAACCCCGCCATGCCCCGTAACGTCGTAGCGCCTCGATTGCGTACGCCGAACAGGTCGGGTAATACCGGCACGCCGCCGGAAACAGCGGCGACAATGCTACCTGATACCCGCGCACCAGGAAAATGAGGACCGCGCGCATTAATGCTGTTCCCCGCGCGCGCACAGTTGCTGCCCGACACTGAGGATTTCCTGATGCAGCTCGCTCCAGGTGGCATCGTACGCAACGGGTCGGGCTCGAACAATCACGTCCACGCACGGAAGGTGATGCAATACCTCCTGCCGTACGGCTTCACGCAGGCGCCGTTTCAGGCGGTTCCGCTTCACACTCCCGTGACGGAATTTCGGCACAATGAACCCCACGCGCGGATGACGCAAAAGGGAAGCGATCCACCGGACCTCGAGGTGCGCTGTCCGGATGCGCTTCCCGCTGCGTGACACGCTATGAATGTCGGCTGTCCGCGTGAGCCGGTGGCTCCGCGGGAAGCGCGCGGCATCAGGCGCCAGCGTACTTGGATGGAAGCTGAACGGTCAACCGCTGACGCCCCTTCTTCCGCCGGCGGCTCAGGACCGCGCGCCCCCAGCGCGTCGCCATCCGCGCACGAAACCCATGTGTGCGGATCCGCCGCTTGTTGCGCGGGCGATAAGTTGGCTTCCCCATGCTGACTCCAAATACGGTTCGAATTTGTAAGATAATGCGGGACAGAATGATGAAATTAGCCGCAGCATAGGGACCGGTCAACGCTCCCAGTGTCAATTTGACTTTTCCACATGGCCTGTCTACCTTCGCTGCCCCGCCGCCTCTGCCATAGGTCATGTCTCTCACTCCAGCGGAAACCTGGTCCCGGCTGCTCGAACGCGCACGACTCGAGCTTCCGGAACAGACATTCAGAACGTGGCTCGAACCCACGGAGGCGCTCGCCGTTGACGGGAATACCATCCTCGTCGGCGCGCCCGACCGGTTCGCCGCAGAGTGGAACGAGTCCAAGCATTCTCAACTGCTTGCCAGTCTTGCGCCGGTGGTACTCGGTCACCCGATGAACGTCGTCTTTCGGGTGGATGAAGAACGTGCGGTGCGCCCGCAAATGGACTTTTTCGTCGCCCCGCCGCCCGAAACGGGAGCAACCCGCGGCGGTGTTGACGCCGGGCCGGGTACGACGCAGCTCAGCGCCCGCTACACATTTCAGAATTTCGTCATCGGCAAGTCCAACGAGCTTGCAGCCGCGGCCGCGCAAGCGGTGGCCGCGGCGCCTGGAAAGGTCTACAACCCTCTGTTCATCTACGGTGACACCGGACTCGGCAAGACGCACCTCATGCAGGCAGTCGCGCACGAGATCATGGATCGTGCACCAAGCACACGTGTCCTGTTCGTGGGTACCGAGCAGTTCACCAACGAGCTCGTCGGATCCATCCAGAAACGCACCACACCGGATTTCCGGCGCCGCTTTCGCGAAGTGGATCTGCTCCTCATCGACGATGTCCATTTCCTCAAGGGGAAGGAAGCCACCCAGGAGGAGTTCTTTCACACCTTCAACGCGCTCTACGAGGCGGGACGCCAGATCATTCTCACGAGCGACCGTCCCCCATCGGAGATTCCCGGCCTCGAGACCCGGCTCGTCAGTCGCTTTCAATGGGGAATGGTCGCGGACATTGAGCTGCCCGACCTCGAGCACCGAATCGCGATCCTCCACAACAAGGCCCGGCTGGACCACCTCGAGCTCACCATTCCCGATGAGGCAATTCACTTCATCGCCGAGCACGTACGTTCGAGTGTTCGGGAACTCGAAGGGTCGATCATCCGGTTACTCGCGTACGCGTCGCTGAAGCACCGTGAGATCACCGTGGAGCTGGCGCGCGAGGCGCTCCGCGACAAACTGCGAATGAACGGGGATGACACTTCCACCGCGCAGGCGACGCTCAGCGTGGCTACCATTCAGCAGGCTGTCGCCAAGGAATGGGGAGTGACACCTGCTGGGTTGCAATCCAAAAGCCGGACGAAGCATGTGACGGTTCCTCGCCAGGTCGCCATGTTCCTGATACGTGATCTGCTTGGCCTGCAGCTCGTCGAGATCGGGAACGCGTTCGGCGGCCGTGACCATTCCACGGTCATTCACAGTATCGAGAAGGTGGAAGCGGACATGGCCGCGACTGAGCTGTTCCGGACGCGTGTGGAATCTCTCCGGATAAACCTGCGGAAGATTCAGGAATAGATGTGGAAAGGTACCCCGCGCTGAACATTGCGGGCCCTGGCACTGGCCGTGTCATCAGTTGCGGTGGGTAACCTGGACGTTCTGCACACTGTTTTCCAACCACCATGCTCCTGTCGCAATTGACGTTGGCCGGTTGTACACGCTCTTTCACAGTACCTACGGCTACTACTAGTTTTCTATTCTTCTAGAACAGAAGAAGCAGTTCTGCGACGCAATTCTCAAGAGGAACGTGAATGCGCTTCACCATTGCGCGTGAAAAACTGCAGGAGGGATTGACAGCCGTCACGGCGAGCGTTCCAGCACGGACCACGCTGCCGGTGCTGGCAAACATTCTGGTTGAAACGACCGATCGCGGCATTCGTCTCTCCGGCACTGACCTGGACCTCGCTGTCAGCACCGAACTCACTGCGGATGTCGATACACAGGGCGCGATCACGATTCCCGCAAAGAAGCTGGCAGAGATCGTGCGCGAGCTGCCATCAGCGCCGGTACGGATGAGCGCCGCTGGTGAGCAGAAGGTAACGCTCGAGTGCGGACGTTCGCGCTTCCGTCTCCTTGGGCTTCCCCGTGATGAGTTTCCAAGTTTCCCAGCCGTCGACTTCTCGGGAAGTTGGCGTATCCGGTCCGGCGAGTTGCAGAAGTTGATCGCGCATACCGCGTTTGCGGTGTCCACCGAGGAGAGCCGTCCCACGCTCAATGGCGTGCTCTGGGAGCTGCGTGCGGACCAGATGCGGATGGTGGCCACGAATGGGCACCGGCTGGCCAAGATGGAGATTCCCGTGACCGAGCCAACCTCACGGAGCGTAGCCGGTGTGCACGGAAATGCAGCGCCAATATCGACCGATCTCATTGTGCCGCCGAAGGCGCTGGAGCAGATTCGCCGGCTCTATCCCGCGGAAGAAGAACTCGAGATCGCGCGCGGCGATAACCACCTCGGCTTCCGATCGCCATTCACCTCGGTCTTTACTCGACTGGTCGAAGGACCCTATCCCAATTACGAGCAGGTCATTCCGCGTGATAACGACAAGAGCGCACTCGCTGATCGCAATGCACTTACACAGGCGCTCAAGCGAATGTCCGTCATCGCGTCGGACCAGACGCACCGCATCCGTCTCTCCTTCAATGCGGGCATGCTGAAATTCAGCGTCCAGACGCCAGACCTGGGAGAAGCCCAGGACGAGCTGCCCGTGACCTACGAGGGCGACCAGCTCGACATCGGGTTCAATGCTGCCTATCTGCTGGAGATCCTGCGCTTCATGCCCACCGACGAGGTTCGGCTCACCTTCAAGGCGCCAGAACGTGCGGCGACGATCGAGCCTGTGGGCTGGGATGATGCAGCGAAGTTCATGTGCCTGATCATGCCGCTCCGCCTCGTGGATTGACTGCGCCAACGAGTCACGGCCGCAGTGTGATAGTCTCCTTCACTGCCTGCTGGAAGGGAAGCGCTGTGGATCGTGTCCGCACGGTGATCACGCTCTTCGACTCGCCCTGAGCCTGGAGCAGCGCGCCCGTGAGCGGGTCTACGTAAAGGTCGCGGTGTCCCTCTCCGGCACCCGTGATCCTGACACTGCCGTTCGTTCGCTCCGCTGACGAGTCGCTCGCGGTGGACATCTCGAAGTTCTGCTCCACGTGCAGTGCGGTTCTCCCCTGTACAACAGCCGTGTCGCTCAGGTGATAGCGACTGCTGGTCGTCGTGCGCAAGGCGATCTCTCCGCGGCAAGCCACGCTCACGACAGTGTCCTGCCAGGTACTCCCGATTTGAGCGTGGGATGGGAGCGTGGGCAAAAGCCGCCCCGCCGCAGCCACCATGGGTTCCACGCCGGTTCGGCACGGTGCAGGTGATGAGCTCTGAATCGCGCCAGGAACTCCGCTGTCCTCCAGTCGTGCCGAGAAGAACATCGGGAATCGGACTCCTGGGGGTGGCGCGGGAATCCTGGGTCCCGAGTGTGTTGCGACTGAGTCCACGGTTCCGCTGAGTATCAAACCGCTGTCAGAACGCCCGACGCTCAGCGTGTAGAACGACCGAGTGTCAATTGGAACTGGTGCGGCACCGGTGTCGGTACCGAGCGATACGCTTGCACTGGTCTGCACCTCGTAACGCCATGTACCCGGCGCGCGTCGCGGTGCCCAGGTGGACACCGCGGGCTGCGTAGTCGTCGAATCTGCTGATTTCGGTGCCGGAACGGGCTGCGTACGCGTCGCCGAATGCGTTGCACACCCTGCACCGAGCGTCACGCATAAGGCAGTCGCGATCTGAAAATATCTGCTCGGCATGTCCGGCGTGAAAGACCGAGGGAGAGTGCAGCCGGCCTGTAAGCCGGGTTCTGTCGGACATCACTGTCCGGACGGTCATTTCTCTCGGAGTACGATTACTCGTACCCTCCAGCAGCCTACCCGCGGCGTCGGTATCGAAACGGGCCGTCTCTCGCCGCTTATTTGGCCTTGCTCCAATCGGGGTTTACCGTGCCGTGTCTGTCGCCAGACACGCGGTGGGCTCTTACCCCACCGTTTCACCCTTACCTGCGGTTACCCGCCGGCGGTCTGATTTCTGTGGCACTGTCCGTCGCTGGCCGCTCGCGCTACCAGCGCCCAGGTGTTACCTGGCGATTTGCCCTCTGGAGCCCGGACTTTCCTCGATGCACATGCATGCGTCGCGACCGTCCGGCCGGCTGCATTCCCTTCGATAAAGCTAATCCCTTGCGGTCGTTCGAGCCAGACAGCGCCCCGGTCGCGTTATCATCGAGCTGCCGCGATGACGCATGAGTGACGCGGCATCATAACGTGCCTCCGGAGCTTGCGAACCCGCATTCGCCGCCATGTCCACGCTGGTTCTGACCAATCGGAGGTCGCATGGAACATCCACCACCGCACAAGGTCATCCTGGGTTCGATCGCGACCGTGCTGCTTCCCAGTGAACGTCCTCGCGTAGATGCCGCGGGGGAAGGAATCTATTACACGCTGCATCGGGATTCCCTTGATGACGTGCGCCGCGATCTTCGGGAACGCCGGATCAGCGCCGTTCTGCTCTCCGTGGCACGCTGCTCGCGAACTGATATCGGCCACATGGCTCGGCTGGTTCGGGAATTTCCCCGTATTCCCGCCGTGGCTCTCCTCTCACAATTCGATTCCGCCACACCGCAGGCCGTTCTCTCACTCGGGCAGTCCGGTGTCCAGGCATTGGTCGATGTGCGACAGCCGTCCGGATGGCGGGAGCTGCGCGAAGTCCTCACCGCGGATCGCTCAAAAGGCATCGAACGCGTGGCGCTCGCCGCGCTTGCGCTGGATCTCGCCGGCGCGCCCGATGATTGCTGGCGGTTCTTCGATGCATTATTCACCGACGGACATCGCGTGACCACAGTCCGCACCCTGTGCACACAACTGCACGTGCTCCCCAGCACGTTGATGAGCCGGTTCTTTCGCGCCCGACTGCCGGCTCCGAAGCGCTATCTCGCCATGGCGCGACTCGTGCACGCGGCACGCGTGTTCGAGAATCCGGGGCTCTCGGTCGCGAACGTTGCCTATCATCTGGAGTACTCGTCGCCGCAGAGCTTCAGCCGACATGTCCGCACGCTGTTGCGCGTGACGGCGCAGGAATTTCGACAGAGCTACGACGGCGAAGGAATGCTGCAACGCTTTCGCGATGAGCTCATCCTGCCGCATCTCGATGTGCTCCGGCAGTTCTCGCCGTTCCGCAGTCCGGGCGTGCAGGCGGCGCCGGAGGCGCCTACATCGGCTGCGAAGCGCCCGGCATTCGCGTCATGATGTCGGAGGCGAGTGTGAGTGCCAGCACCTGAAAGCCGGCGGCCTCGAGCGCGTCACGCCCGCCCTCCTCGCGATCCACGAGCGCCAGCACGCCGGCGACGATTCCACCAGCACTGCGCACGGCTTCGGCCGCCCGGAGCGCCGAGGTGCCGGTCGTGATCACGTCTTCGACGATGGCCACGCGGTCCCCCGCCTGGAAGGGTCCTTCGATGAGCCGGCCCGCGCCATGCTGCTTGGCTTCCTTGCGCACCGTGAACGCCCGGAGCGGCGCCACACTGCCAGCGCTGGCATAGCTGATCGCGCAGGAAATTGGATCAGCACCGAGCGTCAGCCCGCCTATCGCCTGGACGTCCCAGCTGGAGTCGCGCAACGCGGCAAGCCCCGCAGGACCAATCAGCGCCATGCCGTCCGGACTCATTGTCGTCAGGCGGGCATCAATGTACAGTGAGGATTGTCGGCCGGAAGCCAGGGTGAACGACCCGCGGCGGGCTGAGCGTGAAGCCAGCAGCGCCAGCAGGCGATCGTGGTCGGTCATCGTCGTAGATTATCGGCAACCGGCACGTCGGTCAATCAGTCATCACACATTTCGTGTCATACTCGGGCGACGATAGCTCGAGCCAGGTTGTGCATCGTGCGGTTTTCGGATCCCTCTTCACGCTTGCGCCCGTCTTCGATGGCGCTGATGCTGGCACTGCTGCTGGCATTGGCAGGCCTCTTCGCGCTGGATCGCATGATGTCCACCTCGAACCGGTCCGGCGTGCAGGTGGAAGCGGTGGAATCCAGCGCGCTCGTCCAGGGTTTTCTCGCCGTGCACGCCGAGGCACTGCAGTCCATTCGTGGACTGTATCTGGATACGACACGCGCCGTGAATCCCTCGTATTTCCATTCGCTGGTGCTGTCCATGCGCGTGTACGCCGCATCCTTCGATCGCATCTGGATCACGGATACGGCGGGACAAGTGCTGGAGGAACACTCCTTCAGCGATAACGGTGTGCGGCTTCCAGAGCGCGTGGATATGGACACCACACATCTGCTCAGGCTCCGTACGCTCGCTGCACAGGCGCGCGCGACGCGCGTCACGCAGATTTCGTCACCGCTGACGCTGCTGAACGGCCGTCGTGGTGTCGTTCTGCTGGAACCGATTTACGTTGGGCCGCACTTTCTGGGCTTCGCCGGCGGCACCATCTCGAGTGAGGCCATCCTCGCGAGCATCCGGGAAGGACGGCCGGCCATTCGGGGCCGTCTGCTCATCCTTTCCGGCACCGATACCGTTGCCGCCACCGCTCCGGGATCACGATTCCAGATAGGGGTATTTGCAGCCTCATCGCCACTCAGAACGCCGGGTGGAGGGCGGTGGAATGTCGTCGTTGCGCAACCATCAAATGTGGACCGGGTGCGCGGCTTGCTCTGGAGCGTGGGCCTCACCATGTTGGCCGTGCTCATCGTCATGCTGCTGCACGAGCGCCACCAGGGGCTGCGCCTCGCGGAACGCAGCATGGAGCTCGAGCGACTCTCCACGGAGTTGCTGCGCGCCAATCGCGCCAAGAGCGAATTTCTCGCAAATGTCTCACATGAACTGCGCACACCGCTGAACGCCATTGTGGGTTTCGTCGAGCTGCTCCGGGACGGCGTGTATGGCGAGCTGAACCCGCGCCAGATCCCGCCGGTGGATCGCATGGCGTCATCGGCAGGTCATCTGCGCCAGCTCGTGGATCAGATTCTGGATCTCTCCAAGATGGCGGCGGGCCGGCTCGACGTGCATCGGGAGCTCATCGATCTGCGCGTGCTGGTGCTCGAAGTCGCCGGTGAGGTGGAGCCTCTTGTGCAGGAGCGGGGACTGAACTTTTCGATCTCCGTCAGTCCTTCCCTTCCCCGCATTTGGACCGATCCGCTGCATTTGCGCCAGATTCTCGTGAACCTCCTCGGCAACGCAATCAAGTTCACACCACTGGGGGGCATTGCCATTCGTGCGCGACCGGCTCCGGCGAATGTCGGCCCGCCCGCGGTGCGTGGCAGCAGTTCGCATCCCTGGATCGTGCTCCAGGTAGCGGACACCGGAGTCGGCATCGCACCGGGTGATAGCGAGCGAATTTTCGAGGAGTTCGAACAGGTGAATGCGGGTCCGCGCACGGATTCCATACGGCGCGGCACCGGGCTCGGCCTTCCGATTTCGCGGCGGCTGGCGAGGTTTCTGGGCGGCGACCTGACGGTGGACAGCGACCTGGGAAAGGGCGCCATCTTTACGGTCTGGCTGCCTTTGGATGGGGTAGCGGCGCCGGAAAGCGAGAGCAGGCCAGTGGAATCAGCACCCGCCATCGCCAACGCGGGCCGCGGCTGACTGCGCCCCGGCACCTGTCCACTGCCTGGCGGTCAGTCCCGCGGATTCCGATGGAGAAGTGACTTCATACGGCTGAACAGCGGCTCCTTGCGGGCGGGCGGCTTCTCGATGGCCGCGCGGAGCTCGCGGGCAAAGGCCACGACATCCGGGTAGCGATCATTCGGTGTTCGGGACAACCCCTTCATTACGACCGCCTCCACGGCGGGATCTACCTGCGTACCGCGCTTCGTGCTGCTCAACGGAATTGGCGGCTGGGAGAGCAGTTGCGTGAACATCTCGCGCTGCGACTTCGCTGCGTACGGGAGTGATCCGGACAGGAGAAAGTAGGCGATGGTGGCGAGACTGTACTGGTCCGCCGCCGCCGTCACGAGCTGACCGGACAGCGCCTCGGGGGCCACATACATCAGCGTCCCCACGAAGAACCCCGCCCGCGTCAGCCGTTCTTCCGGTGCCAGATCGGTCTGTGCCGCGATGCCAAAGTCCAGCAGCTTGACCTGCCTGGTCGCCGGATCGTACATCAGATTGTCCGGCTTGAGGTCCCGATGAATGATCCCCGCAGCGTGCGCCGCTTGCACCGCATCCGCGATCTGCCCGATGATTTCCGCCACTTCAGCGGGCGGAAGAGGTGCGTTGCGCTTGGCGTAGCTTTCGAGCAGCTCGCCTGGCGCCCATTCCGTGCAGAGAAAATGGAGCCCAGTGCCCGCATCCCCGATCTCGATGGTGCGCACGACGTTGGGATGCTGCACGCGGGTGCCATACGACGCTTCACGCAGAAAACGCGCAATCGCCGTCTGGTCGCTGCGCAGCTTCTCGCGGAGCACCTTGACCGCCACCGTTCCATGGGACGGATGCTCCGCGCGATATACCACTGCCGTGCCGCCCTCGCCGACTCTATCCTGTAGCGCGTACCCGGCGAGAGTGGTTCCGGAAAGATTTTCACGAGTCACGCCGCGAAGCTAACGATCACCCGGGAAGGGAGCAAGCAGGATGCGTTTCATGACGGCAGCGCCGGCGCTGGTACTGCTCTCGGCGTGCGCGTTGTTCGGCGGCCACCGGACAACGCCGCGCGGCGATCTCCCGGTCACTGGCCGGCCCGCCAGCAATGCGGTGACAGCCGCGGCCGTGGACATGTACCGCGACGCGGGACTCATCGTGAGCGGTCAGCACTTCCCCTTTGTTGGTGTCGTACATTATTTCGCCGGTCGTACGGCAGACAGCACCCTGACGCTCGTGGCGCTCTCCTTCGCCAATCAGACGCTGGCGTTTACCGCGGACGGCCCCACGCGTCACGCCCGCTATGATGTCGTGCTCGAAGCCCGTCAGGGGAAATTCGTCATCGCCCGTACGGCAAACCGTGAGACGGTCCAGGTGGATTCTCCCGGCGAAGCACTCCAGGCGGATGCGCGCATTGTCTTCCAGCGGTACCTGCTGCTGCCACCGGGCGACGCCACGCTGGTCATCGATATCCGCGATGCCAACGGCGGCAATGCCGCCACGGTTCGCACACGGCTCGAGGTACCACGATTTGGCGCACGGGTGCTCGCGCCACCCGTCATTGCCTACCGGGTGGTGCCCCGAACGCAGCGCGATTCGCTTCCCCGCCTGGTGGTCAACCCGCGGGACGCCATGCATGCGGAACGCGATACTGCTGCGACAATCTACGTGGAAGGGTACGGCCTGAGTACCGGAACGCGTGTGCTCGCTACGATCCTCGACGGAAATGCTCGCATCGTACATCGGGATACGGTGCTATTGACTGGCAGCACCGTTCTGGGCAGCGCAACGTTTCATATGCCGCTCGCATCCCTGGGCGTGGGCCGCTTCACCGTAACGGCGGTCGTCCCCGGACTGGCTGATACCGTGCGCACCCCGCTCCTCGTTCAGATGGCGAGCGAAGCCCGTACGCCATCAGCGCCATGATGGATCGATGCACCACATTCCCATGCAACGACCTCGGGCGGTATCCCATTGCGCCGCATGATTTTCTCTTGACAAAGAATCGGGCTGAACCTATATAGGCGCTCGCGAGCCGCCGACGGCTCGCCCCGCACACCGTGGTGCAGGATCCGTTTCACCTCGCAGGAGGCAGCGCGCATGACCAGAGGGAAAGTGAAGTGGTTCAATGACGCCAAGGGCTACGGCTTCATTGAACAGGAGAGCGGCGAAGACGTCTTCGTGCATTTCTCCGCTATCGCGATGGACGGCTTCAAAACGCTTTCCGAAGGACAGGAGGTCGAGTTCGAGATCCAGAACGGCGACAAAGGTCTCCACGCCGCCAACGTTCAGAAGGTCAGCTGACCACCTCCGCACACAGGCCTCCTCACTCTGGCGCCTGGCCGTCTGTACTCCGGGACTCCTGGCATTCAGATTGACAACGGGCTTGCCGAAACGCCCCGTTCTCCCAGGAACGGGGCGTTTCGGCATCAGGTGACATATCCGGCGCAAGGCTGGTCATCGACGCGCCGCATGACGAACTTTCATGCATGGATTCGCCGCTGCCCCCCGCTCCGCGTCTCTTTCTCATCGACGGCTACGCGCTCATCTACCGGGCGTTCTTCGCCCTCATTTCGCGCCCGCTCAAGACCAGCCGTGGCGAGAACACCTCCGCGGCGTGGGGAGTCGTCAACTTCCTGCAGCGCCTCGTGGAGACACACAAGCCCGACTATCTGGGCTGGGTGCACGACTCCGGCCTCTCGTTCCGCCACGAACGGTACCCGGCCTACAAGGCCACGCGCGAGAAGCTCACCGATGAACTGCAGGCGGACTTCGACCGGGGAATGGAGCGCATCAGCGAGATCCTCGATGCGTACAACGTCCCCGTACTCGCGCTCGACGGCTACGAAGCGGACGACGTCATTGGCACGCTCGCGCGCGACGCAGCGGACCGGCACGTGAATGTCGTCATAGTCTCGGGCGACAAGGACTTTCAGCAGCTTGTCCGGCCGGGCGTATGGTTGCTCAATCCCGGCCGCGGTGGCCCTGCCAGCGTGGATGAGCACTGGGTGGGCCCGGACAACGCCAGCGAACGCCTCGGCGTACCGCCGGAACACGTCATTGACTACCTCGCGCTCGTGGGTGATTCGTCGGACAACGTGCCCGGTGTCCGTGGCATCGGGGACAAGACCGCGCGTGAGCTGGTGGCGACGTACGGTTCGCTGGACAACATCCTGGCACATGCAGGCGAGCTCACGAAGAAGCGCCCGCGCGAGGCGCTGCTGGCAGAGGCGGACAATGCACGCCTCTCCCGCGAATTGGTAACAATTCGCGACGATTTACCGATCCGGCTCGATCTGGACGCGTTGGCGGTGGCCGAGCCGGATCATGCGCGGCTCAAGGAGCTGTTCGTCGCGCTGGAATTCCATGCGCTGGCCCGGGAACATGCCACAGCTGCCGCACCGCCGGTAGCTGCCGTGCACCCCAGATACGTCACGGTGGATACGATCCCCGCCATGCTCGCCATGATCGCGCGCGCGCGCCGCGCGCCGTATATCGCGGTGGACACCGAAACCGTGATCGATCCGGAAAGCCCGCAGGAAGTGGACCCGCTGCGTTGCTCGCTCGTGTCCATTTCCATCGCGATTGCGGCCAACGAGGCGTACTACCTGCCGCTGCGCCACCGCGCGCCTGCGCCCCTCCAGGGCGATCTCCTGGCGGGTGTGGGCGCCGCGGAGCAAATGGCATCCGGTACACAGCGGCGGCCGGCGCGCTCCAGCTCCAGGCGCAGTGCGGCCGACGTCATGACGGTGCCCTCGGCCGACGTTCCCGTGCCCGTCTGCAATCTGCCGCCTCTGGACTCGCCGGAAATGGCGCCGCTGCGATCGCTCCTCGAGGATCCCACGGTGCGCAAGACCGGTCAGAACGCGAAGTACGACCTGCTGGTGCTGCGCCGCGAAGGCGTGACACTCCGGGGTCTCGATTTCGACACGATGATCGCGAGCTATCTCCTCGATCCCGGCCGCCGCTCGCACGGGCTGGACCTCCTGGCGCTGGAGTTCCTCGATCACCGCATGACGACCTACGCCGAACTGGTGGGCAAGGGCAAGCATGCCATGCGCTTCGATGAATGCGGCGTTGAGGCCGCGCGCGATTATTCGTGTGAGGACGCGGACATGACCCTGCGCCTGCGCGAGCGTTTCACTCCGCAGCTCGAGTCGTATGCGCTCATGCCGCTCTTCCAGGACGTCGAGCTGCCACTCGTGGATGTGCTCGCGGACATGGAATGGACGGGCGTCGCCATCGACACCGCATGGTTCGCCTCGCTCAAGGAGCGCTTCCAGCGCGAGCGCGCCGCCGTGGAGCAGCGCATCTACGCCGAGGCGGGCACGCCGTTCAACATCAACTCCAATCCGCAACTGCGGGAGATCCTCTTCGAGAAGCTGCAGCTCCCGGTACTCAAGAAGACGGCCACCGGACCCTCCACTGATGCATCCGTGCTCCAGGAACTGGCCGACCAGGGGCATGCCCTGCCCGAGCTGCTCATGGAGTATCGCGAGCTGGCCAAGCTGGAGAGTACATATCTCGACGCGCTGCCGGCGCTGATTCACCCCGGGACGCAGCGCATTCACACATCGTTCAATCAGACGGTAGCTGCAACGGGACGGCTCTCGTCGAGTGATCCGAACCTGCAGAACATTCCGATCCGGACCGAGCTGGGGCGCGACATTCGGCGTGGCTTCGTGCCCAGGGCCGGCTGGCGCTTCATCGCCGCCGATTATTCCCAGATCGAGCTGCGCCTGCTCGCGCACCTGTCCGGCGACGACGCATTCGTCGCGGCGTTCCGCGCAGGGGGCGACATTCACCGCCAGACCGCCGCGATCATCTTCAACGTCCCGCTCGACGCGGTGACTCCCGACATGCGCGCCCGCGCCAAGACGATCAACTTCGCCACCATCTACGGACAGGGGGCCAATTCACTCTCGCGGCAGCTTCGGATCGATCGGAGTGAAGCCCGGCGGTTCATCGACGAATATTTCGAGCGCTTCCACGGGGTACGGAACTATCTCGATTCTATGGTGGCGTTTGCGCGTGACAATGGCTACGTGCAAACGATCTTCGGGCGCCGGCGCTATATTCCCGAATTGCGGGACCGGAACTTCAACATCCGGCAGTTCGGCGAACGCACGGCCACCAATTCCCCCATCCAGGGCTCGGCGGCCGACCTGATCAAGATCGCGATGATACGTATCCACCACGCGCTGCGTGCGGCCGATGCCCGGACGCAAATGATTCTGCAGGTGCACGATGAACTGGTCTTCGAGACACCACCCGACGAAGTGGACGACATCGTGGCGCTGGTGAAGCAGGAGATGGAGCATGCCACGCAGCTCTCGGTGCCATTGGTGGTTGACATTGGCGTCGGCGACAACTGGCTCGACACGAAATACTGACGAACGTCCGCGTCACGACCTCTCGCCCTGACCCCAGATGACCACCTTCTCGAATCGTGCGGCACGCGACGGCTTCTCGGTCCTCGAACTTGTCGTCGTCATCGTGATCGTCGCCATCATCATTGCCATCGTGCTGCCGCGCTTCAGCGCCTACCGG
>DASVWN010000033.1:0-2108 GCA_036393195.1 Gemmatimonadaceae bacterium | reverse complement strand
CAGCGAGCGAATGATCGCCACGCGCATCGCCGGCCGTCACGGACACTTCATGCCAGTGAGCCTGTTGGCGAGTCAGTTCGCGGATCTGGAAGAGCCCGGTCCGGATGAGCCGGCGATTCGCGTGGACATTGGGCCGGCACCGGAGGTCATTGTCGAACACATTCTCGACGGACTTCATCTCGATGGATAAGCGAGCGACTGCCGCCCGAGGTGGAGGAAACCTCACGCACTCACCTCGCGTTCATGGCGCATGACCGCTTCCACGATTCACCCTGACACCTCCATTGGCCCGGTCGCGCTCACCGTTTCCGATCTCGATCGCTCCGTTGCGTTCTATCGGAACAGCCTCGGCATGCAGCTCCACCGGCGCGACGGCAATACGGCCTGGCTGGGCGACGGCACCACCGACCTCCTCGAGCTCACGGGCGTACCGGCGGCGAGACGAACGCGCGGGACCACGGGCCTGTATCACTTCGCCATTCTCGTTCCAACGCGCGCCGATCTCGCGCGCGTGCTCGCGCATCTCGTCGCGACGCGTACGCCGCTGCAGGGACTCTCCGATCACGGTGTGAGCGAGGCGATCTACCTGGCCGATCCCGACGGCAACGGTATCGAGGTGTATCGCGACCGCCCGCGCGCCGAGTGGCCGCGCGCGGGACGCGAAATGCGCATGGTGACCGAGCCCATGGATGTGGACGGGGTGATGGGCGCGCTCACCGAGGAAGCGCGGGAGCCGCTGCGTATGCCCGGGGGCACGAAGATGGGACACATCCACCTGCACGTTGCCGACCTCGCGGCTGCGGAGGACTTCTACGCCGGCGTGCTCGGCTTCGAGCTGATGCAGCACTTCGGCGGACAGGCGGCGTTTCTCTCCGCCGGCGGCTATCACCACCATGTCGGACTCAACACGTGGGCCGGCGTCGGCGCACCGGCGCCACCACCTGGCGCGATCGGGCTGCGCGAGTTTCTCGTGCGCCTGCCGAGTGAGGAAGAGCTCGATCGTGTGGCCGCGCGCGTTCGCGCCGCGGGAATTCCACTCGAGAAAACCGCGCGTGGCCGTCTCGTGCGCGATCCGTCGGGCAACGCTATCATACTTTCAGCGGGCCCCGCGTCGATCTGATCAGGACCCGTGAATGCGTCGCGCACGAGTCGAGCGTGGCGCGATTGTCGCACGAGTCACGAGACAGACCATGAAAGCGATCGCGATCGTACCCGGCACGAAGACACCACGACTGGTGGACCGGCCCGAGCCATCCATCACGTCACCCCATGACGTCAAGATGCAGACGGTGCGCGTGGGCATCTGCGGCACCGATCGCGAAGAAGTCTCGGGCGGGCGTGCGCGCGCGCCGGACGGGCAGCAGGATCTCGTGATCGGACACGAGATGCTCGGCAAGGTGGTGGAGACCGGGAAGTCGGTCACGCGGGTGAAGCCGGGCGACTTTGCCGTGTTCACCGTGCGCCGCGGCTGCGGCGAGTGCGTGAGCTGCAACGCGGGACGCCCAGACATGTGCGAGACGGGCAAGTATCGCGAGCGCGGCATCTGGGAACTCGATGGCTACCAGACCGAGCGTGTGGTGGACCGCGATGATTACGTGGTGCACGTGCCGACCGAGCTCGCGCCCGTGGCCGTGCTGGCGGAGCCGCTCTCCGTAGTGGAGAAGGCGATAGATGAAGCCATGCACGTGCTGGCGCGACGCCCCGACGTGGCCATCACGCCGGACTGGCTCCACGGCAGGCGGTGTCTCGTAGCGGGACTCGGGCCCATTGGTCTCCTGGGCGCGATGGTACTGCGCCTCCGCGGCGCGGAAGTGTACGGACTGGATGTGGTGGATGCCGGCACGGCACGCCCACGGTGGCTCGAGGGAATCGGCGGCCACTACGTGGATGGCCGCCAGGTGCCCGCGGACAAGGTGGATGACACGGTGGGCGCGATGGACCTGATTCTCGAGGCCACCGGCGTCGCCTCGCTCGAGTTCGATCTGCTCGACGCGCTCGGCGCGAACGGCGCCTACGTGCTCACCGGGATTCCGGGCGGCGACCGTCCGCTCCAGGTGCAGGGCGCGCAGCTCATGCGGAAATTCGTGCTGGGGAACCAGGCGATGGTG
>DASVWN010000032.1:0-169930 GCA_036393195.1 Gemmatimonadaceae bacterium | reverse complement strand
TGTCGTGCGCGGGGCACGCGTACCGGGCCGCCGCCGACGCGGCGGAGCAGACACTCGCGGCCGTTCGCATTCCGGGACGCTTTCAGCGCTGTGGCCGTGTCATCTTCGATGTGGCTCACAATCCGGCGAGCATCGCGGTGCTCTGCGACACGCTGGAGCGCGTGCAGCCGGAACAACCGATCGTCTGCCTGCTCACGGTGCTGCGCGACAAGGACTGGAAAGCAATGATGGAAGTGCTCGCGCCGCACGTCGAACGGTTCGTGCTCACGGCGCCGCCGAGTGTGCCGAACGATCGGGCGTGGGCGCTGGATGAGCCGCGCGACTTTGCGGCAGCGAATGGGTGGGCCGCCACGACCGAGCCGGACTTCGACCGGGCGCTGGCGATTGCGCGCCAGGGAGCGGCCACGACGCTCATTACCGGATCGTTCCACACGGTCGGAGATGCCATGGCGCGCTTGCAGGTGGCTCCATTGCCCGGGTACATTGCATGAATGGCCTCTGGCGCCCTCCCTGGATTTCGCGATTTCTACCCGGCGGAACTCGCTGAGCGTTCCTACCTTTTCGCGACCTGGCGCGAGGTCGCACGCCGCTACGGGTTCGTCGAGTACGACGGACCGCCACTCGAGTCGCTGGAGCTCTACACGCGAAAGAGCGGCGACGAGATCGTCGGCCAGCTCTACGAGTTCTCGGACAAGGGAGGACGTCGCGTCGCGCTCCGGCCCGAGATGACGCCGACGCTCGCGCGCATGGTCGGCGCGCGGGCCAACGCGCTCCGGAAACCCATTCGGTGGGCATCCATTCCGCAGCTCTTCCGTTACGAGCGACAGCAGCGCGGGCGACTGCGCGAGCACTTCCAGTTGAATCTGGACATCATCGGTGAGTCCGATGTGTCCGCCGACGCCGAATTGCTCGCCGCGGCCATTGACATCATGCGAGGCTTTGGCCTCACCGCGAACGACGTGGTGGCTCGCGTGTCCGACCGGCGACTGCTGCAGGCGATGCTCACCGCGATCGGCATCACGGCCGCGCAGCTCCCGGCGGCGTATGCAGTGATCGACAAGGTGGATCGCGACACGCGTGAGCATCTGGAGCGACGCCTGGCGGACGCCGGGGTCGCGCCGGGCCCGGCCCGGCAACTGTTCGAGCTGGTGCGTCGCGTGGATGACCTCGATGGGTTCGCGCGGTGGTGTGAGGCGCATGAGTGTGCCGCGCAATTCGCGGTCCTGCGGCGGCACCTGTCGTATCTGGATGCGCTCGGCGTTGGCGAGTGGGTGCGGCTCGATCTCTCGATCGTGCGCGGGCTGGCATACTACACCGGGATCGTCTTCGAGCTCTTCGACGCGAAGGGCGAGTTCCGCGCCATTTGCGGCGGAGGCCGGTACGACAACCTGCTCAAGGCGCTGGGCGGCGTGGAGCTGCCGGCGCTGGGCTTCGGGATGGGCGATGTCGTACTGGGCGAACTGCTGCGCGCCCGCGGGCTCATGCCCGCGTACGCGCCTGGCGTGGACGTGTGGGTCGCCTGCGCGGACGGCGCGGAGCTTACGGACGCCATGCGCGTGGCCGCACAGCTTCGCGCACGCGGACGCAGCGTGGAATACGCGCTGGGTGGGCAGAAGCTGTCACGCCAGCTGAAGGCCGCGAGCGGTGCGGGCGCACGCGACGTGTTGATCCTTCCCGCCGGCGATGGCGCCACGCGCGACGTGGTCGTCCGCAACCTCGTGCGCGGTGAAGAGCGCCGCGTCACACTCGATGACTGGCTGAACGAGCAGGAACGACCTGCGACACACACCGAACGGCATGGCTGACGACCGAAAACTTCCCCTGCGCGCCGAGGATTTCAGCGCGTGGTACAACGAAGTGGTGCTCCGCGCCGAGCTCGCGGACTATTCCCCCGTGCGCGGCTGCATGGTCATTCGCCCCGATGGCTTCGGCATCTGGGAGCGCATGCAGCGCGCGCTCGACGACATGTTCAAGGCAACGGGACACCGCAACGCGTATTTCCCTCTCTTCATTCCGCAGAGCTTCCTGCAGCGGGAGGCGGAGCACGTCGAAGGATTCGCGCCCGAGACCGCAGTCGTCACGCACGGCGGCGGGAAGGAGCTCGAGGAGCCGCTTGTCGTGCGCCCCACTTCGGAGACGATCATCTATGCGATGTTCGCCAAGTGGGTGCACAGCTATCGCGATCTGCCGCTGCTCATCAATCAGTGGGCGAATGTGGTGCGCTGGGAGATGCGCACGCGGCTGTTCCTGCGCACACTCGAATTTCTCTGGCAGGAAGGGCACACCGCGCATGCCACGCACGATGACGCCGAGGCGGAGGCCCGTCGCATGCTCGGCGTCTATCGCACGTTCATGGAGGAGTGGATGGCGATGCCCGTGATCACCGGGCTCAAGACGGACTCCGAACGGTTCGCCGGCGCGCTCCGCACGTATTCGTGCGAAGCCATGATGCAGGACAACAAGGCACTCCAGGCCGGCACGTCTCATAACCTGGGGCAGAATTTCGCGAAGGTATTCGAGCTGACGTTCCAGGCGGAAAACGGGGAGAACCAGTACGCGTGGAATACGAGCTGGGGCGTCTCCACGCGGCTCGTTGGCGGCCTCGTCATGACCCATGGCGATGACAAGGGGCTGCGCGTCCCGCCCCGCCTCGCGCCCACCGAGATCGTAATCGTGCCGATCTGGAAGTCGGACGAAGAACGCGCGCGCGTGCTCGAGGCGGCGGCACAGATTCGTACGGCGCTCGGCGGCGCGCGGCGCGTGCACGTCGACACGCGCGACACATTGAAACCCGGCGCGAAATACTACGAGTGGGAATTGCGCGGCGTGCCGTTGCGCCTCGAGCTCGGGCCTCGCGATCTGGACAGGCAGCAGGCCGTGGTGGTGCGCCGCGATACCGGCGAGAAGGCCGCCGTGCCGCTGGACGAGTTGCCGGCGCGGCTCGACGCGCTGCTCGGCACCGTGCAGGCGACCATGCTGGAGACGGCGCGCGCGCGGCGGGAAGCGAACAGCCTCCGCGGCCCCATCACCTATGACCGCTTCAGGGAGGTCATGGACGGAGACGGGGCATTCGTGTATGCCGGCTGGTGCGGCGATGCGGCGTGCGAAGCGGCAGTCAAGGAGGAGACCAGGGCGACCATCCGCGTGCTACCCGATCCCGAATTCCGCTCGGTGACGGTGCCGGAGCGCTGTCTCAAGTGCGGGCGGGCGGCAACCACGGAGGCGGTATGGGCGAAGGCGTACTGACAGCGGGGTTCCTCGTGCAGGAGGGCACGCTGGCCTGCGAGGAAGTTCCGCTCGACCTGATCGCCGCCGAGGCAGGAACGCCGGTGTACGTGTACAGCGCCGGCAGCATTCGCGAGCAGTACGGGCAGCTTTCGCGGGCGCTCTCGCCCGTGACGCATCGGATCCACTACAGCGTCAAGGCGAACTCGAATCTCGCCGTGCTGCGCCTGCTGCGCGACGTTGGCGCCGGCGTGGACATCGTGTCGGGCGGCGAGCTGCACCGCGCGCTGCTCGCCGGTTTCAGCGGCCGGGACATCGTGTTCAGCGGCGTCGGCAAGACGGAACAGGAGCTGCGCGATGCGCTTGCGGCGCAGATCCTTCTGATCAACGTGGAGTCGGTGGGAGAGCTCGAGCTGCTCAGCCACGTGGCAGCCGGGATGGGAGTCGTGGCGCCCGTCGCGCTGCGGGTGAATCCCGAAGTCACGGTGGACACGCCGCACCGCTACACGCGGACCGGCGAGCGCGGACTCAAGTTCGGCATTCCCCTCGCGGAGGCACTCGACGCCGCGCGGCGTGCCGCAACGCTGCCCGCCCTGCGGCTCGACGGTCTGGACATGCATATCGGTTCGCAGGTCGCACAGCTCGCCGCGTACCAGCAGGGATTGCGCCGACTGCTGGAGTTGTACGACGCGCTTCGGTCCTCAGGTGTGCAATCCATTCGCTATCTCGACATTGGCGGTGGACTGGCCGTGCCGTACGACGACGAAGCACCGACTGATCTGAATGCCTACGCGCGCGAAGTGTTGCCGCTCGCGGTGCAGAGCGGGCTGACGCTGATCGTGGAGCCCGGACGCTTTCTCGTCGGGAACGCCGGCGTGCTGCTCACCCGTGTCCTGTATCGCAAGCGCAGCGGGGATCGGGAGTACGTCATCACCGATGCGGGCATGAACGACCTGCTGCGACCGTCGCACTACAACGCGTTTCACCGCATCGACGCCGTCCGGCCACGCACGGAGCGCATCGTCGCAGATATCGTCGGGCCGGTCTGTGAGAGCGGCGATTTCTTCGCGCTCGGGCGCGAGGTGGAAAACGTCGTCGCGGGTGATCTTCTCGCCATCCGGTCCGCCGGCGCGTACGGATTCTCGATGGCGTCGAACTACAATTCCCGGCCGCGCGCGGCCGAAGTGCTCGTGGACGGGAATCGCTTCGCCGTGGTCACTGCACGCGAGCGCTACGAGGACCTCGTGCGCCAGGACGTCGCTGCCCCGCGCTGGAGGACGGCCTGATGCGGGTCGGCGTGCTGGCGGACACACATGACCGGCTGCCGGCCATCGCGGAATTCGCGATTCGATTTCGCGAGGCGGGCATCGGAATGGTGCTGCACGCGGGGGATTACTGCGCCGCGTGGGCGTTGCGCCCGATCATCGCGGCCAACCTGGCACTCGCGGGTGTGTACGGTCGCAACGATGGTGACCACGAAGGACTCCAGGCGGAAGCCGCGAAGGGCGTCGGCGTCGAGATATATGAATCGCCGCACAGTGTGGAGCTGGGCGGCGCACGGCTGCTGCTTGTCCATGATATTGGCGATGTGAATGCCCGTTCCGTTGCGGGACACGCCATCGTGATTCACGGCTTCACGCACGAGCGCCGGCTCGAGAATACCGGCGACACGCTCATTCTGAATCCCGGCGAGGCGTGCGGCTGGCTCGGCGGGACGCCGAGCGCGGCGATTCTCGACCTCGAGACGAAGCAGGTGGAGTTCCTGTCCATCGAACCATGAGCCGGATACTCATTCTCGACTACGGATCACAGTACACGCAGCTCATCGCGCGGCGTGTCCGGGAAGCACGCGTGTACTCGGAGATCCATCCACCGACCCGATCCATCGAGTGGATTCGCCGGTGGCTTCCCACGGGCATCATCCTGAGCGGCGGACCGAACTCCGTGTACGATGAGGGCGTGCCGACCGCGGATCCGGCGTTGCTGGATGTCGCGCCAGTCCTCGGGATCTGCTACGGCATGCAGGTGATCGCGCAACTCGAAGGGGGTGGCGTGACACGCGCGGGGCGACGGGAGTATGGTCGCGCCGAACTCGAAGTGCTCTCCGAGCATGGCCTGTTCTCCGGCTTCGCCCACGGCGAAGAGATCACCGTCTGGGCGAGTCACGGGGACTACGTGGAAGTGCCCCCACCCGGCTATGCGATCACCGCGCGAAGCGCGAACGCGCCCGTGGCCGCGTTCCAGCACGAGAGCCGGCCCATCCATGGCGTGCAGTTCCATCCGGAGGTACGCCACACGCCGCGCGGCGATGATATCCTGGCCAACTTCCTCTTCGAGATCTGTCACGCGAAGCCCGACTGGACCACCGGTGCGTTCATCGAGGAAGAAATCGCGCGAATTCGCCAGGTGGCCGGCTCGTCACGCCTGATCTGCGGACTGTCGGGCGGCGTGGATTCTTCGGTCGCCGCCGCACTCGTGCACCGCGCCGTGGGCGACCAGCTCACATGCATCTTCGTGGATCACGGGCTCCTCCGGATGCACGAGCGGGAGCAGGTGGAGCGGACGTTCCGGGCGAGCATGGGAATTCACCTCGTGACCGTGGACGCCGCCGACCGCTTCCTGGCCATCCTGGATGAGGTCGACGACCCGGAAGAAAAACGCCGCCGCATTGGGCACATGTTCATCGATGTCTTCGAGGAAGCCGCGGCCGACCTGGGCGAGGACGTGGAATTCCTGGTGCAGGGCACGCTGTATCCCGACGTGATCGAATCCGTATCACCGCGGGGCGGCCCATCCGCGACCATCAAGACGCATCACAACGTGGGCGGCCTCAAGCCGGACATGAAGTTCAAGCTCATCGAGCCGCTGCGCGAACTGTTCAAGGACGAGGTACGCCAGGTGGGCCGCGAACTTGGCCTGCCGGAAGAGATGGTCGGGCGACACCCGTTCCCCGGCCCCGGACTGGCAATTCGCATTCTTGGTCCGGTAACGCGGGAAAAGCTCGACGTCCTGCGCAAGGCGGACGCCATCTACCTCGATGTCATTCGCGAAGCCGGCCTGTACGATGACATCTGGCAGGCGTTCGCGGTGCTGCTGCCAGTTCAGAGCGTGGGTGTCATGGGCGATCTGCGCACGTATGAAAACGTCGTGGCCCTGCGTGCCGTGACGAGCAGCGATGGAATGACCGCCGACTGGTTTCCGTTCCCACCCGAGGTGCTCGGAACCATCTCCAGCCGGATCATCAACGAGGTGGACGGAGTGAACCGCGTGGTGTACGACGTGAGCTCAAAGCCGCCGGCGACGATTGAATGGGAGTGATCCAGCTTGGCCGTCGGAATTTCGCTTCGGTTTGCGCACGGTTCTCACCGTACCACTGCTTCCGCCTCCGCAGAAGAACAGTTCGCCGCCATCGGACTCGAGCCCTGACACGGCTGCGCCGCGCGGCATCTCGAGCAGCTCCATGACCTCCCCGGTTCGAGGATCGACACGCCTCAACTCGCTCTCGTCATGCTCCAAGGTGGCGTGCCAGAGCTCTCCGTCGATCCAGGTGACTCCGGTAACGAAGCGGTTGGATTCAATGGTGCGAAGTATCGCACCGGTCTCCGGATCGACCTGGTGGATCTTCCGCTCTCGATACTTTCCCACCCAGAGCGTTCCGTCGGCCCACGCGAGACCCGAGTCCCCGCCGCCACTGGGCGCGGGTATCGTCGCGAGCACGCGGCCGGTCTCCGGGTCAATCCTCTGGATGCGATCGTCGGCAAGCTGATACAGGTATCGGCCGTCGAACGCCGTGCCGGCATGTGCTGCGACCGCGATCGAGCGTAACATTTTCCCGCTCGCGGGATCGACGGCATTCAACTTGTCTCCTGAAGCAATCCACACCTGCTGACCGTCATACGTGACCCCGTTGACGCGCTCGACGCCCGGAAATGGTCCGTCCTCCCGCACGATTTCGGCCGCTGATTGATGCATGCGATCATCCTAGTCCGTCGGTAGTAGAGCGGGGAGTAACAACGTTGTCGTGAATCCTGGCACGGGCGGCGTCGTCCAGCGACGCGCGCGCCCGCGACCGAACGACTGCACCTTGCCTGCTGCCGCCAGCGCGTCGAGCGCCCGCTGCACGGTGCGCTGACTGGCTCCCAGCGCCAGCGCCAAGGCCGAACTCGACCACGATTCCCCGTCCGAGAGGAATGCCAGCACCGCGGCATGGTCTCCTTCCACGGGCTGCGCCAGCACGACGACCTCCTGTCCGCGCCGCGGCACCAGCGCAAACCCTGCCTTCGTCGCGCGCACGCCGGCCCGCAGCCGGAGTTCCCTGCGAAGTCGCGCTACTTCGACGCGCAATCGCGCGCGATGCGAGGCATCGGCAAACTTCGCGCGAAAGGCCTGCGCCAGGAGTGTCGTCCTCGATACGTCAGCGGGCCATGCCTCTCCCAGCGCCCGGACGAGAGCGAATAGTACCGGCCTGCGCGCGAGCGAGACCACCGTGCCTGCGTCGTGCACGACGTGCCGGCACGCGTCCACGACGAGTGCCCGCGACGCCAACAACACTTCAACCTCATCGAGCCGGACGAGGCGTTCCTCACCGCCCGCGATGAGCCGTGCCGCGGGCGTGTCCAGCGTGCGGGATGCGCTTTCGACCTCCGCCGTGAGGGCTGGGATGGCGGCGCGGCTTGCCGCGCGTGCGGCCCGGACGAGTGCAGCGCGCGCCGCCTTCGTCCGGAGACGTCGCATTGCGATCCCGGCGACAACCAGCTCGTGGACGGCCCGCGACGCGGGCGGGAAGGGCTCGGGGTCGAGACCGGCGATCGCCTGTTCGGCCTCGTCGAGACGCCCGATCAACAGCAGTCGGCGGACCTCGAGGTGCCGCGCATGCGCGGCGTTCAACCGGTCCCCGTGCGCTTCGAGCGTGGCACGCGCGGCGTCGAGCGCCTTCGCGGGCCAGCTCAGCTCGCGCGAGACGATGGCGATCTCCGCTTCGGCAACCACGCACCTCGCACGGGACACCGCTTCGGTCGGACCGAAGGCGCGCGCCGCACTTCGCACGAGAGCCTTCGCCCGAACAAGATCGCCGAGTCGCGCCATCGCGATGCCGCGAAGCGCGAGCGCAGGCGCGTCGTCGCGCAAGGCGACCCAGTTCAGGGCGCCAAGCGGATCACCCGCCGCGAGCGCGCGCGCCGCGGCCGTGATTACCCGGTCCACCGGAATCCCGCCACACTTGTCACTCCCACCATGCGATGCGCATTCCGTAATCTGTCTCGCAACGACAATCCAGCACGTCGTATCGCAAACGTAATGAACGACAACCGACAGCCCAAGGAGAGCGGAACAATGACGAGACACACGACCGGCACCCGCGAAGCATGGCTGACAGCGCGCCTCGAATTGCTTGACGCCGAGAAGGACCTGACGCACCGCAGCGACGAGCTGGCGCGCCGACGCCAGGAGCTGCCCTGGGTCCGTGTCGACAAGGACTACCGATTCGAGACGGGGCAAGGCAGCGCCTCGCTTGCGGACCTCTTTCGGGGCCGCTCGCAGCTCCTGGTCTACCACTTCATGTTCGGGCCCGACTACACGGCGGGGTGTCCGTCGTGCTCGGCGATCGCGGACGGATTCAACGGCATCGTCGCGCACCTGGAAAACCATGACGTCGCGTTCTGGGCGGTGTCCCGGGCGCCGCTCGCGAAGCTGCAGGCGTACGAGCAGCGGATGGGTTGGACTTTTCCGTGGGCGTCATCGCTCGGCAGGGACTTCAACTTCGACTTCAACGTTTCGCTCACTGAGCAGCAACAGCGCGACGGGAACGTCGTATACAATTTTCGGCGCGAGGCAGCCTGGACGCCGGAACGGATCAGCAAGTCGCTGGCGAAGCGAGCCGAGAACCCTGTCGAACAGATGGCGGCCAGCAGTGGAACCGACGTGGCGACGTACCTGCGCGAGCGGCCCGGCGTGAGCGCGTTCGTGCTCGAGGACGGCGTCGTGTACCACACCTATTCGGCCTACGCGCGCGGACTGGATGGTCTCTGGAGCATGCACCAGTGGCTCGACCGCGCACCACGGGGGCGCAACGAGACGGGTATCTGGTGGCGCCGCCACGACGAGTACGCCACTCGGTGAGGCAGGTCGTGGGCGTCATCGACGCAACCATGCGACGGGGCTTCCCGGGATACTGCGTTTCCGAGCGAGCCGCCAAGACGACCTTCCTGGGCGTCTCGGCGCTGCTCTTCGCGGGCAGTGCGTCGGTGACGATCCACTGGTGCGAGTCCATGGCGGCAAAGGGCGAGATGCCGATGCCAGGCGGCTGGGCCATGTCAATGACGTGGATGCGGATGCCCGGGCAGACGTGGCCCGGCGCCGCCGCATCGTTCCTTGCCATGTGGGTCGTAATGATGGTCGCGATGATGCTGCCATCCCTGGTGCCCATGCTGTGGCGCTATCGCCAGGCGGTAGGCAGCGCGGCTGAGACCCGTCCGGGTTGGCTGACCACACGGGTGGGTGCCGCGTACTTCCTCGTGTGGACCGCATGCGGAACGGTGCTCTTTCCGCTGGGTGCGGTGCTGGCGGCAGCCGAGCGGCAACTGCCGGCGGTGGCGCACGCCATCCCGATGGCGGCCGCGGTGGTCGTGCTGATCGCCGGCGCGCTGCAGTTCACCGCGTGGAAGGCGCGGCACCTTGGCTGCAGCCGGGACGCCCCCGCACGCGGCCGCACTCTGTCGGCGGACCCCGGCACGGCCTGGCGTCATGGCTGGCGCCTCGGTGTGCACTGCGCCTGCTGCAGTGCCAGCCTGATGGCCATCCTTCTTGTGGTCGGGATCATGGACGTGCGCATGATGGTGCTCGTGACGGCAGCCATGGTCGTCGAACGCCTCGCACCGGCTGGTCAGTTCGTCGCGCGCACCATCGGAGTGATTGCCATGGTGGCAGGGATGCTGCTGTTCGTGCGAGCAGCCGGCTTCGGCTGATGGATCGCCCAGTGTGCGGGCGCCACGCTGCTAGAACTCGAGCGGCAACTCGGGGCGCCTGGCGTTGTTCGGAGCGTCGAGTCCCGCGATCGGATACCGGGGCATCACCTCGCGCACGGTTACGCGGTCGAGCAGCGCGCGGTTCAGGAAGGTGAGCTCCAGTGTGCGGGGGAGCGTGGTGCCGCCAATGAGGCCCCCGTTGTTGTTCACGTGTGCGTGCACGACCACGAAGTCCTTCAGAAGTGCGTGCATGCCAGCCGTGAACGCGTCTCCGTTCGCGTCCAGATCGTGAAACTCGATCGCAAGACCGTTGAAGCTTGCTGCACGCTCCACGATGTCATCGAGAACTTCGTACTCGCTCCCCTCGATGTCCATCTTCAGGAACAGCGAACCGTTCCGCTGATCGCGGTCGCCGAGCACGGCGGCAACGCCAATGTATTCATCGCCCGCGCGGCTCGAAACCAGGCGCCGGTGGATGCGGCCGTGTGCATCCGAGCGTGCGTGAAACCTGCGGGCCCAGCGAACGAGGTCCATGGCGCGAACCAGTCGCGCGCGCGCCTTGTGCGGATGCAGCGTGAGCAGGTAGCCCGTGCCATGGCGGAATTTCTGCAGGGCCCGGCGCACGAAGCTCCAGGTCGTCACCGAACCGTCCACGCCGATGACGTACGCATGGCTCGCCGCGGCGAACTCGTCGTCGAACGACCAGTTATGGCCGAGTCCGAGACTGACGAGCGTTGACGTCAGGGCGAGACAGAGGCGCGGAATGACGTAGCCGCCATCGTTGCGATCTCCGATGCGTACGAGCTCGCGGATGGGAACGGGCCGGACCAGCGCGAGATCGTACGCGGGCGACGGCTCCTGCGCCGGCCGCGCGGCGCCGCTCATGCTTCAGCGCGAGCCGGCATGCGCCACGCGGCCGCGGGCTGGTTCAGTCGGTGTAGTAGATGAACCGACCACACGACTCGCACACGCGAAGCTCGCTGTTCCGCTCCTTGTCGTGACCCTTGCTCGTCGGCACGTGAACGAAGCAACCATAGCACACCCCGTTCAGCACCGGCGCCACGACCCGTTCGCGCCGCTTCCCGATCCGCTCGTACCGCGCCTTCGTGCGCGGCGAGAGCTGCGCCTCGCGCTCGGCGATACGCTCCGACAACCGATCAGCCACGTCCTCCACATTCACCGGGATTCCCGCTGCCGCGTATTCCTCACCGGCAATGTCCCGTCGCAACGTCTGCAGATCCTGGATCTCCAGCAGCAACTCCAACTCGGGGTGAAGCATCAGACACCTTTCTCCTCGAGCAGCGCGAGAAACTGCTTCGGCTCGGTGAGCGCGATCAGGCGCTGAGGGACATCGGCTTCCTTGCTGAACTGCGCAATCTTGCCGAGTACCGGCAGATACTGGTTGGAGACTTCGAGCGGAGGCGCGACAATAAGGAAGAAGAAGTTGACGGGTTTCTCATCAATCGCGCGGAAGTCCACGCCGTCCTTCTTTCGTCCAAAAGCCACCCGGAGCTTGTTGACGACGAGGGAGCGGCAGTGGGGAATGGCGATCCCGCGGCCGATTCCGGTGGAGCCGAGGTTCTCGCGGCGCTTGAGCATCTTGTAGAGCATGCCGTCGGACTTGTCGTCGAGCTTGAGGAGTGCGATCAGCTCCTTGAGAACGTCATCCTTCGTGGATCCCTCGAGCTCGAGCTTGATGGCGTCTTCCGTGAAGAACTGGCGTAGTTCCATCTATGTCCCTCGAATGGTCGAATACGTGAAATTGGCCGCGCGATTCATGTCCAGCCTTTCAAACCTATCGGGGCCGCTATGGAGTGTCAAATGACAGCGTTGCATGGACTTGGAGCGCGCGTTACCTTGACCGGATGAGCTTTCCGTTCCCGCTGGCGCCGCGTGTGCCACTGTATCTCGCGCCCATGGCGGGTGTTTCGGAGTCACCCTTCCGACGACTCTGTCGCCGCTTTGGCGCCGACGTCGTCGTCACGGAATTCCTGAGCGCGGAGGGAATTCGTCGCGAGAACGACGCCACGATTTCCAAGCTGCGCTTTTCCGAAGACGAGCGCCCCATTGGCGTGCAGATCTTCGGTGCCGATCCCGGCGCCATGGGCGAGGCCGCGCGCTCCGTGACCGACGTGTTCGCTCCGGAGTTCATTGACATCAACTTCGGTTGCCCTGTCAAGAAGGTCGTCAAGCGCAACGGCGGATCCGGATGTCTCAAGGATCTGTCGCTCGTGACGGACGTCATTCGGGCCGTCGCGCGCGCGACGCATCTCCCGGTCACGGTGAAGATTCGGAGCGGGTGGAACGAAGAGATGCGCGACCCGGTTGCCATCGCCCTCCGTTGTCAGGATGCGGGCGCGCGCGTGCTCACCCTGCACCCGCGCACCCGTGCTCAGATGTACAGCGGCGAAGCGCGCTGGGACGAGATTGCCGCCGTCGCGGCCGCGCTCGACGTCCCGGTACTGGGCAACGGCGACATCAGGACACCACAGGATGCGCTGCGCATGTGGCAGCACACGCGCTGTGCGGGCGTGATGATCGCACGCGGGTCGTTCGGCCAGCCGTGGATTTTCACGCAGGCGCGTGCACTGCTCGATGGGCAGCCGGTTCCCGCGACACCGCCGGTCGAGGAGCGCTTCGCGATCGCGGTGGAGCATGCGAAAATGGCGGAGGACTACGAGCTCGATCCGCGCGGCGCGGCCATCGAGTTCCGCAAGCATCTCGGCTGGTACGTCAAGGGACTTCCGGGATCGGCGGATCTGCGGCGCAGCCTGCACCTCGTGGAATCGCTCGGTGCCGTCGAGACGATCTTTGGCGAGTATCTGGACGCGCGTCGCCGCGGTGACATCCGTCCCGATGTCAATCTGAGCGAAGTGCCGCAGGACGTGGCGGCGTGATTCGCGAGCGCGTTCTGGCGCTGCTGCGCCAGGTCGCGACTGGCGAAGTCCCGGTGGCGGACGCACTCGCGCGCCTGTCGCTGCCGGATACGGAGTCGCTTCCGTTCGCGAGCATCGACCATCACCGTGCCCTCCGGCAGGGCGTTCCGGAGGTCATTTTCGCCGAGGGGAAGACCAGCGATCAGGTGCTCGCCATTGCCCGGCGCCTCGTCGCGTCCGATGCCGGCGTGCTGATCACCCGCGTGCCGCCGGAGTTGAGCGAGCCCCTCCGCGACGTCTTTCCGGACATCGAGTTGAACGCACTGGGGCGGATTGCCTATCTGGCGCCCGAGCAGCCGCTCAGCCTGGGGGAGGGCGAGATCCTCATCGTGACGGCGGGGACAAGCGATCTCCCGGTTGCCGAGGAAGCGGCGGTCACGGCGCGTGCATTGGGGAATTCGGTGGCGCGGCTGACGGACGTGGGTGTGGCCGGCATCCACCGGCTGCTCTCGCGTACGGATGCGCTGGCGAGCGCCGCCGTCATCATTGTCGTGGCCGGAATGGACGGTGCGCTGCCGTCAGTCGTGGGTGGTCTCGTTCCAGTCCCGGTGATCGCCGTACCGACGAGCGTTGGATACGGCGCCAGCTTTGGTGGCGTCGCGGCGCTGCTGACCATGCTCAACAGTTGCGCGTCCGGCGTGACGGTCGTGAACATCGACAACGGCTTCGGCGCCGCGTTTGCGGCCTCGCGGATCACGCACGGCTATCACGCGCACGTCACCCGATCAGCCTCGCAAGTCACGCAGCTTCTGAATGCTAACTCTTAGCAAACGTTATTCTTACTGTTTTTGGTGAAAGTGATTTATCAAGCCGCTACCGTTGACTCACGGTGCTAGCGGCGCTACATTGCTTGTCACGGGGGCGACTGGCTTCGACGGGGTAAGTGAAGCTGTGGCCGCGTGCCCAGGTTCTCGGGTCCTGGATAATCCCTCGGGAAACGTTACAACTGCCAACTCTAACTTGGCCCTGGCTGCGTAACTTCGGTTGACGCACCTGCCTGCCAGGTAGCCCTCCTGAGGCGACCTGATGGGTATCGCAAATTCGGGATAGTTCAGCGCTGTGTCTTCCAGCGTTGGGCGAAGGTTTTGAAGACTTGTTCAGCGGTGGGCCGCCCACTGGCCAGCAGCTGAAGACCTCAATCGGTGGGCTACGCACGTAGACGCTGTAGTCGATCGTATCTCGGACCGGGGTTCGAATCCCCGCGCCTCCATGCAACAGGCCACACCAGGTCAAGCGGGGAATGGGACAGTCGCACTCGTCCCATTCCCCGTTGTGCATCCGGCGGCGAGCGCTTGCGCCCCGGGCCGCATGGTCGCATGGATAGAGACGTGACCAGCAAAGCCAGCAAGTCGACCGCATCGCACGATCCGGGCACGGCAGTGGCGCGCGAGCGGGCAGAGGCCGTCGCCGCCGATGCCGCCACACCATTGCACCCCGCACGCGGCCACACCATCCGCTTCGGCACGGCGTCGTGGACCGATCCCACGATCGTCAAGGGCGCTGTCTTCTATCCGGAGGGCGTGAACACGCCGGAGGACCGGTTACGCTTCTACGCGTCGCGCTTTTCGATCGTGGAAGTGGACTCCACCTACTATGCGCTTCCCGCGCGACGCGTCGCCGAACTCTGGGCAGAGCGTACACCCGCGAACTTTACCTTCGACGTGAAGGCGCATGCACTCATGACGGGACAGCCATCCGAGGTGCAGCGATTGCCCAAAGCGTTTCGCGATGCGCTCCCCGAAGCACTCGGCGAGAAGACGCGCATCTACGGCAAGGACCTGCCCGACGAACTGCGCGATGAACTCTGGCGCATCTTTCTTGACGCACTCGCGCCGCTGCAGGGATCGGGAAAGCTCGGCTCCATTCTCCTCCAGTATCCGCGCTGGTTCATGCCCGGCGAGGCCAGCAAGGCGGCAATCCTCGATGCCCAGCGTCGTCTCGTGGACGCGGTCTGTGCCGTGGAATTCCGTTCGGCACGCTGGTTCGACGCGCATCATGCCGATGACACCATCCGCTTTCTGGAGGAGAACAAGCTGCCGTTCGTGATCGTGGATGAACCGCAGGGGCTGGCGAGCAGCGTACCGCCGATCACCGCGGTCACATCCGGCGCGCTGGCGATTTTCCGGATGCACGGGCGGCGCGCCGACATGTGGGAGCGCACGGGTGTGTCCACGGTGGAGCGCTACCGGTACCTGTACGATGCCGACGAGCTGCTGGAGTGGGTGCCGCGCATCCGGTCCGTGGCGTCACGCGTGCGCGAAGCTCACGTGCTCATGAACAACTGCTACGCGAACTACGGCACCACCAACGCACTGGAGCTGGCGGCGCTGGTTCGCTCCGCCTGCAGCGAGCGGAGCTGACTCAGGACGACGCCAGCGCCGCCTGCGCCGCGGAGAGCCGCGCGATCGGTACGCGGTACGGCGAGCACGAGACATAGTTCAATCCGGCCTTGTGGCAGAACGCAACCGAGCGCGGCTCACCGCCATGCTCGCCGCAGATGCCCACCTTGAGTCCGGGCTGTGCGCGCCGGCCCTCGCTCACGGCATAGCTGATCAGCTTGCCGACGCCAACGACATCCAGCACCTGGAAGGGGTCGTCCGGGTAGATGCCGCGATCCACGTACAGAGGCAGGAATCGTCCCGCATCGTCGCGGCTCAAGCCGAGTGTCGTCTGCGTGAGGTCGTTCGTCCCGAACGAGAAGAAATCGGCCTCGGCGGCAATCTCGTTGGCCGTGAGCGCCGCCCGCGGCAGCTCGATCATCGTGCCGACGGTGTAATGCAGTTCTTCGCCCATCGTGCCGAGCACCTGCTGCGCGGCGTCCTCGATGATGGCGCGTTGATTGGCGAACTCGTTCACCGTGGAAACGAGCGGCACCATGATTTCCGGCTTCACATCGATGCCGCGGCGCTTGGCGCGGACGGCCGCCTCGAAGATGGCGCGCCCCTGCATTTCGGTGATCTCGGGATAGGTGATACCGAGGCGACAGCCGCGGTGTCCGAGCATCGGGTTCGTTTCTCGCAGCGATTCCACGATACGCGACAGCTCATCGCGCGGCATGCCGAGCGTGAACGCGAGGCGTTTCGCATCCTCGCCGCCGTGCGGCAGGAATTCGTGCAGCGGCGGATCGAGGAGGCGGATGGTGACCGGCAGTCCCTCCATCGCCTCGAAGATTCCCAGGAAGTCCTGGCGCTGCATGGGGAGCAGCTTCGCCAGCGCGCGACGCCGGCCTGCCTCGTCGCGTGCCACGATCATTTCCCGCATGGCGGTGATCCGGTCCCCCTCGAAGAACATGTGCTCGGTGCGACAGAGCCCGATGCCTTCAGCGCCGAATGCTCGTGCGATGCGCGCATCGCCCGGCGTGTCGGCGTTGGCTCGCACACGCAGCACGCGCGCCTCATCCGCCCACTGCAGCAGGCGGGAGAACGACTGGTACGTCGCGGATGCATCGCCGCGCAGCGAGCCCGACACGACGCGGACGACATCGCTCGGCACGGTGGGCAGGTCGCCGACGAACACCCGGCCACTGGCACCGTCCAGCGTGATCCAGTCCCCCTCATCCACCTGGCGCCCATTCACGGTGAAGTGGCGGTGCACGGCGTCCACCGTGATCTCCTGGCACCCCACGACAGCACACTTGCCCATGCCGCGCGCAACCACCGCCGCATGACTGGTCATTCCGCCACGCGCCGTGAGAACCGCGCGCGCCGCGACGATGCCGTGAAAATCCTCCGGAGTGGTTTCCTCACGCACGAGGATGACCCGCTCGCCGCCCGCGGCGCGCTGTTCGGCAACGTCGGGATCGAACACTGCGACCCCGCTGGCGGCACCCGGACTCGCGGGCAGTCCGATGGCAATCGGAGTGGCCCGGGCGGCGGGGTCGATGATGGGGTGCAGAAGCTGGTCGAGCTGCGCCGCATCCACGCGCTGCACCGCCTGTGTCTTCGTGATCAGTCCTTCGGTGACCATCTCATCGGCGATACGAACGGCAGCGGCCGCCGTGCGCTTGCCGGTGCGCGTCTGCAGCATGTAGAGCGTGCCGCGCTCCACCGTGAACTCCACGTCCTGCATGTCGCCGTAGTGCTGCTCGAGCCGCTCCTGCGTGGCGAGCAGCTCGTGCCACGCAGCGGGGAGTCGCGTGGCCATCTCGTCAATGTGCAACGGCGTCCGAATGCCCGCGACCACATCCTCACCCTGGGCGTTGACCAGGAATTCGCCAAAAAATCGCTTCTCGCCTGTGGACGGATCACGGGTGAACGCGACGCCGGTCCCCGAATCGTCACCCATGTTGCCGAATACCATCGCGACAATGTTGACGGCGGTCCCGAGCGTCTCCGGAATGCCATTCACCTTGCGATAGTCCACTGCCTTCTTGAGCATCCACGAGCGCCAGACGGCCTGCGTGGCGCCCCACAGTTGCTCCTTCGGGTCCATGGGAAAGTCGCGGCCGGTGCGCACCTTCACGAGCTGCTTGTACTCTTCCACGAGGTTGCGCAGCGCGTCTTCGCTCAGCTCGGCGTCGGACGAGACGCGACCCGCAATACGCTTGGCTGTCAGGAGCTGCTCGAACTGAGGCGTGGGAACGCCCAGCACGACGTCGCCGTACATCTGCAGGAAGCGGCGATACGAGTCATAGGCAAACCGGGCACTGCCACTTTGCGTCGCCAGGCCCTGAACCGCGCGATCGTTCAGCCCGAGATTGAGGATCGTCTCCATCATGCCGGGCATGGACACGGCGGCGCCGGAGCGCACGGACACCAGGAGCGGGTTGGTGACATCGCCGAGTGCGCGTCCCGTGACCTGTTGAAGGCGTTCGAGGTTGTGCTCGACTTCATCGCGCAGCGCATCGGGAACGACCCCATCGTGCAGAAAGGCAATGCAGGCGGCGGCGGCAATAGTGAATCCCGGAGGCACGGGAATCCCCAGGTTGGTCATCTCCGCCAGATTTGCCCCCTTGCCGCCCAGGATGGACTTCATGTCCCGGGTTCCTTCCGCCATGCCGTTTCCGAAGAAGTAGACGTTCTGTGCCACGATGGCGACGCTCCGGCGAGGGTCTGGCCCGGCGCGCAGACCGGGCTACGTCATGTCTAGCAGCCGCACCCGAATCGCAACTTGTCCGGGTCCGAGGGTGGAACAGTCGGATAGTCACCGGAAAAGCAGGCGTGACAGAAACCACCTGGTCCACCCGGCGCCGCCGCGAGCATCCCGTCGAGCGAGAGGTAGCTCAGCGAATCCACACCGAGGTGGCGCGCGATCTCATCCACCGAAAAGTTGGCCGCAATGAGCTCCTCGCGCGACGGTGTGTCGATGCCGTAGTAGCACGGCCCGGTTACCGGTGGTGACGCGATACGCATGTGCACCTCGCGCGCGCCCGCCGCGCGGACCATCTGGACGAGGCCGCGCGTCGTCGTGCCACGAACGATCGAATCATCCACCATGACCACGCGCTTCCCATCCAGCACTTCCCGTACCGCATTGTACTTCACCTTCACCTTGTGGTCACGCCCTTCCTGTGAGGGCTGGATGAAAGTCCGTCCCACGTAGTGATTCCGGATCAGCGCGAATTCCAGTGGGAGTCCCGTTTCCTCGGCGTAGCCGAGCGCCGAGGCGTTGGCGGAATCGGGCACCCCGAAAACGAGGTCCGCCGTCGGAGCCGGCGCCTCCTGGCCCAGCCGGCGTCCGAAGGCACGGCGCGCGCGGTCAACCGACCCGCCGTCGAAGATGCGGCTGTCGGGTCGCGCAAAGTACACGAATTCGAACACGCAGCGTCGCTGGCTCATGGGCTCCAGCGCCTGGGTCGTGTGCATGCCGAGTTCATCGGCCACCACGATCTCGCCAGGCTGGACGTCGCGCAGGTACGTGGCTCCAACGATGTCGAGCGCGCAGGTTTCGGACGCAAAGACCACGGCGTTGCCCAGCGCACCCATGACAAGCGGGCGCCATCCACGCGGGTCGCGTGCGGCCATGAGCGTGTCGCCGCTCGCGACGACGAGCGAGTAGGCGCCCTCCACGCCCCGCAGCGCCGCCGCCAGCCGGTCCTCCGGCCGCTCTGCATCCGAGCGGGCCATCCGGTGCACGAGCACTTCGGAGTCCATGGTGGAATTGAAAATGGACCCTTCGTTCTCGAGTTCGCGGCGCAGCTCGGTGGCGTTGATGAGATTGCCATTGTGCGCCAGCGAGATGTAGCCGCCGCGAAAGCGGACGAGCATCGGCTGCGCGTTCTCGATCGTGGAGGAGCCAGCCGTGCTGTAGCGCGTGTGGCCCAGGGCGAGCCGGCCGGTGAGCTCGCGCAGCCGGCCGATGTTCAGCCCCTCGGAAACGAGTCCCATGCTGCGGATGGCGCGGCCGGTGCCCGTATCATCAACGGCCACGATCCCCGCCGATTCCTGGCCGCGATGCTGCAGCGAGTACAGTCCCAGGTGCACGAGCCTGGTCGCGTTCGATGAACCACGAACACCAAAGATTCCACACATCTCAGAAACTGGCTGGTTGAGGGTGCTGCTCCAGGATCGCCGCTTCGGCTGGCGCCGGCGCCATGAGGCGGGGGATGGCGCCGTGATACGCCCGCGCCAGATCGTCGAGCGCGAGATCCACCTGGCGGCTGGCCGTCGAGATCCTGAGGCGTCCGCTTGCGGCGCGCACCGTGCCGATCCGGCGTGCCGGCACGCCATGGCGTGCAGCGATGCCCGCCACGGCCGTCGCGTCCGCCGTGCTCACCAGGATACGCGCCTGCGCCTCGCCAAACAGCAGCGCGCGGTCCGGCAGCGCGCCCCAGGCATCGAGATCCACCGTCGCTCCCATGAGATGCTCTTCGTCACCGATCGCGCACTCGGCGAGCGCAACGGCGAGCCCACCATCGCTGCAGTCATGCGCCGAGTGCACCAGCCCCGCGCGCGTGGCGTCGAGCAGTGCCGCGATCGTCAGGCGCTCGCGATCGAGGTCGCACTCGGGCGGCGCACCGGCCACGACGCCGTGCACGTGGGCGAGGTACTCGCTCGCGCCCAGCTCGCTCGTGGGCTCCCCCAGCAGCACGATCGCATCGCCGTCCGTGTGAAATGTGGATCGCGTGACATGCGCCAGCGACTCCACGAGACCGATCATGCCGATCACCGGCGTGGGGTACACGGCGCCGGACGGACTCTCGTTGTAGAATGAGACGTTGCCGCCGGTGACGGGGGTATCGAGCGCACGACAGGCTTCGCCGATGCCGGCCACCGCTTCGCGAAACTGATAGAACACTTCGGGTCGCCGGGGATTGCCGAAATTGAGACAGTTCGTGATCGCCATCGGCCGCGCCCCCACACAGGCGACGTTGCGCGCGGCTTCGGCGACCGCCACTCGTCCTCCCACGCGCGGATTGAGATACACGTAGCGCCCGTTGCCGTCCGTCTTCATGGCGATGGCGCGATCCGTGCCGCGCAGGCGGATGACGGCGGCATCGCCCTGTCCCGGGCGCACCACCGTTGCAGTGCGAACGGTCGTGTCGTACTGGCGATACACCCAGCTCTTGCTCGCGACCGTCGGCGAGGCGAGCAGTTGCAGCAGCGTCCAGCCAGGGTCCCGTTCCTCGGCGCGCTCCGGAATCGCGCTCACGTCACGCGCGCGCAGCAACGCGATCGCCTCACTCTCGCGCGCCGGCGGCGAGTACACCGGGCAATCCGTCACGAGGCGCGATCCGGGAAATTCCGCTACCACCCGCTCGCCCTCTGTCACACGATACACGGGCTCCGCGATGACTTCGCCAATCACCTCGGCGACCAGATCCCACTTCGCGAGGATGGCGCGCGTGGCCTCTTCGTGGCCACGTTTCGCGACCACGAGCATGCGCTCCTGCGATTCGCTGAGCAGAATCTCGTAGGGCGTCATCCCTTCTTCGCGCACCGGTACCTTTGCGACATCGATCGTCACGCCGACGTCGCCGCGAGCGGCCATCTCGGCGGATGACGACGTCAGTCCCGCGGCGCCCATGTCCTGTATGGCCACGATGTGACCGCTCGCGATCAGTTCGAGGCTCGCTTCGAGCAGCAGCTTCTCCGTGAAGGGATCGCCGACCTGCACACGCGGCCGCTTTGCATCGCTCGCCGCCGACAGGTCTTCGGAGGCGAACGACGCACCGTGAATGCCATCGCGACCCGTGCGCGCGCCGACCGCGAGAATGGAGTTGCCGACGCCTTCCGCCTTCGCGCGCATGAGCTCACGCTCCTGCAGCAGACCCACGCACATCGCGTTCACGAGGGGATTGCCCTCGTAGGCCGGATCGAACACGACCTCGCCGGCTACGGTCGGGATCCCCACGCAGTTGCCGTAATCGCCGATGCCCTTCACGACGCCGCCGAAGAGATAGCGTACTCGTGCGCTGTCGAGCGACCCGAAACGGAGGGAGTCGAGCAGCGCGATGGGGCGCGCACCCATGGTGAAGACGTCGCGCAGAATGCCCCCCACGCCGGTCGCCGCCCCCTGATACGGTTCGACCGCGGACGGGTGATTGTGCGATTCGATCTTGAACGCGATGGCGAGCCCGTCGCCGACCGCAATGACACCAGCGTTCTCGCCCGGGCCCTGCAGCACCCACGGCGCCTGCGTCGGCAACGTCTTCAGCACGAGCCGCGAATGCTTGTAGGAGCAGTGCTCATTCCACAGCGCGCTCACGATACCGAGCTCCGTGAACGTGGGCGTGCGACCCAGCAACTCGAGCAGTCGCTGGTACTCCTCCTCCGTGAGGCCGTGCTCGGCGACGAGCGCCGGAGTGATGGCCGGATCGCCCGGGCGAGCCGTGACCGTCATGCGGAAACTCTGGCCAGCATGGACTGAAAGAGACCCAAGCCGTCTGTGGATCCGAGCACCGCTTCGACGGCACGCTCCGGATGCGGCATCAGCCCCAGCACGTTGCCTTCGGCGCTCACGATGCCGGCGATGCCTCGCATGGATCCGTTGGGGTTCGCCGCCATCGTGACCGCGCCGGAGGCGTCCACATACCGGAAGACCACGCGGCCTTCGCCCTCGAGCCGATCGAGCGTGTCCGCATCCGCCGTGAAACGTCCCTCACCGTGCGCCACCGGCAGACGCAGAATCTGCCCCGCGGCGTAGGCATGCGTGAACATCGTGTCCGCGTTCTCCACCCTGAGTCGCACCATGTCCGAGACGAACCGGAGATTCGCGTTGCGCAGCAGTGCGCCAGGCAGCAACCCCGCTTCGCAGGCGATCTGGAATCCGTTGCAGATGGCGATCACCGGGCCGCCCCGGCGGGCGTGATCCACTACCGCGGCCATGATGGGACTGAACCGCGCGATGGCACCGGCCCGAAGATAGTCCCCGTAGCTGAAGCCGCCCGGCAGAATGACCACATCGATCCCGTCCAGCGACGTCTCCTTGTGCCAGACGTACGCCGGAGTCGCGCCAACCAGCCGCACCGCGTGCCAGGCATCGTAATCGCAGTTGGAACCCGGGAATGTGACAATGCCGACTCTCATGTCGCCTCGACTGTCGCGATCTCGAAGTCTTCCGTGACAGGATTGGCCAGCAGCCGGCTGCACATGTCACGCACGGATGCCGTGGCGGCCTCGGCATCCGGCGCCGCGACGTCGAGTACGACGTGCCGCCCGATGCGCGCACCAGCCACATGGTGGAAACCCAGCGAGTGCAGCGCATCGGCGACGGCCTGCCCCTGCGGATCGAGGATGCCGCGACGCGGTACGATGTGAACGGACACCGTGAATCGGTTCATTCGTCGCTCGATGCGGAGTGGCGCCCCGCGGAGGGAAATGGTGAACCACGCCGGCGGCCGCGCCGGCGGTGGCGCGAGTCGCCGCCCGGCCGCTCCGCCATCTCGATGGGGCGTTCGAGCAGTGCCTCGTCGCCTTCATCATCCAGCGGATCCGCCGCCGGCAGCCGATCCACCAGGCCAAAGAGGAACGTCTTGAGCAACCCGTACGCCACATACGCGACCAGCACCGGAAACGCAAAGCGCAGGGGGTGCACCAGCACGCCGACCACGATCGCCAGAAACGCAATGCTGCCGGCGATTCCCTTGGGACTGCGCAGACTGATCGTGGGTGGTGCCGGGTAGAGCACGTGGCTGATCATGAGGAGGCTGAGCACCAGCATCACGCCCGGCAGCACCGTGTGCCACGGCCAGCCGCTCACCATGGTCTGTGTGTACAGGTCCGTCTGGCTGAACCAGTAGTAGGTCGCGAGCGTCATCCCCGCGGCGGGGCTGGGCAGCCCGTGAAATTGCGTCTTGGCGCGTCCGCCCTGCTCGATGTTGAAACGCGCCAGCCGCATGACAGCGCAGGCGATGAAGATGAAACAGAAGAGCCAGGCCCATCCATCGCGATTCAGAACGGCGAAGTACATGATGAAGGCCGGCGCGACACCGAAACTCACGGCGTCCACGAGGGAATCCAGTTCGACGCCGAAGCGGCTGCCGGTGCGGGTCATGCGAGCCACGCGGCCGTCCAGCGCGTCCATGACGCCGCCGAGCACCACGCACCAGCCAGCCCACAGGAAATCCCCGCGGGTGGCGGACACAATGGCGAACACCCCGAAGAACAGGTTGCCAAGGGTGAAGCCGTTGGGGAGCAGCACGACCGCGCGCCGCATGTCGGGGCGCGAGAGATTGGGGCTCATGCCGGCAGCTCCGCGAGCACGGAGGTGCCGGCTACGGAGTGGTCGCCGACCTGCGTGCGCACGTGCGACTCGGGCGGCAGGAACACATCCACGCGCGAGCCGAACCGGATGATCCCCATCCGTTCGCCCTGCGCGGCCGGCGCGTCCATGGTCGCATAGGAGACGATGCGACGCGCAATCAGTCCCGCAATCTGCCGGACGAGCACGCGCGAGGCACCCGACTGGATGCCGACGGACATCTGTTCGTTCTCGAGGCTCGCCTTGTCGCTCGCCGCATTGAGGAATTTGCCGGGATTGTAGTGCAGGTAGCGCACGACGCCGTCCACCGGATAGCGATTCACGTGCACGTTGAACACGCTCATGAAGATCGAGATCCGGAGCGCTGTGCCGCCCAGGAAGGCCGGCTCCTCGACGTTCGTGATCATGACGACGCGCCCGTCCGCGGGCGCGATCACGAGCGCGGCGCCGCGCGGCCCGTCACGCACCGGGTCGCGAAAGAAGTATGCGACCCAGAGCGAGAGCACGAGCGCGATGATGGCCAGCAGCCAGAGCCCCCACGACCGCACCGCCAGCGCGAGCACGAACAATCCGACGGTGATGATCGCGGCAATGACGATGAAAGGCACGCCCTCGCGCGCGACGTTCATGTGAGATCTCGCGTGTCGAGCTCGGCCCCCGTGATGCGCCGATAGGCCTCACGGTAGCGCGCGCTGGTCGCCTGCACGACCTCATCCGGGAGCGGAGGCGGGGGCGCGTCACCATTCCAGCGGCCCGCGGCGCGGAGGCCATCCAGATAGTCGCGCAACGGCTGCTTGTCGAAGCTGGGCTGTGGACCACCGGGCTGATACGACTCGGCGGGCCAGAAGCGCGAGCTGTCGGGCGTGAGCACCTCGTCCACGAGCAGCATCGTGCCGTCGCTTCGCCGACCGAATTCGAATTTGGTGTCGGCGACGATGATCCCGCGCCGTGCCGCCAGTTCGGCGCCGCGCGCATACACGGCGCGACTCAGCCGTTCCAGCTCCGCCGTCTCCTCCGCACCCACCATATCGCGCATTCGCGTGATCGTGATGTTCTCGTCATGCCCGGCCTCCGCCTTCGTGGCCGGGCTGAAAATGGCGTGGGGCAGCCGCTCACTCTGCCGCAACCCCCGGGGCAACGGCTCGCCGGCCAGCGTGCCGTTCGCTGCATACTCCTTCCACGCCGAGCCGGAAATATAACCCCGCACCACGCACTCCACGGGAATCACCTGCACGCGGGCGCAGAGCATGGCGCGTCCGGCGATGGCGGAGCGGACCTCCGCCAGCGCGGGGACTTCGCGCACAATCTCGTTCGCATCGGCCGAGATCAGATGGTTCGGCACGATATCGGCAAGGTGCCCGAACCACCAGGCACTCAACTGGGTGAGCACGGCACCCTTGAACGGAACGGGCTCCGCCATCACCACGTCGAACGCGCTCACGCGATCGGTGGCCACGAGCAGGAGACGCTCGCGATCCACCTCGTAGATATCGCGCACCTTGCCGCGCGCGACCTGGCGCAGCGGGAGCGCACTGGAGCGCATGGGCGAGGCGGGACTCATACGCGCAGGCCCTCCCGCGACTGTCCCGCAGCATGCGATTGCGCCAGGATCGGTGCGGCAACGTCGCGCAGGAAGTCGTCCACCTGTTCCGGCGCGCGCCCCACGAAGTCGTGCGGGTCGGCAATGCCGCGCATGGCCTCGAAGGAGAGACCAAATGCGCGGTCGTCCGCGAGCCGTTCCAGCAGGTCGTTGTGATCCGCGCCGTCCTTGAGCGCGCGTGCGGCGTCCAGGCTGTGTCGCCGAATCACCTCGTGCGCGGTCTGCCGGTCACCACCGGACTCCACCGCGCGCACCAGCAGCTTCTCCGTGGCCATGAAGGGCAGTTCGTCCAGGAGCCGCCGGCGAATGCGCGCGGGGTGCACCTCGAGGCCGCCCGCCACATTGGCCATGAGCAGGAGGATTGCGTCAGTCGCCAGAAACGACTCCGGAATGACGAGCCGCCGGTTTGCGCTGTCGTCCAGCGTTCGCTCGAAGTACTGGACGCTGTGCGTGTGGTTGGCGTTCTCTTCGAGCGTGATCACGAAGCGCGCCAGCGACGAGATGCGCTCCGACCGCATGGGATTGCGCTTGTACGCCATTGCGGACGACCCGATCTGCTCCGCCTCGAACGGTTCTTCGATCTCGCCAAACGACTGCAGCAGACGAATGTCGCCCGCGAACTTCGCGGCACTGGCCGCGACGCCGGCCACCACGCCCAGGACCTGCGCGTCGAGCTTGCGGGAATACGTCTGTCCCGTGACCGGCAGCACGCGATCGAAACCCATGCGCTGCACCACGAGCTCCTCGAGGCGCCGGACCTTTGCGTGATCGCCGTGGAACATTTCGAGGAAGCTGGCCTGTGTGCCCGTCGTGCCCTTCACGCCACGCAATGGCAGCGTCGTGATCCGGTAGTCGAGATCGGCGAGATCCAGCGCGAGATCCTGCATCCAGAGGGTGGCGCGCTTGCCGACCGTGGTGAGCTGCGCCGGCTGCAGATGCGTGTAGGCCAGCGCGGGTTCGTCGCGCCAGCGCTCGGCGAACGTGGCCAGCTCGCGGAAGACGTCCAGCGCGGCGTCTCGCACCAGCTCGAGGCCGCGCCGCATGAGGATCACATCGGCATTATCGGTGACAAACGCGCTGGTGGCCCCGAGGTGCAGAAACGGGCGCGCCAGCGGCGCGACATCGCCGAACGCGTGGACGTGCGCCATGACATCATGCCGGAAGCGGCGCTCGAACGCCGCCGCCTTCTCGAAATCGATGTCATCGAGGTGCGCGCGCATCTGCGCGAGGCCTTCCTCCGTGATGCCCGCTACGCCCAGCTCGTGCTCCGCCTCCGCGAGGGCGAGCCAGAGTCGCCGCCACAGCGCATAGCGCTGGCGCGGCGACCAGAGCTCGAGCATCGCGCCGGACGCGTAGCGCGCCGCGAGCGGGGAGGCATACTGCGAAAAGGAGGCGGTCACCGGATGCTGAAGTCCGTGGAGTAGATCGCGCCGCCGCGCTCGAAGTACATGCGGATGTATCCGCGGCCGGAGAAGGCCTCCAGCGCCCTCTGCACATCCTGCGCGCTCGTGACGGGCACCCGATTGATCTGCACGATCACGTCGCCCTTCTGAATGCCCAGTTCGTCCGACACGCTCTGGCTCACGTTGTAGATCACTGCGCCATGTGTGCTGCGAATGCCGCGCTCGCCCCGGATCGTCGGCGTGAGCGTGACGAGTTCGAGCTCCTTGAGCACCTGCACCTTGGGCGCGCTCACCTCCGGCAGGTCCGCCACCGTCACGGTCGTCGTGAAGACGCGTCCGTTGCGACGCACCTCGAGCGGCACCTGCTGTCCCACGCGCAGCTCGAGCATCTCCGCTTCCCAGTCAAAGGGGTTGCGCAGAGTGCGCTCGCCGGCCTTGAGCAACTGATCGCCCGCGCGCAGCCCGGACTTGTCCGCCGGAGAACCCGGCACGATCGAGTGAATGATCACACCGGCGCTGAGCACCTGCCTGGCGTTGTCGCCGGTGGGCAGCGCTTCCTTGATGCCGAGCCACGGGCGACGAATGGTGCCGTGCTCCAGCAGATCCTCGGCGACCCGCTTGACGCGATTGATCGGGATGGCGAATCCGATTCCGACCGAGCCGCCCGAGGGTGTGTAGATCGAGCTGTTCACGCCGATCACCTCGCCCACGGCGTCTACGAGCGGTCCACCCGAATTGCCCGGATTGATGGCGGCATCCGTCTGGATCATGTCCACGTACGTGGCGCCGCCCTGCGCCTGCGCCGCGAGATTGCGCCCGGTCCCGCTGATCACGCCGGTGGTGACACTGGGTTCGGAATTGCCCAGCACGAATCCGTACGGATTGCCGATGGCGATGGCCCATTCGCCGATCAGCAGGTTGTCGGAATCACCGAGCTTGGCGACCGGGAGATTCTCCGCGTTGATCTTGAGCACGGCAAGATCATTGATGTCGTCCTTGCCGAGCAGCTTCGCGGGATAGGTGGTGCCGTCGCGCAACGCCACGGAAATCGAGCTCGCTTCGTTGATCACATGCGCGTTCGTCACGATGACGCCGTCGGGGCGGAGGATGAAGCCCGAGCCCAATCCCGGAAGCGTCCGATCGCCGCTCTGGCGCCCGAAGAAGGCGGCAAATGGATCAACGGGAGCGTGCTCCACGATCTGCGTCTGCACCGTCACGACCGTGGGCGACACGTCGCGCACGGCCTGCGTGATCAGCGTTCGGCGCCGCGGATCGATGATCGTATCGCGTGCGTGTTCCGCCGCCGCCGCGACGGCGACAGTGAGCCCTCTCCCGCTGCCGCTGTCCCGCGACCCGCCACCACACGCCAGCGTCGCCACCAGAGCGAACATCCAGAGGCGCGACATCACGCCTGTCCCGAGCGCGCCTTCACGATCTGACGACTCCATTCGTGGAGAAAATGGTCGAGGCCGAGATCAGTCAGCGGGTGCACCAGCGCCGCGCGAAGCACAGCGGGCGGCACAGCGACAACGTCCGCGCCCGTGCGTGCCGCATCGACGAAGCGCCGCGGCGTCCGAATCGAGGAGGCGAGCACCTCACACTCCACCCCGGATTGATCGAAGATGCGGCGAATGTCCGCGACGACGGCAATGCCATCACTCCCGGCATCATCCAGCCGCCCAATGAACGGGCTGACATAGCTCGCGCCGGTTCGCGCGGCGAGCAGTGCCTGCGACGCGCTGAACACCAGCGTGACGTTCACCGCAAGACCGTCGCTCACGAGGCGCCGTGCCGCGACCAGCCCCTCCTCGATCATGGGCACCTCCAGGACCACACGATCGGAGAGACGGGCCAGCTCCTTTCCCTCGCGGTACATCCCGTCCGCGTCCACCGAAATGACCTGCACCGTCACGGGTCCGGGAACCGACCGGCAGAGATCCGCCACGTGGGCATGGTGATCGCGGTCCACGCACTCCCGCGCGAGCAGCGCCGGGTTCGTCGTGACGCCATCAATGAGACCGGTGTTCAGCGCCCAGCGGATTTCATCGAGATTCGCCGTATCCAGGAAGATTTTCATTCGGGTGCGAGATAGAGGTCAGGCGGATAGCGAACGACGTCGAGAAACAGCGCGTGAGCCGGCGCGGGCGCGGAGGTACGCCGATTGTCCGGCGCATCGAGCAACTGCTCGATACTGTCCGGATCCCGGCGCCCCGCGGCAGCGTCCAGCATGGTACCGACGAGGAAGCGGACCATGTGATGCAGGAAGCGGTTCGCCTCGATCTCGAACACGAGGCCGCCCGGCCGATCCCGCCACCCGGCGTCGAACACGCGACACGCGTGCGTGTCGTGCCCGGGCGCCGTGCCCCGGACCGCAAACGCCAGAAAGCGATGCTCTCCCTGAAGGGCCCGGGCTCCTGCGTCGAGAATCGTCCGATCGAGCGCCCGGCGCACGCTCAACTCCCACCGGCGGCGAAAGGGCGATTGCGCACCCGCATCCGTACCAACCTGGTAGCTGTAACGCCGGGCGACGGCGCTGTACCGTGCATGAAACGCCGGCACCATGTCGTGTGCCGCGGCGATCCAGACGTCAGGGGTCAGCAGGGAGTTCAGCGCGCGCCGCAACGTGCAGGGCGTCCATTTATCCGGAACGCGAACCCCCACCGCTTGTCCTCGCGCGTGCACGCCCGCATCCGTCCGTCCCGATCCGATGGCTGTCACAGGCCCACCGCACAGGCGCGCCAGCACTGCCTCGAGCTCGCCCTGCACGGTGCGCTGCCCTGGTTGCTGCTGCCATCCCGCGAACCCCGCCCCATCGTAGTGCATCACCAGCTGCATGGTGCGCTCCGGCATGTGAGAGAACATACCCGCACACCTTTCAGTGTCAAGCAAGCTCGCACGGTGGAACCGATTGACAGTTCAACACCTACGTCTCTACATTGCGCTTCCCACTCCACCCCGCCGTACCTGCCCCGAATCGGCGACGATGCCCCCTCGAACACTTGCCTCGCTTGCGCACGCGCTCGGCGCGGCATCCGATCTGGACGCCGCGCTCGTGGCGCTGGGCGAAGCACTGGCTGAGATAGACCGCTCAGCGCGACTGGCCCTGCTCACGTTCGACGCGCGGCGGCAGCTCTTCCGCGATCGCCTCACGCCGGCTGATGACAAGATCGTGCGCGAACGCATCGACACCACGTTCGATCATCTCCCGGCACGCGTGCGCCAGCAAGTCACCAAGGGCGGGCAGTTCGCCGATCTCGGGGACGACTCCGACGAATACCTGCGCCTCTTCGGCCTCTCGCTCGCGTCGGGTGAGGAGGGGCTCCTGGCGATCCGCGGCATCACCCACGATGGGCCGCTCGCGGCCGCGCTGCTGCTCGTCGAGTCGCGACGATTCTTTGGCACGCGTGTGGTGGAGCGCTTCGCCCCATCGGCAGCGCTGTTCGAGCTGGCGCATGCCCGCTTCGCCGAACGCGACGCGCGCGATGAGGCCGTGCACACGCTCGAAGATGTCACGCAGCGCGTGCACGGCGAGTACGTCAAGCGGCTCGCTGCGCTCGAACAGGAACTGGCGCAGGCGCGGATCACGCCCCAGGCCACGGCTGCGGTCGCACCGGAGCGTCTGGTCGCGCTGGAACGCGACGCTGCCCGGGCGCAGGAAGATGCCCGCCGCGCCGCGCGCCGCGCCGAGGCCGTGGAGGGGCAGGTCACCGCCGCGGTCAGCCAGCTCGAGCAGGCGCACATCGAGCTGCATCGGCGCAGCGAGATGCTCCGCCAGAAAACGCGAACCCTGTACCTCATTGATCGCGTGCTCACGCTGGATGCCACGACCGCCGATCCGAGAGCGCTGGCCGACGGGCTCCTGGCGCTCGTGGGCGATGACATGCAGGCGCAGCGCTGCTCACTCGTCCTGCGCGTGCCCGGCGCCAACGAACTCTACATCGCCGCGGCCACGGGGCTGGCCCCGGAGATCGCCGAGGGCAAGCGAATCCGGATCGGCGAAGGGGTCTCGGGCAAGGTGGCCGCGAGTCGCCAACCGCTGCTTGTGACTGACGTCACGCAGACGCAGGGGCACCCGCTGCTGCATGATGAATACTTCACCACGGGTTCCTTCATCAGCTTTCCGCTGGTGTACCACGACGAGCTCGTGGGCGTCCTCAATCTCACCAATCGCGCGTTGCGCGGCGTCTACGTGGACGAGGACGTGGAGCGCGTGCGCATTCTGGCCCTGCTCATCTCGCTCATCGCCTGGCGCGCGGTGCTCCCCGAACGGCTGCTCGAGTCGATCGGTGTCCGCTGATTCGCTGCGCCTGGCGATTCGCCGGCTGGCGGCGGGTGATTCGCTCTCCATGCAGGACACGGCCGATGCGTTCGACGTCATCATGCGTGGGGAAGCCTCGCCAGCGCAGGTGGCAGCCATTCTCATGGCGCTCCGCGTCAAGGGCGAGACGGCCGCCGAAGTGGCGGGGGGCGCGCAGGCGATGCGGCGCGCCATGCTCGCGCTGCCAGCCCGCGAGCCCTCCCTGCTCGTGGATACCTGTGGCACCGGGGGAGGGGCGATTCCGACGTTCAACATCTCGACCGCGGCCGCGCTGCTCGCGGCTGGAGCCGGCGTTCGCATTGCCAAGCACGGCAATCGGTCCTTCACCTCGCAGTGCGGCAGCGCAGATGTGCTCGAAGCGCTCGGCGTCCGCATCGAGATGCCGGTGGACGCGATGCGCCGCGTGCTCGAGGAGACCGGTATCGTATTCATGTACGCCCCGAGCATGCACCCTGCCATGCGCCACGTCGGGCCGGTCCGTCGCGATCTCGCAATCGGGACAGTCATGAACATTCTCGGTCCCCTCGCGAATCCCGCCGGGGCAGGGCGTCAGGTGGTGGGCGTCTCCGACCATGCCCGCCTGCCACTGCTGGCCGGCGCGCTGGCCGCGCTGGGCTCGCAGCACGCCATGGTCGTGTACGGGGAGCCCGGACTGGATGAGATCTCGCCGCTGGGCTGTACGCACGTGCAGGAGGTCCGGGAGGGCGCGGTGCAAAGCTGGACTATCGACCCGGAGCGACTCGGGTTGGGCGGAGCAACGGCGGCGGAGCTTGCGGGTGGAACGCCGGCGGATAACGCGAGCGCGATAGTGGACGTGTTGGGTGGACGGCGCCACGGTGGTGCGCGTTCGGCGGTGTTACTGAATGCCGCCGCCGCCATTTACGTGGCATTTTCGGGCACCAGCTATGAGAACGCGCTCGCTCTGGCACAGCGCGCGCTGGACGACGGCCGCGGCCTGGATGCCCTGGAGCGGCTGCGCAGCGCCACGCAGGCACACGGACAGCCTCAATAGCGGCGCAGCACCCCGACCACCACGCCCTGGATCGTGACGTCGTTCTCGTGGACGTAGATGGGCCGCATCGTTTCATTGGCCGGCTGGAGACGAATACGGCCATCGCGCTCGCGGTAGAACTTCTTGACCGTGGCCGCGGTGTTGTCGATGAGTGCAATGACCGTTTCCCCGTCATCCGCGGCGGGGCGCTCGTTGATGACCACAAAGTCGCCATCACGAATCTGCTCGTCGATCATGGAATTTCCGCGCACGCGCAGGACGTAGTGGTTGCCGCCCCGGTGAATGAAACTCTCCGGCACGACGACGGTTTCATTCACTTCGAGTGCCTCGATGGGCACACCCGCGGCGACGCTGCCCAGCAGCGGAAGCTCCACGCCGCGCGGGTAGACATCGGATGGAAGAATCTCGATGGCGCGGCTCTCGTTATAGGAGCGCTTGATGTACCCCTTGCGCTCGAGGTTGCTCAGGTGCTCGTGAACCGTTGCAAGCGAGGTATAGTTGAACTGTCTGGCGATTTCCTCGAAACTGGGCGCGTAGCCGTTTCCGTCTGCGTAACTGGTGAGAAAATCCAGGATTTCGCGCTGTCGCTTTGTGAGCGTCATCTCCAGCTCCATGCCGGGGTAGGAATCGGGCGGGGAGACCCCTCGCCCGGGTACCGAACGGAAGCCGAATATACTCTAACCGAAGATTACCCGAAGTGCAAGTATCCAGACAGCAATGGATTGCTCCCGCAGGCACCCTGGGCCGCATCGTCGCCGAATCCCACGCGCGCGTGGCTGGGTTGCTGCGACACCGGCGCGCGGTGCAGGAAATCGAGCGGGCGGCTGCCGCGGCACCGCCCGCCCCGTCGTTCCTCGATGCGCTCCGGCGATCCGACGTCGCACTCATTGCCGAGGTCAAGCGCCGATCTCCCTCCAGGGGTGAGATCAATGCGGCGCTGTCGGCGCGGGACCAGGCCGCGGCGTACGCCGCGGGCGGAGCCGCGGCGCTATCCGTGCTGACGGAGCCCATCCACTTTGGCGGCTCGCTGGATGATCTGCGTGTCGCCAGCGGCGCCGTGGGCGTACCCGCGCTGCGCAAGGACTTCATCGTGCACGAGGTGCAATTGCTGGAGGCGCGCGCCAACGGTGCCGCGGCGGCGTTGCTCATCGTGCGCGCGCTCGCACCGATCGAGTTGGAGAAGCTGATCCTGCGTGCCCGCGCCGTGGGTGTCGAGCCCCTGGTCGAAGTGCACGGCGATGGCGAGCTGGATCGAGCGCTGGCGGCCGGCGCGCGCGTGATCGGCGTGAACAACCGGAACCTCGAGACGCTGCAGATTGACGCGGCGACCGGCGACCGGCTGTTGCCTCGAGTGCCGAGCGCCTGCATCGCGGTCTCCGAGAGCGGGATGCTGGCCCGGGTGGACGTGGAACGGGCGGCGCGCGCGGGAGCCGATGCCGTGCTCATTGGATCGATGCTGTCGGCATCACCGGACCCCGAGCGCGCGCTGCGCGCCATGGTTGACGTGCCCCGGAGCGCGCGTGAGCGTTGAGATCAAGTTCTGCGGGATGACGCGTGAGGAGGACATCGCGATGGCCGTCGCATTGGGCGCCACGTACGTTGGCGTCATTCTCGCGGCGGGACCGCGGCACGTGAGCGCCGCGCAGGCCAGGCGCATTCTGGATACCGCGAGCGGCTCCGCGAAACGCGTTGGCGTGTTCGCCGGTCACACCGACGACGAGATCGTGCGGGCAGCGCACGATGCCGCACTGGACATCGTGCAGCTGCACGATGGCGTGACCAGCGTGCGCGTCCAGGCGCTTCGCGAGCGGCTCTCGCTGCCCGTGTGGGCGGTGGTGCCCGTGCGGGAGGCGGCCTCGCTGGGCGCCGTGGCGGCGCTCGACGACGTGGCGGATGGGGTGCTGCTTGACAGCGTCACGGCGGCCGGAGGGTCCGGCGGGACCGGTACGCCATTCGACTGGCACCTTCTTGCCCGGGCGCAGCGGCCGTGTCATGCCATGCTCATTGCCGCGGGCGGCCTGAATCCGGACAACGTCGCCGCGGCGATTCGCGTGCTGTCGCCCTCGGTGGTGGACGTATCGTCCGGCGTGGAGCGTATCCCGGGCATCAAGGATCACGATCGCATGCGTGCCTTCACGGCCGCCGTGCGACAGGCAAGCGGAGAGACATGAGCAGTGAGATCACGCTACCGGAGCGCTTCGGGGCATTCGGCGGCAAGTACGTTCCGGAGACGCTCATCCCGTCGCTGGCCGCGCTGGAGCAGGCGTTCTGCGACGCGAGACGCGATCCGGCCTTCCAGGCCGAGTTCGAGGGATTGCTCTCTACCTACGTGGGTCGTCCTTCTCCAGTGAGCCACGCGGGCCGGTTATCGGCTCTCGTGGGCGCGCCCGTGTATCTCAAGCGCGAAGACCTGAATCACACGGGCGCACACAAGATCAACAACACGCTGGGACAGGTCCTCCTGGCCCGGCGGATGGGCAAGCGCCGCATCATTGCGGAGACCGGCGCCGGGCAGCACGGCGTCGCCACCGCCACGGTGTGCGCGAAGTTCGACCTGCAGTGTGTGGTGTACATGGGCGAGGAGGACATGCGGCGGCAGGCGCTCAATGTCTTCCGCATGCAGTTGATGGGGGCAGAGGTGCGACCGGTGCTGTCAGGCACGCGCACGCTCAAGGATGCCACGAATGAAGCCATCCGGGACTGGGTAACGAACGTGACGGACAGCCACTACATCATTGGCTCCGTGGTGGGGCCGGCGCCGTATCCGTACATGGTACGGGAGTTCCAGGCCGTCATCGGCCGGGAAGCGCGCGCGCAGATGCTGGCGCTCGCGGGACGACTGCCGCGGACGGTCGTGGCCTGCGTGGGTGGCGGCTCCAACGCGATCGGCATCTTTCACGACTTCATTCCCGAGACGGATGTGGAGCTCGTCGGCGTCGAAGCGGCCGGCGAGGGGCTGGCGAGCGATCGCCATGCCGCGTCCTTGTCGCGCGGCACGCCGGGCGTTCTGCATGGTTCGCGCAGTTATCTGCTGCAGGACGAACACGGCCAGGTGCATCCCGCTCACTCGATCTCGGCGGGGCTGGATTATCCGGGCGTTGGTCCCGAGCACAGCTTCCTCAAGGACAGCGGCCGCGCGACCTACGTGTCTGTCACCGATGCGGAGGCGCTCGACGGTTTCGCCCTGCTGAGCCGGCTGGAAGGGATCATTCCCGCGCTGGAGTCCGCCCATGCCGTCGCGTGGGTCGCCGCTCAGCGCGGGCGGTGGGCCCCGTCCGAGCCGGTACTCGTGTGCGTCAGCGGCCGCGGGGACAAGGACGTGATGCAGGTGAGCGAGCTGCAGGAGCACGCGCGGTGACGTTGCCCGCCACGACGCCCGCTCCGCAGCTCGAAGACGCTCTGCCCGAACCGCCGTTCCCGGTAGCGCTCGTCGAGGAGTTCATGCGCTGCCTGGCGCGTGCCGTCAAGACGCACCAGCTCTACCTCCCCAACAATCCCATCTACCAGCGTGCGATCGAGCAATTCCAGCACTCGTTCGTACCGATCTGGGCGCACACGTCGGAGCTCGTCCTGACCATTGGCGAGTCCGAGTTCACCTGGATGGGGCGCGTTGTGCTGCACGAACCGTCGCGCACCGAGAGCCTGGCATGGGTGTTTTTCAAGGACGGGCTGCGCGAGCTGACCGTGCAGGCGGGCTTCGAGGCGGACGAGAGCACCGCTTTGCTCGACATCCTGCAGCGCGTGCGCAAGGCCGCGCCCGACGAGGATGATCTGCTCACACTGCTGTGGGAGCAGGAATTCAGCTTCCTCCGCTATCGGTACGTCGACGTCGGCGTGGATGGTGTGGTCCCCATCCAGGCGGACGAAGCGGCCGCGCAGACCAGGCAGCTGCCGCTGGTGGACATTCGCGCCGAAACGGAGGAGGCCGCGCGGCAATCAGGCATTGTGCGCATGGAAGATCTCGATTCCGCGCTCTATTTCCTGGACGAGTCCGAAATCGAGTATCTCCACACGGCGATTCAGCACGATCAGCACGAGAATCCGCGGCCCAATGTCCTGGCGATCGTGCTCGATATTTTCGAGACGCAGTCCGATCTGCACGTGCGCCAGGAGGTGTGCGAGATCTTCGAGAGCTTCCTGCCGATCCTGCTCTCGGCTGGGGACTACGGGTCGGTGGCGTACCTGCTGCGCGAGGCAGAGGCGCTTCCCACACGGCGTGCCGACCTCCAGCCGGAAGTCGTGGACCGCCTGGGCCGGCTTCCGGAGGCCATCAGCGCGGCGGGCGTGCTGCCGCAGTTGCTGCAGTCGCTGGATGACGCGACGGTGCTGCCAGCGCACGAGGATCTCGACGCGCTCTTCGCGCAGCTGCTCCCGTCCACGCTCGGGCTGGTGCTCGGATGGCTCAAGATGGTACGCCGTCGCGAGCTGCGTGAGGTGCTCGAAAGCGCGGCGACACGACTCGCGGCATCGCACACCGGCGAACTGCTCAAGTTGATGCTCTCCAGCGATGCGGCAGTGGCCATCGAAGCCATGCGGCGGGCCGCCGAGCTGAAGACCCCGGCGGCGGTCGGACAGCTCGGGAAGGTCATGGCGTCGGGCACACTCGAAGCACGGCAGGCGGCGGCTGCGGCGCTCGCGGGAATCGGATCGCCCGGCGCCATGCGCATCCTCGAGAATGCGCTCGACGATGAGGACAGGGACATCCGCGTCACCGCAGTGCGTGCCGTGGGGCAGGCGGGGCATCGCAGCGCGCTGCCCAGGATCGAGAGCGTGGTGCGGGGCACAACCGCACGGGCCGCCGATCTCACCGAGAAGATGGCCCGGTTCGAGGCGTACGCACTCCTGGCAGGCGAGGCAGGAGTAGAGCCGCTGGATGCGCTGCTCAACGCACGCGGCTCGCTGCTGCGCCGCAAGGTGGAACCGGACATCCGGGCCTGCGCCGCCATGGCGCTCGGCCGCATCGGCAGCGACAGCGCATTCGAGGCGCTGCGCCGCGCCGCCGGCGACAAGGATCCGCGCGTGCGCAGCGCCATCAATCGCGCACTGCGCGACGGCGACGCATGACCGACGCCACGATGCCGGCCGCGCCCGCGCCATCCACGCAGGAGGTTGGTGAGCGAGGCAACGACGGGTATCTCCGCAAGGTCGGGCGCGACCTGCTGTTCGCGGCGCACGGCGCGCTGCGCTCCGTCAAGCTGTATCCACCGGACAACCCGGTGGTGCAGAAGACAATCGACGAAGTGCTGCGCCAGGCCGAGGAGATCATTCGCCGCGAGGGAGAGCTCGACCTTCGGGTGGCCGGTGAATTCATCTTCGTCAACGGTACGCGGCTGCGACTCGAGCTCGACACCTACGCGAGCTTCACGCGCATCATCTCCGTCTTCCGCGAGTGCGGCGTCGGGTTGTGCCGGGTGGCGGACGGCTCGACGGCGCGCGACTGGGTGGTGTTCCTCACGCTGCTGCAAGCGCCCGCGGGCGGCTCCGACGACGAACGCCTCGAGTCGCTGGCGAGCAGGCTCGCCGACGCCTCGGTGTCGGTCTTCGATCTCGGGCCGCCGCCCGCCACCGACGAGGACGAGCTCGAGCGCGCCCGCGCCGCGGCCAAGCGTACCTACGCGCAGTCGGTGTCAGTCACCAAGGAAGTCATCAACTCGGTGCGCATGGGCCGCAGCACCAGCATCAAGCGGATCAAGCGCGTGGTGCAGGGCATCGTGGACCAGATTCTCAACGAGGAAACCTCGCTGCTGGGCCTGACGACGCTGCGCGACTACGACGAGTATACGTTCGTGCACAGCGTGAACGTGTGCATCTTTTCCGTTGCGCTGGGCCGCAAGCTGGGACTCACGCGGCTGCAGCTCTACGATCTTGGCGTGGCGGCGCTCATGCACGACCTGGGCAAGGCGCGCGTCCCGATCGACGTGCTCAATAAGCCGGCGGATCTCTCCGAGGAGGAATGGCGCGCCATTGCGGCCCATCCGTGGCTGGGCGCGCTGCAACTGTTCAAGCTGCGCGGTCACGCCGAAGTACCGTATCGCGCGATCATCGTGGCGTACGAGCACCACATGAAGACGGATCTGAGCGGCTATCCGCATCACCTGCGTCCCCGCGAGATGGCCATCTTCAGCAAGATCGTCGCAGTCGCCGATGCGTTCGATGCGGCGACCTCGCGACGCATATACCAGGCGCCGACCTCGCCGGCCGATGTGCTGCAGGAACTGCGCGGTAATCCGCGGCGCGGCATGGATCCGGTTATCGTCAAGGCGTTCATGAGCCTCGTGGGCCACTATCCCGTGGGTACGTTCGTCGTGCTCGATACGCTGGAGCTCGCCGTTGTCTATGCCACGAACGGGTCGGGTGATGCCGTGGCACGACCCATCGTCAAGATCGTGAGCGACGAGCGCGGTAACACGTTGTTTCCCGGAATGCTGGCGGATCTGATGGAGCGCGACGAGTCGGGGACGCACAGGCGGACGATCATCAAGGTGACCGATCCGGAACGGTACGGCATTCGTGTCAGTGACTACTTCTCCTGATCGCTTCGTAGGGCGCTTCGCCGCCCTGCGCGCCGAAGGGCGCAAGGCGCTCGTCGTCTATGCGACCGCGGGACATCCGGACCGCGCAGGCTCCCTGGCGTTGCTGCGCGGCGCCGCGGACGCGGGCGCGGACATCATCGAGGTCGGCATTCCGTTTTCCGACCCGCTGGCGGACGGTCCGGTGATCCAGGCGAGCTCGCAGCGTGCCCTCGCGCTCGGCATGACCTTCGATGGTGCCCTCGAGCTGGTCGCGGAGGCGCACCTGTCGGTGCCTGTGGTGATCTTCACCTATCTCAATCCGCTCCTTGCGGCAGGTCCCGACGCGCTCGAGCAAGGCGCCCGTGCCGGGGCAAGCGGCATTCTCGTCACCGATCTGCCGGTGGGCGCCGATGCCGCGCTCGAACACCGGATCGGTGAGGGCCCGCTCGCGTTCATCCGGCTGGTCGCCCCGACCACGCCCGAGTCGCGCATGGAGGCGATCGCGCGCCATGGCCGTGGGTTTGTGTACCTCATCAGCCGCCTCGGCGTCACGGGCGAGCGTGACGATGTGTCTGCCGATCTGCCCGCGACCATCCACCGATTGCGCGCCGTCACGTCGCTGCCAATCTGCGTCGGCTTCGGCATCTCCCGCCCCGATCAGGCCGTGGCCGTCGCGCGTCTTGCCGACGGGGTCGTGGTGGGCAGCGCGGTCGTGCACGCCGCGGACACGAATATCGAGCGCGCGATCGATCTGGTGGCGTCGTTGCGCACAGCCATGGACGACGCGCGGGTCTGACTCAACCATCTCCGCTCAGGCGCATGTCACGTCGCAGCGCCTTTTCCAGTCGAGCATCGGGACGCACGAAGACGGTACGACACCGTTGCACGATGACGAGTCCAGGTGCCGCGCCGCGCGGTTTGCGCACGTACTTGCGCCGCGTCCAGTCCACCGGTACAATCGCCGACCCGCGCGACTTGCTGTGCCACGCGGCGAGCATTGCCGCCTCGCGCAGGTCCCGTTCCGGCGGCGCGTCATCATGCTGCCAGCGCAGTACGACGTGCGCGCCGGCATTGTCGCGCGCGTGCAACCAGACGTCGTCTGCTGCCGCGGCATGGAAGGTCAGCTCATCATTGGATGCCGCGCCGCGTCCGACCCAGATGTCCAGTCCACCGGACGAGCGATAGCTGCGAAAGGCGCGCGGCTGGGTTCGCAGCGCTCGTGCGGCGCGACGGGACGATGGTGCAGCCGCCGGTTCATCAGCGCCGGCCGCGGGGTCGCGCAGGGCCAGCGCCGCTAGGCGCCCGGGGAGATGCGTGAGCGCGCGTTCCATGGAGCGGACAGTGGCGTAGAGGCGCGTCGCGGCTTCCAGCGAAGTCTCTCCGCGACGCGGTGCGACCTCGACGCACATGCCGTCGCCGACCGCTACCCGTTCCGGAGCGGGCGCGCTTCCGAGTGCCATGAGTGCATCCGCCGCCGCACGGTAGCGCGGCGCGGCGCTCGCGCGCTCCAGTTCCGCGCGCATCCGCCGCCGAGCGCGCTCGCTGCGGTCATCACCGCCTGGCGTCACCAGCGGCGCAGCCGACTTCGTGTGGGGAACGATGAGCGAATCCGCCGGGCGTCCGCTCTCACACATCGGGAAGGGAAGCAGTTCGCTGTCACACCACGTGGGTTCCGGCTCCGGCATCGAGCAGATGAACTCGTATCGTTCCCAGGCCCGCTCCGCGTCCCGCGTCAGCCATCGCGCGACGCGCGCGCTCATCCATCGCGCCGAGAGCAGGGCCCGCATGTCGCCCGCCGCCACCGCCGACTCGAGCGCGGCGCGATCCAGCAGCGGCCGCGGGGCGGCCGCCGGCGGCACGCGTCCCCCGAGCTTCGCGACTATCTTCCCGCCTGCGTCGCGGAGCAGCGCGGCGCGAGCTGATGGCATCGCACTGATCTCGAGCGTGGCGTTCCGCGAGGCGGAGCCGCGAAATCGCCCTTCGTGTGACAGCTGAACAATGAGGCGACGATCATCAATCGGCGCAACGACGTGATGCACGATCCAGTGCTGGAGCAATGTGCCGACCGTCGTGCCGGCATACTGCTCAACGGGTACTTCAGGCAACGACAGGTCGAAGACCACCGCCTGCCCCGATGCCGGGTGCACGACCACGCAGCGGGCAGACTGATCCACGAGAATGCCACGCAATGGGTGCCCGCTCCAGCGGCCATCGAGCTCGCGCGCCAGATAATGGGCGGTCAGACTATCCACGAAACAGGTTCCTTTGACATGGCCGCAGAATGGGTCTATCTTCGCACGCTGTCAACAGATGCGTGATACCGCGTACATTGCGCTTGGCTCCAATCTGGGCGACCGTGCCACCCATCTCGCGCGCGCCCGCAGTGCGCTCGCGGCGCTTCCGTTGAGCCGCCTCCTTGGCGCATCTTCCATCGAGGAAACCGCGCCCCTGGGGAATCTTCCCCAGCGCCGGTATCTCAATCAGATGGTCGCGCTGGAAACAGAGCTCTCGCCTCGTGAGCTGCTCGACGCACTGCATGCGATCGAGCGCGCCGAGGGTCGGGTGCGAAGCGAACGGTGGGGACCACGTACCCTGGATCTCGATATCGTAATGTTCGCCGTCCAGACAGTAGACGAGCCGGGACTGACCGTTCCCCATCCGGGGGCGTACACGCGGGAATTCTGGACGCGGGAGCTGGCCGAGCTGCGAGGACGCGGTGAGTAGCGCTCCGGAGCCGCCGCGCGAGCGCCCCGTGACGACGCACGAATTCGTGGCGCGCAAGGGAAGTGCGCAAAAGCTCGTGGTCGTCACGGCATACGATGCGCTGTTCGGCCGACTGGTCGACGAGAGCGGCGTGGATGCCGTGCTCGTGGGGGACTCCCTGGCGAACGTGGTGGCGGGACTGGAGTCCACGCTCTCGGTGACGCTGGATCAGATGATCTATCATGGGTGCATCACCCGACGCGGCGTGACGCGGGCCCTGCTGATCATCGACATGCCGTTTCTCACCTACCAGGTGAGCACGGAGCAGGCACTACTGAACTGCGGCCGCGCCATGCAGCAGACCGGCGCGCAGGCGGTGAAGCTCGAGGGTGGCAGCGCGGACATCGCGCGCACCGTTCGTGCACTGACCGCCATCGGAATTCCCGTGATGGGCCACCTCGGTTTTACGCCGCAGTCCGTTCACGCGCTGGGCGGGTTTCGGGTGCAGGGGCGCGACGACGCCGGGGCGCAGCGGCTGCTGGAGGAGGCCAGACGACTGGAGGATGCCGGGGCCTTCGCGCTGGTGCTCGAGCTCGTGCCGGCGGCGGTTGCCGCCACCATCACCCAGGCCTTGTCCATCCCCACGATCGGCATTGGGGCCGGCCCCGCATGCGATGGGCAGGTCCTGGTGCTGCACGACATGCTGGGTCTCAACGATCGGTTCACTCCGAAATTTCTGAAGCGCTACGCGACACTCGCGGCCGAAGTGCGTGATGCCATCGGACGGTTCCGCGACGACGTGCGCGCTGGGCGATATCCTGATGACGAGCACAGCTTCTAGTATCCGGGTCGTGACCTCGGTCTGCGGCATGCGCAGCGCGCTCGCGGACGCACGGCGGGCGCGCACGCCCGTCGCGCTGGTGCCAACGATGGGTGCCTTGCACGAAGGGCACCTGCAACTCGTGGACGAGGCGCACCGGCACGGCGGCATCGTGGTCATGAGCGTCTTCGTCAATCCGCTGCAGTTCGGCCCGCACGATGATTTCCTGCGCTATCCGCGCGATCTGGAAGGGGACGCGGCGAAGGCGGAGCGGCGCGGCGTGGATCTGCTGTTCGCGCCTGGCGTGGAGGAGCTGTACTCGCCGGAGCGCAGTGTGGTTGTCACGCCGTTGGGACTCGCCGATCGCTGGGAAGGGGCCGCGCGACCGGGGCATTTCACCGGCGTGCTCACGATCGTGGCCAAGCTGTTCAACATCGTGCAGCCGCAGGCTGCCGTGTTCGGACAGAAGGACATTCAGCAGGCGACGCTGATCCGGGCCATGACACGCGATCTCGACTTCCCGGTGCGGATCATCGTCGCGCGGACGGTTCGTGAAGCGGACGGACTTGCCCTCTCGAGTCGCAACGCCTACCTCACGCACGATGAGCGGCGCCGCGCGCTGGTGCTCTCGCGCACGCTCACGCACATTGCTCGCGCCTTTGACGGCGGAGAATACGACGCCGTGGAGCTCGAGCAGCTCGGCTGGGAGACGCTGGCCACGGAGCCGGATGTGCACGTGGATTATCTCGCAATCGTGGATCCGCAGCGGCTCGAGCCCGTGGCGGTGGCGGAGCAGGGAACGGTTGTGGCGGTCGCGGCCCGTGTGGGGGCCACACGCCTCATCGACAACGTCATCCTGGGTGAGACGTGACCTGGAGCGCGGTCGTCGCCGCGCTGGATGACGGCGACACCTTCCGCTCCCGGGTGAGCGTGTATCTCCACCCCCTGGCGGGCCGGCCCATTGTGTGGCACGTCGCCATGGCGCTGGCGAACGTCGCGCCGCGGCCGCGGGAAATCCGGTTGCTGCATCGCGCATCGACGGTGCTGGCGCTCCCCGAGGGGCTGGACGTTCCGCTGCATGCGGATGCGGTGTCTGACGGTTCGGAACTCGTCGCGCTGCGCGCGGCGGTGACCGCACCGGGGCTGCGGGTGCTCGTGGACGGCGCGTCGCCGCTGGTCGCATCGCCGACCTTCGCGCGGCTGCTGCGCGCGGGCGAGGGTGGCATCGCGGCGCTCCCGAATCCGCACGCGGAGGGCTCCTATCTCGCGGTCGGCGGCGAGGGCCCCGCGCTCGCGTCGGCCGATGATCCGCGGTTTCCGGTGGGCGCCTTGCGCATCACGGCCACATCGGCCGACGAGCTCATTCGCGTAGTGGATCGCCACACCTTGTCCGATGCATCCGTGGCGATGCGGAATCGTCTCGTGCGGCGACACGAAGCGGGAGGCGTCACGTTCGTCCTCCCCGACACCGCCTGGATTGACGCGGATGTGCGCATTGGCGCCGATACCGTCATCTATCCCGGCGCGGTGCTCGAGGGTCACACGGAGATCGGGACCGAGTGTGTCATTGGTCCATACAGCCGCGTGGTGGACGCCACGATCGGGCGTGGCGTCGAGCTCAAGGGGTGGAACTACGTCGCCCGGACCAACATCCGGAACCACGCCGTGCTCGAACCATATGTGCGTCGTGGATTCGACTGAGCTGGCTCTGCCGGAGTGGGCCCGCGTGAGCGAGCGCCGGCGCGCCCACATCGCGCGCGTCACTACACTGCTTCTGGAATGGTGCGATGCGCTCCACATCCCTGCAGCGGAGCGGGCGGAATGGAGCGACGCCGGGCTGCTGCACGACGCATTGCGGGACGCCAGCGAATTCGAACTGCGCGCGTTGGCGTCCGATGCAGTTCGCCCCGCGGAGCTGCTCCACGGTCCGGCTGCGGCCCGGCGCCTCGTGCTCATGGGTGAAACGCGGAACGATCTGCTCGAAGCGATTCGTTGGCACACCGTGGGGTGTGCCACCTGGGCACGTACGGGACGGGCCCTGTACATGGCCGATTATCTGGAGCCGGGTCGATCGTTCGCGCGCGCCGACCGCGCCTTCCTGGCCATGCATGTTCCGCGGGATTTTGAAGGAGCCTTTCGACAGGTGGTGCGGCATCGCGTGGAATGGTGCCTGCGTGAGGGATTCGAGTTGTATCCCTCGACCGTTGCACTCTGGAACAGCGTGCGGTGAAACGCTGGCATCTGGCACTGCTCGCCGCCCTGTTCCTCGGCGGCGGCGCAGCGGCGGCGTTGAACCGTTCCAGGCCTGGCGCCGCGCATACCGGGACGGCGCGCCCCGTGCGCGCCCGGGCTGACGCGCGCGCGCCCAGCGGCGTACGTATTCGGGTGGAAGTGCTCAACGCCACGCACACGCCGGGGCTGGCGCGGCGCGCCACCTTTTACCTGCGCGATCGCGGGTTCGATGTCGTGGAATCCGGTAATGCGCGCGAGCTGCGCGACAGCACGCTCATCATTGACCGCACGGCGCATCCCGCGTGGGCCACCCTCGTCGCGAACGCCATGGACGGCGCTCCGGTCGTGGCCCATCCCGACAGCTCACGCTATCTCGACGTGAGTGTCCTCATTGGCCGCAACTGGCATCCGCCTCCCGAGCCGTTCTACCCGTAGCTGGCCGCATGCCGCGGAGATGTCCGTGCCACGGCTCTTCCGGATGGCGACCTCTACGCCGTGGCGGCGCACTTCACGCGCGAAGTGCGCGATGCGCTCGGGAGACGTTGCCCGGAATTCCTGCGTTCCGCCAGCGTGCAGGGGAATGAGATTCACGAACGCGCCGCACCGACGCGCCAGAGACGCCAGTTGCGCGGCGTGCTCCGCGGCATCGTTCACGCCGCCCAGCATGACGTACTCGAACGTGACGCGGCGGCTGAACGCACTGGCGGCTGCGACCAGCTCCGCCAGCGGATACTTCACGTTGATCGGCATGAGCTCGCGCCGGAGCGCATCGTCCGGGGCATGCACCGACAGCGCGAGGCGGAACTGCTCCGGCCGTCGCGCCAGCGCGGCGATGCCCGGCAGAATACCAACGGTCGAGACCGTGATATGGCGTGCGCCGATGCCGAGTCCGGCCGGCTGGTTCAGGATCGTGAGCGCAGCGTCCACCGCGCGCCAGTTCATGAGCGGCTCCCCCATGCCCATGAACACGATATTCGTCACGGCGACGGGCGACTCGATGAGCCGCATCTCGCGAACCTGCGCCACAATCTCCCAGACATCGAGGTTGCGCTGGAAGCCCATGCGCCCAGTGGCGCAAAAGGCGCATTGCAGCGCGCACCCGGCCTGCGAGGAAATGCACAGCGTCGTGCGGTTCTCCTCGGGAATCGCCACGGCCTCGATGCCCTGCCCATCGGACAGGCGGAAGAGGAATTTCTGCGTGCCGTCGCGCGAGTGCTGCCGCGCGAGCACGCTCAGTCGAGGCATGCTGAAGTGTTCCGCCAGTCGCTGGCGAAAGCTCACGGGCAGGGTCGTGATTTGCGCGAAATCCCCCACCGGATGTCGCCACAGATGCTGCACGACCTGGGCGCCCCGATAGGCGGGCTCGCCATGCGCAAGCGCGAAATCGCGCAGTACGTGCTCGGCGTCCGCCGGCAGCAGATTGAGCAGATTGACAGGTTCGTTCACAAGGCGAAATCTATGTCGCGCCGGCGCGCCATGTGGCCCGCGAGCCAGCCGGATGTTAAATTCAAGGCTTGCATGAAGATGGATTCCCTCGAGGGACGCAGTATGCGGCCGGATCCGATTCCGGTCTCCAGGCGCGGACATTAATGTCTGTCTATTCTGCCACATTACACGGGGCCGCTGTGCTTCTGTCTGAGCTGCTGTCGGCGGAGCGAGTGAAGGTACCGCTCGACAGCCGCACGAAAAGCGAGGTATTGGAAGAGCTTGTCCGCCTGGTTTCGCCGGATCGCCCGGACATGGACACGAGTGCAGTGCTGGCCTCCGTCCGCGAACGCGAGACGGTGCTGAGCACGGGCATCGGCGGCGGTGTCGCCATCCCGCACGGTAAGACCCCCACGGTCGATCAACTGGTGCTCGCGGCTGGCGTCTCGCGCACGCCGATCGACTTCGACGCGCTCGATGGCAAGCCCGTCCAGCTCTTCTTCCTGCTCGTGGGTCCCGAGAGCGCCGCAGGCGCGCACGTCAAGGCGCTGAGCCGCATCTCCCGGCTGCTGCGTCGTGAGTCCCTCCGTGCCGGCCTCCTGGCGGCCGAGTCCGCCGAGGAGTTCCTGCGCGTCGTCCGGGCGTCGGAGGCGGCGTGAGCGTCCGACGATGGGTGCCGCCCGTGATCTGGGCGGCGTTCATACTCATCCTCACTTCCATTCCGGGCCGCGATCTGCCGGGCATCGGCATTCCGCACCTGGACAAGGTTGTTCATCTGTGCCTGTACGCGATGTTCGCGTGGCTTCTCACGCGTGCGGTTGCCGTGCGCGCGCCGTCTGCAGGACGTGCTCTGCTTGTCCTCGCGGCCGTCGTGTGCTTTGGCGCGGCGGATGAGTGGCATCAACAATTCATACCAGGGCGCTCGATGGACGTGTATGACTGGATCGCTGACAGCACGGGTGCACTCGCCGGCGTGGCGACCGTTCTGCTGCGCCGTGAGAGGAGCGACACATGACGTACACTGATCACGCGGCGACCACGTTGCGGACGCACCGCTGCGGCGCACTGCGCTCCACGGATATCGGCTCCCTGGTCCGCGTCGGCGGCTGGGTTCATGGCAAGCGCGATCTGGGCGGACACGTCTTTCTCGACCTGCGTGACCGGGACGGCATCGTCCAGGCCTCGTTCGACCCCGCTGGGGTGGAAGGCGACACGCTGGCGCTCGCTGCCGCGGTGGGCCGCGAGAGTGTCGTGCTGGTCGAAGGAGAGGTGGTAGCCCGGCCGCCTGAGGGACGGAACGCGGACCTCGCCACAGGCGACGTGGAGATCAGGGCCCGTGTGCTGCGCGTGGTCGGGCCGGCAAGCACGCCCGCCATACCGGTGGCGCGTGCGCGCGGCGAACCGCTTCCCGCCGAGGAACAACGTCTGCGCCACCGGTATCTCGATCTGCGTCGTCCCGAGCTGCTGCGCAATTTCATCCTCAGGCACCAGCTCATGCAGACGGCGCGGCGCGTGCTGTCCGAGCGGGGCTTCCTCGAGATCGAGACGCCGATCCTCACCAAACCCACGCCCGAGGGCGCTCGCGATTACCTCGTGCCAAGCCGCGTGCAGCCCGGCGAGTTCTACGCGCTTCCGCAGTCACCCCAGCTTTACAAGCAGTTGCTGATGGTGGCTGGCGTCGACCGCTACTTCCAGATCGCGCGCTGCTTTCGCGACGAGGATCTGCGCGCGGACCGGCAGCCGGAGTTCACGCAGATCGACATCGAGGCGTCGTTCGTGGCGGCCGACGACATCCTTGCGCTCACCGAGCATCTCCTCGCGGCGTTGTGGCGAGAGGGTGGTGTGGAGATCCGCACACCATTTCCTCGAATGAGCCACGCCGATGCCATGGAGCGGTACGGATCGGATCGCCCGGACGTGCGCTACGACCTCGCGCTGGTCGATGCCAGCAGCGTCTTCCGGAAGAGCGACTTTGCGGTGACACGCGCGGCGCTCGACGCCGGCGGTCGCGTGCGCGGCATTCGCGTGCCCGGCGGCGGAACGCTCTCGCGCAAGCAGGTGGACGCGCTCGAAGCGCTGGCCAAGGGGGCCGGCGCGGGCGGCCTGCTGCGTGTGAAGCGGGACGCGGGTGCGCTCACGGGGCCGGCGGCGAAGTATCTGCCGCCGGATGCCGCGCAGGCGCTCGGCCTGGCCGATGGCGACCTCGCGCTGTTCGTCGCGGCACCTGATCACATCAGCAGCCCCGCACTCGATCGGGTGCGACAGGAAGTGGCGCGCATGCTCGACCTGGTGCCGGCGCAGTCACGCTGCTTCCTCTGGGTCACGGACTTCCCCCTGTTCGAGCGCGACTCCGCGAGCGGCACGCTTGGCGCCGTGCATCACCCGTTCACCGCGCCGCATCCCGAAGACGAGGTGCTGCTGGACGAGCATCCCGAACGCGTGCGCGCGCTGGCGTATGATGTCGTGCTGAACGGCACCGAGCTGGGCGGCGGCAGCATTCGCATCGCGAACCCGCGCCTGCAGCAGCGGGTGTTCGAGCTGCTCGGTATTGGTGAGGCCATGGCCACGCAGCGATTCGGCTTCCTGCTCGAAGGGCTGCGCGCGGGTGCCCCGCCGCATGGCGGTATCGCCCTGGGGTTCGACCGGATCGCGATGACGCTCGCCGGAGCCCCATCGCTGCGCGATGTCATCGCATTTCCCAAGACCACGCAGGCGCGGGCCTTGTTCGAAGGCGCGCCCAGTCCTGTCCCCGAGCAGGATCTGCGCGAGCTGCACGTCCGACTCGCCGAACCGGTCGCGGAGGCATCGTCGCGTGAGTGACGAATCGGTCACCAATCGGCTGAACGCGGAGGGCGCCGACCCACTCACGCTGGCCGGGGTGAACGACGCCAACCTGCTGGAACTGTCGCGGCTGACCGGCATCAAGGTGTCGCTCCGCGGCGACGCGCTCTCGCTCTCCGGCCCGGGTGTGCTCGTCGAACGGGCGCAGCCACTCGCGCAGCGCATGCTCGACGCCGCGCGCCAGCTTCTGCCGCTCACGCCCGATGACGTGATGCGCATGAGCCTGGAGATCGCGGCCAATGGCAATGGTCCCGCGGTGGCGACGGACGAACAACGCATCGTCCTGGCGGGCGTGCGCCGGATCATTCAGCCCAAGACGCCCGGCCAGGCTGAGTATCTGCGCCGGATCGCGGAAAACGACATCGTGATCGGCATCGGACCGGCCGGTACCGGCAAGACGTACCTCGCCGTGGCCATGGCGGTGGACGCGCTCGCCCGCAAGCGGGTACGACGCATCATTCTCGCGCGTCCCGCCGTCGAGGCGGGTGAGAGTCTGGGCTTTCTGCCGGGCGATCTGCAGGCCAAGGTCGACCCCTATCTGCGGCCGCTCTACGATGCGCTCGATGACATGATGCCGCCCGAACGCGTGCAGAAGGCGCTGGAAACCCGCACCATCGAGATCGCGCCACTGGCCTACATGCGCGGGCGCACGCTGGCGGATGCGTTCGTGATCCTGGATGAGTCGCAGAACGCCACAAGCGCGCAGATGAAGATGTTCCTCACGCGCCTGGGCGTGAACTCCAGGGCGGTCATTACGGGGGACACGACGCAGATCGATCTCCCCACGCGCGAGCAATCGGGGCTGATCGAGATCGAACGGATACTCAACGGCATTGATGGCATCGCCATCCAGTATCTGACCGACGCGGATGTGGTGCGACACCGGCTGGTACGGGACATCATCAAGGCCTACGCGCGCGACTCGGGAGCGGAGTAGCCATGGTCCGGCGACCGCAACTGAAGGCGCCCGACATTCTGCCGGCGCGCGAAGGCCATGGCAGACGATTCGCCTATCACGGCATTCGCATCGGCTTGCTGGTGGTGCTCGCCGTGCTCACGTTCCTGCTCTTCCCGAGCGCGCCGGCCGTGGACTCGCCGATCTTCGAGGTGGGCTCGGTTGCCACGGACAACGTGATCGCCCCCTTCGCCTTCACCGTGAAGAAGACGGACGCGGAGCTGGCACGCGAGCGTGATGAGCTGTCACGTTCCGTGAAGCCACTGTTCAATTTCCGGCAGGCCGCACTGGATTCGGCGGAGCAGGGGCTGCGTACGTTCATGGATTCGATGGCGGCGACAGCCAATCAGCCAGACCATGGCCGCCTGGGCTCGCCTGCTCAGCGCACCGCCATGGAGCGATCGGCGCTGTCACTCGGCGTCACGCTCACACCGCTGGAAGCGGACTATCTCTCGTACAGCGCGCACCGGCGCGGCATGGAGGACGCACTCCGTCGCGCCGTGGCGCGGTGGCTGGGGGCCGGCGTCGCCGCGAGCGCGGAGCTGGATGATCTGAACAGCGAGGTCATCGTTCGACACGGTTCGGACGAGCACGCGATCCTGGCCGACAGTCTCCCCACCTTCGGCACGTATCTGGCCCGCGCGCGTGCGCTGCAGCCCGATCCGAATTCCTCGGTCGCCAACGGGCTGTATGTCAAGCTGCTCAGCGCCTTCTTCCATCCCACGGTTCGCCTGGATCGCGTGGCAACGGAGTCGCGACGCCAGGAGCTGCGCAATTCGGTGGACGTGAACCAGTACACGGTTCGGGCGGGCGAGAAGATTGTCGGAGCGCACGAGGTGGTCGGCAAGGCCGAATTCGACAAGATGCGTGCGCTGCACGACGCCATGCAGAGTCGCGCGTCCGGCCAGCGTGCCGTGGGTCGCATCGCGGGCAGCGTCGCGTACAATGCGCTCGTGCTCGCCATTTTCGGCATTGCCATCGTTCTCTTCAGGCCGCAGCTCTATCGCTCGTTCCGATCGCTCACGCTGTTCGGCGCGGTGTTCCTGATCGTGCTGGTCGCGGCGGCGCTGGCGGCGCGCTGGCAGCCGGTACATCCGGAGCTCGTGCCCGTGGCGCTCGCGGCCATCATTCTGAGCGTGCTGTTCGACTCGCGCATCAGCATGATCGGCGCAATGATCCTGGCCGTGCTGGTTGGCGGCCAGAGCGTCTACCGGGGGACCAACGCGCTCTTCATCAATCTCGTCGGCGGAGCCGCGGCCGCGCTGAGCGTGCGCGTGATCCTGCGGCGCGAGCAGTCGTACCAGTACGTCATTACGATCGGGGTCGCCTATCTGTGCGCGGCGCTCGCGATCGGGCTCACCCTGGGCTGGACGGCGTCTGCGATTGCGTCCAGCGCCGGCCTGGGGATCGCGAACGCGGTGGTGTCCGTGGTCTTCGCGATGTTCCTGGTCCCGCTGGCCGAGCGCTTCACTGGCATTACGACACCGCTCACTCTCATCGAATATTCGGATCTCAATCGTCCACTGCTCCGGCGGCTGAGTCTCGAAGCACCCGGTACGTACGCGCACACCATCGCGATGGCCAATCTCGTGGAAGCCGCGTGCAACGCGATCGGCGCGAACGGCCTGCTCGCGCGCGTGGGGACGTACTATCACGACATCGGGAAGCTCAAGAAGCCCCAGTTCTTCGTGGAGAATCAGGCAGGCGGGAGGAACCCGCACGACAAACTCAAGCCATCCACGAGCGCGTCCATCATCCGGAATCACGTGCGCGAGGGCGTGGAGCTTGCCGCCGAGCATCACATTCCGGCCGCGATTGCGGCATTCATCCCCGAGCATCATGGGACCGCCTCCATCGCATACTTTCTGGAGAAGGCGCGCGAGCGCGACGGCGGCGCTTCGCCCAACGCAGCGGAGTTCATCTACCCGGGGCCGGTGCCGCAGTCCGCCGAGACGGCCATTTGCATGCTCGCCGATGGGGTTGAAGCATCGGTGCGTGTGCTCCAGGAGCCGACCGCGCCGCGGATTCGCGAAGTGATTGACCGCATCGTGCGGCTCCGCATGGAACAGGGGCAGCTCCGCGACGCGCCGCTCACGCTGCGCCAGATCGAGATCGTGAAGGAGCAGTTCGCCCGCGTGCTCGCAGGCATGTATCACAGCCGCATTGACTATCCCGTGGCGAGCGGGGGCATTACCTCGGAGACGGCGTCCGGATGACGCTCGTGGTGGATGTGCAGACGACGGGGATCCGTATTCCGCTGTCGCGAGCCCGGGTGGCGGAGATTGCGTCAGCCGTGCTGGTGGCGGAACGGGTGCAGCGGGCATTCCTCTCCATCACGTTCGTGAGTGCGGCGGCGATGGCGGGGCTCAATCGCCGGCATCTGCGGCATCGCGGCGCTACCGACGTCATTGCCTTCGGCTTCGCGCGCGCGACAGGAGCAGTGCGTGAGCCGGTCGTGGGGGACATCTACATCGCTCCGGCCATCGCGCGCCGCCACGCCCGGGAGCTGGAGCGGCCCGTTCGCGAGGAAATCGCACGCCTCGTCGTGCACGGCACGCTGCACGTGCTGGGCTACGATCATCCGAACGGCGCGGACCGGAGCACGTCCCCCATGTGGCGCCGCCAGGAGTTGCTGCTCGGCCGCGCGCTGAGGATGTCCTCGTGACCGCGGTCGCACTCATCGTCGCTCTGGTTGCGCTGGTACTGGGAGCGCTCTGTTCCGCGACGGATGCCGCCATCCTGACGGAGATGGAGGAAGCGGGCGGGTCCGATGCGGAGGGGGTCACCGGCGGCCGGCGCAACCAGATGCACCGGGCGCTCGCCATCACGCGGTTGTTGATGAATCTGACGGCGGGGCTGGCCGGCGCGGTGGGGCTGCGACTCGGCACGCGGCCGCGGCACGTCGAGGTGGGTCTCGCCGTGCTCATCGCGCTCGTGGTGCTCATCTTTTCCGAGCTTGCACCGCGTGCGGCTGGCGCGGCGCTCGGTCCCCGCGGACGGCGTGCGCTGTACGCGCCCGTCGTGATTCTCCAGACCCTCGTGCGACCGCTCACCACGACCGGCGCTGCGCTGGATCGGCTGCTCAGGCGTGCGCTGCCGCCCATGCGGCCGCGTGATGCGGATCGCGACATCACCGCCGACCAGTTTCGCCGGGTCGTGCAGGCGGGGGCGGATGTGCGCGCCGACCAGCGCGCCATTCTGCACCGCGTCTTCTCGCTGGGCGATACGGAAGTGCACGAAGTGATGGTGCCACGCGTGGACATCATCGGGATCGAGAGCGGGACGCCGTGGTCCGAGGCCCTCGACCGGGTCCGCAGCTCGGAGCACTCCCGCCTGCCGGTGTTCACCGAGACACTGGATCACATTACCGGCATCCTCTTTGCGAAGGACCTGCTGCCACCCGTGATCAGCGGGTCCGAACCGCCTGACGGCTGGGAGTCGCTGGTCCGCCCCGCCACATTCATTCCGGAGAGCAAGACCATCGATGCGCAGTTGCGCGATTTCAAGTCCGCGAGCGCGCACATCGCCATTGTGGTCGATGAATTCGGCGGCACGGCCGGGTTGATCACCATCGAGGACATTCTCGAGGAGATCGTGGGAGACATTCGGGACGAGCACGACACGGAGGAGGCGGCGATCCGGTCGGAGGATGGGTGCCGGTTCTGGGTCTCCGGACGGGTGACGCTTGACGATCTGTCCGATGCGCTCGGGCACACGTTCGAGCACGAAGGGGTGAGCACGGTGGGCGGACTGGTCTTCGAGCTGCTCGGACATGTGCCGCGCGCCGGAGAGGAACTCCACCTCGAGGGCTTTCGCGTTGTCGTGGAGCGCGTCGTCCGCCGCCGGGTGGATCGCGTGTACTTCGAGCGTCATGGTACCGCCGCGGAACGCGTGTCATGATCACCGCCCTGTTCACGCTTGTCGCGCTTCTCCTGGTCGCATGGCTCACTGCAGCGGCGACAGCGGTCCGCTCCGTCAGCCGCATCTGGCTGCGCCACTGGGTGGAGCGGCAGCTCGCCGGGGCGGGAACGATCGAGGCGTACCTCGCGCGGCCGCATCGACTCGTGCTGTCCGCGGGTGCCGGGGTGGCCGTACTGGTCACGCTCGCCGGAACCACGCTCGGCGCGCAGCCGCACGCCGCCGGGTGGAGCCTCGCGCTGGAGGGCATTGCGCTGGCGACCGCCCTTCTGGTGCTCGGGCAACTGGTGCCCAGGGCGATCGCGCGGCGCTTCGCGCCGGCGCTGATTCCCGTTCTGCTGCCGCCGTTGCACGCCGCTGCCTGGATCCTGGCGCCGCTGATGCGTGCCACGCGCGCCGTCGGGCGCGCCATCAGGCCGCGACACCGCGCGCGTCCGGCATCGCCACGCGAAGGCCTTGCCGATCTGCTCCGCGAGGGCGAGCTGGAGGGCATCGGTGAGCCGGACGAGATTGATATCATCACCGGCGTCGTGCAATTCGGCGAGAAGGTGCTGCGCGACGTCATGACGCCGCGCACGGAGGTCTTCGCGGTGGACGCCACGATGGCGCCGGCCGACATGGCGCGAAGCGTCGCCCAATCCGGCTACAGCCGCGTGCCCGTCTACCGGGATTCGCTGGATGAAGTCATTGGCATCGTGCATGTCCTTGATCTGCTCACGACTGCTGGCGACCGCTGGCCGCCGCTCGGCCAGGTTTCGCACGCGCCGGCCACGAAGCGATGCAGCGAGATGCTGTTCGATATGCTGCGCGGCCAGCGCCACATGGTAGTCGTGCTGGACGAATTCGGCGGCACGGCCGGTGTCGCCACGCTCGAGGATGTCCTGGAGGAACTCGTGGGCGAGATCCGCGATGAGCACGATGAGCCGGCGCCGCCGGAACCGCCCGTGGCGCCGAATGCGCTCGTGCTCGACGCCTCCACGCCGCTCGACGCCGTGGGCCGCCAGTTGAATGTCGAGCTGGTGTCCGGGGAGCACGATCCCGCCCAGTCCATCGGCGGACTGCTCGTCCACAGGCTTGGCCGGATTCCGGTGATGGGCGAGCGGTTTCGCTTTGGCGAGCTGGAGGTCACGGTGATTGACGCCGAACCGGCGCGCGTGCGTCGACTCCTGGTGCAGCGCGCGCAGGACAGCCGCGTGCTCGAGCTCAAGTTCACGCGCTGACGTGCGCGCGTTCCAGGTCTTCTGGCGGCTGCTCCCATTCCTGATCGGCTTTCTGCGCGACCGGCGCCGCTGGATCGTGGTTGGGCGGCCCCGCCGGCTTCCGGAGAGCGCACATCAGCGACGCGCGGCGCGTCTCACCGCCACCGTGGCCGCGCTGGGTCCCACGTTCATCAAGCTGGCGCAGGTCTTCGCGGCTCGAGCCGATCTGCTGCCCGAGCCCTATCTCGGCGAGATCAGCAAGCTCACCGACCGCGTGCCGGCGCTTCCGGCGCGTGACATCGAGAGCGTCATCGAGCGCGAACTGGGACGCCCGACGAGCGCCGTGTTCGAGCGCTTCGAGGCGGAGCCGCTGGCTGCCGCATCACTCGGACAGGTGCACCGCGCGCAGTGCCAGGGCCGCGACGTGGTGGTGAAGGTGTTGCGCCCCGGAGTGGAGGAGCTGGTGGCGGTGGACCTCGGCGCCGCCTTCCGCATCCTGTTCTTCGCCAACGTGCTCTTTCCCAATCATCACACCCGCGCCATCACCACCATGGTGCGGGAATTCTCCAAGCGCATCGAAGAGGAAATGGACTTCCGCCAGGAGGGGCGCAACGCGGATCTCATCCGGACGAATCTGGCGCGCGATGCGCGCATCGTCGTGCCGGAGGTGCTCGCCGGGCTGACCACGCGCCGGGTGCTCGTGTTGCAGTACATGGAGGGCACCAAGATCGACCGGCTGCAGGAGCGCATCGCGTCGGGCGACATTTCGCTGCCGATGCTGCTGCGGACCATCGTGGAGATCTATGCACAGATGATGCTGATCGATGGCATTTTCCACGCCGATCCACATCCGGGCAATCTCCTGGTTGCCCCGGATGGCCGGCTCGTCCTGCTGGATTTCGGCATGGTCGTGCGCGTGGAGCATGGCACACGGGTGCGACTCATCCAGACCATACTCGCCGCGGCGCGACAGGACGTTGATGGTGTGATCGCCGGGTTCTACGACCTTGGCCTCCTCGATCCGGAGGTGGACCGCGGTACGGTGCGCGATGCCGCGCGCGCGCTCATGTCAGTGGCGTTCACCCCGGACGCCGGACCACGGCAGGTCCAGCGCATTGTCAATGAGGTCATGGCCACCTTCTATCAGTGGCCTGTGATGCTGCCCAGCGAATTCGTGTATCTGGGGCGCGCCGCGGCGCTCGCCGAGGGCATCGCCATGCGCTATGACCCGAACTTCAACAGCGTTCGCTTCGCGACGCCGATCGTCAAGGCCATGGCAGCGCGACTGCTCGCGGCCGGCGCCGACGATCCCAGGGAAATGGTGCATGATGCGGTGGCGGAGCTAGCCGCCATGGCGCGTGAGCTCCGCGACGTGCTGCGACGCGCGGAGCGCGATGAGCTCCGCATTCGCGCCCATCCACGCGACATCATCGAGCTGCAGCAGTTCCTTGCCGGCCAGACGCGACGCATCATTCTTGCGGTCATCACCTCGGCATTCACCATTGCCGGGGTGCTGATCTTTCTATCCACGCGCAACTTCTATCTCGTCGCCGCCACGATCGTTGTCGGACTCGTGCTCTTCATGGTCACCTTCATTGTGCCGTGGCATCTGCTGTCCAATCCCATGCGGGGCCACCGGCGGTGGCGCTGGTGAGCGCGCCCGCTGCGCGGGACGACTTCAGACATCTGTGGGTTTCATTCGATGCGCGCCAGCCTGCGGCGCTCGCCCGGGCGGTGAGCATCGTGGAGAATCACCGCCCCGGTTTCGAGACCCTTCTGGCACGACTGCACCCACGACAGGGCAGGGCGCGTCGCATCGGCATTACCGGACCACCGGGAGCGGGAAAGAGCACGCTTGTGATGCGATTGGCGGCCCGCTACCGCGAGATGGGGCTCACCGTGGCCATCATCGCCGTCGATCCGACATCGCCCTTCACGGGCGGTGCGCTGCTGGGCGATCGCATTCGCATGGAATCCGTGGCGCTGGACCCCGGTGTGTTCATTCGCTCCATGGCGACACGGGGATCGCTGGGCGGCGTCGCGGGCGCTACGCGCGAGGTGTCGGACGTCGTGGACGCCTTCGGCTTCGACCGCATTCTCATCGAGACCGTCGGCGTCGGCCAGAGCGAGCTCGATGTCGTGCGGCTCGCGGATACGACGGTCGTGGTGCTGGTGCCGGAATCCGGAGACTCCATTCAGACCATGAAGGCTGGCCTGATGGAGATCGCGGACCTGTTCATTGTGAACAAGGCGGATCGGCCTGGCGCGGACCGTCTGCGTCACGAGGTGGAGGTGATGTTGGGGCTGCGGCTCGGCGTGAGCTACCGGGATATTCCGGCGCATCACGGAGTGACTCTGGGTACCCCGCGGAATCCCGCACGGGCGGCGCGCCGCGCGGCCGCCGAGGATGCATCGCTCTGGACCCCCCCGGTGGTCTCCACCGTCGCGGAAGCCGGGACCGGCGTGGACGATGTCGTGGCCGCTCTCGACCGTCATTTTGATTACCTTGAAACGAGCGGTGCACTGCATCGGCGCCGCCGGGATCGACTGCGCGAGCAGGTCGTGGATATCGTGGAGCGGCATGTGCGCCAGCGGTTGTGGTGTGATCCGCAAACCAACGCCTGGCTGAGTGCGGAACTTCCGGCGCTCGAGGACGGGACAGTGACCCCCTTTGCCGTGGCAGACGCGCTGCTGGCGCGCAGCGCGGCGCGACTGGCGACCCCTGCGGGAACAACTCACGAGGACCAGGCATGACAATAGCGCGGGAATCAGGCGCAACGGCAGCGGGAGAGCGTGCAGAGCTGGAGCGACTGCGTGCCGAAGTAGCAGCGTGGCGTGCCCGGTACGCGACCGGAATCAAGCGTCCCGTTGCCTTCTCGAATTCCGAGCGCGACGTGGCGCCGTTGTATACCGCGCTCGACGTGGCAAACGTGGACGCCGCGGACGCAGTGCCCGGTTCGTATCCATACACGCGCGGGATCCACGCGACCGGCTACCGCGGCCGCCTCTGGACGATGCGTCAGTTCGCCGGGTTTGGCAGCGCGGCCGATACCAATGCTCGCTACAAGTATCTGCTCGAGCACGGGCAGACGGGCCTCTCGGTGGCATTCGACTTCCCGACGCTCATGGGTTACGACTCCGACCATCCGCGCTCGGAAGGGGAGGTGGGCAAGTGCGGCGTCGCGATTTCCAGCGTTGCCGACATGCAGATTCTCTTCAGCGGCATTCCGCTCGACCAGGTGTCCGTGTCCATGACGATCAACGGGCCGGCCCTGATTCTGTACTGCTTCCTGATTGCGGCGGCCGAGCGCGAAGGCGTGCCGTCCGAGCAGCTTCGCGGCACGATTCAGAACGACATCCTCAAGGAGTACATGGCGCAGCATGCCTGGATCTATCCGGTCGAGCCGGCGTTGCGTCTCATCGTGGATGGATTCGAGTGGTCGGCGCGTCACGCACCCCAGTGGAACACGATCTCCATCTCCGGCTACCACATTCGCGAGGCCGGCGCCACCGCCGTGCAGGAGCTCGCCTTCACGCTCGCCGACGGGTTCACGTACGTGGAACGCGGCGTCGCGCGCGGCCTGCCCGTGGACGAATTCGCACCCCGGCTGTCGTTCTTCTGGGACATTCATAACGACTTCTTCGAGGAGATCGCGAAGCTGCGCGCCGCGCGCCGCATCTGGGCGCGTCACATGCGCGAGCGCTATGGCGCACAGGATCCGCGGTCGTGGATGATGCGCTTTCATTCGCAGACCGCCGGGGTGACGCTCACGGCGCAGCAGCCGATGAACAACATCGTGCGCGTGGCCTATCAGGCGCTCGCCGCCGTACTCGGGGGCACGCAATCGCTGCACACCAACTCCATGGATGAGACGCTCGCACTGCCCACCGAGGAAGCCGTGCAGGTCGCGCTGCGTACCCAGCAGATCCTGGCATTCGAGACCGGCGTACCGAACGTGATGGACCCACTGGGCGGTTCGTATTACGTGGAGTCGCTCACCGACCACATGGAACAGGAAGCCGAACGGCTCTTCACGGAGATCGCACAGGCGGGCGGGGTCGTGCGCGCACTCGAAACCGGCTGGCTGCAGCGCAGGATTTCCGAGTCGGCCGCACGGCAGCAGTGGGACATCGAACAGCATCGCAAGGTGATCGTGGGCGTCAACGACTTCATCACCGAGGAGCCGGAGCTGACGATTCCAACGCTGAAGGTGGCGGAAGACACCGAGCGCTCACAGCGCGAACGACTGGCTGCGCTGCGACGGACGCGCGATGGGGCACGCTGGACTCAGAGTCTCGATGCCTTGCGGGCCGCGGCGCGCACCGAGGCAAATCTCATCCCGTTCATCCTGGACGCCGCGCGTGCGGATGCGACGCTCTACGAAATCCGCGCCGCCATGGAGGAGACGTTCGGAGCGTATCGCGAGCCGGTGTTCTTTTGACGGGTCGCCGTAGCGTCCGGCGACCGCCCGAATGGTGGGAATCGTACTTTGACGCGCACTATCTGCAGGAGTACGATCCGCTCTTCTCGCCCGAGCAGGACCGCGCGGAGGCCTCCCGGCTGCTGGACATCCTGGGGCTGCCGGTGGGCTCGCGCGTGCTCGATGTCCCCTGCGGCCAGGGCCGCCATTCGCACCTCCTGGCGGAAGCGGGGCTCGACGTCACGGGGTTTGACTACTCGTCGTATCTCCTGGCGCGTGCCCGGGAGCGCGGCACCGGCCGGGCCCTGCGTTACGTGCGCGGCGACATGCGCACACTACCGCGCCGCTGGACCGGCCGATTCGACGCCGTGCTGAATCTCTTCACCTCGTTCGGATTCTTTCTGGATCCGTGGGATGACGCGCGCGTGATCGCCGAGTTCGCTCGCGTGCTCAAGCCGGATGGCGTACTCGTCTGGCACGGGGGCAGCCGCGACGGCGTCATGGCGCAGTTCCTCGACCGTGACTGGTGGCCTGCGTCGGACGGCACGGTGGTGGCGCACGAGCGGTCATTCGACGCGCTGTCGGGTGTGTTGACCATCGTATCCACCTGGCACGGCGCGCGAACCAGCGGTACGCGCGAGCATCGGATCCGCCTGTACACCGCCACACGCCTCGCGGAGCTCTGTGCCGACGCGGGGCTCATTGTGGAAGACGCACTGGACGGCTGGACCACCGAGCCGCTCGCTCGGACCACGACGGAAATGCTGCTCGTTGTTCGCAAACGGAGCGTGGCACGCGGCCGGTCGCGGGCATAACTTTGTCGCGTCGCAAGCGCAGTGATTTCGTGCACGATTCCCTGATCCCCGGCAGATGCCCCGTCCCATACGAGTTCTGATCGCCAAGCCCGGCCTCGATGGCCATGACCGCGGTGCCAAGGTCGTTGCCGCGTCGCTTCGAGATGCGGGCATGGAAGTGATCTACACCGGCTTGCACCAGACTCCCGAAATGATCGCCAGCGCCGCCATCCAGGAGGATGTGGATGTCGTGGGGCTCTCGATCCTGAGCGGCGCGCACATGACGCTGTTTCCGCGGGTGCGCGACCTGTTGAATCAGGCAGGGCGCGAGGACATGCTCGTCACCGGTGGTGGCATCATTCCCCGCGAGGACATCGAGGAACTGAAGCGGCAGGGGATCGGCGAACTGTTCGGCCCCGGCACGCCCACGACCGATCTCATCGAGTACATCAAGGCGTGGTTCGCCGAGCGGCAGCAACAGGAAGCGTGACGTCGCGACTGCGTGAGCTGGCCGGAGAGACGCGCGCGCTCGAGGACCGCCTGCGCCAGGGCGGCGGCGCCGCGCGCATCGAGCGACAGCACCGCCAGGGCAAGCTGACCGCACGCGAACGCGTGGATCTGCTCTGCGATTCGGGGTCGCGCTTCCTCGAAGTCGGCCTGCTGGTCGCCTGGGATGCCTATGACGGCCAAGCCCCAGGGGCCGGTGTCGTTACCGGCATCGGGATGGTACACGGACGCGAAGTGGTTGTCGTTGCCAATGACGCGACGGTGAAGGCCGGGTCGTGGTGGCCGGAGACGATCCGCAAGATGCTCCGGGCCCAGGAAATCGCGATGCGGTGCCGCGTGCCGATCATCTATCTCGTGGACTCGGCGGGCGTGAACCTTCCCTATCAGGGGGGCGTGTTTCCGGGACAGTACGGCGCGGCGCGAATCTTCTATTACAACTCGATCATGCGGCGGTATCTGCACGTCCCGCAGATCTCCGCCGTGATGGGTCCGTGCATCGCGGGTGGCGCCTATCTGCCGGCGCTCTCCGACGTGATCCTGATGGTGGAAGGCACGTCGTTCATGGGACTCGGCGGACCGAATCTGGTGAAGGGTGCAACGGGCCAGATCGTGGACAGTGAAACGCTGGGCGGCGCGGTGACACACACGCGGATCTCCGGCGTGGCGCACTACACGGCGCCGGACGACGGCGCGTGTCTGGAGCACATCCGCGCGCTGGTGCAGCGCCTGCCGGCACCCGAGCACCGGGTGGCACCCGTGCGGACGCTCACCGGAGCGTCCCGCGACGGCGACGCCCTGTACGACCTGCTGCCACATGACCATCGGCTGTCCTATGACATGCACCCCGTGCTGCGGGCCATCGTGGATGACGGCGCCCTCGACGAGTTTCAGGAGCATCTCGCGCGCGAAATGATCTGTGCGGACGCCCGCATCGACGGCATTCCCGTCGGCGTGATCGCCAACCAGCGCGGCCTGATCAGGGGGCGCGAAGGAGAGAAGCCACGCTTCGGTGGCATTATCTACGCGGAGAGCGCCGAAAAGGTGGCGTATTACATTGACCGCTGCGACCGCCAGCGCCTGCCGCTGCTGTTCGTGCAGGACGTCTCGGGGTTCATGGTGGGACCCGAGGCGGAGCACGAAGGAATCATTCGCGCCGGCGCCCGCTTCGTGGAGGCGATGGCCACGGCCCGCGTGGCCAAGATCGTGCTCACGGTGAATCACGCATCCGGGGCCGGGTACTATGCCATGGCAGGACAGGGATTCGATCCGGATTTCATCTTCAGTTGGCCCACGGGACGCATGGGCGTGATGGAGGGTGAGGCAGCGGTGCAGGCAGTGCACGGTCCGGCGCTGGAAGCGGTGCGCGCGTCGGGCGAGTCACCTTCGGCGGAGCTGGAGGAATCGGTGCGTGAGATGCGCAGCGACTATGAACATCAGCTCGATGCGCGCTTCGCGGGCGCGCGCGGCTTCATCGATGCGATCGTGTATCCCGAGGAGACGCGGGGGGTGCTCGCCATGGCACTGCGCACCGCGCTCCAGAATCCGGGGCCGCATCTTGGCGCGTTCGTTCTGCCGCCGCACCTTGGAGAGCGCGAATGAGCCGAGTCGTCCGCGTTGCGAGCGGGCAGGGTTTCTGGGGCGACTGGCTCGAGGCGCCGCGCCGTCAGGTGGAGGGCGGCCCGATTGATTACCTCATGCTCGATTACCTGGCCGAGGTCACCATGTCCATTCTGCAGAAGCAGAAGGATCGCGACCCGGCCCTGGGGTACGCGCGCGATTTTGTGGGCGCCATGGAGACGGTGCTGCCCGCCGTGCGTGAGCGCGGCGTTCGCGTGATCGCGAATGCCGGTGGCGTGAATCCCACGGCGTGCGCCGCGGCCATCCGGCGGATCGTTCAGGGCGGGGCCGGGGCTCGGCCGCTCCGCCTCGGCGTCGTGACAGGCGACGATCTGCTTCCCCGGCTCGATGAGCTGCTCGCCGCCGGACATGCGCTGTCGCACATGGAGACGGGCGAGCCGCTGGCCTCCGTTCGCGATCGCGTGCTGTCGGCCAACGCATACCTTGGCGCCGGTCCGATCGTGCAGGCGCTTTCGCAGGGCGCCGCCATCGTCATCACCGGACGTTCCACGGACACGGCGCTGACCATGGCGCCACTCCTGTTCGAATTCGGCTGGCGCCGCGACGACTGGGACCGGCTTGCGTCCGGAATCGTGGCCGGTCACATCATTGAATGCGGAGCGCAATCATCCGGCGGCAACTGCCTCTACGATTGGCGTGCGGTGCCCGATCTGGCCAACATCGGGTATCCGATCGTCGAGGGGCACGAGGACGGTTCGTTCGTCGTCTACAAGCATCCGCATACTGGGGGTCGCATTGACGTGCACGGCGTGACGGAGCAGCTCGTGTACGAAATGGGCGACCCGCACGACTACATCACCCCCGATGTGATCGCCGATTTCACCTCGATTCATCTCGAGCAGAATGGAGAGAATCGGGTTCGCGTGTACGGCGTGAAGGGTCGCGCGCCCACCGACAAGCTGAAAGTGTCCATTGCGTATCGCGCCGGCTTCAAGGCGATTGGCACGCTCGTGTACGCCTGGCCGGACGCGCTCGACAAGGCACGGAGCGCCGACCTGGTGCTGCGGACGCGGCTGGCCAATCTCGGTCTCCGCTTCGACGAGATCCGCACCGAATTCGTCGGCGTGTCCGCCACGCATGGACCACTGGCTGGCGAGAGAGACGATCCGCCCGAGGTGCAGCTTCGGGTCGGTGTGCGTGGCTCCGATCGGGCTGCTGTGGAGCGGTTCTCCCGCGAGCTCGCTCCGCTCGTGCTGAACGGTCCGCCCAGTGTCACCGGATTCGCGGGCGGGAGACCGAAGGTCGAGGAGGTTGTGGCCTACTGGCCGGCGCTCATCGACAAGCGCGTGGTCACGCCCACCGTGCAGGTGGAGGACGCATGAGGGTGCGTCTCGTGGATCTCGCGCACGCCCGGTCGGGCGACAAGGGCGACACGGCGAACGTCGGTATCATTGCGCTCCGCCCGGAGTGGTATCCGCTGCTCGAGCGCGATGTGACCGCCGATCGCGTCGCTCGGCACTTTTCAGGCGTGATCACCGGGGGCGTGGAGCGATTCGAGCTGCCCAACCTGTTCGCGCTCAATTTTCTCCTCCACGGGGCGCTGGGCGGTGGGGGAACGCTCTCACTCAAGACGGACGCCCAGGGCAAGGTGTTCTCCACGGCGCTCTTGCGCCTGGAACTCGACGTTGCCCGTGACGAGGCGCTGCGACTTGGCCTGCCGGGCGCCACATCGTGAAGCGGATTCGCGTCGAGATCTCTCGCGGCATCGGTCGGATCACCCTCGCGCGAGCCGAGAAGAAGAACGCGCTCGATCAGCTTGCCGCGGAGGAGCTCACGGCTGCGCTCGAGCAGCTCGACGCGGATCCGTCCGTGCATGTGGTGCTGCTCGACGCCGACGGCGAGGACTTCTGTGCGGGCGCGGACCTCACGGCGCTCGAAGACACGCTGAATGCTGGCGCCGAGGCTCACCAGCGCGATGCCGAATCGCTGGGGCGTGTGTTCACGACCATGCGGGAAATGTCCAGGCCCGTTGTCGCGGCGGTCCGAGGCCGGGCGCTGGCGGGCGGGGCAGGGCTCGCAACCGCCTGCGATATCGTTCTGGCCGAAGAAACCGCCCGATTCGCGTATCCCGAGGTGCGGCTTGGCTTCGTCCCGGCCATGGTCATGACGATGCTGCGGCGTGTGGCCGGCGAACGCCGGGCCTTCGAGCTCGTCGCTACCGGACGGCAGATCGACGCCCGGGAAGCGCTCGACATCGGACTCGTGAGCCGCGTGCTGCCGGCGGCGGATTTCGCCCGTCAGGTCAACGACATCGTGGCGCGCATTGCGGAGTCACCGCCAGGTGCGCTGGCCTTCATCAAACGACTCTACTACGCGCTTGACGGACGCAGCTTCCGCGACAGCCTGGCCCTCGGCGCCGCGACCAACGTCGAGGCGCGTGCCACGGACGAGTTCCGCAACGGTGTGCGCCGATTCCTCGCGCGCCATGGAGGATCGCCATGAAACCGCTCGACCTGCTCAAAGTCGTGCTCGTGCTCGTGGCGCTCGCGATCTGGGCATACGGCGTCCGCACGAACCAGAACGGCACCATGCTGGTTGGCGTCGCGTTCGTCGTCGTCGCCTTCCTCCTCCGCTGGATCCCCAAACTGTTCGGTCGCGAGAAAAAATAGTCGCGGCCGCGCCCGGAACCATTTCTCCTGCCGCGCGCGCCGCGGGCGCGCCCGAACCCGGCGTGGCTGCACAAGATTCGTGATGCCTCCTAGATTCACGGGATGTCGCACGCCGCCATTCCGCAGTTGCTCGCTCCCGCCGGCTCGCTCGATGCCGCGCGGGCCGCCCTCGCCAATGGCGCCGACGCCGTGTACCTGGGCGCGGAACGATTCAACGCCCGGGATGAGGGCGCGCAGCTCACGCTCGACGAGCTGGCGGAGGCGTGTCGCCTCGCGCACGAGCGTGGTGCACGCATCTACCTGACGCTCAACACGCTGCTCAAGCCCGGTGAGCTCGGAGACGCGCTCGAATTGCTCGGGGAATGCATGGAGCGCGGAGTGGATGCGGCCATTGTCCAGGACATCGGCTTCGTCCGTCTCGTCCAACGCGAGTATCCGGGGTTCGAGCTGCACGGATCCACGCAGATGACGGTGCATGATGATCGCGGTGCGGCGGTGCTGCGCGATCTCGGACTGCAGCGCGTCGTCCTCGCCCGCGAAAACACGCTGGAGGACATCCGCGCAATCCACGCCGCTGTGCCCGAACTCATGCTCGAAAGCTTCATTCACGGCGCGCTGTGCATCTCCTACTCGGGACAGTGCCTCATGTCCGGCATGATCTCCGAGCGCAGTGCCAATCGCGGCTCGTGTGCGCAGTCCTGCCGAAAGGACTACACGCTGCGCGACGGAGAGACCGGGGCGACGCTCGACTCGGGCTACCTCATTTCGGCGCGCGATCTCGCCGCGGACACGTATCTCGAGGAAATCGCCCGCGCCGGCGTGCATACCCTCAAGATCGAGGGTCGCAAGAAGAAGCCGGAGTACGTCGCCACCGTGACGCGTACCTATCGCGATCTGCTCGAGCAGATGCGACGCGGCGAGCGCGTGCGCGTCACGCCGGAGGAGTCGCGGAACCTCGTGCAGATCTACAGTCGCGGTTTCACGGGCGGGATGTACGGCGGACGCGCGGGCCGTGAATTCGTGACTCGCGACCATCCCGACAATCGCGGCGTGCTCCTGGGCACGGTGGTGGGACATGAACGGGGCGACCTGATCGTCGAGATCACCGAGCCCGTGCAGCCGTTTGACGGGCTGGCGTTCGAGCCGCCGGTGGGACAGCGCGGGGAGAGCATCGGTTTTGCGGCGGCCGTGGTACGCGAGGCGGAAGCGCCCGCCGGCCGGCACCGCCAGGCCATCAGATCGCGCGCGCGGGTTCCGTGCGGATGGCTCGTGCGACGCACGTCGCACGCGGCGCTGCTCCAGCGAGCGCGCGCGAGCTACGCGGCGCTCGCCGGGCCGCCACGCGAGCGCAAGGTGCGCCTCGACATCCGCGCGTTCGGCGCGGCGGGCGCCCCGCTCAAGCTGATCTGCACCGCAGACGGCGACACCACCGAAGTACGCAGCGACATCGAGCTCGCTCCTGCCCGGACACATGCGTTGGACGAACCGCGGCTGCGCGCGCAGCTCGGCCGGCTGGGCGAAACGCCGTTCGTGCTGGGCACCGTCGAAGCACAGGCGCTGGGCGCCGGGCTGTTCCTTCCGATCAGCGAGCTCAACGCGCTCCGCCAGCGCGCCGTGGAGAAACTGCTTGTCGCTCGCGATTGGGCGCATGACGCACGACGGCTCGAGCGGCGCGCGCGCCTCGACGCCGCCGTCTCGAGTGTGTCCACGACGGTGCCGGAAGACCCGGCGTACGATGCCGACCGCGCCGCCGGACCCTGGCCGTCGCTTGCGGCCAGCGTCTTCACGCTGGAGGATGCGCGTGCGGCGGCGCGCGCGGGCGCTACGGAAATCGCGTTCGACCCGTTTCTGCGTCATCCCGTACCACCGCGCTCGCGGATCATGGCGCTGGCCACGGAGCTCCGGGGCGATGGAGTCGCGCTCCGGCTTCGCACCCCCACCATCGTGCGGCCGGAGGAGCGCGCCTCGGTGGACAAGTGGCTCGATCTCGATCTGCCCGTGCTGTCCGGACACCTCGGTCTCATCGCCACGCTCTCGCAAAGCGGTCGTGACGTGACCGCGGACTATGCCGTCAACTGCTTCAACCAGCACACCGCCGCCGAGCTGTTCCGCCTCGGCGCACGGCGGATCGTGCTCTCCGTGGAGCTCACGGTGGACGAGATGGCCGCAGCCACCGCCCCCTGGCGCGCCGCGCCATTCGATGTCGTGATCTACGGCAGGCCGGAGGGCATGACGATCGAACACTGCATCCTCTCCGCCGCGTTCGACCGCGTTCCCACGACGTGTCGCGACCTGTGCGTGCAGAAGCATCCCGCCGTGGAGCTGACGGATCCGGCGGGCTACACGTTTCCCGTTGCCACGGATGCAGCCTGCCGCAACCGCCTGCTGCACTCCCGCCCCATCGACGGCTCCGAGTTTCTGCCCCGGCTCTGGACCGCGGGGCTGCGAGGCTTTCGGCTGCTCTTCAATGTTCGGGGCGATCCGGTTTTCGAGATCGTCTCGCGCTACCGCGCGGCGCTCGATGCGCTGGCAATGAACACTCCCGCGCCAGCGGACTCCGTTCGATCCCTTCTGGGCCACGCCTTCACCCGGGGTCATTTCGTCCGTGCGGTCTAATGCCTGCAGGCGCGACGCGATGATGGCGCAGCGCGCCACCTCGTGCGCCATCGTCCGCGCATGACGTCACGGCCTACAATGGAGGCGGCGACCGAGGCGCTGCACCGCCTCTTCGGGTACGAGACGTTCCGCGCGGGGCAAGCCGACGCCGTGGCAAGCGTGCTCGCCGGCCGCGACACGCTGGTGGTGCTTCCCACGGGCGGCGGCAAGTCGCTCTGCTTTCAGGTGCCGGCGCTGCTGCTTCCGCACCTCACGGTCGTGATCTCGCCGCTCATCTCCCTCATGAAGGATCAGGTGGACGCGCTCACGGCGCGCGGACTGCCGGCCACGTTCATCAACAGCACCCTGACGGGTGCCGAGATATCGGCTCGGCTGGCGCGTGTCGAGCGTGGCGAGATCAAGTTGCTCTACGTGGCGCCCGAGCGCTTCGACTCCGGACGCGCGGCCGAACGGTTGCGCGCCACAGGTGTGTCGCTGCTCGCGGTGGACGAAGCCCACTGCATCAGCGAGTGGGGCCACGATTTTCGTCCCAGCTACCTGCGCGTGCGCGACGTCCGCCAGCAGCTCGGCGCGCCGCCAACGGTCGCCCTCACCGCCACGGCCACGCCGGAGGTACGACGTGACATCACGCGCCAGCTCGCGCTGACCAGCCCGAAGACCGTCATCACCGGCTTCGATCGCCGGAACCTGCACTACCACGTCGTGCGCACGCGAACGGAAGCGGACAAGGATACGGCGCTCGTCGGCGCCCTCCGTGAACAGGCCGGGCTCGCGGTGGTATATGCGTCCACCCGCCGTTCGGTGGAGCGCATCACGGGCGTGCTGGCGCGGGAACGCATCGCCGTGGTCGCCTACCACGCAGGACTCGACGATGCACAGCGGCACGATGTGCAGAACGCGTTCATGCGCGAGGACGTTCGCGTGATCGTCGCCACGAACGCGTTCGGCATGGGGATAGACAAGCCGAATATCCGGCTCGTCGTGCACCACGCCATGCCCGGGACCCTGGAGGCATATTACCAGGAAGCCGGCCGCGCCGGCCGCGATGGACGGCTCTCGCAATGCGTGCTGTTGCATGCCTTTCAGGACCGCTTTACGCACGAATATTTCATTACGAGCGCGTATCCTGAGCGCGAGCAGGTGGAACAGGTGTACGCCGTCGTGCAACGTGCCGCCGTGTCGAACGGCGTCGCACCGCTCACCGCCGCCGCGATCGCGGCCGCCACGCGCGGTGGCATCAAGGAGCGCGAGGCTGAATCGGCGTTGCGCATCCTGACGCACGGCGGCGCACTGATCACGGAGCCGGCGTCATCGTCGCGCATCTGGGTGCGGCTGCTCGCCACGGCGGAGCGGATCAAGCTCGAGCTGGGCGAGGATGCAGCCGCCGAGCGCGATCTGTTGCGCGCGCTCTGGCGCAGTGCGGGCGCCACGCTCCACCAGGGTGCGCTGGTGAATCCCGATGGGTTGCCGCCCGGCTTCGGGGGTGCGTCGGGTGTGACAGCCATGCTGGACTGGCTGCAGGCCCGACAGTTCGTGACGTGGGAGCGCACGGGTGGGGGACTGCGCCCGACACGGGGTGCCAGTTCGCTCTCGGCCTTCCCGATTGACTGGGAGGCTCTGCGCCGCCGGCGCCAGGCCGACCTCTCCAAGCTCGACGCCATGCAGCACTACGCGTACGCCCGCGGATGCCGCCGGGGCTTCGTGCTTCGCTATTTCGGCGATCCCGCCGCGCGCCAGTCGTGTGACGGATGCGACAACTGCCTGGGAACGCACCGCGAATCGGCCGCCCCCGCGCGCAAGGCGACCCGCGCCTCCCGCCCTGCACGCAGCGCGCCGGGCGCCGCAGCCGCCGCTCCAGTTGCCGGCGCCGAACTCTCGCAAGCCGACGTCGCGCTCGTGGCGTCGTTGCGCACCCTGCGCGGCACGATCGCGCGGGCGGAGCACCTCCCCGCGTACTGTGTATTCAAGGATCGCACACTTGCCGAGATGGCCGCGCAGCGTCCGCGGTCGCTCGCGGCGCTCGCCGCGCTGAGCGGCGTCGGGCCGGCCAAGCTCGAGAAGTACGGCGAACGCTTTCTCGCGCTCATCCGCGGCGCGACAGACATCGAGGCTGCGTGACCATGACTGATCTTCCGTATTTTACCGAGCAGCACCACGCGCTCCGCGAAATGGTGCGCGATTTCGCACGCACCGAGGTGGCGCCGGTCGCCGCCCGCTGCGACGCCGATGCCACCTTCCCCTGGCAAAACGTCCGGAAAATGGCTGACCTGGGCCTGCTCGGCGTGCCGTGGTCCGAGTCGCTCGGCGGAGCGGGGATGGACTACATCAGCTACATGATTGCCATCCATGAGATGGCCAAGGTGGACGCGTCCCACGCCATCACCATCTCCGCCCACACCACGCTGGGGACGTCGCCCATTGTCAACTTCGGCACCGACGCGCAGCGGGAGCGCTACGTGCCGCTGCTGGCGACAGGTCGCGTCCTGGGCGGCTTCGGCCTCACCGAGGAGTCCGCCGGCAGCGACGCCGGCGGCACGCGCACCCGCGCGGAACGCAAGGGTGATCGCTACATCCTGAACGGCAGCAAGCGATTCATCACCCATGGCGGCGTGGGCGAGATCTTCGTGGTGACCGCCGTGACCGATCCCGGCGCGGGCAGCCATGGCATCAGCTCCTTCGTGCTCACCAAGGCCACGGTTGATCCCGATGGCGCCCGCGCCGCCGGCATCGGCCACGAGCCCTCGCTCCCGAACATGACGGGATTCACCTCCGGGAAGAAAGAGGACAAGCTCGGCTGGCGTGCGTCAGATACGCGCGAGCTGATTTTCGTGGACGTCGAGGTGCCGCGCGAGAATCTGCTCGGTGAAGAAGGGCACGGCTTCGTCAACTTCATGCAGACCCTCGACTCGGGGCGCATTGGCATTGCCGCGCTGTCGCTCGGCATTGCGGAAGGTGCCTTCGAGCAGGCCCTCGCGTACGCATCCGTCCGGCGCCAGTTCGGGCAGACGATCGCGAGCTTCCAGGGTGTGCAGTTCCAGCTCTCCGACATGGCCACGGAGATCGAGGCGGGGTGGCATCTCGTCTACCATGCAGCCTGGCTGGCACAGCAGAAAAAGGAGTACGCCAAGGAAGCGGCCATGGCCAAGCTGTTCTGCTCCGAGCTGGCGATGCGGGCCACCATCAAGGCCGTGCAGATTCATGGTGGCTATGGCTACACGCGCGACTACCCCGTGGAGCGCATGATGCGCGACGCCAAGGTGTGCGAGATCGGCGAAGGCACGTCGGAGATCCAGCGCATTGTGATCGCCCGACATCTGCTCAAGACGCTCTCCAACTGAGAGCGGGGCGCAGCGCCGCGACGCGAGACCTGATGCACTGGCCGTGCCGTCCGGCGTTGCGGAGAGCAGCAGCGGGCCCGTATACTGTAGCCACATGGTGACGCGGAGCGTCACCCGGAACGACCAGAATTGATTCCTTGCGCGCGGCCGGCCCGGCGACCCGGGGGCGGTCCGCGCGTGTACGCAGTCGGAGCGGCAGGGCGGCGTTTCAGTCCGCCACGATTCGCTCCGCGCGCCCAACGGTGTGAACCGGTGATCTATCGCATGACCCTTCGAATGGTCCTCGAGCCGGGGCTGCCGGCGTTCATCATGGTAATGAGCGCCTGGTATGTGGCCGCGTTCGAGGCGAGGGCGTCATGGACGATCGTGCGTCGTGCGGCCGCAGGGCCGTGCGCGCCGGGAGCGTATCGCCCCGTCATCGGACTCGCGCTCGGCATGCGCGCCCGTTCACTTTCCACCGAGAGCCGTTGCCGCGTATCGGGCGCAGGGTCGCCGCCCGGCCGACGTGACACGACCCTGCATGAAACGAGATATCTACATCAACGCGAGTTCACGAGAAACTCGCGTGGCCATCCTGGAGGATGACCAACTCGTCGAACTGATGATCGACCGTCCCGACAATCGCCGCATGGTCGGGGACATCTATCTGGGCAAAGTGGAAGCGGTGCTGCCCGGCATCCAGGCTGCCTTCGTCGACATTGGCACGGAGAAGAGCGCGTTTCTTCACGCGAGCGATCTGGTCTTTCCAGGCGACGAAGACGACGACGAGGAAGAGGACGACGACGACACAGGGCAGGAGGAGGAAGAGGGGAGCGCGGGCGGAACCCGCACTCGCCGTCCCAAGGCGCCGCCCATTCAGGATCTGCTCAAGCGCGGCCAGGACATTCTGGTTCAGGTGTCCAAGGAACCCATTTCCACCAAAGGCCCGCGCGTCACCGCACAGGTGTCACTCGCCGGCCGGTTTCTGGTCTACATGCCGTCGGCATCGCGGGTGGGGGTCAGCCGCAAGATCGGAGAGCGCGCGGAGCGCCAGCGATTGCGCGAGATGGTACGGGCGGTGCTGCCAGCGGACTCCGGCGGCGTCATTGTGCGCACGGTGGGCGAGGACGCCACGCAGCAGACGTTCCAGCGCGAACTGAACACGCTCATGGGCCAGTGGAAGCGCATCAAGCGCAAGACGCACTTTGTGCGCGCCCCGGCCCTCCTGCATCGCGAGACGAGCCTCACGCGCGGACTGACCCGCGACCTGTTCAGCACCAAGGTGGATTCGCTGGTCGTGGACTCGCGGCAGATCTACAACGAAATCACCGAATATCTCAAGGGTATCGCGCCCGAGCTTATCGAGCGGGTGCAGATGTACGAAGAGCCCGTGTCGCTGTTCGACAAGCTCGAGATCGAGGGCGAGATCCGTGACCTCTTCAAGCGGCGCTGCGATCTGCCATCCGGCGGCTACCTCATCATCGAGCAGACCGAGGCGCTGGTGTCGGTCGACGTGAACTCCGGCCGCTACACAGGCAAGAAGGATCCGGAGAAGACGATTCTCAAGACCAACCTCGAGGCGGCGCACGAGGTCGCGCGGCAGCTCCGCTTGCGCGATATCGGCGGGATCATAGTGTGTGACTTCATTGACATGGAGACGCGCTCGAATCGCGACCGGGTGTTGCAGGAGCTGCGGACGTATCTGGCGCATGACCGTGCGCGCACCAAAGCATTCGCCGTGAGCGAGCTGGGGCTGGTGGAAATGACGCGCCAGCGCGTGCGCGCCGGCCATTACCACAACCTGACGGACCCGTGTCCCACGTGCGGCGGCACCGGACGCGTCTTCACGCCCGAGAGCACCATGCGTCGCCTCGAGCGGTCCGTGAAGCGTGCCGCAGTGGAGGGACGAAAGGACAACCTGATTCTCAAGGTCCACCCCGATGTCGCCATGTACGTGCTGGAGGCCGAGCGCGATTTCACGAAGAAGCTTGAAAAGGGCCTCGGGTTTTCGGTGGAACTGCGCGACGATCCGCTGCTCAAGCCGGATGAGTTCAAGCTGGTGGTGAAGGGAGCGGAGCGGGACGTGACCCAGCGGTACGCCGTGGCATGACGCGCTGGCGGCCTTGACCCGTTCCGGCAATCGGAATAAGTTGTTAAGTCTGTACCAGTTACCTTACCAAACGACTCACCTCGCCATGTACGCAGTCATTCGCACCGGTGGACGGCAATTCCGCGTCGAACCGGGTAAAACGCTCAGGGTTCCAACACTCGACGGCGACGTCGGTGCGCGAATTACCTTCAGCGAAGTACTCCTCGGCTCCGACGGCACCACCGTGCATACGGGCGCACCCCTGGTCAGCGGCGCCTCGGTGACCGCTGACATCGTGCGCCATGGCAAGGGCGAGAAGATTATCGTCTTCAAGATGAAGAGGCGGAAGAATTACGCCCGCAAGCAGGGACATCGCCAGCCGTTCACTGAAGTGCGAATTCACGATATCTCCCTGGGCTGAGGCACCGGTATCATGGCTCACAAGAAAGGCGTTGGATCCACACGTAATGGCCGCGACAGCAATCCGCAGTACCGCGGCGTCAAGAAGTTCGGCGGCGAGCGCGTGCGCGCCGGAAACATCATCGTGCGCCAGTGCGGCACCAAGGTGCACCCGGGGCGGAACGTCGGGCTTGGCTCCGACTACACCATCTACGCGCTCATTGATGGCGTCGTGAAGTTCGAGCACAAGAGCAACACCCGATACAAGGTGAGCGTCTATCCCGAAGTCGTGGTGGGGTCGGGCTCGGTCGCGTAAACAGGCAGCCAGTCTGTTCTCAGCACCTGACGCCTCCGCTCGTGCGGAGGCGTTTTGCGTTGCGGAAACTTTCCCTGTGCCGCGGCGTATGGTGTCATGACGGAGACGGCGGAGATGAATCGCACGCGCTCCGGATCGCTTCCAGCACGACCACCGTTGACGCACGGAAGGTGCCGGCCATGCCACTCTGGGACAAGGTCAAACAGGAGCTGGATCGCGCGGGACAGGCCGCGCAGGGCGCGCTGGACGAAGGGAAGACGCGGCTCGATGCATTGCGCGCGCGACAGCTCGCCAACAAGGCCGCGCAGGCACTGGGCTATGCGGTCTATCGCGCTCGGCAGAAGGGCGGAGACCTTGATGCCGATACCTATGCGCGGCTGAGCAGTACGCTCGCGGGCCATGAGGCCGAGGCGGCGGGTCTCGAGCAACGCCTGGACTCCTTCGCGGAAGGCCGTCGCGCCAAGTCCGCAGATCGCGATGTCGCGGACTTCACCGCCACGCCCGAAGCGCCGCAGCCGCCGCACCCGTCGGACGCTCCGGAGCCACCGCCCGCAGCCTGACGGCGTTTCACGCGCCATACGGCGCCACCATCCCGCACAGGCCGGCCATGCGCCGGCCTGTTGTGTTGACAGGCTCAGCATTTGTCCGCAACGTTCGCCTCTGCTGAGCTCGCCGGGCTGCGTCCGCCCGCGCGCCCGTCAACCGATGTCCTGTCCGACTCATGCGGAGGGTCCAATGGCAGGAATGCGCTCACCCGCCCAGATCCCGTTCGATCCCGCCGGAGATCCGCTCGCCGTACGTGTCTGGTGCGGCCACGCGCAACTCGGCACGTATGATCTGCGGCTCTATCAGTCCACGCGCGGCGAACCGGTTGCCGGCTGGCGTTTTCATGGTTCGCTCCGCTCGCCCGAGCAGGACACTTTTCTCCTCCCGGAGCCCACGGGAGACAATCTCAAACGTGTCGTCCGCTGCCGCTTTCGCATCGGCGTTCTGCCACCCGACAGCGTCTACACGACCTGTCTCACGCTGCTGCAGGGCACGCGCATCATTGGCGACCTCATGCAGCGCGGCGACGCGACCGAATCCACGGTGTCCGTCGTCATGCTCGCCAGGTTCGTGCTGCGGCAAGCGGTGACGTCGCCCGCGTCGCTTCCCGCCGATAGCGATGAGGACGAGCCATGAAAGGACCGCTGGCCCTTCTCCTTGCGGCGTTGGGCGCGACACCTTGCTCGGCGCGGCTGGCGACCGCGCAGCGCACATTCCCGCTCGTATCCGCCGACACCGTTCGCAAGTACTTCGCCATCCCCGAGGCACCCGCGTTCTCGCTGCTCGATGCCCAGCCCAGTCGCATTCTGCGCCCCGGCTCGGCCCGCGACATCGCCATTGGCATCGTGGGCGCTCTCGACGGCTCCATTGACGTCCCCAACTCCTTCGCGGTGGAGTTCGCGCCGCTTCCCCTCATCGCGGGCGATCGCCTCACCCTCGGAAGGTACCAGGCGCACCCGGTGCGGTATCGCACGCGCCTGTCATTCGCCACGCAGCGTGTGAAGATGCGCGCACGCTCCCAGATCGCCCTGGGACTGCGAACGAGCCTGCTCGACGAGAGCGACCCGCGCACCAGCCGCATTTTGCTCGACCGCCTGCGCGCACTGCTGGAACGACACGCGCGCAACGATGACTCCCTCGAGGCGCGCATTGAGGCCGCCGGCATCAACCTGCTGGCCGTGGACCGCGGCTCACTCGCGCCCGCGCAGCGACGCATTGTGGACTCGCTGCGCGCGCTGCACGACGCGGTGGAGCATTCGCTCAACACGTCATTCGCCAATCGGCTCAGGGAGTGGGATGAGGACTCCGTCTGGAATCGGCGCATGCTCGACGTCGCCGTCGCGGCGCGCTGGTCCAGCCGTGACTCGACGGCGCGTGGACTGCGCAGCGACGCCTGGGCCGCCTGGCTGACCTACGGCACGGGCTACCGACGCTGGCTCCAATGGCTCGTCGGGACGCGCCTCGCGCTGGAGCGTGACTCGCTCAGGGCGCACCACGTCGCAAGCACCGCGCTCACTACGCGCCTGTACCTGGGTGCGAACCGCTACAAGGTGTTCGGCGAAGTGCAAGGCGAAGCCCGCCAGTCGCGCGCGCCTGCCTGGCTGCTCGGCACTGGAAGCGAGCTGGCGCTCGACCGCTCCATCTGGCTCGTCGTCTACGCAGGGTGGCGGCGTGACGGATCCGAAGCGGGGCAACTGCTCACACGGCTCGGACTCGCGCTGGGGAACTGACGAAGACTCCCGACGCAGAATGGGGGATGGGCCGCTGTCGCCGGCCCATTCCCCTGGTGGCGCGGCCGATCCATCCCGCGTTACGGCTTCTGATACGCCGGCGGCAAGGTCTTGTACCGATCCGTGAGCTGATCCTGCCGCGAGTGATCCTGATAGCGCCTGCCACGCACGAACACGACTTCCGCATGTGAGGCAAACTCGAACGGATCGCCATCCCAGACGACCACGTTCGCCTCGCGTCCCGCACTGAGCGATCCCACGCGATCCGCCACACCGAAGATCAGCGCGGGGCCGAGCGTCACGGCGCGCAAGGCGTCATCACGGCTCATGCCATAGCCGACCGCGTTTCCCGCTTCGAAGCGAATGTTGCGCACGTTGAACAATTCTTCATCACCACCGCCGGCGTTGCCAACGAGCGCGACCTCCACGCCCGCCTTCCGCAACAGCGCGACGTTATCCTGCCGCGACCCCAGCGCCGTGAACGCGTACGGGATGTTCATCATCGCGCCTGCCAGCACGGGGACCCTGGCGGCGGCCAGTTCGTGCGCCACCATCCACGCTTCCGCGCCCCCGGCGATCACGACCTTCAGCCCGTACTCTCTGCCAAGCGCAATCGCCGCGAGAATGTCACTGGACTTGTCCGCTTCAACGAGCAGCGGCACGCGACCCTGCACGACGGGGATCATGGCGTCGAGATCGGCACGCCCGGCGGAGAGTGATCGCGTCTGCCCGCGATCAAACTCGGCCCGGTGGCCCGCATAGTACCGCGTGTCCTCGATGAACGTGCGAAGTTTGGCCATCAACTGCCCGCGGCTGCCCACGTCCGCGTCATCGTCGCTGCCGACTTGCGCCACCATGACGGCCGGTGCGCGGACGAGCATGTCCGGCGCCGTTCCATCGACGAGATCCAGGAACGCCGCCTGACCGGCAATCAATCCGCCGGCGGGCAGTGAGACCACACTCGTCACGCCGCCTTCGCGCGCCGGCGCAATCATCACAGACCGTGGATTGAGTCCATCCCACGAGCGTGCGGCGGCCGCGATGCCGTCCGGCGTTCTGGGGTTTGTCTCGCGCGTGCCGGCACCAAAGCCCACCTCCACAAGGCCGAGCTGGGTACCGGCATTCACGAATCCAGGGGTGACGATCTTGCCGGTGGCATCGATCCGCTCCGCGCCCTCCGGCACGGCCACGTTCGCGCCAACCGCCGCGATCCTGCCATCTCGCATGAGTACGGTGCCACGCTCGATAACGGGCCCACTCACCGGATACACCGTGCCACCGGTGATGGCGATGGTCTGCGCAGACAGACCCGCCGTGCACGCGGCCATGACGAGCGCAGCGCCAACCGGAATTCGCGTCGTGTTCACTTGTTGCCTCCCGTCGTATCGGCGGGCACGAAGCCCAGTTCGAAATCCGTGCGCCAGTGTTCGGCGGGATCGCTCCGGTCGTAGAGCAGCGCACCATCGATCCACACCTTTTCCGTGTGCGTATACACGCTGAACGGATCACCCGACCACATCACCACGTCGGCATCCTTGCCCGGTTCCAGCGATCCGATCTGCTTGTCGAGATCGAGTGCCCACGCCGGATTGATCGTCATCCACTTCACCGCGTCCTCTTCAGTTACTGGAATGCCCGCGTCGTGTCCCGCCGCCATTGCCTTGGCGACCTCCTGATTCAGCCGCTGCGACCCTGATGGATCGTCCGAGTGGATCATGGCGCGCACGCCCGCGTGCGACAGCAGGGCGAGATTGGCGCGCACCGCATCGAGCGCTTCCATTTTGAACCCACCCCAATCCGCCCACACCGCCGCGCCGACGCCCTCTTTCGCGAGCAGATCGGCGATCTTGTACGCCTCCACGCCATGGTGGAATGCCTTCACCTTGAAGCCGAACTCGTGCGCGATGTCCAGCATATTGGCCATCTCATCGGCGCGGTAGCAGTGGTTCTGCACCAGAATGTTGCCCCGCAGCACTTCGGCCAGCGTCTCCAGACCAAGATCGCGCGCGGGGGGATCGCCCTTGTGATCGGCATTCCACTTGTCCCACTTGCGGCGGTAGTCCTCCGCCCTGATCCACTGCGCGCGGTAACCCGCCACGTTTCCCATCCGCGTGGATGGGCCGCCCTTGTTGCCATATACACGCTTGGGGTTCTCGCCGCACGCCATCTTGAGGCCGTACTTCGCGCCCGGGAATTTCATCCCTTGCACCGTGCGCGCAGGCACGACCTTGAGCACGACGCTTCTGCCACCGAACAGATTCGCGGAGCCGGGCAGGATCTGCTCCGTGGTGACGCCGCCGGCAAGGTCACGCGGGAACTGCGGATCCTGCGGCCACACCGAATGCTCCGCCCACACGTTCGGCGTGGCGGGATTTGTCGCCTCGTTGCCGTCGCTGTTGGCGGCGGCTTCCGGCGCGGGGTACACGCCACGATGCGAGTGCACGTCGACGATCCCCGGCGTGATGAACTTGCCGGTCGCGTCGACCACCATGGGATGCAGCTCGGCGACCGCTCGCGTGATTTCCGGTGCATCCGCGCTGGCCGCAATGGCGACGATCTTGCCGGCGTTCATCAGCAGCGCGCCACCCTGCAGTCGCGGGCCCGCGGCGGTGAAGATCGTCGCGCCGGTGATGAGCGTGGCCCGCGACGGGAAGGGGGTGTACGTGCTGGGAAACGGATCGGCGTTCGGCAGCGACAGCGCGCCCGGGCCAGGCTTGCCTGCGGTCACCGTGTCAGCGGGCACCACGGCGGGCGAAGCGGCAACCGCCGCTACCGGTGCAGGTGCGTGTGGGCTCCGTGTCGACGCGCAGCCGAACAGGAGCATGGACAGCACGAATGCAGCAGTGCGCATGGGGAAGTTCATCCTCCGGAGCAGGGGACCAGCAACGGGAAGGTGGCCGTGGCACGGCCGATGACGAAATTGCCTTGCGATTGACACCGCAGTGTGTTCACGCGCCGAGTGTCACCGGTTCGGCAGGAGTCGCTCCGGATTGGTTTCCAGCGCGGCGCGCTTGAAGGTGGTGGAGAGCGGAAGCGCCAGGAACTGCTCGACGTTCCTGCGCATGCTGGACACGCCCGGGCTGGGCCAATCGGTTCCCCAGAGCACCTGCCGCTCCAGCTCGGCAATGCGCGGAAAGTAATCGAGCAGGCTGCGCGGCGGGATGCCCGAGAGATCGAGCCACACATGCCGGTGGCGGCGCAGGATGAAGAATGCCTCCTGCATGTAGAGCGGCCGCCCGCCATGCGCCATGATCAGGCGCAGATCGGGAAAATCTATGGCGACGTCGTCCAGCTCCATCGGATTCCCGTACTTGCTGCGCGCGCCGGGAAAGACGCTCGTCCCGGTGTGCACCAGCACCGGGAGGCCACGCTCCTCGCACGTGGCATAGATGCGGGCCAGCGCATCCAGCCCGCGGGTGTAATCATTTGCCGCAAAGGCCTGGTGCGGGGGATGCAGCTTGAGCACGCGCACGCCAAGCTCCAGCAGATGATGTACGGCGCCCACCGGATCGGGTGAGGTGACGGGATCCACGCCGCCATACGGCAGCAGGCGCGCCGGATCGGCTTCGGCGTAGCGCGCCGCGAATTCGTTCGTGTCGTCGGTGAACCCCATGATGTGCGGGCTCGGGTAGTTCACCATGCCTACACGCGTGATACCCTCGGCACTCATGATGTCGAGCAGCATCTTCGGATTGTCCATGAGCGCGAGGAGAAAATCGAAATGCTCCTCCTTGCCACGCCGCATGACGGCCATCACCGCGGGCTTGAGCTGGCGCCAGGGCTGGATGTGCACGTGCACATCCGTGATGCGCACATTCTCGAGCGTGTCTCCGGGCCCGGTCGCCGCGCTCACCGGCCGGTGAACTCGGCGGCGCGCTTCTCCAGGAAGGCACGCACGCCTTCGGCCTTGTCGGCGCTGGAGAAGCAGAGCTGAAAGAGCGCCGACTCCAGCTTGAGTCCATCGTCCAGCGGCAGGGAGAGTGCCGCACGCGTCGCCTCCTTGGCGGCCGACACGGCTACGGGACTCCGGGATGCGACCGTACCGGCAAGCTGCATGGCCCGGTCGAGCAGCGCCGCGGATTCCGTGACTTCCTCGACCAGGCGCAAGCGCAGCGCCTCCTGCGCGGAGATCAGCTCACCGGTGAGAATGAGACGCAGTGCACCGCCGAGCCCGATGACTCGCGGCAGCCGCTGCGTGGCTCCGCCACCCGGAATAATGCCGAGGTTCACTTCGGGCTGGCCGAACTTCGCCGTGGCGGACGCGATGCGAATGTCGCAGGCAAGGGCCAGCTCCATGCCGCCACCGAGGCAGAACCCGTTCACTGCGGCAATCACCGGCTTCGGCAATCGCTCGAGCGCATCGTAAATGGACGGCGCCTTCATCACGCGCCACTGATCCACCGGAGAGCGACCTTCGAACTCCGCGATATCTGCGCCGGCCACGAAGGCCTTGTCGCCGGCGCCCGTGACGACCACGGCGCGTACGTGCTCATCCCGGCGGATGGTGTCGATGGCGCCGAGAAAGGCGCAGCGCACCTGGCCATCCAGCGCGTTCCGTTTGTCGGGCCGATTGATGGTGATCAGCGCGACGGCGCCACGCACGTCAAGTGTCACGACGGTACTCTCAGTCATCGGTCATTCTCCCAGCGATAGAAACCATGACCCGTCTTCTTTCCGAGCTCACCCTTCGCCACCTTCTCCCGCAGGAGGGCAGGCGGGCGGTACGTGTCCTGCTTGAGCGTCGCGTACAGGTGCTCGGCGATGGCGAGGCGCACATCGAGGCCGACCAGATCGGTGAGCCGCAACGGGCCCATGGGGTGATTGTAGCCGAGCTCCATGGCCCGGTCGATGTCCTCGGCACTTGCCACGTGCTGCTCCAGCATGCGAATCGCTTCCAGTCCCAGCACCACTCCGAGGCGGCTCGTCGCGAAACCCGGCGTGTCACACACGACGATCGGCTCCTTGCGCAGCAGCCGGGCAAACTCCTGCGCACGCGAAACGCTCGCATCGCTCGTGTCCGCGCCGCGCACGATTTCCAGCAGGCGCATGACGGGAACGGGATTGAAGAAGTGGAGTCCCATCATGCGCTCGCGATGCCGGAGCACTTCACCAATGGCGGTGATCGAGAGTGATGAAGTGTTGCTCGCGAGAATGGCCGTGGGACGCACGTACGGTTCCACCTCCGCAAAGCAGCGGCGCTTGAGCTCGAGTTGCTCCGGAATCGCCTCGATGACCACATCGGCCTCGGCGGCCGCCGTCGCCGGATCAGCCGCGGATTCAATGCGCGCCAGCGACGCGTCGCGCACTGCCAACGTGCACTTGCCGCGCTCCACCGCGCGATCGAAGGCGGCCCGAATCTCCTGCTGCGCACGCACGAGCCGCAGCGGGTCCGCGTCCGTGAGCGAGACATGACAGCCCGCCAGCGCCGATACGTAGGCGATGCCGTGACCCATGGTACCCGCGCCGATCACCGTGACGCGCAGTCCGCTGCTCACGCCGCGCTCTCGATCGCGGAACGAAGCTCGCCCAGTACATCGGTGCAGAGTCCGTCCACGCCCTGCGCCGCCAGGGCGCGAGCAATGTCGGCGCGGTTGACGGTCCACGCGATCACCCGGCCGCCCGCGGTGTGCACCGCGCGCACCAGTTCGGGAGTGATCAGCTCCCAGTGCGGCCAGACATCCTGCGCCCCGGTCTCGCGTATGCTGGCGGCGATGTCTGCCGGCGCACGATCGAAGAGGAGGCCACGCCGCAGCTCGGGCGCCAGATCGCGCAGGCGGCGAATCGCGTCGTGATCGAAGCTGTGCACGGCGCAACGGGAGGCCATGGCCGATTGGCGAATCTGCTCCGCGACGGCGCTCTCGATCCCCGCGCCCTTGAGTTCCACGAACAGTTCCGCGCGTCCCTTCACCACGGCGAGCGTTTCCGCGAGGGTGGGGATGAGCGCCATGCCGCGAATGGAAAATCCCTGCAATTCCTCGAACGTGAGCGCATCGATCCGGCGTCCGGCAAGGCGCGCGCTCGGCGCGGTCGCACGCGGCACCGGGTCATGGTGCACGACGACTGTCCCGTCGCGCGTCACGTGGACGTCGGTCTCGATGCCATCGGCGCCGAGTTCGAGCGCCCGGAGAAACGCCGGAAGCGTGTTCTCCGGACGCTCGCGCGGCGTACCGCGGTGAGCGATCAGCAGCGGAACGCCGGCCCGCGGCTCGGCCCGCCCCGATTGTGAATCAGTCGTCACTCTTCTTGGGAGCGATCCAGTCGTTCTCCTTGAAGATCTGGCGCAGCAGCTCCCGATCTTGCGTGGTGGGCGTCACGGAGGCCACGTAGTCGGCGTACCGCTCCTTCTCGATCGGCTCGCCGTGCACGGTGAACGTCTTGTCACGATACTCCCCGATCCGCCGATTGAACTTGACGCTCGGAACGTAGAGCTGGGGCTGGTCCTCCGGGACGTGAAGGTTCAGACGGTCAATGAGCCCCTGGACTTCCTGCCGGTACAGCTCGCGCGCGTACTCGTTCAGTCGTGCGCGATCGGGAGTCTGCGGATTGGTGCGCTCGTCAAAGCGGCCCTTGAGCCCCCAGGTGTACGCCCACTGCGCCGAGGACGAGTTATCCGTGCCGAAAAGGTCGAACGCCGTGGACACCCACTTGTTGAAGTAGCGCTGCATGACCGACGTGGGAATCCGGCGCGCCTTGATGATCCGGTGGAGACCATTGTTGCCCGTGCCGAGATGAAACGATTCCTCACGCAACATGGGCTTCATGGAACGCGACAGCGGCGAAAACGCGGACGTGGACATCATCTGCAACTGGAACTTCCCGTCGCGATCGATGAATTCGGTGTAGGTGAAGAAGTCGAGCCAGTTTTCCACGCGCTCGTTGAACGAGCCAAGCAGCCGTTCCTGTTCATCCGCGCGCCGCTGCAGCAGCTTCTCCGCTTCGCGTTTCCCCTCGTCCCCAAAATGCGACACGAGCAGGTAGGACATCTGCCAGCCATGGCGCATCTCCTCCGCCATGACACGATAGATGGAGAGCAGATCATAGTCGCTGGGAGCATTCTCGAGCAGCGAACGCTGCTGTTCGACAGACGCGAACTCCGTGTCGCCCTGATAGACGATCAGTGTCTGCAACGCATCCCGGATGCGCTGATCCGGAATGTGCATGACGGTTTTCCATTTGGACTGGCCACGATAGTGGCCAAACTCGATCTCCGAGACATCCGGATCGGCCAGCTTCACGTCAAAGCGGTAATCCGTGAGCTCCTTGGCGTCGAGTCCGATGTCGTTCTGCCAGACCTTGAAGAGGTCGGTCCAGTCATCAAAGTTGGTGATCTTCGCAAGAGGCATGTCGCTGTACTCCCGGGTTCTGGTACGAATGAGTCAGGTCGCGCCGAGTGTGCCAAAGTGCGCTTCTCGTTTCTCGATGAACGCCGTGACGCCCTCGGCGGCATCGCCCGAGGCGAAACAGCGGAGCTGGGCATCAAGCTCGAAGTCCAGCATTTCGGGCAGCGTGCGGGCGCCCGATTCGTACACAGCCCGCTTGACGGCAGCGAGGGCCAGTGCGGGTTTCGCCGCGAGCGTCCGGGCCAGTTCCATCGTCACCCGAGCCAGGTCGGCGTGCGGCACGACGCGATTGAACAGACCAAGCCGGAAACACTCCGCCGCATCAATCACGTCAGCCAGCCAGAAGAGCTCGAGCGCCCGCGCCGGGCCCACGAGCCGTGGAAGGAAATAGGTGCCGCCCCAGTCCGGAACGAGGCCAATGCGATTGAACGTCTGGCCCAGCCGCGCCTGATCGCTCGCGATGCGCAGGTCACAGGCAAGGGCGAGATTCGCGCCACCGCCGGCCGCCACCCCGTTAATACATCCGATCACCGGCTTGGGCGAGGCGCGCATGATGGTCACGGCACGCCGGCCCGCCTCGACAAGCGCCGCCATTGCGTCGGCGTCGCGCCGCGCGATGAGCTCCCGCAGATACGTGACATCCGCCCCGGCACAGAATGCGCGTCCGGCGCCGGTGAGCACGATCACGCGCACGGCGTCATCGTGCTCGAGTTCCAGCATGCCGTCGCCCAGCTCCGTCCGCATCGTCCCGGCAAAGGCATTGAGCTTCTCGGGCCGGTTGAGCGTGAGCGTGCCGACCGCACCGTCGCGCGACAGCAGAATGTGCTGGTAGCTCATGCCGGCGTGCCCTCCACGATGGTCGCGATGCCCTGGCCGACGCCGATGCACATCGTGGCCAGGCCGTAGCGGGCGCCGCGCCGGCGCATCTCGTGCACCAGGGTGGTCAGCACGCGTGCCCCGGACGCGCCGAGCGGATGGCCGAGTGCGATGGCGCCGCCGTTCACGTTCACGCGCGCCGGGTCGAGCTGCAGCTCGCGAATGCAGGCGATGGACTGCGCGGCAAACGCTTCGTTGAGCTCGATGAGATCCAGATCGTCCACGGCGAGGCCGGCGCGCGCCAGTGCCTTGCGCGTGGCCGGAATCGGCCCCAGCCCCATGACCTCCGGCGACACGCCGGCTACCGCGGACGCCACGATGCGTGCGAGCGGCGCGGCACCGGACTCCCGCGCCGCACGTTCACTCATCACGAGCAGCGCGCTCGCGCCATCGTTGATTCCGCTGGATGAGCCGGCCGTCACCGTACCGCCCTCGCGCACGAATGCCGGCCGCATTGCCGAGAGCGAGACCAGGGTAGTTTCCGGCCGCGGGTGTTCATCGCGGTCCACCACGGTAACTGCTCCGCGCTTGCCTTCGACGCGCACCGGCACGATCTCGTCCACGAAGCGAGCGCTCTGCATGGCGCACGCGGCGCGCCGTTGACTCTCGCACGAAAACGCGTCCTGGTCCTCGCGCGTGATCCCATAACGCCGGGCGACGGCCTCGGCGGTTTCGCCGAGCGAAATCGTCCATTCACGTGGCATGCGCGAATTGGTGAAGCGCCAGCCGACTGTGGTATCCGCCGCAACGGGCGCTGCGCGGGGAAACCCTTCTTCGGGCTTGAGCATCACCCAGGGCGAGCGCGACATGCTCTCCACGCCGCCCGCGACGAACCGCTCGCCTTCACCCGCGTGGACCGCCTGCGCGGCGCTCACTACCGCCTGGAGTCCCGAACCGCACAACCGGTTCACCGTCTGGGCGGGCACGTCCACGGGTACGCCCGCCAGCAGCGCGGCCATGCGCGCCACATTGCGGTTGTCCTCTCCCGCCTGGTTGGCGCACCCCATGATCACGTCGTCCAGCGTCGCCGCATCCACGCCCGTGCGCTGGATCAGCGCCTTGATCGCCACCGCGGCCAGGTCGTCGGGGCGCACGCGTGAGAGGGCGCCCGCGTGCCGCCCGATCGGCGTGCGCACGGCGTCCATGATGAATGCAGTCATGACACAAGCCGTAGCGCACCCGTGGCGGCAGGGGCGGCCCATGGGGCTGCCCCATAGGCTGCCCCATGGGCTGCCCCATGGGCTGCCCCATGGGCTGCCCCTGCCGTGGCTTCCGCTGACCCTACAGCGCCACCCATACCGATTTCACCTGGCTGTACCCGTCGAGTGCATGCATCCCGAGGTCCCGGCCGAATCCGGACTGCTTGAATCCTCCAAAGGGCGACGCCGCATCGTACATGTTGTACGTATTGATCCAGACCGTGCCGGCGCGCACGGCGCGAGCCGTACGCATGGCCTTGCCAATGTCGCGAGTCCAGATGCCGGCAGCGAGACCGTAGATCGTGTCGTTCGCCAGACGGGCCGCTCCGGTCACGCCATCGCGGAACGTCATCATCGCGAGCACGGGACCAAAGATCTCCTCCCGCGCGATGGTCATGCCGGGCTCGACATCACCGAAGATCGTGGGCGCCACGAAGTAGCCCTTTCCATTCACCGGCGTGCGTTCACCCCCGGTGAGCAGGACAGCCCCCTCGCGACGTCCGCTCTCGATGTAGCGCAGCACGCGCTCCATCTGTCCTTTGGACACGATCGCGCCCAGTCGAGTCTTCGGATTGAGCGGGTCGCCCGCTACCATGCGCCCGGCGCGCTCGAGGATCTTGCCGGTGAGCGCCTCGCGGATGGAGTCTTCCACGAGGAGCCGCGAGCCCGCCGCACACACCTCGCCCTTGCCGTAGAAAATGCCCGTGAGCGCACCCCGTGCCGCCGCGTCGAGATCCGCGTCCGCGAAGACAATGTTCGGCGACTTGCCGCCCAGTTCCAGCGACAGCTTCTTCACGGTGCCGGACGCGTCGCGCATGATCTGTTTGCCCACCGCGGTGGATCCGGTGAACGCGATCTTGTCCACGTCGGGGTGCTGCACGAGCGCGGCGCCCGCAACCGGTCCGCGTCCCGCCACACAGTTGAACGCCCCCGGCGGAAAGCCCGCCTCGAGCGCCAGTTCCGCCATGCGGAGCGCGGTGAATGGCGTCTGCTCCGCGGGCTTGAGCACGATGGTGTTACCGCACGCCAGCGCTGGCCCGATCTTCCATGCGGCGAGCGACATCGGGAAGTTCCACGGGACGATGGCGCCCACGACGCCGAGCGGTTCGCGCAGCGTGAAATTCAGGAACGGCCCATCCACCGGAATGGTCTCCCCGTGGATCTTGTCCGACCAGCCGCCGTAATACCGGAATGTCTCCGCCGTGAGCTTCAGATCGATGAGTGACTCGAACACCGGTTTCCCGTTGTTCAGCGTCTCCAGCCGCGCCAGCTCATCCCGGTGCTCCAGGCAGAGCTCACCCAGGCGGTAGAGCAGCTCCCCACGTCGCCGTGCGCTCATGCCGCGCCACGCATCGCTCTCGAAGGTGGCGCGCGCGGACTGCACTGCGCGATCCACATCCGATGCATCGCCTTCGGCGACTTGCGCGAGCGCCTCCTCCGTGGCGGGGTTCACGACGGTGAATGTCGCGCCGGATGCGGCATTGCACAGCTCGCCCTGGATCACGAGCTGCGTGGGGAAGCGATCCATTGTCACCGCCGCACTCACGTATGCGCCCCGTGCATGCTCAGCGTCCCGTGAACGTGGGCTGCCGCTTCTCCACGTACGCGCCAATGCCTTCCTTGGCATCGGCGCTCTTGAAGAGAAGGCTCTGCAGCTCACGCTCCATGGCCAGTCCGTACTCGAAAGACACTTCGGCACCGGACTGGACGGCTCGCTTGATGTGTCCCACCGCCATGGCCGCCTTGTTCGGCAGACAGAACTGGCGGGCATAAAGCATCACGTTCTCCCACCATTCGTCCTTGGGATACACCTCGTTCACGATACCGAGCGACTGCGCTTCCTCGAAGGAGAAGGTGCGGCCCGTCACCATGAGCTCGATCGCCCTGGCCTTGCCGACGAGTCGCGCCAGCCGCTGCGTGCCGCCCGTGCCCGGCAGGACGCCCAGATTGACTTCGGGCAGCCCGATCTTTCCGGCTTCCTGTCGCGCAATGCGGATGTCACAGGCCATGGCGATCTCGAGACCACCGCCCACGCAGTGCCCGTTGATCGCGGCAATGACCAGCTTGGGCGTCTGCTCGAGACGGCTCAGCGTTTCATTGGCGTGGAGGCAGAAATAGTACTTGAAGGTGGGGTCCACCTCGTTGAGCATCTTGATGTTCGCGCCCGCTGAGAAAAACTTGTTGCCCGCGCCGCGGATCACGATCACCTGCACGTCGTTGTCGAATCGCGCACGCAGCACACATTCGTCGAGCTGGCGCATCATGTCGTGCGTGTACGTGTTGGCGGGTGGATCGTTCAGCTCGAATACCGCGACGTTCCCGTCCTTCCGGTATGTGACCAGAGTGGACGTGGCACGGTCAGTCATGGTGGCGGTCATGGCAATCTCGACGAAAAAAGGAGTGTGATGGCGTGACTGGCCTAGCCCGCCGACGCATGCGGAATGACAGCATCTGCAACGGGAAGTCCCACGTAGCCGCCAAGGAAGAGACGGCAGATATTCTGACTCAGGAGCTCCACACCGACGTCGCCCATTGGATCGTACCAGTTGTAGATCCAGTTCATCATGCCGAACAGGGAATACGCGGCGACACGCCGGTTGAGGTGCGCCGGCCCGTGCGCGGTCTCGAGGTCGGCGAGAATGTCCATGAGCATGCGCGTGTAGTCATGCTTCATGTCGTTCACGCGTTGGAGAAAGTCCCCGCTCAGTGCGCCCGCCTCGTGCGACAGGACCTTCATCTCCGCCATGTGCGAGACGAAGTAATCCAGGTGATTGTCGACGAACCGTGCGAGCCGCTCCACCGGATCCGTTACACCGGCGAGGGTGTCTCGAGCCCCGGCGAGCACCGCCTCGAAGTTCCGATGCTGGATGAGAAACAGCAGCTCATCCTTGCTCTGCACGTAGTAGTACACGCCGGCGAGCGAGACGCCCGACGCACGCGCCAGGTCGCGCATGCTCGTACGGTGATAGCCCCGATCGGCAAACACCTTCGCCGCGGCCGCCAGCAGGCCATCCAGCTTCTGATCACGAGTCGAAGTCGTCATGGTGGCCATCCCGGGGGAGTCGAACGCTCGTTCAAGCTCAACGTACGCCGTGACCGGGGCCCAGTCAAGCAAACCCGTCAGGCGCGCGCCTTAACACTTTCGATGATGATCTCGTCCCATCCCGTGACTGCATGCCTGAACCCTCTCTGACACCGGGCGAACCGGCCGACGGTGCGCTGATCGCGCGCTGGAAGGCCGGGGACGAACGGGCGGCAAGCCAGTTGGTGACCAGGCACGCCGCGGCCGTATCGCGCTTTGTCGCCAGTCTGGGCGCAAGGCGGGAAGTGGAGGAGATTGTCCAGGATACCTTCGTCCGGGCGTTTGCATCGCTGGAGGGATTCCGTGAGGAGAGTTCGTTCCGGACCTGGCTGTTTACCATTGCGCGGAACCTCGTCCGGGATCGCTCGCGCAGCGAAAGGACACGCCGGGTCACGGTGCCCATCCTGGAAGAACATGCCGTCACGGAGCACGATGCCCTCGACCGGGTTGTGGCGGGTGAGACGGAGGATCGGATGCGCAGTGCCGTTCAGCGGCTGTCGCCCACGCAACGCGCCGTGTTCGTGCTGCGGGTGACCGAAGGCCTGTCATACCGCGAGATCGCCACCGTGGTTGGGAGCACCGAAGGCGCGGCGCGGGTGCACTATCATCACGCCATGCGTGCCATCAAGGAGTTGCTCGATGACTGATTGTCCCCGCGCGGATATGCGCGATCTGCTGCCTGACCTGATGCACGGCGCGCTCGACGCGGCGGCGCGTGCGGAGGTCGAGCGTCACGTCATGACGTGCGAGTCGTGCGCGCAGGAGCTGGCACTGCTCCGCTCCCTCCGCGATACGCTTTCCGCCGCGCCTCCGATTGACGTCACTTCTGTCGCGGCGGCGGTGAATCGCGCGCGGAACACGACGCCGGCCGCGGGGCGCGCCCGCCGCGCGACGACCGGGTGGCGTCACGACTGGCGCATCGCCGCCGCGTTCCTGCTCGCCGCGGTCGGCGTCGGCGGCTATGCGCTCACGCGTGCCGGCCGGCGCAGCATGATCGCTCCTGCGGTGCAGGTAGCCAGCCGGACCGGTCAGTCCGTGCCTGCACCCGCGACGTCGCGGCCGGACGCGGTGCACGGCACCCCGGCGAGCGCGGCACCGCCGGGCGGTGCGGCGAGACCGTCGACTGCCGGTGCATCCGGTGCAGCGCCCGCGGCGCCGTCCGCCGGATTGATGCTCGGCGCCGGGGTGAATGATCTGCCTGCCGCCGACATCCAGGCGCTGCTCGACGCGGTGAATCAGATGGACGCCATACCGCGCGTGGATCCGGCCCCCGTGCTCGAACCTGACGGGGAGGACATCCTGTGATGACACGTGGAGCCGCTGCGACGCTGCTTGCGGGTGTAATGGCGATCGTGCTGTTCGCGGCGCCGTGCGCACGCGCCCAGCAACCGGATCAGACGCCGGCGCCGCAACCCGGCGCGGCGCCCACGCAGCCGACCGCGCAGAGCCAGCAGCGGCGCACGCTGCAGCAGCAGTTGCAGCAGCGCATGGGGCAGGTCGTGCGCAAGCGCCTGCAGCTCACGGATGAGCAGTTCACACAGCTGCAGACGGTCAACCGGAAGTACGCCGGCCGGCGCGCGCAATTGCTGCAGCAGGAGCGCGGCCTGCGGCAGCAACTGCGGCAGCAGGTGCTGCGCGGGGATCAGGCCGATCAAGCGACGGTGAGTGCGCTGCTCGACCAGATCATGACAGTACAGGAGAATCGTCTCGCACTGACGCGTCAGGAACAGCGCGATCTCACGCCATTTCTGACGCCGGTGCAGCGCGCCCGATATGCCGCCATCCAGGAGCAGGTGCGGCGCCGCGTTGCCGACTTGCGCCGACAGCGTCAACAGCGGCAACAGCAGCGAGGGCCGCGCTCGCCGCGCCGTTGAGTGCTGCCTTCCGGGCGGCTAGATTGCGCGCACCTCGCCCGGGTGGCGGAATTGGTAGACGCAGGGGACTCAAAATCCCCCGGCCTTCGGGCCTTGCGGGTTCGAGTCCCGCCCCGGGTACTTCCTGCATCGGAGCTCGTTCATGCCCGTGGAAGTCGTCGCCCGCCACGCGGACGCCGCGTCGGTGGATGTATCCCTGCTCGTGGTCGCGCTCCCCAAAGGGAGCTCGCTCCCCGCAGAGCTCACGTCGCTGGATGCAATGCTGGGCGGTGCGATCGCGCGCACGCTCACGCGCAAGGACTTCAGGGGTGCGCGCGACGAGACGCTGCATCTCACGGGCGCGACTGCGGGCCCGCAACGCGTGCTGCTTGTGGGACTGGGGGATCTCCCCGACGATCCAGGCGCGTTGCGCCGGGCGGCGAGTGTGGCGGCGCGCCAGGCGCGCACCCTTGGCACCCCTGCGCTGGCCTGGTGGTCCGGCGCGGCCGGCGACAGCGTCGCGGAGGCCGTGACGCTGGGGCTCACCACCGGCGCGTGGGAATACACCGAACTCCGGACACCATCCCCGGCCGACGACCGGAATACCGCACTCGAAAGCGTCGTGCTGCTCACCAGCGACGAACGGGCGGCGACGGCCGGCATCGCGCGCGGTCTCGCCATTGGCGAGGGGGTGGCGCTCGCGCGGCGGCTCGCCATGATGCCCGGCAATCTCTGCACGCCGGATTATCTCGCCGCCACGGCGCGCGAGATCGCGCAGCGCCATGGCATGACCGTTACCGTGCTCGGTCGCGCCGAGATGGAGCGCGAGAAGATGGGCTCGTTCCTGTGCGTCGCGCAGGGAACGCCGCAGGATCCCAGGCTCATCGCGCTCGAATATCGTCATGGCGCGCCGGGCGCAAAGCCCATCGTGTTCGTGGGCAAAGGACTCTGCTTCGACTCGGGTGGCATCTCCATCAAACCGGCGAGCGGCATGGAGGACATGAAGTTCGACATGTGCGGTGCGGCCGGCGTACTGGGTGCGATGGAGGCCATCGCGCGGCTCGATCTGCGGCTCAATGCGGTGGGTCTCGTTGGGAGTACCACCAACATGCCGTCGGGCACCGCCGTGAAGCCCGGCGATGTCGTGCAGAGCCACTTCGGCAAGTTCATCGAGGTCATCAACACGGATGCGGAAGGGCGGTTGGTGCTGGCTGACGTGCTCTCGTATGCGCGGCGCTTCGAGCCCGCGGCCGTGATCGATGCGGCGACGCTGACCGGCGCCTGCGTCGTGGCACTTGGGCATGTTGCATCAGGCGTATTCGGCAACGACGACGCGCTCGTACGGGAAGTGCTCGATGCGGGCACGCGTGCCGGCGAGCGCGGCTGGCACCTGCCGCTCTTCGACGATTATCGCGAGCAGATGAAGAGTGACGTCGCGGACATCAAGAACACTGGCGGCCGAGCCGGCGGCGCCAGCACCGCGGCGATCTTCCTCAGGGAGTTCGTCGAAAACTTTCCATGGGTTCACATGGACATTGCGGGCACGGCGTACAGCGAGAAGGATCTCGGCTATCTCCCCAAGGGGCCCACCGGCGTTCCCGTTGGCACGTTCGTGGAATTTGCGCGAGGGAGGGCGAGCTGAACGTCGGCGTGCTCCGTACCGGGCATGGGTGGCGACGGATTGTGGCGGCGGCGCTGCTGGCACCCGCGCTCGCGCAGGCGCAGCAACCGGCGCGCGATACCACGCGCGCGCCTCACGATACCTCGCGCGCGGGTACGGACACGACACGGCATCCCGCGATTCCGCTGCCGTCGGATACTACCAGGGACACGACGAAGGTTCCCAGGGACACGATCAAGGCGCCGCTCGCGCACGCCGAGCGCCCGCTGCTCCTCGGGGTGGGCAGCCAGTACCACTGGGACCGCGACTCGATTTTCTCCTCGGGCGCGGACAATCTCCTTGACCTGCTTTCCACCATTCCGGGCGTCACGGTCTTTCGCTCGGGCTGGCTCGCGTCGCCGCAGTACGCGGCGTACCTGGGAGATCCCGGCCGGGTTCGCGTCTTTCTCGACGGCGTAGAGCTGGAACCGCTGGATCAGCGCGCCGGGGGCGTGCTCGACATGTCCGAAGCGCAGCTCTGGTCGCTCGAGGATGTCTCCGTGGAACGCGGCGCGGATGAGCTCCGCGTGTACCTGCGCAGCTGGTCCGTTCGTCGCACGACGACCAGTACCCGCATCGACGTGGAAACCGGCGACCAGGGCACGAATCTGTATCGCGCGTTCTACGGCAAGCGCTACGGCAACGGGCTGGCCTTCCAACTCGGCGGCAAGCAATGGGGCACCGCGAGCAATCCGGCAATTGGCGGCGGAGACGAACTCGCGCTCATGGGTCGCCTGGGTTGGGCCAGGGGACCATGGAGCATCGATGCCTTCGCGACGCGCTCCAGTCTGTCGCGCGACGAACAGGACCCGCAACTGGCGGACGCGACCGGCGGCGTGCCGGCCGAAGATCGCACGCGCACGGATGCCTACGTGCGCGCGGGCTACGGCGATCCCGACGCCGGCGCCTGGGCGCAACTGATGGCCGCCGTCGAGAAGTTCGACGAACACACACCATTCCGGCCGTCCCCGCTCACCTTCGCCGCCGCCGACACGGCGGACACCGTGACCTCCGGCACGCAGTACATCGCGACGGGCGGTCTCACGCGATGGGGGCTCCGGTTGAGTGCGGCCGAACGATTCCACGTGCTCGAGCATCGCAGCTTCAATTCGCTCTCGGCGCGCATCGCCTATGAACGTCCTTCGCTTGCCGTCTCGCTCTTCGCGGACTATCGCGGCGGGGATACCACGTCCACCGAGGAGGCAAGCGCGCGGTGGACGCCGTTCGGCCGCGTTACCGTCACCGGCGCCCTCACCCGGCGCCACGGCAGCGCCAACGGCGTATCCACGGGTGCGACGTACGCCATGCGCGGCGAAGCCGGTCTGCGCCTCGGACAACTCTGGATGAGCGGCGGTGTCATGCGGCGCGACGCGGAAGTCGTCCCCGGACTCATCGCGTACGACCCCACGTTCGCGAGCGCGCTCTCCAGCAGCGGCTCGGCCATCTTCGGCACGCTGCGCGGAAAGGTGTACCAGGACATTGGATTCAACCTGACCGCGACGCGCTGGAACGCGGACGGCTACTATCGTCCGCAGCTTCAGTCACACGAGGAGGTCTACCTCGACACGAAGTGGCTGCACCGTTTTCCTTCCGGCAATTTCGGGTTCTTCGGCTCGGTGGCGCACGAATACCGGGGCAACGTGATCTTCCCGGGCATCGGGACGACGGAGTCGCCCGACGGGGGCGGCCAGATCGCGGTCTACAATCACGTGCTGCTCACCCGGGTGGAAGTGCGCATTCTCGATGCGGTGATCTTCTTCCACTCGATGTACGGCATCAGCCCGCCCATTTTCGAGTACGTCCCCGGGTTCCTGCAGCCGAGGCAGCGGCTGCTCTACGGTGTGCGCTGGCAATTCTGGAATTGACAATAGCATTGTGCCGTCGTAACTTACGCGATTGTCCATGATACGAAGCATGACGGGGTATGGCACCGCGACGGGGGCTGTCGGATCGCAGCGTGCGACCGTGGAGCTGCGAACCGTCAATCATCGATTCTTCAATCCCAACCTCAGGCTTCCAGGTGCGTGGTCGCGCTGGGAAGGCGACATACGCGCGGCGCTGCAGAAGGCGATCGCGCGGGGACACGTGTCGCTCACGGCGCGCCTTGAACGCGACACCGCCGCCGCGGTGCATGTAGATGAAGAGCGCTTCGCGGCGTATGCCGCGCAGCTGCGGGCCCTGCAGTCACGCTATGGGTTCACCGAGGCACTCGACATGCGAACCGTCCTGCGCCTGCCGGACGTGGTTTCGGCCGAGTCGCTGGACGCAGTGCCCGATGACCCGTCGGAGCTGCTGGCCATCGTGACAACGGCGCTCGAATCGCTGGAGCGAATGCGTGAGGCCGAGGGAAAGCGGCTGGCGGCAGTGCTCGAGGAACGGGTGACGAGTCTGGAACACGCAATCGGACGAATCGCCGTTCGCGCGCCCGACCGGCTGATCGCGGAGCGGGACCGCTTGCGTCAGAACGTCCGCGAGCTGGCTGACGGCGTGGATGTGGATCCGATGCGATTGGCGCAGGAAATCGCGATGATGGCCGACCGGCTGGACGTGTCCGAGGAGATCGATCGCTTCCGCGCGCACCTCGAAGCCTTTCGGGCCGCGCTGCACGCGCCGGATCGCTCGCCCGTCGGGAAGCGACTCGGCTTTTTGCTGCAGGAAATGCTGCGGGAAGCCAACACGACGGGCAGCAAGGCGCGTGACACGGCCATGACGCACGACGTCGTGGCGGTGAAGGAGGAGCTGGAGCGGATTGCGGAGCAGGTGGAGAACGTCGAGTGACGGCATTCCCCGTGATACTCTCGTCTCCCTCCGGTGGCGGCAAGACATCCATCGCGCGCTGTCTGCTGCGCGCACGACCGGATGTCGGCTATTCGGTATCGTGCACGACGCGTCCGCCGCGAGAGGATGAAGTCGAGGGCGAGTCGTATTACTTCCTCTCCACGGGCGAGTTTCTTGCGCGACAGCAACGCGGGGAATTCGCCGAGGCGGCCGAAGTGCACGGCAACCTGTACGGCACGTTGCGCAGCGAGGTCGCCCGTGTGCTGTCGCGGGGGCAGCATGTGATCATGGACATCGACGTGCAGGGCGCCGCGCAATTTCGCGTCGCCTTTCCGCAATCGGTGCTCATCTACGTGCTGCCACCGTCCGGGGAAGTCCTGCTGGAGCGCCTGCGGTCGCGGAATACCGAGACGGCCGCGTCGCTCAAGAAGCGGCTGGTGAGCGCGCTCGTCGAGCTGCGGGCGGTACCGATGTATCACTACGTGGTACTCAACGATGACCTGGAGCGCGCGACCGCCAGCGTGTCGGGCATTATCGACGCCGAAGGGATGCGGCGCGAGCGGTTGAAGAATGTCGAGCGCGATGTGCGCGCCATTATTGAACGGTTGGAACGGGAACTGGAAACCTGAGCCCAAGGAGCCATCGAACCATGCAAGTCTTCACTCCGGCGGAAGTCGCGAAGAACGCGACCAACAAGTATCTCGGCGTGCTCATTGCGGCCAAGTTTTCGCGGTTGCTCAACGAGTTCCCGCGTCTTTCGCCCGATGTGCGGGAGAAGAAGCTCACGACGCGAGCACTCGAGGAGCTGACCGAAGAGGACGGAATCAAGTACCGCGTCGTACCGCGTCGCGGCCACTGACCATTTCCGGCATGCGCCCCTGCGATGGACGGCGCGTGCTGCTGGGCGTGACCGGCGGCATCGCCTGCTACAAGACCGGATGGCTGGCGCGTCTGCTCTCGCAGGCCGGCGCGAACGTCGACGTGGTCATGACGCACGCCGCCACGCAGTTCGTGGCGCCGATTACCTTCGAGGCCCTCACCGGGCGCCCGGTGCACACCGATCTGATTGCGACGGGCCGGGCGCTCGATCACATCCATCTGGCGCAGCATGCCGAGGCCATTGTCGTGGCACCTGCCACCGCCGATTTCCTCGCGCGCGCCGCGTGCGGCCGGGCCGATGATCTGCTCTGTGCCTGCCTGCTGGCCACGCAGGCGCCGGTGCTGTTGGTGCCGGCCATGAACGACCGGATGTGGAGCCATGCGCAGACGCAGGCGAACGTGGCCCGCCTGCGCGAGCTCGGTTACGCGGTCCTCGAGCCCGACGACGGACCGCTCGCGGCGGGCGAGGGAAGCGGACCCGGGCGCATGCCGGAGCCGGACGTGATCTTCGCGCACGTGGGACGGATGCTGGAGCGCAATACGCTCGCGGGACGCCGGATGGTGGTCAGCGCCGGTCCCACGCGCGAACCCATCGACCCGGTGCGCTTCCTGTCGAATCGCAGCAGCGGCAAGATGGGTGTGGCCATCGCGGCGGCGGCGTGGCGGCGCGGCGCGGACGTGACGCTGGTTGCCGGCCCGCTCGCGGTTTCGCCGCCCGTTGGAGTGACGGTCGTGTCGGTGGAGACCACACAGCAAATGGCGGACGCGATTGCCGCGGTCATTCCTGCGGCATCTGCGCTCATCATGGCGGCGGCGCCCGTGGATTTCCGCGCGGCGCACCCGGCAACGCAGAAGGTCAAGAAAGCCGCCGCACCGCCGTCGCTCGAGCTGACGGCGACGCCCGACGTGCTTGCCTCCACCATGAGCCGGCGGCCATCGGGCATGGTGACGGTGGGCTTCGCGCTGGAGACGAGCGATCTGCTCGCGAACGCCCGCGCCAAGCGCGCCGCCAAGCAGCTCGATCTGATTGTCGCCAACGACGCGCTGGAAGACGGTGCCGGATTTTCGGTGGACACGAATCGGGTCACGTTGATTGGCCGCGACGGCCGGCCGGAGGTGCTGCCATTGCTCAGCAAGGTGCTCGTTGCCGATACGATTCTGGACCGCGTCGAGGCGCTGCTGCATGCGCGTTGAGCACCTGCTGCGCCGCTACCTCGAGCAGCGCCGCGAGCTGGGCGAACAGGAGCTCGTGCTCGACAGCATGACGGTGGACCAGGTCATGCATCTGCTCGGTGCGAGGGAGCGCGTTCCGTCGGCGGCCGCCGCGGCCGAGCGCCCCGTGTCACCGCACGTGGCCGAGTCCGCGCCAGATGCAGGCTGGCGCGAACTGCTCAAGGCGCCGCCAGGTGAGCCCCGGGTCGAGGAGGTGGGAGTGGCGTCGTTCGCGAAGCTGCATCCATCGGCTACCGCAATCTTCGAGACGCCCGAGCTCGACGCCGTCGCGGCGCTCGTGCGCGAGTGCACCCGCTGTCCACTCTATCGGAGCGCCACCCATTCGGTGCCGGGGGAGGGGAATGCGAACGCGCGACTCATGTGCGTCGGAGAAGCGCCCGGGGCGCAGGAGGACGCCTCCGGCCGCCCGTTCGTCGGCCAGGCCGGTCAACTCCTGACGAAAATCCTCGGCGCGATTAAGTTGCAGCGGGAAGACGTCTTCATTGCCAACGTGCTGAAGCACCGGCCACCTGGCAATCGCAATCCACTTCCCAACGAGGTGGAGGCGTGCAGTCCCTACCTCGTTCGACAGATCCAGTTGATTCGCCCGTCGGTGATCCTTGCCCTCGGGACCTTCGCGGCGCAGACGCTGCTCGACACGAAGCTGGCCATCGGCAAGCTTCGCGGTACGGTCCACCAGTACCACGACATTCCGGTCGTGGTGACCTATCATCCGGCGGCGCTGCTCCGGAACCCCGCATGGAAGCGATCCACCTGGGAAGATGTCCAGCTCGCCCGCCGAATACTCGATAGCGCCAGCGCCTGACGCATTCCGGGACCGTCGTCCGCCCTACTCCGAAGAAGCCGAAGCGGCAGTACTGGGCGCGATGCTCATGGACCAGGATGCCGTGCTGCGCGCCGCGGAACACGTGGACGACACGATGTTCTATCGCGAGGGGAACCGGCGGATCTTTCGCGCCATGGTGGGCATCACCGAGCGCGGTGACGTGGTGGATGCGCTCACGCTGGCCGAAGAGCTGTCGCGCCGCGGTGAGCTGGAGGCGGCGGGCGGCAAGGAACATATCGCCGAACTCATGTATGCGGTGCCGACGTCGGCCAACGTCGAGTACCACGCCCGCATCGTCAAGGAAAAGGCGCTCCAGCGGCGACTGATCGAGACCTGCACGGCGCTCATCACCGAAGCGTTTGCCGGCACGAGCACGGCCGCGGAGCTGCTCGACGAGGCGGAACACCGCGTCTTCCAGGTCAGTCAGCAGCGCGGCGCACAGGGCTTCATGCGGATCAAGGAGCTCATGTGGCCGACCATGGAGCGCATCGAGGCGCTGCAGCGCGGCGGCAAGACCATTACCGGCGTGCCCACCGGCTTCGCCGATCTTGACGAGATGACATCCGGCTTCCAGCCGGCGGAGCTGGTCATCGTCGCCGCGCGCCCCTCCATGGGGAAAACGGCATTCGTCCTGAACGTCGCGCAATACGCGGCTATCGAAAAGAATGTTCCGGTGGCGCTCTTTTCTCTCGAAATGAGTAAGGAATCCCTGGTGCAACGCATGCTCACGGCGGAAGCGCGCGTGGACGCGCAGAAGCTGCGCAAGGGCATGCTGCGCGATGACGACTTTCCACGAATGGCGCGCGCCGCCGGAATCCTCAGTGCCGCGCCCATCTGGATTGACGACTCGGCCGGGATCACGCTGCTCGAGATCCGCTCCAAGGCCCGCCGGCTCAAGGCGGATGCCAATGTCGGCATCGTGATCGTGGATTACCTGCAGCTCATTCAGGGACCGCCCAATTCGGAGAGCAGACAGCAGGAAATCAGCACGATCTCGAGGTCGCTCAAGGCGCTGGCGAAGGAGCTCAACGTCCCGGTGGTGGCGCTCTCCCAGTTGTCGCGTGCGCCGGAGCAGCGCGCCGGGGACCATCGCCCACAGCTCTCGGACCTGCGCGAATCGGGCGCCATCGAGCAGGACGCGGACCTCGTGATGTTCATCTATCGCCAGGAAGTGTACGATGGGCCGACCGACAAGGATGGCAATTCGCTGGAAGGTCGCGCCGAGGTCATTGTCGGCAAGCAGCGCAACGGCCCCATTGGTTTCGTCAATCTGTTCTTCCACAAGGCCTACACGCGGTTTGAGAACTACACGGCACGGCAAGGGTGAGCGAGGGGCGGGGAGCAGGCGCGCGACGCGCGCCGCTTCCCGGTCGTCGTAGTGCCCCGCACAGTCTTCCGCTGCTCCGAGTGCGGCGCCGAACATCCCAAATGGGCTGGACGCTGCGATACGTGCGGTGAGTGGAATACGCTTGTCGAGGAAGCGGTCGCGCCGCGCACGAAGGGTGCCGGCGGCCGCCGGCACGCGGCCGGAGCGTCTCCCGCGGACGGCGGCAGCGTTGCACCGACGTTCCGCTTGCGCGATGTGCAGGGCTCCGCGAGCCGCCGCTGGCTCACCGGCATTGGCGAATTCGATTTCGTCGTGGGCGGCGGCATCGTCCCGGGATCCATGGTACTCATTGGCGGTGAACCGGGCATTGGCAAGTCCACGCTGCTCCTGCAAGTGGCGGCGCGGCTGCACCAGGGCGGCCATTCGGCGCTGTACGTGTCGGGTGAGGAATCGCCGCTGCAGGTGCGCCTCCGCGCCGATCGTCTCGGCGAATTCTCGGGCGAGGTGGAGCTGCTCTGCGATACGCAGCTCGAAACGATTCTCGCGACGGCCGCGAGCAGCGCGCCGCGCGTCCTGTTCGTCGATTCCATTCAGACGATCTTCACCGCCGATCTCGACGGCGCGCCGGGCAGCGTGGGCCAGGTGCGCGAGTGCGCCGCGCGACTGATGCGCTTCGCCAAGGACAGCGGCACGAGTGTCTTCGTGGTTGGCCACGTGACGAAAGGCGGCGGCATCGCCGGTCCGAAGACACTGGAGCACATTGTGGACACGGTGCTCTACTTCGAAGGCGAAGGGTCGCTCGACCAGCGCGTGCTGCGCGCCACCAAGAATCGGTTCGGCGGCGTGGACGAAATCGGAGTGTTCGAGATGACGGAGGGTGGCCTCGTCGCCATGGACAACCCCTCGGCGCTCTTCCTCGGCGATCGGCTCGCTCCGGCGTCAGGCAGCGCGGTGACCGCGCTCATCGAGGGCAGCCGCCCGCTCCTGGTGGAAGTGCAGGCGCTCGCGGCGAAGGCCGGCTTTGGAACGCCGCAGCGCGTGTCCACCGGTTACGATGGCCGGCGCCTGGCGCTGTTGCTGGCGGTACTCGACAAGCGCGCGCGATTGCCGTTCTCCCAGCTCGATGTCTTTGTCAACGTCGTTGGCGGACTCCGCATGCAGGAGCCCGCGGGCGATCTCGCCGTGGCGGCGGCACTCGCCTCGAGCGTCTACGATCGCCCGCTTCCGCTCGACGCGGTCTTCCTCGGCGAGGTCGGGCTCTCCGGCGAGATTCGTCCGGTGTCGCAGGCGGACCGCCGCCTCGGGGAAGCGAGGAAGATGGGAATGCGCACCGCGTACCTCTCATCGCGTGGCGCATCGCATCGCGCCGCGCGCGCCACGGGCGCCGGTGACACGTTTCGCGTCGCCGGCGTGGCGAACATCGCGGACCTCTTCGCCATGCTGTTTCCATGACGGGGGCGGCGTCCGGCGCGAACGAGGGAGCATCCACAACCGCTCGCGCGCCACGCGATGTGGGCATCGTGGTTGTTGCAGCCGGCCGGGGCACGCGTACCGGGAGTGCGGAGCTCAAGCAGTTCCGCTGGGTGGCGGGCAAACCGATGCTGCTGCACAGCGTGCAGCGCTTCATGGAGCGGGACGACGTGGCCATCGTCGTCTGCGTCCTGCCGCGGCAGTACGCCGGCGATCCGCCTCCCTGGATCTTCCAGTGCGATCTCGACCGGCTGCTGGTGTCGACGGGCGGGCGCGAGCGCGGCGATTCGGTGCTCAACGGATTGCGCGACATGCCGCCGGAGGTTCGCATTGTGCTCATCCACGATGCAGCGCGCCCCTTCGTGGGTCGGGAAACGATGAACCGCGTGATCGCGGAGGCGCGCGCCGGTCGCGGCGCCGTCGCGGCGCTCCCGGTTCAGGATACGCTCAAGGAAGTTGACGATGCCGGGCGCATCGTGCGCACGGTTGAACGCGCGCAGCTCTGGCGCGCACAGACGCCGCAGGGATTCCCGCGCGACATGATCGAGCAGGCCTACGTGGAAGCGCAGCGCGCGCGCATCTCGGCCACCGACGACGCCGCGCTGTGCGAACGCATGGGATTCCCGGTCGTCGTGGTCCGCGGTGACGAGACTGCCATGAAGATCACCGAGGAGTCGGACTTTGCCCGCGCCGAAGCGCTCGCGCCGCTCGCGGAATGACTCAGGCACCGCTCGCGATTCCGTTCTGGTCCCCCGCGGAAATTGAAGCGTCACTCACGGCCACGTTGCAGCATCTGCGCGAAGGGCGCGTGCTGGCGTATCCCACGGAAACGGTGTACGGCTTTGGTGGCGCCACCGATGCGGCGTCTGTCGCGGCGCTGGTGGAGCTCAAGTCGCGGCCGCCGGGGAAGCCGTTCCTGATTCTGGTCGCCTCCAGTGAAATGGTCACGCGGCTCGACCTGAGACTGACCGGCTACGCCGCACGGCTCGCGGCGCGCCACTGGCCCGGACCACTCACCCTGGTGCTGCCCGGCGCTGAGCGACGACTCCCCACGCGGCTGCGCGGACCCGAAGGCGGGATCGCCGTGCGATGGACCTCGCACGCGGCACTGGCACGGTTGCTGCTCGCCCATGGAGCACCGCTGACATCCACGAGCGCCAATCGGCCGGGCGTGGCAGCAGCCATGTCGGCGGGTGAAATCGAACAGCAGTGGAGCGACGCGATCATGCGCGGCACGCTCCGCGTGCTGGATGGCGGCCGCCTCGTCCCCTCCGCTCCCTCGACCGTGGTAGATTGCATGGGACGACACCCGCGTGTCATCCGGCCGGGCGCTATTCCCTCCGCGGTGCTGCGCGAGAGCGTACCGGACCTGATCGGAGACGTGTGATCCCGATGCGAATTCTCTTCGTATGCACCGGCAATACCTGTCGCAGCGTCATGGCGGAGGCGATCGCGCGGCGCATGGTCCGGGAACGCGGCCTCACGGACGTCGAGGTTGGCAGTGCTGGCACCGCCGCGTGGGCGCAAGCACCGGCATCCGATGGCGCACTGCTCGTCTGCATGGAGCGCGATACGGACATCTCGCCGCACCAGGCGCGTCTGGTCACAAAGGAACTGCTGGACGACTACGACCTCGTGCTGGCGATGGGCCCGCATCACGTCGAGCGCATTGAAGCGGTGGGCGGCAGGGGAAAGACATTCCTGCTCAGCCAGTATGCATCGCATGGCGCGACCGAGCGGCCCATTGGCGACCCCTTCGGGGGCGAGCTCGCGCTGTACCGTGAGACGTACGACGAACTGGATGCAGAAATCCGGCGCGTGCTGGATCGCATAGAGGCCGAGCGCAATCCGGGCGTGTCGTGAACGTCCAGCCACGCCGCCTGGTCCTGCTCGGCCATCCTGTGTCGCATTCGCTCTCGCCAGTGTTTCAGAACGCGGCCCTGCGCAGCGCCGGTCTTTCCATCCGATACGAAGCGCTCGACGTTGAGCCCGACGTGCTGCGGCAGACCCTGCGCGCGCTGGCGGACGAGCGCGCAGCGGGCAACGTGACGATCCCGCACAAGGAAGCAGCCGCGGCGGAGTGCGACCGGCTCACGTCGCTGGCGCAGCGCGTGGGTGCGGTGAACACGTTCTGGATGGACGAGCGCGACGCACTGATCGGCGACAATACCGACGTCGCGGGATTCGCGCATCTCGCGGCCGCAGTGCTTGGGGAACCACCCGGAGATCTTCGCGTGACGGTCCTGGGCGCAGGTGGCGCGGCGGCAGCCGTGCTCACTGCGGTGGAACACTGGCCGGACTGCCACGTCACGCTCGCGGGGCGCAACAGCGAGCGCCTGCGGCATCTCGCGGATCGATATTCCATCGTGCAGGTCACGTGTCGCGATGTCGTACGTTCGGTGCGCGATGCGCAGGTCGTCGTGAACGCCACGCCGGTTGGACAATCCGATGAATTGCTTCCCGCGCCGGTCGAGGCGCTGGCGCCGAATGCGGTCGTGCTGGATCTGGTCTGCCGGAAAGGGGAAACAGCCTGGGTGCGCGAGGCCCGTCGCATGGGACACCGCGCGTCGGGCGGCCTGCCGATGCTGGTGGAGCAGGGCGCGCTCGCCTTCGAGCGTTGGCTCGGTATTCCGGCGCCGCGTGCCGTCATGTGGCGCGCAGCCTGCGAGGCGTCATGAACCTCGCGCCCCGCGAAATCTGGAGCGGCGCAGCACGCGCCGTCGTGGATCTCCTCCTGCCGCGTGCCTGCGCCGCGTGCGACCGGCTGCTCGATGCGGGCGACCGCCGCCTCGTTTGTGGCCGCTGCTGGGCACGGCTGCGCGAACTGCCATTTCCGCGCTGCGAGCGCTGCGGGCATCCCCTGTCGCGCCCGGAGTGCGGCTGGTGCGCCCTGCTGTCACCGTGGGTGCGCGCGGCGCGCTCCGTCTGCTGGATTCCGGGCGACACCGGCGGTGCCATCGTTCATGCGCTCAAGTACGCGGGCTGGCGCGCCCTTGCCACGGAGATGGGCGCGCGCATGGCACGCCTCACGTGGCCCGAGGACGTCGTGCGCGAGCGTACCGCCCTGCTCCCGGTTCCACTGTCGCGGACTCGGCAGCGCGAACGCGGATATAATCAGAGCGTGCTGCTTGCTCGAGCCATCGGGGCCCGGTGGACGCTGCCCGTGTGGGAACACTGCGTGGAACGCACACGCGATACGCGCACGCAGACCCGATTGACACCGGAGGAGAGGCGGCACAACGTTTCCGGCGCGTTCGCCGTGCCGCTATCGCAGCGCTCGCGACTGGCGGGTACGCACCTCGTGCTGGTGGACGATGTCATCACCACGGGCGCCACGCTGTCGGAATGTGCGGCGGCGCTCTTCGACGCGGGCGCACGCATTATCAGCATCGTGACCTTTGGACGGGCGCCGGCCATCGGCGACCAGCTCTGACAACGAAATTCCGGAAGGGGACGAATATCATGACGATTCGGGTCGGCATCAACGGGTTCGGGCGCATCGGACGCCAGATCGTGCGCGCGGCGAAGGAGCAGGAGCGCAGCGAGATCGACTTTGTGGCGGTGAACGATCTCACCGACACGCGCACCCTGGCGCATCTCTTCAAGTACGACTCGGTACACCGCACCTACGGCGGCGTCGTGACGCACTCCGACGGCTGTATCAGCGTGGACGGCGACGAGATTCGCGTCTTCTCGGAGCGTGACCCCGCCGCGCTGCCGTGGAAGGACCTCGGCGTGGACATCGTCGTCGAGTCCACCGGGCGATTCACCAGGGCCGAGGACGCACGCAAGCATCTCGCCGCCGGCGCGCGGAAGGTCATTATCTCCGCGCCCGCCAAGGGCGAAGACATCACGGTCGTCATGGGTGTGAACCACGACCGATACGATGCCGCGCGGCACCACATCATCTCGAACGCCTCGTGCACGACCAATTGCCTCGTCCCGATGGTGAAGGTGGTACGCGATACCTTTGGATTCCGGCATGCGTCCATGACCACGGTCCACAGCTACACGAACGATCAGCACGTGCTCGACATGCCGCACAAGGATCTGCGCCGGGCACGCGCCGCGGCCGTTTCCATGATCCCCACGACGACCGGCGCGGCGAAGGCCACGTCGCTGGTCATCCCGGAAGTGAAGGGGCTCATTGATGGACTCGCGATCCGCGTGCCTACGCCGGACGTCTCGTTCACGGATCTCGTGGTCGAGGTGGAAAAGTCCACGACGGTCGCCGACGTGAACGCGGCGTTCAGCCAGGCGGCAGCATCGGGCCCGCTTGCGGGCTATCTCTGCTACAGCGAAGAGGAGCTCGTGAGTGCCGACTACATCGGCAGCGCCTACTCGTGCATCCTGGACGCGAAGAGCACGAATGTCATTGGCGGGACGCTCGTGAAGGTCTGCGGCTGGTACGATAACGAATGGGGTTATGCGTCGCGCTGCGTGGATCTGGTGCGACTCGTTGGCAGCCGCCTCGCCTAGCGCGTCGCCATGACGAAGCGGACGGTTCAGGATCTTGCTGACGCCGAGCTGCGCGGCAAGCGGGCCCTCGTGCGCGTGGACTTCAACGTGCCCATGGACGCGAGCGGGCACGTCTCCGACGACACAAGAATGCGTGCCGCCATCCCGACCATCGAGCTGCTGCTGCAGCGTGGCGCACGCGTTGTCGTGCTGCTGTCGCATCTCGGCCGCCCCAGGGGAAAGCCGGAGGCGCAATACTCGCTCGAGCCAGTCGCGAAGCATCTTGCCACGCTCGTACGCGCTCCGGTGCGTTTCGTGAATCTCACGGTCGGCGAGAAGGCGGTTGCCGCCACGCGTGACGCGCCCGACGGCACCATTCTGCTCATGGAGAACACGCGCTTCGCGCCGGGCGAGGAGCGAAACGATCCGGCATTCGCGCGCCAGCTCGCCGAGCTCGGCGATCTGTACGTGAATGATGCGTTCGGCTCGGCGCACCGCGCGCACGCCTCCACCGAGGGCGTCACGCACGACGTGCACCCTGCGGTTGCCGGCTTGCTCATGCAGCGTGAGCTGGAGTTCCTGGGCGACGCGCTGGCGAACCCGCGACACCCGTTTGTCGCGGTACTGGGTGGCGCCAAGATCTCCGGCAAGATGGACGTGATCGAGGCCCTGTTGCCCCGCGTGAACACACTGCTCGTGGGCGGGGCCATGGCCTGCACCTTCTTCCGGGCGATGGGACTGGAGACCGGCGGTTCGCTCGTCGAGGAAGACCGGCTGGACCTGGCGCGCGATCTGCTTCAGCGTGCGGGCGATCGGCTCGTCCTGCCCGACGACGCCATGGTGGCACCGTCCCTGAATGCGACGGCCGATGCCCACGACGTGCCGCGCACGCGCATTCCAGCCTCGGAAGCAATGTTCGACGTAGGCCCGGCAACCAGCGTCCACTTCGGGCACGAGCTGGCGGGCGCCATGACAATCGTCTGGAACGGCCCCATGGGTGTGTTCGAGACCCCGCCGTTCGACGCAGGCACGCGGGCGGTGGCGCAGGCAATGGCCGCTGCCACCGCCCGCGGTGCCACGACTATCGTGGGCGGGGGCGATTCCGCGGCCGCGGTCGAAGCGATGGGACTGGCATCGAGCATGACGCATGTCTCCACTGGGGGCGGCGCGTCGCTCGAATTTCTCGAGGGGAAAGTACTGCCGGGCGTGGCGGCCCTCGACGATCGGGGCGGCTGATGCGCGCACCGGTCTTCGCGGCCAACTGGAAGATGAACCATGGCCCCCGGGCGACACGTTCCTATCTCGAACACTTCCTCTCGCGGTATTCCGCTCGTGATGACCGAACGGTGATCATCTGTCCGCCGGCGGTCTCCCTCGAGGCTGCACGCGCCGCGCTGGCGGCGCGCTCCGACGTCCTTTTGGGCGTGCAGAATATCTTCTGGGAAGAGAAGGGGGCGTTCACCGGCGAGACGTCGCCGGTGATGGCGCACGAGGCAGGCGCCTCCGTCACGCTGGTTGGTCACTCCGAACGACGACAGCTCTTCGGCGAGACGGATGAGATGACCGCACGCAAGTGTGACGCCGCGTGGCGCGGTGGTCTCACCCCGATGCTCTGCGTCGGCGAGAGCCAGGATGAGCGCGATCGCGACGAGACGCGCGCTGTTGTCCTGCGACAGCTTCGTGCCGGGATCGCCAGACTCGACGCGTCGCAGGTACGGCGCATGATGTTCGCGTACGAGCCCGTCTGGGCCATCGGAACGGGCCGAACCGCCACGCCGGAAAATGCGAGTGAAGTCCACGGGTGGATCCGCGCCGCGCTTGCGGACGAGGTGGGCGAGCAGGCGCGCGAGATTCCGCTGCTCTATGGCGGGAGCGTCAATGCGGAGACCGCGCCACGACTCATGGCAGCGCCGAATGTGGATGGGCTGCTGGTCGGTGGCGCCAGTCTCGACGCCGAGCGCTGGGCCCACATGGCTTGTACTTGATCCCGTCGCCTAAACTGTCTACTTTTCAATGTTTAGCTCACACTTTACTGGTCGCGCCTGATGTACACGTTCCTCCTCGTGTTGCTCGTGCTGGATTGCTTTGTACTTGTCGCTGCGGTCCTGCTGCAGTCCCCCAAAGGCGGCGGACTCGCCGCGACATTTGGCGGCACCAGCTCATCGTCCGATTCGATCATCGGCTCGCGACAGGCCGCGAATCTGCTCACCAAGACCGCCTGGTGGACCGGGGGACTGTTCCTCGGTATCGCGTTCATCATGCAGCTTATCGGGCAGCGCGCCGGCACGCCGCGGTCGGTGCTGGATCAGCCATTCTCGCAGCAGGCAGCGCCTACGGCACCGGCAACCGGCACGAGCGCGCCGGCCCTGCCACTTCAGCCTGCCGCGCCGGCGTCCAAGAGCCCCAGCAGCCAGCCACCGGCTGGCCAACCCAAGAAGCCATAACAGATGGCGAGCGTGCCTGAGTCCCAGTCAGGGTTCCTCCTCCTTGAGGATGGAACCCTTTTTCACGGACTAATGCGCAACCCGTTGCCCCCAACCGTGGCCGAGGTCGTGTTCACGACCAATATGACCGGGTACCAGGAGGTCTTCACGGATCCGTCATATCAGGGGCAGATCGTGACGCTCACCGCGCCAATGATCGGAAATTACGGTGTGAACACCGACGATCCGGAGTCCGCGCACGTCCAGGTGGCTGGCGTGATTGTTCGCGAGATGTCGGAGCAACATTCGAATTGGCGCGCGACGGGTGGACTGCGTGAATGGCTGGCGCAGGCCAAAGTCCCGCTCCTGGAAGACATTGATACCCGCCGGCTCACGCGGCACCTGAGATCCGCGGGCGTGATGCGCGGCGTGATCAGCGCGGGGGAGGCGCCCGATGCCGCCGCCGTTGCGGCGCTGGAGGCTTGTCCGTCCATGGAAGGATTGGACCTGGCCTCACGGGTGACCACGTCCCGGCACTATGTCTGGGGAAATCTGGCCGCAGCCGCGCACATCGTGGCGTATGACTATGGGATCAAGCGGAACATCCTGCGAGTCTTTGCCGAACACGACTGCCGCGTGACCGTCGTTCCGGCGGACACCAGCGCAGAAGAAGCGCTCTCACTCGCTCCGGATGGCGTTTTCCTCTCGAATGGCCCGGGCGACCCGGCTGCGGTCAGCTATGCGCCGGGCATCATCAGCGATCTCGTTGCCAGCGAAACTCCGGTTCTTGGTATCTGTTTGGGGCATCAACTGTTGGGGCTCACCTTCGGCGGGCGTACGGAGAAGATGCCGTACGGGCATCACGGCGGAAATCACCCGGTGCGGGAAGTGGACACCGGACGCGTCCTCATCACCTCGCAGAATCACGGGTTTGCCGTCGTAGGAACCGATCAGGAGGTACGCGGGGCGCCCGCGCTTCGCGTGACGCACGTGAATCTGAATGACGGAACGGTCGAGGGGCTCCAGCATCGCGAGCTTCCGGTATTCGCGGTCCAGTATCATCCGGAGGCGGCACCGGGTCCGCACGACGCTCGACCACTGTTTTCCCAGTTCATGGACGCGGTGAGGTCGAAGGTTCGGTCAAACGACCCAAACGGTTGACACACAACAGGTAACGTCATAGCTTCGACGCACGAATCACCCTGCTCTGAGCGTTCTGATCCGAGGAAATCGAATGACCAAAGCCGACCTTGTCGAGCGCGTCACGGCGCAAATTTCGCGCACCGCAGGCCCGATGATCTCGAAAAAGGATTGTGCTCGTGTGGTTGATGCGTTTCTCGATGCGATCAAGGACTCGCTCAAGGCGCAGAAGAACATCGAGGTGCGGGGATTCGGCACGTTCAAGATCCGCCAGCGGAAGACACGCATGGCGCGCAACCCCCGAACCGGTTCGCCTGTAGAGGTTTCCGCGCGACCCGTACCTGTGTTCAAGCCGTCCAAGGAGCTGCGGGCGCTCGTCGCGGACGAGGAGCCGCTCTCCAGCAGAGACGAGCGCCCGTATCCCGCCGCCTGATCGCGCGCCACGCCGACTTCCGTTCGCGCCCCGGCTGCCGCACGTGACAGCCGGGGCGCGTGGCATCCGCGGCTCACTTGCCCGGCGGGCACCGGTCGGACACACTACATCGCATGACCGTGACCGTGCTCCTTTTCGCTTCCTACGCCGACGTGCTCGGCCGCGAGCGCGTCGAGATGACACTGCCGGCGGGCGCGACCGCCGCGGAGGCACTCTCCCGGTTGCGTGCCCTGCCCGGAGGTGGCGCGCTGCCGCCCGCGCCACTGCTCGCCGTGAATCTCGAGTATGCGCGGGCCGAGTCGCCGCTCCACTCAGGCGATGAGCTTGCCGTCATCCCGCCGGTGGCTGGCGGCTGACATGCGCGCCGCCATCGTGGAACACGTCATTGACATCGCCGCACTCGTCGGCGAAGTCGCCGCGGTGTCGCACGGAGCGACCGTGCTCTTCGTCGGAACCGTGCGCGACGTGAACGACAACCGCGCGGTCACGGGCATCGACTACACGGCGTATGTGCCAATGGCCGAGCGTGAGATGCAGCGCATCCTGCACGAGGCGGCGGAACGCTTCGGCACGGACGCCGCGGTCATCGAGCACCGCGTCGGCCATCTGGCGCTCGGGGACGCCAGCGTGGCGATCGCGGTAGCGCATGCTCGCCGCGCACAGGCGTACGCGGCGTCGCGCTACATTCTCGAGGCGCTCAAGCAGCGCGTTCCCATCTGGAAGCGCGAATCGTACGTGGATGGTACGCGTGAATGGGTGACGCAGCAGGGTGCGCTGGTCGCGCAGCAGGATTGAGACCAGCGGAAAAAAACTTCCATCACGCGCCGCCGCCGGATAACTTCTCTGGCGGCGGTTCCTTTTCTGTTTTCTCACATCATTCAACTGGCATGGTTGACAAGATCACCGTAGTCGGGGCGGGGAACGTGGGCGCAACCACGGCCCAGCGCATCGCCGAGAAGGCGCTCGCGCGCACGGTCGTCATGGTGGACGTCGTGGAGGGCGTGCCGCAGGGCAAGGGGCTGGACCAGTGGGAGTCCGCACCGATCGAGGGCTTCGATACGCGCGTGATCGGAACCAATTCGTACGACGACACCGCGAACTCGGATGTCATCATCGTGACGGCCGGCATCGCGCGCAAACCGGGCATGTCGCGCGACGATCTGCTGAACACGAACGTCGGCATCGTGAAGCAGGTGTCCGAACAGATCAAGCGCACGTCGCCTGACGCCATCGTGATCATGGTCTCCAATCCGCTCGACGTCATGGCCTACGTGGCGCTCAAGGTGACGGGGTTCGCCCGCGAGCGCGTCATCGGCATGGCCGGCGTCCTGGACACGGCGCGCTACCGGTCCTTCATCGCCGAAGCACTCAACGTGTCGGTGCGGGACATTCAGGCCATGGTGCTTGGTGGCCACGGCGACACCATGGTGCCACTCATCAGCTACACGACGGTGAGCGGCATTCCCGTGACGCAGCTCATGGACGCTGCGACGCTCGAGGCGATCGTGGCGCGCACGCGCACGGGCGGCGCGGAAATCGTGAAGCATCTCAAGACGGGATCCGCCTATTACGCGCCCTCGGCCGCCGCCGTACAGATGTGCGAAGCCATTGTGCGCGACCAGAAGCGGGTGTTGCCCTGCGCCGCATGGCTCGACGGCGAGTACGGCTTCTCCGGTCTCTTCCTGGGCGTGCCCTGCACGCTCGGCCGCGCGGGCATCGAACGCATTCTCGAGGTGGAGCTCACCAGCAAGGAGCGCGTCGAGCTGGGCCGCAGCGCCGACGCCGTGCGCGAACCCATGAAGCTCGTGCAGTTGTGAACGCGCGCCACGCCTCCGGGCGGATCGTGCAGTTCTGGCGCTCCACGGTTGGCAAGAAGATGGTCATGGCGGTGACGGGGCTCATCATGGTCGCCTTCGTCATCGTGCACATGATCGGCAACCTGCAGATCTTCGAGGGCGCGGTACGGCTCAACGCCTACTCGCACTTCCTGCATCACACGATCAACGAGCTGCTCTGGCTGCTGCGGATCATTTTGCTCGTGTCCGTGGTGCTGCACATCGTGGCGGCCATCCAGCTCACGCGACGCGACCGGGCGGCGCGGCCCCAGGGCTACGCCATGCGCCGGGCGCAGGCGGCCACGGTGTCCTCCCGCTCCATGCGCTGGGGCGGGGTTGCACTCGCGCTGTTCATTGTGTTCCACCTGCTGCACCTCACCACCGGCACCATCCAGCCGGTTCCGTTCACGGAAGGGAACGTGTACGCGAACATGATCGGGGGATTTCGCCTGTGGTGGGTCACGCTGATCTACGTACTCGGCATGATCGCTCTCGGACTGCATTTGTATCACGGCGACTGGAGCTCCTTTCGCACACTGGGCATCAGCCGCCCGAAGGCCGCACCCCTGCGGCGTCCCGTGGCCGCGACGATCGCCATCGTGGTGTGGGCCGGATTCACGCTCGTCCCAGTGGCGATCTACTTCGGCCTGGTGCGCTGACCATGGGACTCAACTCTGGCGTTCCCGACGGTCCCATCGAGCAGAAGTGGGATCTGTACCGGAACGAGATGAAGCTGGTGAATCCGGCGAACAAGCGCCGTCACACGGTGCTCGTCGTCGGCTCGGGTCTGGCCGGCGCGTCGGCGGCGGCATCGCTCGCCGAGCTGGGCTACCAGGTGAAGTGCTTCTGCTTCCAGGACTCGCCGCGGCGCGCGCACAGCATCGCGGCGCAGGGGGGCATCAACGCGGCCAAGAACTACCAGAACGACGGCGATTCCGTCTGGCGGCTGTTCTATGACACGGTGAAAGGAGGCGATTTCCGCTCGCGCGAGGCCAATGTCTATCGACTCGCGCAGTTGAGCGTCAACATCATCGATCAGTGCGTCGCGCAGGGCGTGCCCTTCGCGCGCGAATACGGCGGGCTGCTTGCCAATCGTTCCTTCGGCGGAGCACAGGTCTCCCGCACCTTCTATGCGCGGGGACAGACCGGGCAGCAGTTGCTGCTTGGCGCGTATCAGGCGCTGGAGCGGGGCGTGTCCACGGGCCGCCTCACGATGTACCCGCGCACTGAGATGCTCGACCTGGTGCTCGTGAACGGTGTGGCACGGGGCATCGTCACGCGCAACCTCGTGACCGGCGTGGTCGAGTCGCACGCGGCCGATGCCGTCGTCCTGGCGACCGGCGGATACGGCAACGTGTTCTACCTGTCCACCAACGCCAAGGGCTCGAACTGCACCGCGATCTGGCGCGCCTACAAGCGGGGCGCCGCCTTCGCCAATCCCTGCTTCACGCAGATTCATCCGACATGCATCCCGCAGAGCGGCGAGCACCAGTCCAAGCTCACACTCATGAGCGAGTCGCTGCGGAACGATGGCCGGGTGTGGGTCCCGAAGAAGGCGGGCGACGACCGGCCGCCGAACCAGATCCCGCCCGCCGAGCGCGACTATTACCTGGAGCGCAAGTATCCCAGCTTCGGCAATCTCTCGCCGCGCGACATTGCGTCGCGCGCGGCCAAGGAAGTGTGCGATGCCGGACTGGGCGTGGGGCCGAACGGGCTGGGCGTCTATCTCGACTTTGCCGACGCCATCGCGCGCCTGGGCGAACATACCATTCGCGAACGCTACGGCAATCTCTTCGAGATGTACGAACGCATCACGGATGAGAATCCCTATCGGGTGCCCATGCGGATCTACCCGGCCGTGCACTACACCATGGGCGGGCTATGGGTGGACTACAGCCTCATGAGCACCGTTCCCGGTCTGCACGTGGCAGGCGAGGCAAACTACTCCGATCACGGGGCGAATCGGCTGGGGGCAAGTGCCCTCATGCAGGGACTCGCCGACGGATACTTCATCATCCCATACACCATCAGCAATTATCTCGCGTCGCACCGGCTGGATCCCGTGGACGCGTCGCATCCCGCGTTCCGGGAGGCGGAAGTGGCGGTGGCGGCGCGTACGCGCCGGTTGCTCGCGATTGACGGCAAGCGCACGGTGGATTCATTCCACCGCGAGCTGGGGAAGGTGATGTGGAACGACTGCGGCATGTCACGCAATCAAGCCGGACTGGAGCGGGCGCTCGCGAAAATCCCCGAGATCCGCGCGGAGTTCTGGCGCAATGTGAATGTGCCCGGCAGCGATGCGGAGCTGAACCAGGCACTCGAGAAGGCGGGCCGGGTGGCGGACTTCCTGGAGCTGGGAGAGCTCATCTGTCGCGATGCCCTGCAGCGTACGGAGTCCTGCGGTGCGCACTTTCGGGAGGAGAGCCAGACCCCGGATGGTGAAGCGCTCCGCGACGACGCGCACTTCGCCTATGTGTCGGCCTGGATGTATCAGGGCGACGATACTCCGCCGCGACTGGAGAAGGAGCCGTTGTCCTTCGAGTCCGTCCATCTGGCGCAAAGGAGCTACAAGTGAACTTCAGGCTCAAGGTCTGGCGCCAGGCCGGCCCCGATGCACCAGGCGCGTTTGCGTCGTACGAGGCCCGCGACATCAGCGCCGACATGTCGTTTCTCGAAATGATCGACGTCGTGAACGAGAGGCTCATCGAGCAGGGCCAGATCCCCATCGCCTTCGATCACGATTGTCGCGAGGGCATCTGCGGATCGTGCAGCATGATGATCAACGGATGTGCGCACGGACCGGAGAAAGGCACGGCCACCTGTCAACTCTTCATGCGCCACTTCAGGGACGGGCAGGAGATCTGCATCGAACCGTGGCGTGCGAAGGCCTTTCCGGTCATCCGGGACCTGGTCGTCGACCGCAGTGCATTCGATCGCATCATCGCGGCGGGCGGTTTCATCACTGCGCCTAGCGGGGGCGCGCGTGACGCGAACAGCATTCTCGTCGCCAAGACTGCGGCCGACAGTGCCATGGATGCGGCGGCCTGCATCGGCTGTGGCGCGTGCGTGGCGGCGTGCCCCAACGCCTCGGCGTCGCTGTTCGCTGGCGCGAAGATTTCACATCTGGGATTGCTGCCCCAGGGACAGGCCGAGCGCGACCGGCGTGTGCTCGCGATGGTGGAGCAGATGGACACCGAAGGGTTCGGCGCCTGCACGTGGCACGGTGAGTGCCATGAGGCGTGCCCCAAGGAAATCAGCCTCGACACCATCGCACGCATGAATCACGACTACGCGCGGGCGGCCTGGCGGAGGCAGGAATAGGACCTGCCGGATGCCGCGTGCGCGCCATCTGCCGGCCGGCGCGCACGCGGCATCTCGCGATCAGAGGCGCGGCAGTGTGACGCCCTGCTGCCCCTGGTATTTCCCCTTCTTGTCCCGGTAGGAGATTTCCGGCTCCTCGTCGCCTTCGAAGAAGAGAACCTGCGCGATGCCTTCGTTGGCGTAGATGCGCGCAGGCAGCGGCGTGGTATTCGAAATCTCCAGAGTCACGAAGCCTTCCCACTCCGGCTCGAAGGGCGTGACGTTCGTGATGATGCCGCAGCGGGCGTACGTGGATTTGCCCACGGTCACGGTGAGCACGTTGCGCGGCACGCGGAAGTATTCCACCGAGCGCGCGAGCGCGAAGCTGTTGGGCGGCACGATGCACACGTCGCCCTCGAATTCCACGAACGACTTCGGATCGAAGTTCTTGGGATCGACCACGGAGTTCAGCACGTTCGTGAAGATCCGGAATTCGCGCGCGACACGCATGTCGTATCCGTAGGAGCTCACGCCGTAGGAGATCACCCCGTCGCGCACCTGGCGGTCCGCGAACGGCTCGATCATGCGATGCTCGGTCGCCATGCGGCGAATCCAGCGGTCCGATTTCAGTGACATGGTGATGACGGGGACGGGACGTGAAGGATGAGCCCAGCATGCACTGGTGGTGCGCGCAACGGTACGCCTCGATGCACCGGCGCTCGGCGGCGGGAAATGCGCGCGGAATCTATCCTGCTCGCGCCGCCTTCGCCACGTTGACACTCCTCCCCGCCACACGATAAGTTCCACGGCTGGAACACGTCAAACTTTCCACGATATCTGGAGCCGGATGGATCGCGAATATTTCCCGATTCTCATGCTGGTTGGGTTTGTCGCCGCCAACGCGGTTCTCATGCTGTTGGCTTCCCACCTGACGCTGCGCCCCCGTCCCACACCGGTCAAGCAGACCCCATACGAATCGGGCATTCCCCCCCTTGGCGACGCGCGCGAGCGCTTCTCCGTGAAATTCTACATGGTTGCGATGCTGTTCATCGTCTTCGACATCGAGACCGTGTTCCTCATTCCGTGGGGCGCCGCCTATCGCCAGCTCTCGTGCGGCGTGCCGCTCAGCGGCGGCATGTGCCCGTCGGGGCACGTGTCGTTCTTCGGTCTGGGCGAGATGCTCATCTTCATCGCGATCCTCGCCGTGGGTCTGGCCTACGTCTGGAAGAAGGGGGCGCTGCAGTGGGATTGACAGCGGCCCCAGTGGTGCACACCACCACGTACGATCCGCCCGCCCAGGAGAGCTGGATTGCCACGCGCCTCGACTTCCTGGTGAATGCGGCCCGCGCCTATTCGCTCTGGCCCATGCCGTTCGGCACCGCCTGCTGCGCCATCGAGTTCATGGCGACCGCCGCGAGCCGATTCGACATTGCGCGCTTCGGCATGGAGCGCATGAGCTTCTCGCCGCGACAGGCCGACGTGCTCATCTGCGCAGGCCGCGTGCCCTTCAAGCTCGCGCCGGTGCTGCGCCGCATCTGGATGCAGATGCCCCAGCCCAAGTGGTGCATCTCCATGGGGGCCTGCGCGTCGTCCGGCGGGATGTTCGACAACTACGCGGTGGTGCAGGGCATTGACACGATCATTCCGGTGGACGTCTACGTCCCCGGCTGTCCGCCGCGCCCGGAAGGGCTGATGTATGGGATCATGATGCTTCAGGAGAAAGTGAAGCGCGAGCGCCTGAGCGATGGCGACCTGCGCCACGAGATGGAGCCGGATCCCGCGAGCGGCCTGTACATCCCGCCGCCGGCCATCGACGAATTGTCCGAACCATTCGGCAATTCGGTGCACCAGACGCGATCCGGCCTGTGAGCGACCAATTCCAGCCGGTGCTTCCGGGCGCCGCCGAGGCCCAGCAGCCGGCGCCCGTCACGCCACGGAACATCGCGTATCGCGATGGCGCGCCAAATCCGTCCGCGGACGCGCTGCGCGCGCACTTCGGCGCGGCGGTCGGCCGGACGGAGGTCATCTGGGGCGAGACCACGGTGTACGTGGAGCGAGAAAGCCTGGTGGGCATCGTCCAGTGGCTGCACGACGATCCCGCGCAGCGCTACGACTACCTCTCGGATGTCACCGCCGTCGAATACCGGGACCCGGAACTGCCGCTGCAGGTCGTCTGGCATCTGCGCTCGCTGCCATTTCGCCGGTTCCTGCGGCTCAAGGTGGAGCTCGGGCGGGGGACGCCGCTCGAAGTTCCCAGCGTCTGGGGCATCTACAGGAGCGCGGACTGGTTCGAGCGCGAGTGTTACGACATGTTCGGCATTCGCTTCACCGGGCATCCGGACCTGCGCCGCATCCTGATGTGGGAGCAGTACCACGAGGGATACCCGCTGCGCAAGGACTTTCCGCTGCGCGGGCGGTTCAGCCGGTCGGAACAACTGCGCCAGGCGCTCGCCGCCAATCCGGAAGCGCGCTACTCAATGGAAGAGCTCTCCATCGTCGACGCGTTCGAGGATCTCCCCGACGATGTGGTGCGCCGGATCACCGGCGGCGAACGGACGGGGGAATAGCATGGCCACCACGACACGCACGGTGGATGTCGCGCTGGGAACCTCGGGACTGGACGAGCAGGGCCGGCCGCGCCGCGCACCGCTCACAGTCAGCGAGAATGGCACGGTCACGACGGTGGAACCGCCGCCGCCACTCGAGCCGGAGCTCGCCACCGAGCACATGCTCATCAATATCGGCCCGCAGCATCCCGCTACGCATGGCGTGCTGCGGCTGGTGCTCGAGCTGGATGGCGAGACCGTGGTCCGCTGCATTCCGCACATCGGCTATCTGCACTGCGGTTTCGAGAAGATCGGCGAGTACCGCACGTACAACCAGATCGTGCCGTGGACCGATCGCGAAGACTATCTCAACTCGATCGGGAACAACGTCGCGTTCGTCCTCGGCGCGGAGCGCCTCTTCGGACTGGCCATCACGCCACGCTGCACGGTGCTTCGCGTGATTGCCATGGAGCTCTCGCGCATCATCTCGCACCTCGTCTGGCTCGGCACCTTCTGCATTGACATCGGCGCGTTCACGCCCTTCCTGTGGGCGTTCCAGGAACGTGAAGCGGTGTACAACCTGCTCGAGAGCTGGGTGGGCGCGCGGCTCACGACGACAGCCACCCGCGTTGGCGGCATGGCCGCGGACATCCCTGACGGCTGGATGGAGGAACTCGGAAAATTCATCCGCCACCTGCCCAGGACGCTCGACGAAGTGGATCGCATTCTCACGCGCAACGCGATCTGGGTGGGGCGCACCGTGGGGCTCGGCGTCATGTCCGCCGAGGACGCCGTGAATTACGGCCTCTCCGGACCACTGCTGCGGGCGTCCGGCGTCGCGTACGACGTCCGCAAGGATTTCCCGTATCTCGACTACGAGACGTACGACTTCGATGTGCCGGTGGGCGAGCACGGCGATGTCTACGATCGCTTCCTCGTGCGCATGGAGGAAATGCGCCAGTCCGTTCGCATTCTCGAACAGGCCGCGAAGCGACTGCCGGACGGTCCGGTGGACAGCGCGGACCATCGCGTGGTGCTGCCGCGCAAGTCGAAGACGATGAGTGACATGGAGTCCATGATCCATCACTTCAAACAGGTCATGGAAGGGCCGCGTCCGCCAATCGGGGAATGCTACGTCGCGGTGGAGAGCCCGAAGGGCGAGAAGGGCTACTACATGGTGTCGGACGGATCGGCCAAGCCGGTGCGCTGGCGTATCCGCCCGCCGTCGTTCGTGAACCTGTCCGCCATACCGAAGATGGTCGAGGGACATCTGCTCTCGGATGTGATCGCCATTAACGCCAGCATCGACATTGTCATGGGGGAAATCGACCGGTGAAGGCTCAGGATACACCCGGCGACAGCGCGACGGCGCTGCAGACGGAGGGGACGGGCCGCCACGACACGCCATACGAAGCTGTCTTCACCGGTGCGGTGAAGCAGGAGCTGGACGAATTGCTCACGCGCTATCCCGCCAAGGCCGGTGCGCTCCTGCCGGCGCTCTGGATCGTGCAGCGTGAGCGGGGATGGGTGAGCGAGTCGGCCATGACGGAAGTCGCCGAGCAGCTCGCACTCACGCCCGCATACGTGAAGGGCGTCGTGACGTTCTATACCATGTACCACCAGCACCCGGTGGGAAAGTATTTCATTCAGGTCTGCACCACGTCTCCGTGCGGTGTGTGCGGCGCGGAGCAGGTCGTCAAGGCATTTCTCGAGCGAACCGGGTGCAGTGAACTGGGCGCCACCTCCGCGGATGGCCGCTACACCGTGATCGAAGTCGAGTGTCTCGGCGCATGCGGGTTCGCGACGCCGGTGATGATCAACGAGGAGTTCATCGAATCGGTCACGCCCGACACCGTTCCACAGATCCTCAGCCAGCATTCCTGATGGGCTACCCGCATAAACCGCACGCGCGCGAGAATCCGGTCCTGTCGGCGCACTTCGGCGATCCGGCCGCGAGGTCACTCGACGTGTGGAAGCAGCGCGGCGGATACCGTGCGCTCGAGCAGGCGCTCGGCATGAGCACCGCGGACATCGTGACCGTCGTCAAGGACTCAGGCCTCCGTGGTCGCGGCGGCGCCGGCTTCCCGACCGGCATGAAGTGGTCCTTCATGAAGCCCGGCGATGGCAAGCCGCACTATCTCTGCGTGAACGCGGACGAGTCCGAGCCGGGCACGTTCAAGGATCGCGAGATCATGCGCTGGACACCGCACGCCCTCATCGAGGGCGCGGCCATTGGCGCGTACGCCATTGGCGCGGAGACCTGCTACATCTACATTCGCGGCGAGTTCACCGAGCCGCTGAGGGTCATGGATGCGGCAGTCAGGGAAGCCTACGCCGCGGGCATCCTCGGCCGGAACGCGATGGGCACGGGCAAGCGCATCGATGTGCACGTGCACAAGGGCGCCGGCGCCTACATCTGCGGGGAAGAGACCGCAATGATGAACTCCATTGAAGGGAAGCGCGGCAATCCCCGCATCAAGCCGCCGTTTCCCGCCGTTGCAGGCGTGTTCGGAATGCCTACCACGATCAACAACGTGGAGACGCTCGCGGCGGTGCCGCACATCATCAATCGCGGTGCGGCCTGGTACAAGGGGATGTCCCATTCGAGTCCCAAGAGCACGGGGACGAAGCTGTTCTCGGTGTGCGGCAACATCGCAAAGCCGGGCAACTACGAAGTCGAGATGGGGTTCCCCTTCAAGGATTTCCTCTATGACCTGTGCGGCGGACCGCCGCCAGGCCGGCGGTTCAAGGCGGTCATTCCAGGCGGTTCGTCAGTTCCCATTCAGACCATGGACGAGGCCGAAGCAAGCCTGATGGACTACGAGGGCTTCGTGGCACAGGGCACCATGCTGGGGTCGGGCGGTGTCATCGTCTTCGATGATCAGCAGTGCATGGTGAAGCAGATCGCCCGCATCGCGCGCTTCTATGCGCACGAGAGCTGTGCGCAGTGTACGCAATGCCGCGAAGGCACGGCGTGGACGACGCGCATTCTCGAACGCATCGAGCGCGGTCAGGGCGTGATGGAGGATCTGGATACCCTTGCGGAGCTCTCCACGAACATGACGGGCACCACCATCTGCGTGCTCAGCGATTCCTGCGCCGTTCCCATTGTCTCCGGACTCAAGAAGTTCCGCGACGAATTCGAAGCACACATCAAAGGCAAACGGTGCCCGATGGGCGCCACGGCTGCGGCATAATGGCGGATACCACGCGCGTAACCCTCACCATTGAAGGACAGCAGGTGGACGTGCCGGCCGGCACCTCGATTCTCGAGGCGGCGCGGCTGGCGGGCGTTCTCGTGCCGCACTACTGCTACCACCCGGGTCTTCCCATTGCGGGCAACTGTCGCATGTGCCTCGTGGAGGTGGAGAAGAGTCCCAAGCTCGTGCCATCGTGCGCGACGGCGGCGGCGGAGGGCCAGGTCGTCCATGTCTTCTCGGAACGGACGCTCGAGCAGCGCCAGGGCGTGCTCGAATTCCTGCTCCTCAATCATCCGCTCGACTGTCCCATCTGCGACAAGTCGGGTGAGTGCGAGCTGCAGGACTACACCTATCGCGAGGGACGGGCACAGGGCCGCTCACTGGATCCGAAGCGCTTCAACCCTGCGGAGGACTTCGGCGGCGACGTGCTCTACGTCACGAACCGCTGCATTCTCTGCACGCGCTGTGTGCGCTTCATGTCCGACGTGGCGCAGGACACGGCGCTGAACGTGAGCGAGCGCGGCGATCGCGCGGTCGTCGGCAAGGCGGATGGCAAGGATCTCACGCACCCGTGGGCGGCGAATGTCATTGACCTCTGTCCCGTCGGGGCATTGCTCAGCAAGGATTTTCTGCACAAGGTGCGCGCCTGGGAGCTGGATCGCGCGCCATCGATCTGCCCCAACTGCACGCAGGGGTGCAACACCATCGTCGAGACACGTGACAACGCGGTGGTACGCATGCGACCGCGGACGAACCTGGACGTCAATCACTACTACCTGTGTGATCAGGGACGGCTGGACTACCGCTGGATGAACCGCACGGACCGCCTCGAGGCTCCACTGGTGCGGCGCGATGACCGCCTCGTGGCCGCAGACTGGGACGAGGCAATCGGGTTGGCGGCGCTGCATCTCAATGGCAAGCGCGCATTCGTCCTCGCGAGCCCGAAGCTCTCGAACGAGTCGCTCTGGATGCTCTCGCGCCTGGTGCGGCATACGGGCGGCGCAGGCGGGTTCCGCGTGGCTCGTGGTCCGGAAGCACCGCTGCCCGGCGTACCCGATCTGGCGCGCCGCACCGAGCTTGCCGCGAACGTGATCGGAGCGGAGCTCCTGGGCTTCCGGAAATCCGACACGCCGCTCGACGCCATGCAGGACAATGATGTGCTCATCATCGCGGATCACGACCTCTCGCCGGACGACGTCGAGGCCATGCAGCGCGCGAGCGCGGTAATCGTGATCGGCACGGTACTGCCGGATGCGGCCCGACACGCGATCGTGGCGCTTCCCGCCACGAACGTGGTGGAAGAGGAGGGCACGTTCACGAATGTGCGGAATCGCGTACAAAGGTATCAGCAGGCCAGGACGGGCGCCGGCATGTCGCGCCCGGTCTGGTCCTCGGTGGGCGATCTGCTCGCGTTTCTCGGCGAGCAGGGCGGCTATCTGCTCGCCAGTCAGGTGTTCGCCGATCTGGCGGCCCAGCGGCCAGAGTACGCGGAAATGAGCTACGACTCGCTGGGCTTTCACGGTCAGATCGCGGCAGCCGCGACGAACGGAGCGGCGCGCTGATGCCATACGCCGCGTTGTTGCTCTTCCAGCACGCCTACGACCCCGGCGCGCCGGTCCACGGCGCACCGTGGCTCTGGTTCACGATTCTGAAGATCGTCGTCGTCTTCACGGTAATCATGGTTGGCGTGGCGATGCTCACGCTCGCCGAGCGGAGGATTTCCGCCTGGATCCAGGACCGGCACGGCCCCAATCGCGCGGGACCGCACGGGCTGTTGCAGCCGCTCGCGGACGGGCTCAAGAACATCATGAAGGAGGAGACCTATCCGTCGGCAGCGTACATGACGCTCTTCATTCTCGCGCCCGTGATGTCGTTCGTCCCGGCGCTGCTGACGTTCGCGGTCATTCCCTTCGCGGCCCCGCTGCGGACCCCATGGGGCGTCGTGAACATGTCCATTGCCGACGCGCCCATCGGGTTTCTCTACATCCTCGCCATCGCGTCGCTCGGGGTGTACGGCATCGTGCTGGCGGGATGGAGCTCGAACAACAAGTACTCGCTGCTGGGCGGACTGCGGGCGAGCGCCCAGATGATCAGCTACGAAGTCGCCATGGGCATGGCGACCGTCACGGTCCTGCTGCTCTCCGGAAACGTCGCGCTCGATGCGATCATCCGGCAGCAGATCGTGTCGGGCTGGAACGCGTTCCCGCTGCTCATCGGCTTCTTCATCTTTCTCGTCGCGGCCTTTGCCGAGACGAATCGCCTGCCGTTCGACATGCCGGAGGCCGAGTCCGAGCTCATTGCCGGCTATCACACCGAGTACAGCGCGATGAAGTTCTCGATGTTCTTCATCGCGGAGTATTCCAACATGGTGACGGCGAGCGCCCTCATGGTGACGCTCTTCTTCGGCGGGTGGAGCGTGCCGTTCGGCGGCAGCTTGAATACGGCGCCCTGGGTCTGGTGGAAGACGCTGATCACGCTCGGCTTCTTCATGCTCAAGACCGGGTTCTTCCTCTTCCTCTACATGTGGATCCGCTGGACGCTGCCGCGCTTCCGCTACGACCAGCTCATGAGCCTTGGCTGGAAATTCATGCTGCCGCTCGCGCTCGGCTATCTCGTGGTCATGGCCGGTGCCATCCTGGTGCTCGACGCGCTGCGCGTCTCGCCGACGGCGCACACGCTGGGATTCATTCCGACCTACTGGGCCATCCTGGGCGTGTTGAACCTGGTGCTCGCGGTGCTCGTGTTCGTGATTCTGGATCGCGGGCGGATTCTGAGTCCCGCCTATGTCCGGCTGAGTGGCGTGGAACTCGCGCGCCTGCGCGCCGCGAGCTCGCGCTCGGCGCTGGCGCCCGTGCAGGGAGACTGACGCATGGCGATTCAGGTGAAGGTACTCGAGCGACCGGTCGAGCAGACCAGCTACGTACGCGCGATGCTCAAGGGCATGGCGCTCACGTTCAAGCATCTCGTGAGCCCCAAGGTGACGTCGCAGTATCCGGAGGAGAAGTGGGAGCTCTCGCCGCGCTGGCGCGGGACGCACCGGATGCTCACGGACGAGAATGGGAAGGCCAAGTGCGTGGCCTGCGGTCTCTGCCCGCAGATCTGTCCGGCCAACTGCATCAAGCTCGTGCCGGGCGAGGATGAGAACGGCAATCGCTTCCCGCTCGTCTACGAGATTGACGAGTTCCGCTGCATCTTCTGCGGCTACTGCCAGGAGGTGTGCCCCGAGGAGGCCATTCACGTGGGGCGGCATTACGAGAATGCGGAGTACAGCCGCGCGGGCTTTGTCTACGATCTGGAGCGGCTCACATCGCAGACCCACCCGGTGTGCGAGATGTGGGATCCCGCCGATCCCCGAGGCGAGTGATGACGTACGGGTTTCTCTATCAGTTCAACTTCGACCTCTTCGGCCTCATCGCGGTGGCGTCGGCGATCACCTTCGTCACGCGCCGGAGTCCGGTCACGGCCGCGCTCTGGCTGGTCAACACCATGTTCTGCCTGGCCGCGCTTTTCATCATGATGGACGCGCAGTTCGTGGGCGTGATCCAGGTGCTCGTCTACGCCGGCGCGATCATGGTCGTGTTTCTCTTCGTCGTCATGTTGCTCAACCTGGGGCATCCGTCCGAGGTGAGCGACATCAAGGGTGTGTGGCCGCGGCTGCTGGCGGCGGCGGCGGGGATCGTGATTCTGGCGACGGTGCTCGCGTCCCTGCGCCAGAAGCTGCCGCCCATGTTGCCGGACCCCATGCCCGATCGCAACGTGGTGACGCCAATCGCGGATCCGCTCTTCCACCAGTATCTCCTTGCCTTCGAAATCACCAGTGTCGTGCTGCTGGCGGCGATCATCGGCGCCGTTGCGCTCGCCAAACGACAGAGCTGAACCATGATTCCCGAAGCGCTCTTCTTTTCCGCGGTGCTGTTCGTGATCGGGGTCATTGGCGTCCTCGTGCGGCGCAACGCCATCATCATCTTCATGAGCGTCGAGCTCATGCTCAACGCCGTCAACCTGTCCTTCGTGGCCCTCTCCCGGCTGTACGGGATGGCGGGGCAGGTGTTCGTGCTCTTCGTCATGACGGTCGCCGCCGCCGAAGCGGCAGTGGGACTCGCCATCATCATCTCCGTCTTCCGTCACCAGGAGACGGTTGACCTCAAGAACATCAATCTCCTGAAGGGCTGATGCTGCTCCAGCACCTCGCTGGCGGGGCGATGACCAATCCGCTCGCCGGCACAATGGCCGAACGCGTCTGGCTGCTGCCGGTTCTGCCGCTCATCGGCTTTGTGCTGAACGGCCTGCTCTCGCTCACGACGGCGTACCACGCCGGGCCGGCGGATCCCTCCGCCGCCCCGCACGGCGGCGCGCACGGGGATGCCCAGGCGCCTGCCCATGCGGGCGATCACGCTCCGGCACCCCGGCACCGCCATGCGTGGCTGGTCAGCATTATCGGTCCGGCCACAGTCGCCCTCGCGTTCATCGTGGCGGTCGTGCTGTTTCTCGCCATGCCGGGCGACATGACGACGCCGTTCGTCAAGACGTTCTTCAGCTGGATTCCGGTGGGCGCCGATCTGCAGATCAACTGGGCATTCCAGCTCGATCAGCTTTCCATGATCATGGTCCTCGTGATCACCGGCGTGGGCACGCTGATCCACATCTTCAGTATCGGCTACATGCAGGACGATCCCGGCTACGCCCGGTTCTTTGCCTACATGAATCTGTTCGTGGCGCTCATGCTCGTCCTGGTGCTGGGCTCGAGCTTCCCGGTGATGTTCGTGGGATGGGAAGGGGTCGGGCTCTGCTCGTATCTGCTCATCGGATTCTGGTTCAACGACGCCGCGAACGCGTCCGCAGGACTCAAGGCGTTCATCGTCAATCGCATCGGGGACTTCGGATTTCTCACGGCGATGTTCCTGATCTGGACCAGCGTGGGTTCGCTCGACTTCACGGCGGTTGCCGCGCACGCGGGCTCGCTCACCGTCGGCGGTCCGGTGGTGACCGCGATCTGCCTGTTCCTCTTTCTCGGGTGCGCGGGCAAGAGCGCGCAGATTCCGCTCTACGTGTGGCTGCCGGACGCGATGGCCGGCCCCACGCCGGTCTCTGCGCTGATTCACGCCGCGACCATGGTGACGGCGGGGGTGTACCTGATCGCGCGCACGTCCTTCCTGTTCGCCATGGCGCCGGCCGCGTCACTCACGGTCGCGGTCGTGGGTGCCGTCACGGCGCTCTTCGCCGCCACCGTTGGCCTCAAGCAGTGGGACATCAAGAAGGTGCTCGCGTATTCCACGGTGTCCCAGCTCGGCTACATGTTCATTGGCGTGGGCGTGGGCGCGTATGTCGCCGGCATGTTTCACCTCGTGACGCACGCCTTCTTCAAGGCGCTGCTCTTCCTCGGTGCCGGCTCCGTGATCTATGCCATGCACCAGGCCTACCACGCGACACACAGCCACGAAGATGCACAGGACATGCGCAACATGGGCGGGCTGCGCCGGGCTCTGCCTGTCACCTTCGTGATGATGTGGATCGCGACCCTGGCGATTGCCGGCATTCCGTTCTTTGCGGGCTTCTTCTCCAAGGATGAGATCCTGGGCGCCGTCTTCCAGCGGGCGCAGGGGAGTACGCTGGCGGAAGCGAGCTGGCTCGGCATTCCCGGCAGCGTGGTCCTGTACGTGGTCTACGTCTTCGGCCTCGTGGGTGCGCTGCTCACGGCGATCTACATGACGCGGCTCATGCTCTACACCTTCCATGGTCCCAACCGCACGGGCGCGCGAGAGATGGAGCACGTGCGGGAAGCACCGTGGACCATGACCGGACCGGTCGTGATACTGGGCATACTGAGCGCGATTGGCGGCGCGATCAACCTGCCGGCGTTCCTGCGGCTGCCCGCCGGAGCCAACGGCATCCTGGATCGCTGGCTCGATCCCGTGGTCGGTGCGCCGACGCTCGCGATCGCGCACAGCGCGACGCCCGAGCTGCCCTCGGGCACTGAGTTGCTGCTGGTGGGGCTGGCGGTCGTGATTGCGGTGACGGGCATTCTCATCGCGCTGACACGCTGTCGCCCCGCGGCGCTCGTGCCCAAGCGCGACGCCAGACCATCCGAGGGATTCGAGCGGGTGCTCGAGCACAAGTACTACGTGGACGAACTGTACGACCATGTCGTCGTGGCGCCGGTGGTAGAGGGCTCGCGCTTCGTGCTCTGGAAGGGAATCGACACCGGTCTCATTGACGGTCTGTTCGTGAACGGCAGCGCGTGGCTGGCGCGCGCCTTCGGCGCCGCGGGCTCCTGGATCCAGTCCGGCCAGGTGAGCGCGTACGCCTGGGCGTTCGTCATAGGCGTCATCGCCGTACTCGGCGCTATCACTCTTCGCTGACCCATGCACGCCTTTCTTGCTTCCATCGGATACAACTCGTGGGTGTTGCCGGCGCTGCTGGTGATTCCCCTGGCTGGCGCGCTCATTCTCGTCGTGCAGGGCGCGTTCGCGTCGGATGATGGCGGGTTGGCGGCGGCGCCCGCCGCGCGCTGGATCGCGTTCATCACGTTCGTGGTGGAGTTTCTCGTCTCGGCCGGTCTCTGGTGGTCGTTCGACCCTGGAACGTCGGCGTGGCAGGCGCGCGTCACGCTGGACTGGATCCAGCCCTGGGGCGCGCGGTTCGACGTCGGGGTTGACGGAATCTCGCTGTTCATGATTCTGCTCACGACGTTTCTCATGCCACTGTCGGTGCTCGGGAGCTGGACGAGCGTGCGGGTCAAGGTGCGTTCCTACTACGAGCTCATGCTCATCCTCACGACGGGGATGCTGGGCGTGTTCATGGCGCTCGATCTGCTCTTCTTCTACGTGATGTGGGAGCTGATGCTCGTGCCGATGTACTTCATCATCGGTGTCTGGGGCGGCGAGCGGCGCATCTACGCGAGCATCAAGTTCTTCATCTACACGTTTCTGGGATCGCTGCTCATGCTCGTGGCGATCCTGTATCTCTGGTTGCACGCGCAGAACATCGTGACGCACCAGTCGAGCTTCGGCTACGACTACCTCATGCAGCACGCCCTCATCGGATCGCGCCAGGCCCTCTGGCTCTTTGCGGCGTTCTTCGTCGCGTTCGCGGTGAAGGTACCGATGTTCCCGCTGCACACCTGGCTGCCGGATGCGCACACGGAGGCGCCGACGGCCGGCTCGGTGATCCTGGCGGGGATCATGCTGAAAATGGGGACGTACGGGTTTCTCCGGTTCGCCCTGCCGCTGTTCCCTGATGCCTCCATGACGCCCTGGGTGCGCTCCATCATTCTCGGACTGGCCGTGATCGGCATCATCTACGGCGCGCTGGTCTCCATGGTCCAACCGGACTTCAAACGGCTGGTCGCGTACTCGTCCGTGAGCCACCTGGGCTTCGTGATGCTCGGGATCTTCGCGCTCACGCTGCAGAGTGTGCAGGGCGCGCTCATGGTCATGATCAACCACGGCATCTCCACCGGCGCGCTGTTCCTGCTCATCGGCATGCTCTACGAACGACGGCACACGCGACTGCTGAGCGCATACGGCGGCATCGCGCGCGTGGTGCCGATGTTCGCCGTGCTGCTGACGCTCGTGTCACTCAGCAGCATCGGACTGCCGGGCACGAACGGCTTCGTGGGCGAATTCCTCGTCCTGATCGGCGCGTTCAAGTCCGAACCGATGTTCGCGTTCATCGCGACGATCGGGGTCATCCTGGCGGCATGCTACCTGCTCTGGGCGATCCAGCGAATCATTTACACGCCGCTCGACAAGCCGGAGAATGAGCACGTGCCCGACCTGAACCGGCGCGAGCTCGGCATCATGGGCGCGCTCGCCATCGTCATCCTCTGGATCGGAATCTATCCGGCTCCCATTCTGCATCGGATGGAGCGGTCCGCCAACAATCTCGTGCAGCAGGTGCAGGCCGGGTCAGGCCAGCGTACCGCAAGCGCCGCGCTGGGGGTCCGGTAAATGACCTTCGATCTCAGTCAGGCGTCCCAACTGGCCGCGGCGCTCGCGCCGGACCTGCTGCTCATGGCCGGGGCCATGGTCCTCCTGCTCGTGGCCGTCTGGCGGCAGGAGTCCGTGGCGACGGCGCGCGGCATTGGCGCGCTCAGCATCGCGCTGTGTGTGGCCACCGCGGCGGTCATCGTCTGGATGATGACGCGCGGCGTCAGCGCGACGGCCGGCCTCATTGCGGTCGACGATTTCCGCTGGGTGACGGATCTCATCGTCCTCGTCGGCACGATCATCGCCCTGGCGCTCGCCATGGACTATGCGCGTGATGAGTCGTTGCCCGCCGCGGAAATGTTCGTGCTGATCCTGCTCGCGTCCGCCGGCATGATGCTGCTCGCGGCGGCACGCGACCTCATCATGGTGTTCCTGGGCATCGAGCTCATGTCCATCGCGGTGTACGTGCTGGCGGGACTCAACCGGCGCAGCAGCCGGTCCGCGGAGGCAGCGCTGAAGTACTTCCTGCTCGGCGCGTTCTCCACCGGCTTCCTGCTCTACGGGATCGCCCTGATCTACGGCGCGACGGGATCCACGGATCTCGGGGTAATCGGCGCGGCCATCACGCGGCAGTCCATCCTGAATTCACCCATGCTGCTGGTCGGGATCGGGCTGCTCATCGTGGGCTTCGGCTTCAAGGTGTCGGCCGTGCCGTTTCACATGTGGGCTCCCGACGTGTACGAAGGGGCGCCCACCCCCATCAGCGCCTACATGGCGGCGGCCGTCAAGGCGGCGGCGTTCGCGGCCTTCTTCCGCATCTGGCGCGAAGCGTTTCCGTCCGCCGGTCTGGCCTGGCACCTGCCGCTCTGGTGGCTCGCCATGGTCACCATGGTCGGCGGAAACCTCATCGCGCTGGCGCAGAAGAATGTCAAGCGCATGCTCGCGTACTCGAGCATTTCCCACGCGGGATATCTGCTCGTGGCCGTCGTGGCGAGCAATGAGGCCGGAACGGCCGCGTTTCTCTTCTATCTGCTTTCCTACACGCTCGCCACGATGGGCGCCTTCGCCGTCGTCATGGTGGTAGGGACGCCGGGCGAGCGCCATCAGGACATCTCCGACTTCGCCGGCCTCTGGCAGGTTCGCCCGTGGCTCGCCACGTGCATGGCGGTGTTCATGCTTGCGCTCCTCGGCTTTCCGGTGTTTGGCGGCATGGGCTTCTTCGCGAAATGGTACGTAGTCGGTGCGGCGCTGAATTCCGTGAACCCGCAAACCCGGCTGGCCGTCGGTCTGGTAATCACGAGCGCCATTTCCGCCGGCTATTATCTCGCGGTGGTGATCGCGATGTTCATGCGTCCACGCGCCGAGCAGGCTCCGGCGCCGCGCCGCATGGGGACGCCGACCGCACTCGTGATCGGCGTGGCGGCGGTTGCGCTGCTCGTCTTCGGGATCGTGCCCGGCCGGCTGGTCGATCTGGCGAGCCACAGCATGCCGGACATTCATCACGTGAAGCCGGCTGGTCCGCCGATTTCAGCAATGTCTGTCCGCTGAGTCGAGAGTGAGGCCGCCCGCGCGGCCTCACATTCGTTTCGAGAGGTGACATGAGCGTCAGCCAGCAGATTTTCCGGCAGTACGACATCCGCGGCATTGTGGGCGTGGACCTGACGCCGCAGGTGGCGCACGCCCTGGGTCGCGCCTTCGCCGCCTTCCTCGCCCGGCGCGGAATTCGCGGCGCCGTCGCGGTCGGGCGGGACAACCGTCCCAGCGGCGCGGCGTTGCGTGAAGCGCTCGTGCGGGCCTTCACGCAGTCGGGGATCGATGTCGTGGACATTGGCGTGGTGCCCACACCGCTGCTCTACTGGTCGCTCCACAAGCTGGCCGTTGTCGCCGGAATCCAGATCACCGGATCACACAATCCGCCCGAGTACAACGGCTTCAAGCTCTGCGTCGGCACCGCGTCGCTGCATGGGGCGCAGATTCAGGAACTGTACGAGATCATTCAGGCGGGCGCGTTTCCGGCCGGCACTGGGGCGGTGCAGGCCGTGTCCATCGTCGATCGCTACATCGACGACGTCGTGGCTCGTATCGGGCGTCTCTCGCGGCCGCTGCGCGTCATTGCCGACTGCGGAAATGGCGTTGGCGCGCTCGTCGCGCCGGCGTTGCTCGCCCGCCTTGGTGCGCGCGCCACGGGGCTGTACTGCGAAAGCGACGGCCGGTTCCCGAATCACCATCCTGATCCCACAGTAGTGGAAAATCTCACGGAGCTGGTCGCGGAGGTCCGTAGCGAGCACGCGGACATCGGGATTGCCTTCGATGGGGACGCCGACCGCATTGGCGTGATTGATGAGCACGGCAGGATCGTGTGGGGTGATCACGTGCTCATTCTCTACGCGCGTGACGTGCTGGCGCGCACGGGGGCAGGGCAATCGATCATCTTTGATGTGAAATGTTCGCAGGCGCTGCCGGACGCCATCACCCGTGCCGGGGGGCAACCCGTGATGTGGAAGACGGGTCACTCGCTCATCAAGGACAAGATGAAGGAGATGCACGCTCCAATCGCCGGCGAGATGTCGGGACACATGTTCTTCAGCGAAGGGTTCTACGGCCACGACGATGCGCTCTACGGTGCCGCGCGGCTCCTGCGTATCGTGGCCGATTCCGGGCAGAGCGTCTCGGCGCTTCTCGCCGATGTGCCCGAGTTCGTGTCCACGCCGGAGCTGCGCGTGGAGTGTCCGGAAGACATCAAGTTCGGCATCGTGGAGCGCGCCGTGCGTCACTTCCGCCGGTCGCACGACGTCATTGACGTGGATGGCGCCCGCGTGCTCTTCGGCGATGGCTGGGGACTCATCCGGGCATCGAATACGCAGCCCGTGCTCGTCATGCGGTTCGAGGCACGAACCGCCGAGCGCCTGGCGGAGATCAGGAACGAGTTCGAGGACTGGTTGCGCGCGGAAGGGGTGCGCCCGTAGCGTGACAACACGGCGCTGGTCGCTGGCCGCCATCGCCATTGTTGCCCTCCTGCTGGTGGTGGGACACCTGCTTGCGGACGTCTATACGGATTTCCGCTGGTACCAGGCCATGGGTGCCGTCGGCGTCTGGCGCGAGCGACTCATCATCGTCACGCTGGTCCGGCTGACCTCGGGTGCCGTGGCGGCGCTGTTCGTCTTCGCCAATCTGTACGCGGTGCGACAGAGCGTCGTGTCCATCGTGCTGCCACGCCAGGTCGCCAATCTCGAGATCGGCGAGGAGGTGCCCGGTCGCTACCTGATGGGTGCCGTCATCGTGATGGCGGTCATTCTGGGTGCGCTGCTCACGCTGCCCGCGTCCACCTGGACCTCGCTCTCATTGCTCCATGGCGGGCGTCCATTCGGCGAAAGCGATCCGTATTTCGAGGCGGACCTGAGCTTCTTCGTGTACTGGCTGCCCTTCGAGAGCGCGCTGTATCTGTGGGCGCTGATCGCGGTGCTGGTCGTGAGCGCCCTCGTGATCTTCCTGTACGCGCTCACGCCGAGTCTGCGCTGGGAACGCGGGTCGCTCTACGTCTCCAACTACGTGCGCCGCCACGTCGTCGTACTGGGCACGTTGATGCTCCTGCTGCTGGCCTGGAACTACCGGCTCGACGCCTTCCGCGTCCTCGTGAACGGCAGCGGCCCCGCGGGGATGTTCACGTTCAGCGATCATCACGCCGCGATTCCAGTGAGTCTCTGGCTCGCGATCCTCACCGTTGCGGCGGCGTTCATCGTGCTCTTCTTCGGGTGGACGGGGCAGTTCCGGGTTGCATTCATCGCCGTGACCACGGTGATCATCCTCTCGCTCGCGATGCGCGCGCTGGGCCCCCCGCTGGTGCGTCACCTGGCGCGTGTGCAGGACGCCACAGCGCGCGGGGCACCGTATCGCCAGGTCCGCCTGGAATACACGCGACGTGCTTACGCACTCGACCGGATCACGGTGGGCGATTCGCTGGGCTTCCGCTCCCTTCCGGATGCTGCCTCGTCGGTGTCGCTCTGGGACGCGGCGGCGCTGCTCCGCGCATCGGCAACGCTGGAGGGGCACGGTGAGAGCCCTCGAGGCATAGCGTGGATGCCAGCTCCATCCGGGCTCGAGGCGGTGGTCATTCGCGGTGGCCCCACGGACGACATTAGCGACGGGGCGCCAACCGGGCCCTGGACGATCACCCGCATAGGCGCCGCGCTCACGAACGCGGCGGGCGATCCCGAGCTGCTGCCCGCGACCTCCATGGTCGCGTCCGACACGCTGCCACCCGTGCTCGTCAACGACTCCGCGATCGGGTATCGGGTCATCACTGATCGCGCGGGCCGGATCGCCGCGCCGGAACTGTCCTCCATGCTCTCCCGCCTCGCGTTCGCCTGGAGTCTTCGGGATATTCACCTGCTCTCGAAGCCGTCGCCCGAGGAGGTGTATCGCGTCGAAATGCGCCGCGACGTGCGGGAGCGCGTGCATGCCATCGCCCCCTTCTTCCATCAGGGCACGCACGTCCGACCGCTGGTGGTGGACGACTCGCTGTCCTGGGTGCTGGACCTGTACGTTGGCAGTGCATGGTATCCACTCAGTGAACACGTCGCGTTCGGCGGCGCCGAAGTGAGCTACCTCCGGCACGCCGCAGTGGCGATCGTGAATGCGCATACCGGGCGCGTGGAACTGTTGCCGGATGCGACGCCCGATCCCGTGGCGGAAAGCTGGCGCGAGCGATTTCCCACGCTCTTTGCCGAGCCCGCCGACGTGCCGGCGGCGTTGCGGCGCGCATTACCACCGATGGTGGATCTGACGCGCATCCAGGCATCGGTGCTGGCTCGGACGGGGTGGAGTTCCCCGAAGCAGCCGCTCGGCCACCTGCCGTGGAACGAGGGCGCGGACTCGTTGCTGCGTGACGAGGACGTCCCCCCGCTCATGCTCCCGGATGGACGTCTGGCGTGGCTCCAGCCCATGCTGGATTCCTCGGAGTATTTTCGAGCGGCGCTGCTCGGAACCGGAGGTGCGCGGCGCGCGAGCTATCTGGTGCTTGCGACGGATTCCACACAGCGCTGGAATGCCATCCTCGATCGTCTGCGACGCGGCATGGACAGTACCGCCGACTTGCCCCGTGATGCGCATCTCGTCCACGGGCCGGTGCGCGTGCTGCCGCTCGCGCGCGGCGCGGCGATCGTACAGACGGCCTACGCCTGGCGTCCCAATGACGTGACGAGCATTGCGCGCGTCGCCACCACCACGGACACGACACTGCGCGCGGGAGCAACGTTCGCCGAGGCATTCGGGGCCGCGGGCAGCGTGCACGCGGACAGCGCGTCTGTGCACCCGCGCAATTTCCGCGCTGACGTCGCGGCGTTGTACGAGCGAATGGGCCGGGCGTTGCAGCACGGCGACTGGGTGTCCTTCGGACGCGCCTACGATGCGCTCGGCGCGCTGATCCAGAAGAGCAAGCCATGACCTTGCCCGTGTTCCTGGCGACAAATAGCTTGCGGCGGCGATGACCGTGACCGACGACACCGCGCAGCAGCGCGCCACCGCGGTGATAGCGCTGGGTGGCAATGCGCTCTCTCCCGCGGGGGAGCGGTCCACCATTGCCGACCAGTTCCGCCATACGCGCGAAAGCCTCGGCCCGGTCGTGGACCTGGCACTCGACGGGTGGAATCTGTGCGTCGTGCATGGAAACGGACCCCAGGTCGGCGACGAGCTGGTGCGCAATGAGCTGGCCCGGCATGACGTGGCGCCGCTTCCGCTTGGTGTGCTCGTGGCAGCCACGGCTGGCTGGATCGGGTACATGATTCAGCAGTCACTGGAAAACGCGCTGCGGCGGCTGGGCGACGAGCGGCCGGTGGCGACGGTCATCACTCAGGTGCTGGTGTCACGCGATGATCCCGCGCTGGCGGCACCCACGAAGTTCATTGGCCACGCGGTTCCCGAGGCGCGAGCGGCGGATCTGTCCGTGGCCGGCGTGCCGCTCAAGCAGGACGCGCGCGGCAGGTGGCGGCGCGTCGTGGGGAGTCCGCGACCGCTGGCGATCCACGAGCTCGATGTCATCGCCCGGCTGGTTCGCGCGGGAACCGTTGTGGTGGCGTGCGGCGGTGGTGGGGTGCCGATGTATCACGATCCGGTGCTCGGGTTCGAAGGGGTGGATGCCGTGGTGGACAAGGACCTTGCCGCCGCGGTCCTCGCCCGCGATCTCGGCGCCGCGCTGTTGCTGATTCTGACGGATGTGGACGCGGTGTATCTCGACTACGGCACGCCGCGCGAACGGCCGCTGCGCACGCTGTCCGTGCGCGACGCCGAACGGCTGGATGCGGAAGGCGCATTCGGAGAAGGGAGCATGGCACCGAAGGTGCGCGCGGCGGTGGACTTCGTGCGCCGCACCGGCGGCCGTGCCATTATCACCGAGCTGAGTCGCGGACGCGATGCCGTACGCGGCGACGCCGGAACGTCGATCACCATGGAGAGCACGTGAACATTCATGAATATCAGGCCAAGGACATCTTTCGCCGTTCTGGCATTCCGATTCCGCCTGGCGAGGTCGCTAGCACGCCGGAGGAGGCGGAGCGATTCGCGCGCGGATTCGGCGGGACCGTGGTCGTGAAGGCGCAGGTGCATAGCGGCGGGCGCGGGAAGGCCGGGGGCGTCAAGCTCGCCCGGACGCCGGGTGAGGCACGCGAGCTCGCGACAAAGATCCTTGGCATGCACATCAAGGGCCTGCCCGTCCAGCGCGTTCTCATCACGCCGGCGGCGGACATTGCGAGTGAAGCATACATTGGCATCATCGTGGATCGTGCGTCCAAGCGGCCGGTGTTCATGGTGAGTCCGGCCGGCGGCATTGACATTGAGGAAGTCGCCGCGAAAACGCCGGAGAAGATCATGCGTGTACCCGTGGACCCGCGCTACGGCCTGCTCCCCTTTGAATCCATGCGCATGGGGTTCTTTCTTACCTCCGACGTCAAACTCGCGCGCGCGTCGGCGGCGATCATGCGACAGCTCTATGCCGCCTTCATGGAAAACGGGGCGTCGCTCGCCGAAATCAATCCGCTCGTCACGACGCCGGCGGGCGAGGTGGTGGCGCTCGACGCCAAAATGGTGATTGATGACAATGAGCTCGAGCGCCACCCTGACCTGGCGGCGCTGCGCGACGAATCCGCCGAAGCACCCAGCGAAGTGCGGGCGCGCCAGGCGAATCTCACGTTCATCAAGCTGGACGGCAATGTGGGATGCGTCGTCAACGGCGCCGGGCTTGCCATGGCCACGATGGATCTGGTGAAGTACTACGGTGGCGAACCAGCGAACTTTCTCGACATCGGTGGTTCATCCAACCCCGAGAAGGTCGTCAACGCCCTGAACATCATCACCGCGGATTCCAGCGTGAAGGCCATCCTGTTCAACATCTTCGGCGGTATCACGCGCACGGATGACGTGGCGAACGGCATCGTGACCGCGACGCAGGCGCACCCGCTTACCGTGCCCATCGTGATCCGGCTCACCGGTACCAACGAGGAAATCGCCGTGAAGATCCTGAACGAGCACGGCTTCTCCGCCATGACGGATATGGACGAGGCCGTGAAGAAGGCGGTAGCTCTCGCGACGGGAGGGAAGGCGGCGTGAGCACTTTCATTGATGGAAGCACCAGGCTTGTGGTCCAGGGCATTACCGGTCGCGACGGATCTTTCCACACGACGCAGATGATCGAGTACGGCACCTGCGTGGTTGCGGGCGTGACGCCGGGCAAGGGTGGTACGCGCTTCGCGGGTTCCGTGCCCATCTTCAATACGGTCGCGGATGCAGTCCAGGCCACGGGCGCAAATACGTCGGTGATCTACGTCCCGCCACCCTTCGCCGCGGATGCCATGATGGAGGCCGCGGATGCGGGGATCTCGCTCATTGTCTGCATCACCGAAGGCGTTCCCGTGCTCGACATGACGCGGGTCTATCCCTACGTGAAGGAGCGCGGTGCGCGACTCATCGGACCAAACTGCCCGGGTCTCATCACTCCCGGCGTGAGCAAGGTCGGGATCATTCCCGGACGCATCTGCACGCCGGGGCACGTCGGACTCGTGAGCCGGTCGGGCACGCTCACCTACGAGGTGGTCTACCATCTCACACGCGCCGGACTGGGCCAGACCACGTGTGTGGGCATTGGCGGTGATCCGATCAACGGGACCAACTTCATCGATTGCCTCGACGCCTTCGAGCGCGATCGGGACACTCGGGCCATGGTCATGATCGGCGAGATCGGCGGAACGGATGAGCAGGACGCGGCGGCCTTCGTTCGCGACGGAGTGACCAAACCGGTTGTCGGCTTCATTGCCGGGCAGACGGCTCCGCCGGGACGCCGCATGGGGCATGCGGGTGCCATCATTTCGGGCTCGACTGGCACAGCGGCCGAAAAGGTCCAGGCCCTCAGGGATGCCGGCATCGGCGTGGCGCAGCGGCCGCTGGACATCGTGCGGCTGCTTCGTGAACGAATGTGAATCTGTCCGAGCTGGTGACCGCCGAGCGGGTCGTGGTGCCGCTCGAGGCGCCGGGGCTGCCGGCGGCGGCTTGGGTGCTGGTGGAGCGGTTACGCACGACGGGCGCGGTGAGCGATCCTGAAAAGCTGCGCAATCGCGTCGCCGAGGCGCGCGGCGAGGATATCGTGGCGCTGGGCGACCGCGCATTTCTCACGCACTATCGTACGGACGCGGTGGACGCGCTGGCGGTGGCCATCGGCATCGCGCGCGAGCCCATTGCGCGCGAGGTGCGTGACGCGGAGCCGCAGCACGCGCGCATCGTGCTGCTGATTCTCTCGCCGCCGCGCATGGCTGCGCGGTATCTCCAGGTGCTTGGTGCGTTCGCGCGGCTCTTCTCCACGCCCGAAGCGGTGGAGCAGCTGCTCGCGTGCGGATCGGCTGACGAGGTCGCGGTGCTCCCGCTGCTGCGTGACGCGCAGATCGCGCCGCAGCTCGCGGTCCGGGAAATCATGACGGAGCGGCCGCGCACGGCGCGGCCGGAGACGCTGCTGCGCGATGCGGCGCGCGACCTGGTTCGTGCGGGCATCGGCGGCCTCCCGGTCGTCGAGGCAGATGGGCGGCTCATCGGCATGCTGAGCGAACGTGAGATCATGCGGCACATGCTGAGCAGCTCGGCCTTTCTGGGTGGCGGTACGCAGCGCCACACGTCCGCACCGGAGCTGGAGCGGCGAACGGTGCGGGATGTCATGACGCGACAGGTCCCCTGCGTGTCGCCGGATCAGCCGCTGTCGGAGGTCGCATCGCTCATGGCCAACAAGGACGTCGATCGGGTGCCTGTCGTGCGGGAGGGCCGACTGGTCGGCTTTCTCACGCGCGGCGACATCGTTCGCAAACTGATAGGATCGTGAACATGACGGGACATCGGACGCTGACCATTATCAAGCCCGACGCGCTGGGCGCGGGCAAGGCGGGGAGGATTCTCGCGCATCTGGAGACCGGCGGCTTTCGCATCATCGCCGCGCGTGTCATGCGGCTCTCCCGGGCGCAGGCCGAAGCCTTCTACGCCGTCCACCGTGGGCGGCCCTTCTTCGCGTCGCTCACGACGTTCATGACGTCGGGCGCGTGCATGCCGGTCTGGCTCGAGCGCGACGATGCGGTGGCCGAATTGCGCCGCGCCATTGGCGCCACCGATCCGGCTGAAGCAGCGCCGGGCACGGTGCGACAGCTCTACGCCGAGTCCAAGGAACGGAACGCCATTCATGCGTCGGACTCGGACGAAAATGCGGTCCAGGAAGCGCGCTTCTTCTTCGCGGATGCGGATACACTCTGACGCAGGCCGCCAGTCCTCGGGCATTGCCTCTCTTCCCGGTCTCTGGTAAATTTAGTGGTTATGCTGTCTTACGACATTCGAGAGCTGCAGCGCGAGGCAATTCGCGTTGATGGCTATCTGGACCCCACGGATGCCGTGTGGCTCGAGGGTGACGCGCTGCCGGCCGGGCCGGTGCATGCGACCGGACGACTGTCGCAGGCCGGCACTGGCCGCTACTACTGGAGCGGTCACATCGACGGCACATTGCGGGGCGAGTGTCGCCGCTGTCTGATCGACGTGTCCGCGCACGTGGCGGAGGATGTTCACGTGCTCTTCGCCGAATCCGGTGATGAGATCGCGGACGACCCTGATGCGTATGCGCTGCCATCGCATGCGTCCGTGCTGGACCTTCGGCCAGCAGTGCGCGAGCAGTGGCTGCTCGGAGTGCCGGCGTTTCTCCTGTGCCGCGAGGACTGCAAGGGGATGTGTCCGCGCTGCGGCGCGGACCGCAATGCAGGGCTGTGCAACTGTCCACCGGAAACCGATTCTCGCTGGGATGCGCTGCGGGCAAGCCGCCACGCGCCGCACCAGCCCTAGACCTCATTCACGACTGATCTCCCATGGCCGTCCCCAAGCGACGCACCTCCAAGCGGAAGAAGCGTGCGCGGAACACGCACAAGCAGGCTCCTGCCATTGCCATCCAGACGTGCCCGCGCTGCCGGAGCATGAAGCGCCCGCACCGCGTGTGTGACGAGTGCGGGTACTACGCGGGTGAACAGCGGGTTGCGGCCAGGGAAGCCTAGCATTGGCGCGCATCGCATTGGATGCGATGGGCGGAGACCACGCCCCGCGCGTGCCGATCGCTGGTGCCCTGCTCGCGCTCGCTGAACTTCCACCACAACACTCGCTCTTTCTTGTCGGCCGTCGCGATCGCGTCGCGACGGAGCTGGAGGCGCAGTGCGCCGGCGGCCAACAGCCGCCCGGTGCGCTGGAGCGCATCACCATCATTGATGCACCCGACGTCATTGACATGTCTGACAAGCCGAGCGCCGCCATTCGTGCCAAGCCGAACAGCTCGATGGTCGTGGGCCTCAAGCTGCACGCGAGCGGCACGGCCGATGCGTTCGTCTCCGCCGGGAATACCGGGGCGCAGATGGCCGCGTCCATCTTCCTGCTCAAGTTGCACGAAGGGCTCACCCGTCCCGCGATCGCGGCGTTCTTCCCGACGGCGCGCAAACCGCTCGTCGTGCTTGACGCCGGTGCCAATGTGGACTGCTCAGCCGAGGAGCTCGTGCAGTTTGCGCGCCTGGGTTCGGTGTATGCCCAGGACATCCTCGGCCGGCCCAACGCGGCCATCGGCCTGCTCAGCATCGGGGAAGAGCCGGAGAAAGGCAACGCCGCAGTGAAGGAGGCCCACCGGTTGCTCTTGCAGGCGGATCTCAACTTCGTTGGCAACGTCGAGGGGCGCGACATTCTCCGTGGCGAGAACGCGCGCGCCCCCGTGGACGTCGTCGTGTGCGATGGCTTCGTGGGCAATGTGCTCCTCAAGTTCTACGAATCGGTTCCGGGGATGATTGTCGGCATGCTGAAGGGTGCCGGTTCGCCGCCGGAACTGATTGCGCGCACCTTCGAGGGTTTCGATTATTCGGACTATGGAGGCGCGCCGCTGCTCGGCGTCAAGGGTGTCAGCATCATCTCTCATGGCAGTTCGTCGCCGCGTGCAATCCAGAACGCACTCGGCGTCGCCCTGCGTGCGGTGGAGGCCAGAATGGATGAACACATCGGGCGTCGTCTCGATCGGACCGCGGTGGGCAACGCATGATACGTCCGGTTGCTGAGATCGCCGGGATCGGGCGCAGCGTGCCGGCGCGCGTGATGACGAATCACGATTTCGCCGCCATCGGCATCGAGACCTCGCACGAGTGGATCGTCTCGCGGACCGGCATCGTGCAACGTCACATCGCGGGAGAGAATGACACGACCTGCAGCATGGCGACGGGCGCGGCGCGCGTGGCCATGGGCCGGGCCGGTGTGACGCCCGACGCGCTCGATGTCATCGTGTTGAGCACCGCCACCCCGGACCGCCTGTTGCCCGCCACCTCGGTGGATGTGCAGGCCGCGCTGGGCGCGTCACGCGCCGCGGCGTTCGATGTCGGCGCGGCCTGCTCGGGATGGCTCTATGGGCTCACCGTCGGTGAAGGCCTCATCATGAATGGCACCGCGGAGACGGTGCTCGTGGTGGGGTCGGAGAAGATGAGCGCCATCGTGGACTGGACGGATCGCTCCACGTGCGTCCTGTTTGGTGATGGCGCCGGGGCGGCCATTCTCCGTCGTTCCCGGAACGGGAGGGGAATCCTGTCCTCGTTCCTGCGCAGCGACGGCACGCTGGCCGATCTGCTCTACCGCCCGCACGGTGGCGCCTCCGTACCCATGTCCGAGTCGGTACTCATGGACCACAGCCATCTCGTCCGGATGGCGGGCCGTGAGGTGTTCAAGCATGCCGTGCGATCGATGTCGGAAGCAGCCGACTGTGCGCTCGCCCGTGCCGGTCTCACTGCTGACGACATCGATCTGCTCATCCCGCACCAGGCGAACATTCGCATCATCGAATCGACGGCCCGGCATGCCGGAATCCCCATGGACAAGGTCTTCGTGAACGTGGATCGCTACGGCAACACATCGTCTGCGTCCATTCCCATCTCCATTGACGAGGCAACCGAGCAGGGGCGCATTGGTCCCGGCTCACGCGTGCTGCTGGTGGCCTTCGGTGCCGGATTCACGTGGGCATCCATGGTCGTGCGACTCTGAATGAGCGCACCGATGGAGCTGATTCTTCTCTTTCCAGGTCAGGGCTCCCAGAAGCCGGGCATGGGCAAGGACCTCGTGGACGCGTTTCCGGCGGCGCACGATGTGTTCAGCGCGGCGGACGAGGCACTTGGCGTTCCTCTCTCGACGCTGTGCCTCGAAGGGCCGGAGGAGGAGCTCACCTCCACGCGTAATGCGCAGCCGGCGCTCCTCGTCCACGGAGCGGCGGTCTGGGCCGTCATTGGCCCACAGGCGGCACCGCATGTTCGCGCCGCGGCCGGTCATTCCCTCGGTGAATTCACCGCGTATCACGCCGCTGGTGCGCTGAATTTCGTGGACGCGGTGCGCCTCGTACGGCGACGCGGCGAGCTCATGTATGAGAGCGGCGTGCAGTGCCCGGGCGGCATGGCGGCGGTGCTGGGGCTCGACGAGGATGCGGTGCGGCGCGTGTGCACCGCGGCGTCAGCGAGCGGTTCCGGTGTCGTCGTGCCCGCCAATTTCAACTCGCCCGAGCAGATCGTGATCTCCGGTCACGAGGGGGCCGTAGAGCATGCCATGGGGCTCGCGCGCGAAGCCGGTGCCAGGCGGGTACTCAAGCTCAACGTGAGTGGGGCGTTTCATTCGCCGCTCATGGAGGTCGCCGCCGCGGGACTGCACCAGGCACTCCAGTCCGTCACCTGGATGTCCCCGGCGTTCCCGGTGTACGCGAACGTCACCGCCGAGCCAGTCCGGGACGCGATGCGGGCGGAACAGGTGCTGCTGCAGCAGCTCACCGCGGCGGTCCGGTGGACCGACGAGGTTCGCGCCATGGCGCGTGATTTCCCCGAGGCGACGTTCCTCGAGATCGGGCCGGGTTCCGTGCTCTCGAATCTGGTCAAACGCATCGTTCCCGGTGCGCGCACCATGCCGTGCGGAACTGCCGCCGAGGTCGACCGCTTCCTGGCGCAGATCTCGTGATGCAGCTCGATCTCACGGCCAGGGTGGCGCTGGTCACGGGCGGAACGCGTGGCATTGGTCGCGAGATCGCGGCAACGCTGCGCGACTGTGGCGCGCGCGTCGCCATCTCCGGCCGGACCGCGGAGAGCGCGAACGCGGCGGCACAGTCGCTCGGCGGTGGAACACTCGGCTTTGGCGCGGACGTGGCCGTACCTGAGGATGTGACGCGATTGATCGCCGCGGTGGAGGCGGGCTTCGGGTCACTCGACATCCTCGTGAACAATGCCGGCGTCACCCGCGACAACATTCTGGTTCGCCTGAAAGATGAGGACTGGGACACCGTGCTCGACACGAACCTGCGCGGGACGTTCCTGGCTGTCCGCGCGGCAGCGCGCGGCATGATGAAGCGCCGCTGGGGCCGCATCATCAACATCACGAGCGTCGTCGGCGTGACCGGGAACAAGGGGCAGGCCAACTATGCGGCGAGCAAGGCGGGCCTCATCGGTCTCACCAAGTCGATCGCGAAGGAGCTGGCGTCGCGGAACATCCTGGCGAATGCCGTTGCGCCGGGATTCATCGAGACCGACATGACCGCGGCCCTGACGCCCGAGGCACAGGCCACGCTGCGCGCGCAGATACCGCTCGGACGCCTCGGCGCGCCGGCTGATGTGGCGAATCTCGTCGCCTTTCTGGCGTCCGACCAGTCGGCCTACATCACGGGGCAGGTCTTCGTGGTGGACGGCGGGATGGTCATGTAACTTTCAGAAGCCGTTCGGCCCACGTACATTGGCACACCACCATTCACATCCGAGGACGACATCCATGGCGGATCTCGACGAGAAGGTCAAGGAAATCATCGCCAAGGAGCTTGGCGTCGAACGCGAAAAGCTCACTGATGATGCAAGCTTCATGGAGGACCTGGGCGCGGACAGTCTCGATACGGTCGAACTGGTCATGGAATTCGAGAAGGAATTCGACATCGACATTCCCGACGAGGACGCCGAGAAGCTCCGCACGGTCGGAGATGCACTGAACTATCTCAAGGCCAAGGTTTCGGCGTGAGCAAGCGGCGGGTCGTCGTCACTGGCATGGGAGCGATCACGCCCGTCGGCAACGATGTGGCGGCGACCTGGCAGGCCCTGCTCGCCGGGAAATCCGGCGCGGGGCCCATCACCAAATTCGATGCAACGAACTTCGCGGTGCGCTTCGCCTGCGAGGTGAAAGGGTTCGACCCGCTGCTGTACATGGACCGCAAGGAAGCCAAACGTGCTGATCCGTTCACGCAGTACGCGCTGGCGGCCGCGCACCAGGCGATGCGCGATGCGGGGTTGGGCGCTCGCACCGGCTACGAGCCGGACCGGACGGGCGTGATCATTGGCAGCGGCATTGGGGGACTGAAGACGTTCGAGGAGCAGCACGATCAGTACCGGGAGCGGGGACCGAGCAAGATTTCTCCCTTCTTCATCCCGATGTTCATCTCCGACATCGCGGCGGGGCTTGTCTCCATGGAGTTCAATGCGAAGGGCCCCAATTATGCCACGGTATCGGCGTGCGCGACCAGCGCGCATGCCATTGGCGACGCGTTCCGCACCATCCAGTATGGTGATGCGGACGTCATGATCACCGGCGGAGCGGAAGCCACGGTGACCGCCATGGCGATTGGCGGCTTCTCGAACATGCGCGCGCTGTCCGAGCGCAATGATGACGCCGCGACGGCGTCCCGCCCGTTCGACCTGACGCGCGACGGGTTCGTCATGGGGGAGGGCTCGGCCGTCCTGATTCTCGAGGAGCTCGAGCATGCGCGACGGCGCGGCGCACGCATCTATTCCGAGGTCGCGGGATACGGTGCGACCGGGGATGCCTACCACATCACGGCCCCGGCTCCGGACGGCGAAGGCGCGCAGCGTGCCATGAAACGCGCCTTGATGGATGCCGCACTCACGCCCGAAACGGTGCAGTATGTGAACGCGCACGGCACGTCCACACCGGCCAACGATCTGAACGAGACGCGAGCCATCAAGGCGGTATTCGACGAGGCCGTGCAGACGCTCAACGTCAGCTCGACCAAGTCGAGTACGGGACACATGCTGGGCGCCGCGGGCGCGGTGGAGTTCCTGATCTCATCGCTGGTGGTGCAGGAGGGCCGCATTCCTCCCACCATCAACTACCGCACGCCCGACCCGGAGTGCGATCTCAATTACACGCCGAACGAGATGGTCGAGCGGAACGTCACCGCGGCGTTGTCCAACAGCTTCGGCTTCGGAGGACACAACGTCACGCTCGCCGTCAAGCGCCTGGACGAGTGACCATGCCGGCATCCTTCGCCTTCGATCCCGCGTCGCTGAACGATCCCGCGTTGCGTCCGATCGCCGCCCGCGCCGCGCGCGGCGAGCGACTCACGCGGGAGGATGGGGCGGTCCTGTTCCGCTCGCCCGATCTCATTGGCGTGGGAGCGCTGGCCGATGCGGCCAATCGGGCGCGCCACGGCACGCGCGTCTATTTCGCCGCGAACCAGCACATCAATCCCACCAACGTCTGCATCCTGCGCAAGACGTGTGTCTTCTGCTCGTACGCGCGACTGCCGAAGGAAGACGGCGCATATCGCTATACCATGGAGCAGGTGTACGCGGAAGCGGCGGCAAATCCGTACGTTCGCGAGTTTCACATCGTGGGCGGCCTCGACATGCACGCGAATCTCGCCTACTACACGGAGATGTTTCGCGGGCTCAAGGAGCGGCATCCCAGGGTGCACATCAAGGCCCTCACGGCGGTGGAAATCGCCCACATCGCGCGCATCGAAAAGGCGTCAGTGGAGCACGTGCTGGTGACGCTGCAGGCGGCAGGCCTGGATACGCTCCCCGGCGGCGGTGCGGAAGTCTTCTCGAAGGGCGTACGGGCCACCATCGCGGATCGCAAGCTGGCCGCGGAGGACTGGATCAATGTCCACCGCATTGCACACGGCCTCGGCATCCGCTCCAACTGCACGATGCTGTACGGTCACGTCGAAACCATCGAGGACCGCATGGAGCACCTGCAGATGTTGCGCGATCTGCAGGACGAGACGGGCGGATTCCTGACGTACGTCCCGCTGGCGTACCACCCGGACAACAACGAGCTGGGTGAAACGCTGCACCGGACCGGCACCGCCACCACGGGCTATGATGACCTGCGCAACCTCGCGGTCGGGCGCCTGTTCCTCGACAACATCCAGCACATCAAGACGCATTGGATCATGGTGACGCCGTTCGTGTCCCAGCTCTCGTTGCACTTCGGCGTGAATGATCTGGAAGGCACAGTGGTCCGCGAGAAGATCTATCACGAAGCCGGAGCGCATACCGCGCAGGGGATGGCGGTGGACGACGTCCTGAAGCTGATTCGCGGCGCGGGCCGTGTTCCGGTCGAGCGGGATTCGCTCTACCACGTGATCCGCACCTTCGAGTCCGGCGCGCCAGCGACCGCAGCGGCGTAAGCCGTGCGCATCGGCCGGATTCCCTACATCAACTGCTACCCGGTGTACGGGGCGGTGGACCGGGGCGTCGTGAGCCTCGGCGGGACACTGGTGAACGGCGTCCCCAGCCAACTGAACCGACTGATGGCGGCGGGACAGCTCGACGTGAGCGTGGTCTCCGCGGTGGAGTACGCGCGCGCAGCGACACGGTATCTGCTGCTGCCCGACCTCGCCATTACCTCCGACGGGCCGGTGCGGAGCGTGCTGCTGTTCTCCCGGCGCCCAGCCGAGGAGCTGGACGGAGGGAAGGTGCTCCTGTCACGCAGTTCCATGACCAGCGTGGCGCTGTTGCGCCTGCTCTTCCGGAACGTGTGGCGGGTCACGCCCCACCTTGCGGCGGGGGACGCCGAACTGTCCGATGTCGCCAGCTTTCACGATGAGCCCCATGACGCCCGGCTCGTGATCGGTGACGCGGCCCTCGTCCTTGGCGCCGCGCTGCGGACGCGCCACGACGCGCTGGCCGCGGCGCCGGCGGTCCCATACCGCTATGTCTATGATCTCGGCGAAGAGTGGAAGCGCTGGACCGGACTGCCGTTCGTCTTCGCGGTCTGGGTGGCACAGCGCGACACGTCCGTGCGCGCGGCGCTGAACGTCCACGCCCGGCTGATCGAATCGCGGAACTGGGGCATGGAGCATCTCGACGAGCTGGCAGGACAGGCGGCCGCGGCCACTGGAGTCGCGCGCCACGTCTGCGTCGAATATTTTTCGGGACTCGACTATCGGCTGGCGTACGCCCACCTCGCGGGGCTCACGGATTTCTTCCGCCGCCTCGAGGCGGCGGGGGAGGTACCCGGCGGGTCTCTCGCCTTTCTTCCAGCAGCCTGATCATCATGCGCGATCTGCTCGACTTCTACACCAATGCGCCGCTTCTCGAGCTGGGAGCGGAAGCGAACCGCGTGCGGCGTGCGCAGCACCCGCACGACATCGTGACGTACATCGTGGATCGCAACATCAACTACACGAACGTCTGTGTCGCGGATTGCGGCTTCTGTGCCTTCTATCGGCGGCCGAAGGACGCGGAAGGATATACGCTCTCGTACGAGGAGATCGGTGCCAAGATCGACGAGGCCAAGACCCTTGGCGCCGTGCAGATCCTCATGCAGGGTGGCCACAATCCCTACATCCCGTTCGCCTGGTATCTCGAGCTGCTCAGGTACATCAAGCGGAATCATCCGATCCACATCCATGGGTTCTCGCCCAGCGAAGTGGACTTCTTCGCCAGGCTCTTCCGCATGGAGGCGCGCGACGTGATCCGCGAACTGATGCAGGCCGGCCTCGATTCCATTCCCGGCGGCGGCGGTGAAATACTCGTGCAGCGCGTGCGTGATCTCGTCGCGAAGAAGAAAGCGGGTGCTGACCGGTGGCTCGAGATCATGGAGATCGCGCACGAAGAGGGGATGAAGACGTCGGTCACCATGATGTACGGGCTGGGCGAGACCCTGGCCGAGCGCATCGAACACCTCGAGCGCGTCCGCGAACTCCAGTCGCGGACGCGCGGATTCACGGCGTTCATCTGCTGGCCGCTGCAACCGGAGAACACGCCGAAGATGTCGCAGCAGCCGAAGACCGATGCGGTGGACTACCTGCGCACGGTCGCCATGGCGCGCATTGTGCTCGACAACGTGCCCAATCTGCAGGCGAGTTGGGTGACCATGGGGATGAAGGTGGGGCAGATTGCGTTGAGTTTCGGCTGCAACGACTTCGGGTCGCTCATGATAGAGGAGAATGTCGTGTCGGCGGCGAACACCACGCATCGCACTACCACAGGGGAAATGGAGCGGCTGATCCGGGATGCCGGGTTCACGCCGGCGCGCCGGCGGCAGGACTACTCGATCATTTCGCCAGGGAGCGCCGCGGCCTGAGCGTCTCCGTCCGCATCGGCATCGGTTACGATTCCCATCGCTTCGCGCCGGGCGACGCAGTGCGCCTCGGGGGTGTGCGCATTCCGCATGATCGCGCGCTCGCGGGCCATTCCGACGGCGATGCGGTCGCGCATGCGATTACGGATGCCTTGCTCGGCGCTGCGGGCGCGGATGACATTGGCACGCTCTTTCCCGACTCCGACCCGGCCAACCGCGGACGCGACTCGCTGGACATGCTGCGTCAGGCCGTGGCGTTGCTGCATTCCCTGGGATGGGCGGCGCGCAACGTGGACGTTGTCGTCATCACGGAGCAGCCGCGCATTGGCCCCTATCGCGCCGCCATGCGTGCGGCCCTCGCTCCGATACTCCACATTGACCCGGGAGACATCGGCATCAAGGGCAAGAGCAACGAGGGCATGGGGTGGATCGGTCGCGCGGAGGGCATCGCGTGCATCGCGACTGCCACCATTGCGCGTGCTCCGTCCGACTGAGCCATGGAGAGCGTCTTCGCCTGGGTCACGTCGCTTCCTCCGTTCGCGCTGTACGGCGCCATGGCACTCACCGCCGGGCTCGAGAACATATTTCCGCCGCTTCCGTCCGACACCATCGTGGCCTTCGGCGCCTTTCTGGCGGCACGAGGTCGCGCCCTCCTGCTGGGAGTCTTTCTCGCCATCTGGGCCGGCAACGTGAGCGGCGCGATGCTGGTCTACGCCATTGGCTATCACATCGGTGGCACGCGCCTCCAGAATCGCCTGCTGCGCTCGAGCGGCAGTGGCGCGCCGGATCGCATCGCGACGCTCTATCACCGGCATGGCCTGGTCGCGCTCTTCCTCAGCCGCTTCCTGCCAGGCGCCCGGGCACTCGTTCCCCCCTTCGCCGGCGCCCTGCGGATGCCGGCGCTTCCTGTTTTCCTCGCAATCGGCAGCGCGTCCGCCATCTGGTACGGCATTGTGACCATCGTCGCCTATCGCGTGGGGCGCGACTTTACCGTGGTGCGGGAGCGATTACTCGCTCTCTCGCGTGACTCCGCGCTGGTCGCCGCGCTGGTCGTGGTCGTGCTGCTCGCGGGTTGGCTGCTCTATCGCCGACGGCGCAAGCCATGATTCCCGATGACGTCGCCCGCGCATTCCTGCTGGAGCGATTTCACGACTTTCTCGCGCTCGAGCAGGGTGCGGCGCGGACGACCCGCGACGCCTACGGTCGCGACCTCGAGCGCTTTGCGCTGTACGTTCGAACCAGGGGCACGGCTACCCCATCCGACGCGTCGCCACGCATGCTGCGCGAGTACATCTACCACCTGAAGGATCTCGGGCTCGCGCCGGCGTCCATCCGCCGCAATGTCTCGGCAATTCGCACGTACTACCGCTTTCTCATCGCCGAGGGTCACGCCGTGCGCGACCCGAGCGAGCGGCTGGAAACGCCGAAGAAGTGGCTGACGCTGCCTGATGTTCTCACGGTGGCGGAAGTGGAAGCGCTGCTTGCGGCCGTCACGCTGGACGAGCCACTCGCCTTCCGCGATCGGGCACTGCTGGAGCTGGCCTATGGTGCCGGACTTCGTGTCTCGGAGTGGATCACGCTCGGGGTCAAGGATGTAATGTTGAACGACGCGCTGATCCGGGTATTTGGCAAGGGCAGCAAAGAGCGTCTCGTGCCGATCGGCCGGAGTGCGATCGGCGCGCTCGCCGTGTACCAGCGCGAGTTGCGCCCGCGGCTCGAACGGGGTGCGGGGAAGGGAGCGCTCTTCCTCAACGCGCGCGGCACTCCGCTCTCGCGCATGGGCGCATGGAAGATTCTGCGCAAGTACGTGGAGCTGGCCGGCATTACGCGACATGTAACACCACATACCCTGCGCCACAGCTTTGCGACGCACCTGCTCGAAGGCGGCGCCGACCTGCGCGCGGTGCAGGAAATGCTGGGCCATGCAGATATCTCCACGACGCAGATCTACACGCACGTGGACCGCGAGTATCTGCGTTCGGTGCACAAGCAGTTTCACCCCCGCGGGTGAGCCGGGAGACAACCCATGCTGCTGGTCATAGACAACTACGACTCCTTCACCTACAACCTCGTGCAGTACCTGGGCGAGCTCGGCCGCGAGCCCATCGTCCGGCGCAATGACGCACTCACCGTCGAGGAGGTCGGTTCGCTCGCGCCGGGCGCGATCGTTCTCTCACCGGGTCCGTGTACACCGCGCGAAGCGGGGATCACGGTGCCGCTCATCAGACGGTGGGGTGGACAGATTCCCATACTCGGCGTCTGTCTCGGACATCAGGCCATTGGCGAGGCGTATGGCGGCAAGGTGATTCGCGCCGGACGTGTGATGCACGGCAAGACGTCGCGCATCGAGCACGGCGGCGGCGGGCTCTTCCGGGATATGCCGTCGCCGCTCGAGGTGATGCGCTACCATTCTCTCATCGTGGAGCGGGAGTCGCTGCCGCCCGCACTCGAAATCCTGGCGACGACCCGGGATGAGCCCACCGAGATCCAGGCACTGCGCCACCGTGAACACCCCGTATGGGGGGTCCAGTTTCACCCGGAGTCCATCCTGACGCAGTCCGGCAGGCAGCTGCTCATGAACTTTCTCACCCTGGCCGGATGTTGAGATATGCCTGCGGGTTCCTCGCACTGCTCGGTGCGCCGCTTGTCGCTCAGCAGCCTGTCGTCCTGATTCGCCAGAATGCGCCTGGGACTGCCGGCGCGCTGCTCGACAGTGTGCTTTCGTCCCCGTATGTCGTGCGGCACGAAGCCTGGAACACCCGGCTCTTTCGCGATTCCGTCTTCAATCGCTCCGTTGTCGTGATCGGCACGGACGCGACCGTCGCCAGCACCGTGCATGGAGACATGGTGGTCGTGAACGGAAATCTCTTTCTCCAGTCGGGGGCGACGATTGATGGACGCGCGGTCGCGATCGGCGGCGGCGTGTACGACGTCGGCACACCTGTGGTGCGCGGAGCCCGGCGGTCGTTTCGCGATACGCGATACCACATCGCGCAAGCTGGCGACACGCTCGTCCTCGACTTTCGCGCGCCCTCGCGACCCGGGCAGCCAGTCGTATCGCTTCCCGGGATCTACGGGGTGCGCATGCCGGGATACTCGCGCGTGGATGGCCTCGCCCTGCCATGGGGCCCGCATGTCGCGCTGCATGGTGGCCGCCTGAGCGTGGAACCGACTATCACATATCGGAGTGACCTCGGCGCGCTGGATCCGGCGCTCGACGGCAGGCTCGACCTGCAGGATGGGTTCAGCGCGCACCTGTTCGCCGGGCGCACGACGCTCACGAACGACAGCTGGATCTCTCCGGGCGTGGGCAATTCCGTCACCGTTCTCGTGGCGGGTCACGATTATCGCGATTACTGGCGCGGCGACCGCGTGGAAGGCCGGGTCGCAAGACAGTGGAAGCAGAGTACGCGCACCTTGAGCGCGTTCGTCGGCTTACGGACCGAGCGGGACTGGAGCGCGAGTGCTGGTGGACCCTGGAGCATGTGGGGTCAAGAGTCCGCCAACGGCATGCGCCGGTTCAATCCTCCTGTGGCGCATGGCCGACTCACGTCGGCGCTGGCCGGCGGCCGGGCCGAGCTGCACGTCGGCGACGTTGACATTGACGGACGGCTGGATCTCGAGCAGTCGCTGCGGTCGCCGACTGAAGGGCACTTCACGCAGGCCACGTTGAACGCCCGTGTTGCCTTTCCCACCTTCGGCACGCAACGCTTCGAGTTCCGGATGCACCTGCTGCTCACGGCAGGCGACAGCGCGCCGTTGCAGCGCCAGGGCGGCCTGGGCGGAGCGGGCAGTCTGCCCACGTTTGGCATACTCGCCATGCGCGGTGACGAGCTCGCCTACCTGGAGAGCGCGTATGAGGTTCCTGTGCCCGCGCTCGCCCTGCCGTGGGTCGGCGCGCCGGTGGTGTCCTTTCGTGATGCCCTTGGCGCCGCCGGAGTGGGACGTATTCCGACCATCGAGCAGAATCTGATCGCCCGCGTCGCGCTCTCCTGGCTGCGATTCGACTACGCCTACGATCCCGCCAGCCATCGCGACGCGTTTGCCGTGGGATTCGTTCTTCCGGCGCGCTGAATGGGTACTCGCTCTGGACGCAGATCACGCCTATATTGAATGGCGTGAATCTTGCTAAGCGGCATGCCACCAGGAAGCTGCCGTGAGCACGCTCGCGGTCATTCCCGCACGGCTCGGGGCCACGCGGCTCCCCCGAAAGCCACTGCGACTTCTCGCGGGTCAACCGCTGGTCATCCGGGTCTGGGAGCGGGTCATTGCGCTTGGCGCCGCGGACCGATGCGTGATCGCAACCGACCATCCAGAAGTCGCCGCGGCGGCGCGCCTGGCTGGCGCGGAGTGCGTCCTGACTGCGGAACACCACCCGTCCGGCACCGATCGCGTCGCAGAAGTGGTGGCGCGGCCGGAGTTCGCGGCCTACGACTTCGTGTTGAACGTGCAGGGCGATGAGCCCTTCGTCTCCGAAGGCGCACTGCACGGCGCACTCGCCATCGTGGCAGAAGGGCGCTTTTCGCTGGGTACGGCCGCGGCGCGCGCCGATCCCGGCGTGCTCGACTCGCCGCATGTCGTGAAGGTGATTTGTGCCGACGACGGTCGCGCCCTGTATTTTTCGCGGGCGCCTGTGCCGTTCCTGCGTGACCCCGGTGACGCCGGATTGCTGCGCGATTCCGTGAAGCGTCATCTTGGCGTGTACGCCTATACGCCGGCGGCGCTCACGCAATGGGTCGCACTGCCGCCACATCCGCTCGAACGCATCGAGCGGCTCGAGCAGTTGCGGCCCCTGGCGGCAGGACTGGACATGGGCGTGGCGCTTGTTGACGCCGCGCCACCCGACGGAATTGATACCGAAGACGATCTGGCGCGCGCCAATGCGCGCTGGGCTGACCTCCTCGCGGACTCACGCTGATGCCGAACTCTCCAGCACTTCAGACCACCAGATACATCTTCGTGACCGGGGGCGTGGTATCGTCGCTCGGCAAGGGCATTGCGGCCGCATCGCTTGGCCGCCTGCTCGTGGAGCGCGGGCTCCGGGTCACGATGATGAAGTTCGATCCCTACATCAACGTGGACCCGGGCACCATGTCGCCGTTTCAGCATGGCGAGGTGTTCGTGACCGATGACGGCGCGGAAACCGACCTCGATCTTGGCCACTATGAGCGCTTCATTGATCGCGCGCTCTCGCAGGCCAACAACGTCACGACCGGACGCATCTATCTGAGCGTGATCAGCAAGGAGCGCCGCGGCGAGTATCTCGGCTCGACGGTACAGGTGATTCCGCACATCACTGACGAGATCAAGGCCTCCATGAAGCGGATTGCGCCGGACAACGACGTGGTGATCGTCGAGATCGGCGGAACCGTCGGCGACATCGAGTCACTTCCATTTCTCGAAGCCATTCGCCAGTTCCGACAGGAGATCGGGCGCGAGAACACGGTGTTCATTCACCTCACGCTCGTGCCGTTCATCTCGGCGGCCGGCGAAGTGAAGACCAAGCCGACGCAGCATTCCGTGCGTGAGCTCATGGAAATCGGAATCCAGCCTGACCTGCTCATCTGTCGCACCGAGCGTCCGCTGTCCGAAGACGTGAAACGCAAGATCGCGCTCTTCTGCAACGTGGACTTCGGCTCCGTCATCGAGAGCCGCGACGTGCCCACCATCTACGAGATTCCGCTGTCGTTTCACGAGCAGGGACTCGACGAGCGTGTGGTGCAGCGGCTCCGGCTGGGCACCCAGGCGCCGGATCTCTCGGCATGGCGCGCCATGGTCGGGCGCATCATCGCGCCCAGCGGGCGTGTGCGCATCGCCGTCGTGGGCAAGTACACGGACCTCGTGGACAGCTACAAGAGCGTGCATGAAGCGCTCATTCACGGCGGCATCGCCAACGATGTGGGCGTGGACATTCGCTGGTTGTCGAGCGATCTGTTCACGTCGGCCGAGCGTACAGAGGAGATTCTGGCCGGCGTGCACGGCCTGCTGGTCCCCGGCGGATTTGGCGTGCGTGGCGTGGACGGCATGGTGGAAGCCATTCGCTATGCCCGCGAACGGGGCCTGCCGTTCTTCGGCATCTGCCTCGGCATGCAGACCGCCGTGATCGAGTTCGCGCGCAACAAGTGCGGGCTCGATGACAGCCATTCGAGCGAATTCGCGCCCGACTGCGCCAACCCGGTCATCGCGCTCATGGAATCGCAGCAGCACGTGACCGACATGGGCGGGACCATGCGCCTCGGTGCCTATCCGTGTCGCCTGAAGGAGGGCTCGCTGGCCGCGGAGGCGTACGGCGTGCTGGATGTCAGCGAGCGGCACCGGCACCGGTACGAATTCGCCAATGCCTATCGCGACGTGTTCGAGGCGCACGGGGTCGTGTTCAGCGGCCTGTCGCCGGACGGCTCGCTCGTGGAGGTAATCGAGATTCCCGACCATCCCTGGTTCGTCGGCTGCCAGTTCCACCCGGAACTGCGCTCGCGTCCGACGCGTCCGCATCCGCTCTTTGCCGGTTTCGTCGCGGCGGCGCAGCGAGCCCGGCGCGCGCGCGGCGATGGGCGCGATGCCGTCACCCAGGTATCAGCGGTCGGGTCCCGGTGACCGGCCCTCTGGCTCCAGGCCGGCTCTTTCTCATCGCGGGACCGTGCGTCGTGGAAGACGACGCGCTCAATCTGCGTATCGCGGATCATCTCGCCCGGCTCGCTGAACGGGTTCCGGGCGGCGTCATTTACAAGGCAAGCTTCGACAAGGCCAATCGGTCGAACGTCGCCGCGGCTCGCGGCCCCGGATTGCCGGGCGGTCTGGATGCGCTCGCTCGCGTGCGCGCGCACTCGGGCCTGCCGGTGCTCACCGATGTTCACCTGCCCGAACAATGTGCGGACGTCGCGTGCGTCGTGGACGTACTCCAGATACCGGCGTTTCTCTGTCGCCAGACCGATCTCCTGCTTGCCGCTGGCGCCACGGGCAAGCCGGTAAACATCAAGAAGGGACAGTGGATGCACCCGGAAGGCATGCGGGGCGCCGTCGAGAAGGTTTCACGGGCGCAGCGGAGATTCGAGCAAGGGCCGTCCGATTCCGGCTCGAGCGCTGGAGCGCCTGCCGCGGATTCCGGCGCCATCGCCGTGACCGAGCGCGGTACTTTTTTCGGCTACGGGGATCTCGTGGTGGACATGCGCGCCTTCGGCCGCCTGCGCGAGGCCTGTGGCGTCCCGGTGATCTTCGACGGCACGCATAGCGTGCAGCGCCCGGGGCAGGGCGCAAATGGCGCAAGCGGGGGAGCGCGCGAATTCATCCGGCCGCTCGTGCTGGCGGCAATCGGCGCGGGCGCCGATGCGCTCTTTCTGGAGACACACCCCGATCCGGATCACGCGCCCAGCGATGGGCCCAACATGGTACCGCTCGACCAGCTCGACGAGCTGGTGGATCGCGCCGTGGAGGTCTGGTACGCATGCCGGGGATGATCACCCAGGCCGAAGCGCGCCAGGTCCGGCTGGTCGGCCTCGATGTGGACGGCGTTCTGACGGACGGCGGCATCTATCTGGGTGATGTGAGCGGCGCCCCGCTCGAGCTCAAGCGCTTCGACATTCAGGATGGCATTGGCGTTCGGCTGATGCGCTCGGCGGGCATCAAGGTCGTCATCGTGACGGGGCGCGTCTCCGAAAGCGTCCGGTTGCGCGCGCTGGAGCTCGAAGCGGACGACGTGGTGCAGGATGCGCAGGCGCGCAAGCTGCCCCTGTTCCGCCGCATCCTCGAACGCCATGGTGTGGCGCCCGGGCAGGCGGCGTTCATTGGCGACGACCTGCCCGATCTGGCGATTCTGCGCTGCGTGGGCATGCCCGTGTGCGTCGCCAACGCCGTGCCCGAAATTCAGGCCGTGAGCCGGGTCCAGCTCGCGCGCAGCGGTGGGCGCGGGGCGGTGCGCGAATTTGCCGAGCGCCTTCTCGCCGCGCGCGAGGAATGGGACGCGGTGGTCGAGCGCTATGTCAGCGCGCGCATCTCGCTATCGGACGAGGTGCCGGAATGAGCGCTGATCTCGTGGAGCGGGGCCGGCGGGTATTGCGACAGGAATGGCAGGCGCTGCGCGAGCTCGAGCAGCGCCTCGACGGCGAGTTCGCCCGCGCCGTGGAGCTCATGGCGGCCACGCACGGACGCATCATCGTGTCGGGCGTGGGGAAGTCCGGACTCATCGCCCGCAAGATTGCCGCGACACTCACCTCCACCGGCACGCCGGCTGTTTTTCTCCACCCGGTGGAGAGCGTACACGGCGACCTTGGGATCGTGGGACCGGACGACGTCGCCATCCTGCTCTCGAAGAGCGGCGAGACGGCGGAAGTCTTCCCGATGCTGGAGCAGTTGCGGCGCTTCGGGGTACAGATCATCGCCCTCACCGGCTGCCGCGGGTCCACACTCGGTCGCTGCGCCGATGTCGTGCTGGATACGCAGGTGAGCGAGGAAGCCTGCCCGCACGATCTCGCCCCCACTACGAGCAGCACGGCGGCACTGGTGATGGGCGATGCGATCGCCGTCACACTGCTGGAGCGCAAGGGGTTCCGTCGCGAGGATTTTGCCCGCCTGCACCCAGGCGGCTCCCTCGGCAAGAAACTGCTCACCCGGGTGCGCGATGTCATGGTCACCGATCATCTGCCCGTACTGGACGAAACCGCTACCATGCGGGAGGCGGTCGTGCTGCTCGCGAAGCGCCGCGGCACGGTGGCCGTCCTGGATGCCACGCGGCGTGTGCGTGGTGTCATCACGGCCGGCGACCTCACGCGGCTCATGGAGCGCGAGCAGGACGTGTTCGGCGTGGCGGTCACTGAGGTGATGAACCGGAGCGCCAAGCTCTCGCGGGCGGACGAATTGGGGAGTGCAGTCGTCTATCGAATGGAGCAATTCGGCATCATGGCCATGCCGGTCGTCGATGACGACAATTGCATGGTGGGCATGGTGCATCTGCACGACCTGATGCGATCGGGAGTGGTCTGATGCGACAGGCGGGAATCTTTGCGGCGCTGGTGGCCATTCTGGCGGCGGCGTGCCATAGCGGGACGGAGCCCCGGGTCACTGCGGCAAACCCGCTGGCCGATTCGGCGGATCAGGTCATGTTCGGCATCTCGACCATGATCACCAACCAGGGTGTCCTGCGCGCGCAGCTCAAGGCGGATACGGCCTATTTCTTCGACGGCAATTCGCGCATCGAGGTGCGCAACGAGCGCACCCTGTTCTATACGAACACGGGGCAGCAGAGCGCGGTACTCACTTCGCGTGAAGGCACATACCGCGTGCAGATCGGTCAGATGGTGGCGCGCCACGACGTGCTCGTCACCACCACTGACGGCAAGCGCCTCACGACGCAGGAGCTCAACTACAATGAGCAGACGAACCAGGTGAGCAGCGACAGCGCGTTCGTGCTTACGGAACCGGACCGGCAGGTGCGCGGGGTCGGATTCGTATCGGATCCCGAGCTGACGAACTTCACGGTGAAGCGCGTCATGACGGGAAGCGGCACGTTCACCCTGCCCGGGAGTCCGCCGTGAGACTGATGGCGCCTGGCACGCTGCTGCTGCTGGCGGCAGTCGGGCTCCCGGCGCAGCAACCGGGAGCGCCGCCGGCGCCGACCGGTCAGTGTCGCCTGAATTTTTCGGCGCGGGACACCACGAGCCCGCCGCGCGTCACATCGACGCGGCAGCCCAGTGGACAGTTCAACAGTTTCATCGGCGGCGGCGTGATTGCGCACTGCCCCGCGCAGGGCATGACACTGATTGCAGACAGCGCCGAATACTACGGGGATTCGCGGTTGCTCCATCTCATCGGCCACGTCCACTATACCGAGCCGCGCCTCACGCTCGACTCGGATCTGGCGGACTACTACATGGCGGAGGAACGGCTGGAGGCACAGGGCAACGTGCATACGCGGCTCCCGTCGGGCACGACGCTCGACGGCCCGCAGGTGCAGTACCTGCGTGCGGTGGCCGGCATCCGCAGCGTGGCCAGCATGACCGCACCCGGCCGTCCGACCATCAAGGTGGTCGAGAAGGATTCGACCGGAAAGCCGGCCGAGCCCATGACGGTCATCGCGAACACGGTTACCATGCAGGGAGACAGTCTGGTGTATGCCTCCGGCCAGGTGGAGATCACACGACCGGATGTCATCGCGCGCGGTGACTCGGCATGGATGGATAGCGGGCGGGAATACGCGCGCCTGATGCGCAAGCCGAGCATCACCGCGCGTGGCGACCGCCCCTTCGTGCTCACGGGTATGGTTATTGATCTGTACGGCCATAACCGGCTGCTGGACCGCGTGCTGGCGCAAGGATCGGCCCGCGGGGTGAGCAAGGACGCTACGCTCACGGCCGACACGCTGCAGTTTGCGATGGCCGACGGCCGGCTGCAGCAGGTGAATGGCTGGGGGACTTCCCGCGCGCACGCATCAAATCCGACCTATGACATCGTTGCCGACTCACTCGACGTCCACATGCCCGACCAGCATCTGCGCGAAATCCGGGCGCTGCGCCAGGCGTTCGCGCAGAGTGTGCCGGATACGACGCGGGTGCACACGGCGGAACACGATTGGCTGCGAGGAGACACCATCTTTGCGTTCTTCGACACAACCGCCCGGACCACCGGAGACAGCGCGTCGCAACCGCAACTCCACGAGCTCCGCTCGAGCGGTGACGCGAGTTCGTTCTACCAGATTGCGCCCAGGGACACGGCGGCGGTGAATCCCGCCATGAACTACGTGCGGGGCGAACAGATCACGGTAAACTTCGCCGATCGCCAGGTGCAGAATGTCAATATCGTCGGCAAGGCGGCCGGCGTGTACCTGGATCCGCTGCCCAGGACGCCGACGGACACAACGCGGCGTGATACCACGGCGCGGGCGGCGCCGGCGGTGACGCCGGAGCAGCATGCGCCGCGACCTCCGTCGAGGGAAAGACCATGAGCGACATCCAGCTCCCTCCGGAAGTCGAACGGTTCATCGAAGAGACGGCGCGCGGCGACCGCTCCACGGCACTGGCGCTCCATGCACTCGTCTGCGCGGCGCGCGACAGCGGCGATGTCATCTTCAACGATGTCGCGATCCTGTATCGCGAGAATCATCTGCGCATGCTCCGCGAAACGGGTGGGGATGCCGACAAGGAGGCCGGCCGGCTCAGCCTCGACGAGGTCCGCGCCCACCTGTCAAAGACGGTGCTCCCGCGCCTCGTCCAGGAGGGGCTCATCATCCTGCCACCCGGCGGTCTGGGCGCCAACGATGCGGCCATCCACATCGCGGAGCGCTACTGGATGGCGCTCGTCCCGTACCGGGCGGCCATCAAGCGCAGCAGCATCAGCACCGTCCTGCGTCACACCGGTGAACAGGTGGCGCTCCGGTACAGCGGCATTCAGCGCGCGATCGCGCCGCCGGGATCCGGCAGCATTCTCGAAGCGATCGGCCTCGTCAAGTCCTACCGCCGGCGCCGCGTGGTGAACGATGTGGCGCTCCGATTGCAACAGGGCGAGATCGTCGGACTCCTCGGCCCCAATGGAGCGGGCAAGACGACGACCTTCTACATGATCGTTGGACTCATTGAGCCGCAGGAAGGCCGCATCAAGCTCGATGGCGAGGATATCACCGAGATGCCGATGTACAAGCGCGCGCGGCGCGGTATTGGATACCTCTCTCAGGAACCGTCCATCTTTCGCAAGTTGACCGTGGAGGAGAACATCCTCGCCATCCTCGAGACGATGCCGCTCTCCAACGAGGAACGCCACAAGCGCCTGGAACAACTGCTCGATGAGTTGAGCATCAAGAGCCTGCGCGCGCACAAGGCCTACTCGCTCTCCGGCGGAGAGCGCCGCCGCCTGGAGATTACCCGCGCCCTCGTGACACAACCCCGATTCATGATGCTCGACGAACCGTTCGCCGGGGTGGATCCCATCGCGGTGCACGACATCCAGAGCATTGTCTCCGGGCTGCGGCATCGCGGCATCGGGGTCCTGATCAGTGATCACAACGTCGAACAGACACTGGACATCGTGGATCGCGCCTACATCATGTTCGATGGACAGGTCAAGGTATCCGGCACCGTGCGCGAGCTCGTGTTCGACGACACGGTAGCCAAGATCTATCTGGGCCCGACGCTAACTGCGCGGCTGCGCGCGCGCTTCGCCCGATCCGCCGGACACGCCGCGGCAATGCCGGCCGGAGCCACGTACGAGCCAGTCGGAGTCCGAGAGCGATGAAGACCGGGATGCACCAGAGCACGCAGCTCCGACAGGAACTCAAGATCAATCCACGCCTGTACCAGGCGATGGACCTGCTGTACATGCCGCTGCTCGATCTCCAGCAGCACCTCAAGCAGGAGCTGCTCAATAACCCGTTTCTCGAAATGGTGGAGCCGGAGGAGGAAGAGGAAGAGGCCACCACGGAGACCGAAGCCGAGCCCGCGCAGGATGACGACCGGGGCGCGGACGACATTGATTGGGAGGAAATCCTGCTCAACGGGTTCGACTCGGGCGGACACACGGAAGAGCACGAGGAAAAGGAATATTTCGAGCGTGTGACAGTGGACACGCGCGACCTGGGCGACTATCTGCGCGAACAGATCGCGCTGCTCGATCTCTCGCCCCGCCAGGTCGCGCTCGCCGAGGAATTCATTGGCAATGTGAACGAGGACGGCTACCTGTCGTGCTCCCTGGACGAAATCCGCCGCGGGATCAACGACTTTGTGGAGCGCGAGGCCGAGGAGCGGGGCATCACGGAGACGGACGCGCTGGAGTACTCCAATGAGGAAATGGAGGCGATGCTCCGGATCATCCAGATGCTCGACCCACCCGGCGTGGGCGCGCGCGATCTGCGCGAATGCCTGCTGCTGCAACTGCGCGAGGCAGGGCTCGAGCAATCCGTGCCGTACCGGCTGGTGAGCGATTGTTTCGACGAGCTGATCAATCACCGCTGGAGCGAGATCTCCAAACGGTTCGGCATTGCCCAGTCGGACGTGCAGACCGCAGCGGACGAAATCGCCAAGCTGGATCCCAAACCCGGACTCGTCTACAGCAGTGCCGGCGACAGCTATATCGTGCCCGATCTCGTCGTCGAGAAGATCGATGGGGTATACCACGTCTTCCTCAACGATTCGAACCTGCCGCGCCTCAAACTGAGTCGTGCCTATCAGGAGATCGCGCGCGACAAGAAGAAGTTCGACGGAGAGAACAAGGAATTCATCTCGAACAAGCTCAACTCCGCCAACTGGATGATTCAGGCCATCGAACAGCGCCGCCAGACGATGCTCAAGGTCATGAATTTCATCGTCGACCGGCAGCGGGACTTCTTCGAAAAGGGGGTACAGCATCTGAAGCCGCTCACCCTGCGCGAGGTGGCGGAGGTCATCAACATGCATGAATCCACCGTCAGTCGCGTGACCAACGAGAAGTACGTGCAGACGCCGCGCGGCGTGCTGCCACTCAAATTCTTCTTTTCGTCCGGGCTCTCGACCACCGGTGGCGAGGACGTGTCCGCGCGCGGCATCAAGGCGCAAATCGAGAAGCTCGTCGCCGAGGAGGATCCCCGCCGGCCACTCACCGATCAGGCTATCGTCAACATCCTCAAGCAGGGCGGCGTGCAGATCGCGCGCCGCACGGTAGCCAAGTACCGCGATCAGCTCGGCGTGCTCTCGGCGCGGATGCGCAAGCGGGTATGAGCGTTCCGGCGTCGGGAATCGCTCCCCGCCACGCCGCCGTGCCGGATCTGCCGGCGCGCTCCACGGCACCGGGTGGAGTTGACGTGTCCGTACTGGTTCCCGCTCGCGACGAGGCGGAGAATCTGCCGCTGTTCCTGGAGCAGGCGCACGAGGCCTTTGCCGCGGCGCCCGAGCACTATGAAGTCATCGTGGTGGACGACGGATCGCGCGATGAAAGCTGGGAGCTGTTGCAGCGGCTGCTGCCTCAATACCCGTTCCTGCGCATCGCCCGGCACCGCTCGCCGCGCGGCATCGCCGATGCGCTCCGCACCGGCTTCCTGCACGCGCGCGGTGACGTGCTCGTGTTCTATCCCGCCGATCTCCAGTATCGTCCCGGCGACATCCCGCGCCTCGTGGCGCCCATCCTCGCAGGTGAGAGCGACATGGTCACCGGACGCAAGGAAGGCGTATACGAGAAGGCCTTCGTGTCGCGCATCTACAATCGCCTGAGCCGGGCGCTGTTCGACGTGCCGGTGCGCGATCTGAATTCGGTGAAGGCGTACCGGCGGGAAGTCATGGACGTGCTGCCCATGCGTCCCGACTGGCACCGATACATGATCGTCGTCGCAGCGGCGGCGGGATTTTCCGTGACGGAGATTCCGGTGCCGCTGTACCCGCGTCACGCCGGCAAGTCCAAGTTCGGCATCGGGCGCATTCCGGTGGGCACGCTCGACATGCTGTCGGTCTGGTTCGAGCTCCGCTTCGCGCAGAAGCCACTCCTGCTCTTCGGCATGATGGGTGCGGTGCTCTTCGCGCTGGGTGTCTTCACGGGTATCGTCGCGCTCGCGATTCGCATCTTCGCCGGCATTGGCTTCCGGCCGCTGCTGAACCTCGTCGAAACGTGCGTGATCGTGGGGAGTGTGTTGTTCGTGGGTGGACTGCTCGGCGAGATGATTGCGGGCCAGCGCGCCGAACTGCGTGAGGTACGCCGGCAACTCTCGGAGGTGCGCGCCGGACGCGGCGACGCACGCGAGCCCTGACATCGTCTCCCGCCAGACATGTCACGCGCATCGCCGCCCAGCTCATCGCCGTGGCGGCGGTGCTCTGGTTTGCCGGTCAGGCCCTCGCGCGCCAGTGGCACGACGTCGCCCGAGTCGTCGCGCATCTCCACATCCACTGGGCTCTGGTGATTGCCGCGGCGATCATCATCTTCGCGTCGTACCTGCTGCTCATCGAGCTCTGGCGCATTCTCCTGCGGGCGAGCGGTCATTCGATACCATTCGGCGCCGCGGCGCACGTCTGGTTCGTATCCAGCCTGGGCCGGTATGTGCCAGGCAAGGTCTGGCAGCTCGGCGCCATGGGCGTCATGCTCCAGAAGTTCAGCGTCCCCGTTGCCACGTCCACGGCGGTCGCGCTCGTCAACGTGCTGATCAACACGCTCGCGGGATTCGCGGTGGTCTTCATCGTGGGTGCCCGCACGCTTGCCCTGCCTCGCGCCGTCATCATTCTGCTCGTCGTGCTCTCCGTTGGGCTCGCCGTCCTGCCGGTCCTGCTGCCGCGTGTGGCGACCTTCTACACACGCGTGACCAGCCGCACGCTCGCGCTGGAGCGACTCTCCGGCCGCGCCGTGTGGCTCACCGCGTTCGGCGGCGCCGGGCAATGGTGTCTCTACGGCGTGGCGTTCTGGCTCTTTGCCAGGGGTGTTCTGGGAACGGCACCGGGTCCAATCAGCGCTTATGTCGCGGCCTTCACCGGCTCGTACCTGATAGGCTTTCTGGCTCTCTTCGCGCCCGGTGGACTCGTCGTACGCGAGCTCGTCCTGGCGGGAAGTCTCACGCGGCTCGGCTTGTTCACGGCGAGCGATGCCACGGTGCTCGCCGTCACGTCACGACTCTGGCTCACCGTGCTCGAGGTCGTGCCGGGACTCCTGCTGCTGGCGCGGCGCCGCGCGGCGATGCCGGATGCATCGCCGGCCACGGCTCTGGAGAGTCAGCCGTCGCGCACCAGGCGGATACCGTAGCGCCCGAGAAATTGCGCGAGCTCCTCTGTCAGTGCCGAACCCGCCCGGCTGCGCGACCGCCCGTTCAGGTCCAGCCAGTGCACGCCGCGCGAACGCAGCAACGCGATTACGCTCCCGGACAGCGCAGTGTCGGTGAATACCGTATCCCCGGCAGCCAGCCCCATGTCAGGCAGCACGGTACTCTCGTGCGCCCAGAGCAGGCGATGGACTGCGTGGTCCCGCGCGTACAGCCGAAACGGACTCGCCTCGGAGATCACGACGCCCGCGTGCGTGACGTACCGGTCGAATTCGCGCATCATCTCGGCAATCAACTCGCTGCGGCGCTCCGGGCTGATGGTGAGGGGAAATTCCGGCGCACGCCGAATGACTTTGGCCGGCGACCCCACGGCCAGACTGTTCGGCGGAATCACGCCCGACACGAGCGAATTCGCCCCGATCACGGTGCCATCGCCAATGCTGGTGCCGGGCATGATGAACACACGCCACGGCAACCAGACGCTCCTGCCCAGGGTTACCGGCTCGTAGGTGACGGGATAGCCATCCAGCACGTTGAGCCATGCGCCATGCGTAAAGATGAGACAGTGGCCGCCAATGCCGGTGTCGTCGCCGATCGTGACTGGCTTGGTGGGGTTGATGAAAGCCATTTGCAGCACGATCGTGCGATTGCCGAGCGTGAATCGCGACTCGGGGAGCTGCGGGCCGCCCACGTAGACCTGTTCGCGGATGCGCGCATCCTCGCCGATGTCGATCGTCTCGCACGACACGTAACTGAACGTGCCCACACTCGAATGCCGGCCGATCCTGATCGATTTTCCCTGCACGACCGCGAGCAGTCCGATCTCCACGTGGTCGCCCAGCTCCACGTGGTCGCCGACGACCACGGCGCCCGGCGCGAAGGTGACGCCGCGCCCGATCCGGTAGCCGAGAAACGTGCGATACGCCCAGCGCTTGAGAGGACTCGGCATCCAGCCGAACAGCACGAAGTGACGCCATGGGATGCGCGACTTCGGAACCAGCATTTGGCTCATGCGTCTCTGATTGGGGAGGTCACTGGCGGGCGCGGCAACGTTACCGCGCCTTCACGAATTGCGTCAAGTGCCGGCGCGCTACGAAACGCCACGGCCGTGATGGTGACCGGATGATCGTCCTGCCCGATCGCGCCGCGCTCGCGCCTGCTGAACAATACGCGCTGGACCTGCTCGTGGATCTCTCCCGGCTCGTCCCGGTGGATCACGCCGAGGTGGACCTGGTGCGCCTGGCGGTTGTGGAAGAGCAGGGGGGCGGCGGCTCGGTCGGCGCGCTGGCCGCGGAGAACTGGGGTGTCACTCACGTCGATGGCGTCGTGCGTGTGCCCCGCCGGACGCTGGCGCGCATCACCGAAGTCGTGAGCGGCACACGCGAACGGCGCAGTGCGGTGCGCGACCGGTTCGGCCGGGTGCCATCCGCGGAGAACGTCCTCGTGACCGAGGGGCTGGAGCGCGATCCCGTTGTCTCGCGCGCCGCGCTCGCACTCCGGCAGGCGGTCTTCGCCGCCGCAGCGGCGCGGCCGGTACGGCTCGTGGCTCCCTGGCCACATGGTTACCGCTGGGCCGCCGCATTCACCCACGACCTCGATGTGGTCTCGCTCTGGCCCGCATTCACACTGCTCCGCATCGGCGAGCTGCTCGCCAAGCGCGAGGGGCGTCGCGCCCTGCGCGCGGCGCGCGCCGCCACAGCCTCCATTGCGAGGGCACCCGTATGGGATGCCGCGCAGGCGCTGCTGGCAATGGAGCGCCGTCGAGAGGTGGCTTCAACGTGGTTCATTCTCTGTGGAACACCCACGCTGCGGACCATACGCGCCGGGGATCTCACGTACCGCCCGGAGTCGCACGGTGCGCGCCGCATTCTTGCCGCCGTTGCATCGGTGGGGCATGAGATCGGACTGCATGGCAGCTTCGAGACGATGGACACGCCGGCACGGTTCGCGCCGCAGCGCGAGCGTCTCATCGCGCTGACCGGCGCCGCCGTCCATGGCGTGCGCCAGCATTTCCTGCGCATCCAGCCGGCTCTCAGCGAGCACGCCATGTCCAGCGCCGGCTTCACCTACGACTCGACCCGGGGTTTCGCCGATCGCAACGGCTTCCGCTCCGGCGTCGCGGACATCTTTCCAGTCTGGTACAATGACGCACCGGGAACTGGCGACTTTTCCGAAGCGCCGTTCTGCTGGATGGATCGTGCGCTGAGCAAGTACCAGGGAACGGAAGAGCCGGCGGCCTGGATCGCTGATGCGATCGAGCTCGCGAACACCTGCCGCGACGTGGAGGGTCTCTGGACGGGCATCTGGCATCCGAATCTTTCCGCCCCGCTCGGCTATCCCGGCGCACCGGAAGCATATGCCGAGTTGCTTCAGGCCGCGATTGACGGCGGAGCCTGGGTGGCCACGCTCGCGCGCATCGTGGCGTGGCGCACTGCGCGTCGCTCCGTCCGGATTCGCAACGTGACCGCGGATGGACGCATCGAGGCATTCGCATCAGCTCCCGACGCGATGGAGTTGGTGCTCGAGGATGCCGGTGGCGCGCGCCGCGAACACGTGTGCGCGGGTGTGCTCCCGTGAAGCTGCCGCCAGCAGCGGATCGCGAGCTGAACGTGCTCTTTCTTTCGCATTCGTTCCCGCGCACAGCGACTGATCCCGCGGGCTCCTTCGTGCTCCGACTCGCGGTGGCGCTGCGAAGCGAAGGCGTCCACGCGACTGTCGTGGCACCGGGGGGCCCGGGCCTCGCGGCTCACGATGTGTTCGAGGGAATTCCGGTCACGCGCTTTCGCTATGCCCCCCGCAGACTGGAGACACTCGCCTACACCGGCACGATGCTCGACCAGGCCACGCACTCCATGCGGGCGCGCGCGGTGCTGGCCAGCATGGTCGCCGCGAATCTGGCGGCGGCGTACGCCGCAGTGCGGCGTACACCGTCGGCGCTCCTCCATGCGCACTGGTGGTTTCCGGGAGGACTCGCAGGTGCACAACTGGCGCGCCTGCGGCACCTGCCCCTCGTGACCACACTGCACGGTTCCGATCTGCGCGCCGCGCAGGCAACGCCCATGGCGACGCGACTCTTCCGTCGCGTCATGCGCCAGTCCACGGTCGTGACCACGGTGTCGCGCTGGCTTGCCGCGGAGACGGCGCGGCTCGTTCCAGACGTACATCCCATCGTCGGACCGATGCCGGTGGCGCCTGACCTCTTCCACCCCGGCGCCACCCGGGCGCCTGATCGACTGCTTTTCATCGGAAAGCTCAATGAGCAGAAGGGAATCGTCACGCTCCTCGAGGCGCTGGCACGCATGCACGCCAAGCCGTACCTCGATGTGGTGGTCGGCATTGGCAGTGATTCCGCGCCAGCACGAACGCTGGCGGAATCGCTCGGCATTGGCGACCGCATCGCGTGGCATCCACTCCTCGCGCAATCCGCTCTCGCGGAGCTCTATCGCTCCAACACGGTGTTCGTGGCGCCGATGACAGGTGAAGGGCTGGGGCTCGTGGCCATCGAGGCCGCCCTCTCCGGCATGCCCACGGTGGCCTTCGCCTCCGGCGGTCTCACGGACATTGTCGTGCCGGAGCGTACCGGGGTTCTGGTCCCACCGGGAGACGTCGATGCGCTTGCCGCCGCGCTGGACCGCGTGCTTGCGCAGCCGGATCAGGGAGCGGCGCTCGGAGCCGCAGCCCGGGCGCACGCGCTGGCCACCTTTGCACCGGACGCTGTGGCACGCCGCTATGCCGATGTCTATCGAGGCGTGCTGGCCACCGCGCCGAGCGCGCTCCAGATCGGTTCACGCTCGTGATGCAACTGGCGCCTGCGCTCGATTCCGCGCAAGTTACACGACGTTGCGGCGCGTCCTCCACGAATTCACCCGGCTCCCGGGTTCCCGCCACACGCGCCCCGCGCGGTGATGGTATGCCGGTATTCTCACCTTCAGTCCGATAATGCCGCGTTCCGCTGCCTCGCCAAAGACAATGTCCCGGGCCATGCCGGGCGCGGCGCCGTTCGCGCCCCGCTTCGCAGGTGCATGGGCCGCCGCGGTGTATGCCATCTGCACGTTCGTGCTCGCGTGGCCGGCATTCGCCGGAAAGTTCCTCGTGAGTCCGATCAGCGACCAGTACATTGGCGGCTATCCGGTGCGCGAATTCGCGGCGCATCTGCTCAAGACCACTGGCAGCTACCCGCTCTGGAACCCGTACATTTTCGGCGGCATGCCGTTCGTCGGTGCCATGAACGGCGATGAGTTCTACCCGACCTTTCTGCTACGACTGATCTTTCCGGTGGACGTGGGGATGACGTGGGGCTTCATCGTCCACATTTTCCTGGCCGGACTCTTCACCTACCTGTTCCTGCGCGCGTGCCGGTTCTCCTTTCTCGCCGCGCTCACCGGCGGCGTCGCCTACATGATGGGCGGACCCATCTCATCGTACGTCTCGCCCGGGCACGACGGCAAGCTGTTCGTCAGCGCACTCATGCCGCTGGCGCTCTGGATGCTGCTGCGTGGCATGCGCGACGGTCGCCGCTGGGCATGGGGGGTGCTGGCCCTCACGACCGGCCTCGCGGTGCTCAGCCCGCACCCGCAACTGCTCCAGTACATGCTCCTCACGCTGGGCGCTTTCGCGCTCTGGCTCGTGTTTACCGCGGATGATACCACGGCGCTCGAGCGACAGACCGCCTGGCGCCGCCTGGGAATGGCGGTGATCGCGGTGGTCCTCGGTTTCCTGATGGGCGCCGTGCAGTATCTCCCGTTCATCAAGTACATCCCCTGGTCACCCCGCTCGCAGGGAATGGCGGGAGGCTACGCGCACGCGGTCTCCTACTCCTTTCCGTTCGAGGAATTGATCAACACGTATATCCCGCAGTTCACCGGCATCCTGGACAATTACTGGGGAAAGAACGGAATCCATTTTCACAGCGAATACATTGGCGTGGTCGTCTTTGTGCTCGCGGTGCTCGGACTGGCACGCCTGCTGCGTGGCGCGCACCACTCCTTTGCGCGCTTCTGGCTCGGCGTTCTCATCGTCGCGCTCCTCTGGTCGCTTGGCGGCTACACCCCCTTCTATCACCTGGTGTATGCGCTCGTCCCCGGTACGAGATTCTTCCGGGCGCCGAGTACGATGTTCTTCAATGTCGCCTTCGCCATTGCGATTTTCGTGGCGCTCGGCGTCGAGCGGCTGCAGGCAGGCGAGGTAACCATCCGCTATGCGGTGGGTTGGCTCATCGTCGGCGCCATCGTACTGCTGCTCGGTGTGAGTGGGGCCCTGACCACCGCCGCCGAGACGATCGCACCGGTGAGCCGGCTCGACGCGGTCATCGCCAACGCGCCCCACCTGCTCAGCGGCGCGATTCGCTCGGCGGTATTCACGCTCGTGGCAGGCGGACTGCTGCTCCTGCTGGCGACCCATCGCCTGGATAGCCGGGCAACCGTCTTCGCGCTCCTCGTGCTGCTGGCCGCCGATCTCTGGAGTATCGAGCGGATCTACTGGCGCTTCTCGCCGCCAGCCACGACGCTGTACGCCAGCGATCCGACCATTGACTATGTCAAGGCACAGCCCGAGCCGGGGCGCGTCCTCGCAATTCCGCTCGGTCAGGCCTTTGCCTACCACGATCCGTTTCTCTTCGGCGATGCACTCATGGTGCACGGCGTGCGGCAGGTGCTCGGCTACCAGGGCAACTCGATGCGCTATTACAGCGAGCTGACCGACAATGCGCTCGGAAGCCCCCAGCTCTGGCATCTGCTGAACGTGAAGTATCTGCTCACCAATACGGACTCCACGCCCATTCCGGGCTCGCGACGCCTCGTCGGGCCGGTCAAGGACGCGGCGGGCACGACGGTCTATCTGTACTCCGTGCCGGGGGACAATCCCGCCGCCTGGGTTGCTCCGGCCATCGTCAAGGCCTCGGATGAGGCGGTGCTTGCTACTGTCCTGGACCAGCGGTTCGACTTGCGACGCGCCGCGCTTTTCGATACCGCCGCCCGCGTGACCAGCCAGAAGCTGACAGCGCTGCCCGATGCCAGCCCGATTCGTCCCACAGTGACGCGCTATGATCCCGGATATATCGAGGTCGAGCTCGACCGGCCGGCCACGGCCGGAGCGGCGCTCGTCGTGTCTGAAAACTACTACCCGGCCTGGACGGCGACGGTGGATGGAAAACCGGCGACCATTGGCCGTGCCGATCTCTCGCTGATTGGCGTTGCCCTTCCCGAAGGATCCAGGAAGATCGTCCTGACCTATGGGCGATCGACCTTCCGGCACGGGGTGCTCATCACTGTGGTCGCGCTGCTGGCGGTGCTCGCCATGATCGGGGGAGGGGTGGCGCTGGAGCGCAGACCGCATGAGTGAGCGCGCTCTCGTAGTCATCCCAACCTACAACGAACGCGGTAATATCGAGCGCATTATCGCCGCGGTCCTCGCGCAGGATGCGCGGCTCGAGGTGCTGGTGGTGGACGATGGCTCGCCCGATGGCACGGGCGAGATCGTGGATGGCATCGCGGCGTCCAACCCGAAGGTCCACGCCATTCACCGGGCCGGCAAACTCGGCCTTGGCACCGCATATCTGGCCGGGTTCAAATGGGCTCTCGAACAGAATTACGACTTCGTGTTCGAGATGGACGCTGACTTCTCGCACGACCCGGTGCACCTGCCGCAGTTTCTGGAAGCGATCCGGAACGCCGATCTCGTGCTGGGATCACGCTATCGCAAGGGGAAGGTGACCGTGGTGAACTGGCCCATGTCCCGCCTCATGCTCAGCTATGCAGCAAACCTTTATGCGCGCGTCGTAACAGGGCTTCCGCTTGATGATTGCACCGGTGGCTTCAAGTGCTTTCGCAGGTCTGTCCTCGAGGCGATCGACCTTGATTCCGTGCGCTCGAATGGCTATGCGTTTCAGATCGAGATGAGCTTCCGGGCGTGGCAGAACGGATTTCGCATCGTTGAAATTCCGATTGTATTCGTGGATCGGACGGAAGGAGAGAGCAAGATGTCGAAGAAGATCATTCGCGAAGCGGTATGGATGGTCTGGCGGTTACGGTGGTGGTCGTTGACCGGACGGGTGTAATGGCAACACGGAAATTCTACAAGATGAGCGGTTCTGGTAACGATTTCGTGATTTTCGACACCCGGCATGAGGGGGCCGGTGCACTGGATGATCAGGTCGTTATTCAGGCCCTGTGCGCGCGGGGGACCGGGGTAGGCGCCGATGGACTGGTTTTCCTCGACGAGGCCGAGGGCACGAGCGGCGCTGACGTTCGAATGCGCTATTTCAACAGCGACGGACTGCACGCCTCGATGTGCGGAAATGCCGCGCTGTGCGTGACGCGCTTGGCGACCAAGCTGGAGCCGGCACTGAAGTCTGGAATGCACATCCAGACAGATGCTGGCGTGCTGGAGGCGCGCATGGTGGGGGCCACACCGGAGGTCGATCTGCCGCCGGTGAGGGAGGTAACGTCTGATGTGGCGATTGCCCGGGCGGCAGGCGAGCAGCGGATTGGCGTCTGTCGCCCGGGCGTGCCTCACCTGGTGGTCCGCTGTGCTGACGTCATGTCGGTGGACGTCATTTCGCGTGGCAGGGCGCTGCGACGGGACACGTCGCTGCAGCCGGCCGGAGCGAACATCGACTTCGTTTCGCGCCGGGACGACGGGACCTGGGCCATCCGGACGTATGAGCGCGGTGTGGAAGGGGAAACGCTGGCATGCGGAACGGGCGCGATAGCCGCGGCCATTCTGCTGGCCGCGTGGGGCGACTCCGGGCTCGAAACGAACCTCGTGACGCATTCTGGTCGCCTGGTGAGCGTGCGGCTGCGTCGGGAGGGCGACGCGTGGTACCCGTCGCTCAGGGGCGAGGGACGCCTGGTTTTTGCCGGACAGCTCGCGGATCGTTAGCGAGCTGTCGACCGCGGATGGACTACCGGGCTT
>DASVWN010000031.1:0-3529 GCA_036393195.1 Gemmatimonadaceae bacterium | reverse complement strand
TGCATCATGGCCTGGGTATGGGGCTCGCTGCGCGGCGCGCCGGTCTTTCACGATGAGATTGCGTACCTCACGCAGGCCAGGATCTACTCCGGTTTCCACCTGTACGCAGCAGCGCGGCCACTGCCCGAGTTCTTCGAGCAGTACCACATGTTCGTCACGCCGCACTTCATGGCCAAGTATCCTCCAGGGCAGCCGGCGGCCCTCGTGCCCGGGATCTGGCTCGGATTTCCGGCACTCATGCCTATTGTGCTCGCCGGAGTCACGGGAGCGCTGACGTTCGCGCTGGCTCGGCGCGTCACCAATGAATGGGTGGCCCTCACCACCTGGATGTTCTGGACCACTGCGCCGGGAGTGATGCAGTTCCTTCCCTCCTACTTCTCGGAAACGACCGTCTGCGCGCTGTGGCTCCTGGGATGGTGGGCTCTGCTGCGCTGGCGCGAGCAGGGGAGTTGCCGGTGGCTGCTGCTGCTCGCCGCATGCACCGGCTGGAGCGTGCTGACGCATCCGTTCATCGGGCTGCTCTATGCCATCCCCACCGGCGTCGTAGTGCTCGTGACCATCCGTCGCCGCGGCGAGTGGCGGGAGCTTGCGTATGCGGCAGCGCTGGGAAGCGCGTTCATGGTACTGCTGCTCGCATGGAACACCGCCACCATGGGACGCCCGCTTCGTTTTCCATGGAGCGTGTACGCCCGGACCTACATCCCCGTGGACGACATCGGCTTCGAAGTGGACAGCACGCCGCCGCTCCGCGCTTTGCCACAGGACATGGTCCGGTTCGCGTCAACGGTTCGCTGGGTGCACGAGCAGCACACGGTGGCCGCTGCCCCGGTTCGCCTCATGAGGCAACTGGAGACGCTCCTTGGCGACGTCTGGGGAGACTGGCGTTATCCGCTGGGCATCCTGGCACTGCTCGGGCTCCTTGGAATCACCGCCGAGCTGGGCTTCGCGCTCGCTTCGGCCGCGGTCGTGATTGCGGGATTCGCACTCTACGCCCACCCCGCGAACTGGACGCTCTACTACCTCGAGATATTCCCGGTACTGGCCTGCGTGCTGGCACTGGGTCTCTGGCGCTTTTTCGCGTTCCTGGGCAGCCCCCGTCCGCGAGTGCAGGATATTCCCGCACTCATGCCATCGCACCAGGCCGCCATGGGAATTCTCATCACTGGCGTTCTGTTCCTCCCGTTCTATCGTTCTTCCGCCCGCATGTCGCGCCAGTTGCACCGACTGCACTCGCTGCAGACTGATGTGTTCAACTCGTATCTCACTCAGCTCCCGGGCAGTCGCATCATGGTCTTCGTGAGATACAGTCCCCAGCACGACCCGAATTTCACACTCATCTCCAACGACCCCGACCTCGACCAGGCACGCGTCTGGACGGTGTTCGACCGCGGCCCTGACGACATCCGTCTCATCCGTCAGGCGCCAGGCCGCATTCCGTACCTGTTCAATCAGTCCGCGAACAGCTTTGCGCGCATGGATACGATCGCCACCCCCACGCATGTCACATCCGATTCCGGACAAAGAGTTGCCCAGACGCATTGAGCCCGCTGCGCTCGCGGCATTTCTCGTCGCCTGCCTCGCATTCCTTCCCATTGCCAACTGGATCCCCGGCGGACACGCGGCGCCATGGTATGCGTCCGAACGTTCCACCTGGATCAGCGGCACCGCCATCGCGCTCGGCATCGGCATCGTGCTCGCCATCTTCTCGGGCAAGATCGCGTGGCTCTGGCGCGACCACGCCACGGAGAATGCCGCCGCCGCGTTCGAGCGACGGCCGTTCGCGGCATCATTGTGCATTGCCGGCCTCGCGCTCCTGCTCTACGCCGTCATCGCGCGCGTAGTGCTCGGCGCGCGTCCGCTGCTCATCGACGAGATCGTGCAAATGGTGCAGGCCAACATGCTGGCCCACGGTCATCTCTGGCTCCCCGTGGATTCCCACCCGGAATTCTTCAGCAGCATGCACATCGTGGACACCAATGGCCGGTACTTCTCGCAGTTCCCCGTTGGTGGCCCGGCCATGCTCACACTCGGCGTGTGGCTGCATGCCCCATGGCTCGTGGGTCCGGTGTTCGGCGCCATCACGGTGCTGGCATTCGCCGCATACCTGCGCGTCGCTGAGCCGCGCCCCGGCGTGGCACTCGGCGCGACGCTCGTGCTGGCGTTCGCGCCATTCACCGCGTTCATGGCCGGCTCGCACATGAATCACGTCACGATGCTCACGTGGATCGTGATCGGAATGGCGGCGATGGCAAAGGTCATGACTTCCGATACGCCGCGCCCATCGCTGGCGCTGCTGAGCGGGCTCGCCTTCGGCATCGCCGGCACCATTCGCCCCGTGGATGCGCTGGCGTTCGCGCTCCCGGCCGGCGTGTGGTATCTCGTGCGGGCGCTGCGCAGCCCTGCCAAATGGAAGGACGCGATTCCCGCCGCCGTTGGCGTCGCCATTCCGCTCGCACTGCTGCTCTGGGTGAACGCGCGCACCACCGGGTCTCCCCTGCTCTTCGGATACGAGCAGCTCTGGGGCAAGAGCCACGCCCTGGGATTCCACGCCGCGCCCTGGGGAATCGCGCATACACCGGCACGCGGGCTGGAGCTGGTGAATCTCTACTTCCTCTGGCTGCAGTCGTACTTCCTCGAAACGCCGGTGCCATCGCTCCTGGCGGCGATCATCGCGCTCGCGCTCGTGCGGCGGCTCGACCGCTTCGATCGCTATCTGCTCGTGAGCTCCGCGCTGCTGGTTGGACTCTACTTCGCCTACTGGCACAAGGGGTTGTATCTCGGACCGCGTTTCATGTACGCGCTGCTGCCGGCGCTGGCCCTCTGGACCGCCCGCTTCCCGGGCGCGGTGCGCGACAGATTCGGACAGGGCGCAGTATACCGTTCCGCGGTATACGCCACGCTCTGCGCACTCGCCATCGCCGTCATCGCGCTCGTGCCGCTGCGTGCCCGACAATACCGGCAGGGCATGCTCACCATGCGGTGGGACGCGGACAGCGCGGCGGCGGCAAGCGGCGTGAAGCATGCGCTCGTGTTCGTGCGCGAAAGCTGGGGTGCGGAACTCGTGGCACGCCTCTGGGCCCTCGGAGTCACCCGGCCGGAAACGGAGCTGCTCTACAACACCGTGGACGCCTGCGCGCTCGAGCAGGCGATCACGCATCTGGAGCAGCAGAACGTGCGCGGTGCGGCGGCGTTCAGCGCGTTGCGGCCGCTGCTCGCCGACTCGGCGCGTACAGTCGCGTCCACTTTTTCGCCGGACACTACCGAGCGCGCGCTTCCCGGCATGTCATACCCCCCCGTGTGTACGGCCAGGATCGAGGAGGATCAAGCGGGCTTCACGCTCTTCCCGCCGCTCCTGCTCGCCCGCGGTGGCGACAATGTCTATGCACGGGACCTTGGAGCGCGCGACACGCTGCTGCTGCGGCGCTACCCCGACAGAGCCGTGTACCTCCTCAAGCCGCCCGACTCGGACGTCGGCAGCATGCCCGTGTTCCAGATGGTGCGGCACGAGGCCATGCGATAGCGGAGATGC
>DASVWN010000030.1:0-4329 GCA_036393195.1 Gemmatimonadaceae bacterium | reverse complement strand
GGCGCCCTCGCGCGAGGAGAGGAACGCGAGATAGCGATTGTCCGGACTCCAGCGCGGATCGTGTTCGCTCTTCGTGCTCGTCGTCGCCTGGATCGTGGTGGCGCCGTCCCAGCTCGTCATCCAGACGTGGCTCACGCTCCGATCCTTCGCCGAGTCGATGGCCGCGACCGTGTAGGCGACCCACTGGCCGTCGGGCGAGAGTTGCGGATCGCTCACATTGCGAACGCGATAGAGATCGTTCGCGGTGAGCGGGCGCTTTGCCGGAGCCTGTGCGGCGAGCGGAACCGTAGCGACGACGAGCAGCGTCGCGATGGAGAGACGGAAGGAAGGCATGACGGGCCTGGTGTAGAAGCGGTAGCTGGCAGCTCGTAGCTGGAGGAGTCGTGAAGCGTGTAACGTACCAGCCATCAGCTACCGCTTCCAACCCAGCTGGCGGAACAGGACAGGATTTACAGGATTGACACGATTGACAGGATTGACACGCAGGCGTTCCAAAAGTATCTGCTTTCACTCAGCGAACGGACTGAAAGCTTGGGACCTGGCTCCCTATAATCCTGTGAATCCTGTCAATCCTGTAAATCCTGTCCTGTTCCGGTAGCCGGTTTGGAAGGGGTTCCCGGTATCTGGAAGGGCGTGGAGAATCCACGCTACTCGTTACCAACAACCAGCCCAACGCCAGTCGCTGCCGCGAACCCCGGCACGTCCACACTCAACACCTGCTGCAGGTCGTGCAGCGCGCGCTGGAGCCGCTGCCGGAGCAGGTCGTGCACGGCGATGTCCTGCGCGGTGGGCGGGAAATCCGGATTGCCGGCGATGTCACCCGCGCCGCTGCCCACGATCCCTTCGAGGTAGAGGAGCCGCGTGTAGAGTTCCATGGGAGCACGATACGTTTTCTGATCGTCCTCCTGGAGCCGGCGCTGCAGGAACTGGTCTTCCACCGCGCTGAGCTTGCCGTCGAGCGCCTTCGCGTGATCCAGCAGCGCGCGCTTCGTGGTGTCCGCGCCGTACAAATCGTGCAGGTCCTCGAGCTGCATGCGGACGCGCTCGATTCGATTGATCGCCGTGACCACGGTATCGATGTCATCGTGCACGGCGATCGCCAGCGCCGCTCCGGCCTGCGCGTCGGCGTCCGAGCCGGCGGAGTGCGGATCCTTGAGCACCGTGAGCGGCTGCCGCAGCGTGTCGCCACGCAGCACCACCGACACGGTATAGGTGCCGGGCGGCGCGAGCGGTCCGAGCTTCGGCTCCTGGATGCCGTAGTGGTACACCGGTCGCGCGTGCTTCCCGATGAATCGCTTGTCCTCCCAGATGTGCGGATACCCGGGCGGCGTGGTCCGCAGCTCGACCTCCTTCGTCCTGTCATAGCGCAGGTCCCAGTAGGCGCGGTTGATCCCCCTGGCGCCCGGTCCGTGCATCGTGCGCACCACCTGCCCCGCCGCATTCGCGATGATGATGAGCGCCGAATCGCGCACGGCGCGCGCCGAATCCACAGTGTCGGCAATGGCGGAATCGGACGGCGCATGAAGCACGAGGCTGCCGGTGTCGGTGCCCAGTGAATCAGGCGCTGACTTCTTCGCGCCGCGGGCGGGCTGCTTTGCACCGCTGGCGGTTTCTCTCGATGTATCCGCCAGCGCCTTCGCCAGCAGATAGTTGATGTCGGCTCCATAGCGCGGATTGCGCCCATCCGATTGATCGTTGGGTGCGGTCTTGAAACGGTTCACGGTCATGAAGCGATACGCCGGCCGGATCGCGAACAGATGCGACTGCGCGGCCGCGACCTTTTCATCCAGCTCGCGCAGCGGCCCCAGGTCATCAAGGATCCACACGCCGCGGCCCGACGTACTCACCACGAGGTCGTCGAAGTGATCCTGGATGGCGAGCCACGTGACCGGCGCGTGCGGCAGGTTGGCCTGCAGCGGATACCAGTGCGCGCCATCGTCGTAGGTGAGGTAGATGCCGTTCTCCGTGCCCGCGTAGAGCATGCCCTTGCGCTTCGAGTCCTCGCGCACGACGTGCACGTAGCTGAAGACGCTCTTCGGGATGCCGCCACTCAGGAGCTTCCACGTCTTGCCATAGTCGCTCGTCTTGTAGATGAACGGATCGAAGTTGTTCACCTGGTGGAAGTCCACGCTGATGTAGGCGGTGCCCGCATCGAAGCGCGACGGCTCGATGTTGCTGATCGTGCCCCACTTCGGCAGCCCGCTGATGTTCGCCGTCACGTTGGTCCAGTGCGCGCCGCCATCGCGCGTGACCTGCACGAGCCCGTCATTGGATCCCGTCCAGATCACGCCCTTCTGCAGCGGAGATTCCGCAATGGCGAACAGCGTGGAGAAGTACTCCACGCCGAGGTTGTCCGGTGAAAGACCGCCCGACGGTCCGAGCTTGCTCGTGTCGTTCGTCGTGAGGTCGGGGCTGATCACCGTCCAGCTCTGTCCGCCGTCGGTGGTGCGGTGCACGTACTGGCTGCCGACGTACACGGTGTTGTGATCCTCGGGCGAGATGGCGATGGGAAAGGTCCAGTTCCAGCGATACTTCACGCTGTCGCCCGGTGAATCGAGCGGCTCGTCGGGCCACGGATTCACCGAGCGCGCGTGCCGCGTGCGGAGATCGTAGCGTTCGAGTCCTCCCTCATAGCAGCCGCCCCATACGATGTTGTTGTCCACCGGATCGGGAATGGAGAAGCCGGACTCGCACCCCGCCGTGGTCTGCCAGAGTCCGGACGGAATTCTCCCGCCTTCGAGCGAGTTGCTCGGGCCGCGCACGGACGCATAGTCCTGTTCGTTCCCATAGACGAAGTAGGGTACCTGATTGTCCACGGCTACGTGGTACATCTGCGCGATGGGGAGCACCACGTCGTTCCAGCTTCGCCCGTGGTTCGTCGTGATCATCGCACCGCCGTCGAAGCCGATCATCATGCGGTCGCCATTGGTGGGATCGGCCCACATGTCGTGGTTGTCGCCGCCCCACGGCACCTCGCGCGCCGTCTCGCCGCCGTCGAGACTCATGAGCATGCTGTTCGACGGAAAGTAGATCTCGTTCTCGCTCCGCGGCGACACGATCATGCGCGTGTAGTAGTGCGGGCGCTCGGCGAGCATATGACTGTAGCTCACCACGTGGAACGAGTTGCCCCCGTTCTCCGAGCGCCAGAGCGAGCCGCGTCCGCCCGTCTCGATGAGCGCATAGACGCGGTCCGGATCGCTCGGCGCGATCGCGACGGCGACCTTCCCCACAGGGAACTTCGGCAGTCCGCTCGTCACCCGCTTCCACGTGACACCTTCGTCACGCGACATGTACACGCCGCTTCCCTTCCCGCCGCTGTACTTGCCCCACGTATGGATGACGAACTGCCACATGCCCGCGAAGAGGATGCGTGGGTTGACCGGATCCATGGCGAGGTCGCTGGCCCCCGTGTTCTCGTTGACGAAGAGCACCCGCTTCCAGGACTTGCCGCCATCGGTGGTGCGATAGACACCGCGCTCCTGCTGCGGCCCGTAGCCTGTGCCGAGCGCCGCGACGAGCACGATGTCCGGGTTCTGCGGATCGATGACGATGCGCGAGATGCGGCCCGTCTTGTCGAGCCCCATGTGCGTCCAGGTGCGGCCCGCGTCGGTCGACTTGTACACGCCGTTGCCGAGCGAGATGTTGCTGCGAATGAAGCTCTCGCCGGTGCCCGCCCACACGACGTTGTGATCCGACGGCGCCATGGCGAGCGCGCCGATGGACTGCGCCGGCATGCGGTCGAACATCGGGCGCCAGTTGATGCCGCCATCGGTGGACTTCCACACCCCACCCGACGCCGCGCCGATGTAATAGACGTTCCCGTTGCCCGGCTCACCGATGACCGCGCTCACGCGATTCCCCTGCGGGCCGATGAAGCGGTAGGAGAGATTGGAGACGTTGACGCCGAGCACGAGGCTGGAATCCGCGCGTCGCGGACCCTGGGCGCGGGCGGTGTGCGCGGCGAGCACGCCCAAGGCGAGCGCACCGAGGAGTGGCGCAATGCGGTGGTGCAGGAGCATGGCAGGCGAGGATGGAGAACGGAGGCGTACGGACTGCGGACTATCGAAGCGCGGAGAGCCGTGGCAGCGGTAAGGAGTGTGTCGCTCCCGGCGAATACGATACGGAATCGCCGCCGCGCGCGCCATGTGCGGTGATCAGGCCGCCGGGCGGCGAGGGCATCGAGGCGTGGAAGGGAGGGCGAGGAGTGCGCCGCAGAGGCCTCGTGCGAGGAGGAGGCCGCGCGAGGCGCGGTCACGGGCGTGCTCGGCCCCTTCGCGGCGCGCGCTGCATGTTATGCAGCGTGCGCCCGCTGCATAACGTGCGACAGTG